>NZ_JBITSK010000005.1:0-523406 GCF_044540565.1 Streptomyces sp. NPDC085931
GTCAACACCCGGCAACAGCGGCGCTATCCGCTCCCACGCCGCATCCGTCAGCTCACCACGACCCACCACAAGATCAATTATCAGACACGGCCTAGGAGCCGGCGAAGGGCCACAGGCCGGTGGGCCAGGGGGCGCAGCCCCCTGGTACCAGGGCCAGGGCCTGTCCGTCCGACGCCCTAGGCCAACCCCCGCCGGGCGACGGCAGGATCCCGACGCCCCGCGATCGCCGCCACCATCTCCAGCACCTGCCGCGTCTCGGCGACCTCGTGCACCCGGTACACCTGCGCCCCGAGCCACGCGGACACGGCCGTCGTCGCCAGCGTCCCCACCAGCCGCTCCTTCACGGGCCGGTCCAGCGTCTCCCCGACGAAGTCCTTGTTGGACAGCGACACCAGCACCGGCCACCCCGTGGCGACCATCTCGTCCAGCCGCCGCGTCGCCTCCAGACTGTGGCGGGTGTTCTTCCCGAAGTCGTGCCCGGGGTCGATCATGATCGACTCGCGCGGGACGCCCAGGGCCAGCGCCCGCTCGGCCAGCCCGACCGTCACGTCCAGGATGTCGGCCATGACGTCGTCGTACGCGACCCGGTGCGGCCGGGTCCGCGGCTGCGCGCCCCCGGCGTGGGTGCACACCAGCCCGGCCCCGTGGCGCGCGGCGACCTCCGCGAGCCCCGGGTCGACCCCGCCCCACGCGTCGTTCAGCAGGTCCGCCCCCGCCTCGCACACGGCCTCGCCGACCTCGGCCCGCCAGGTGTCCACGCTGATGATCACGTCCGGGAACCGGCGCCGCACCTCCGCCACGAACCCGACCGTGCGCCGGGCCTCCTCCTCGGCCGTGACCTCCTCGCCCGGCCCGGCCTTGACCCCGCCGATGTCGATGATCGCGGCCCCCTCGGCCACCGCCCGCTCCACGCGCGCCAGGGCCGGCTCGTCGCGGAAGGTGGCGCCCTGGTCGTAGAAGGAGTCCGGGGTCCGGTTCACGATCGCCATGATCACCGGTTCGTGCGGCCCGAATTCCCGCTTGCCCAGCCTGAGCATCCGCTGTGACCTTTCCTGGTACGACCCGTCTTCCGCCGCCTGCGACCCTAACCGTCGTGGTCGCATGGCACGATCGGAGCCTGACAACATCCGACTCGGAGCACTACGCCACTCCGATCCGTCCGTCCGTGGGGGCCCCGCGATGGTTATGTTCCTGTTCCTGGTCGTCGCGCTCGCCGTCGTGGTCGGCGCGGTGACCCTCGCGGTGGTGGGCGGCGGTGACAACGGCCCGCTGCCCGAAGCCGCCCCCGAGCGACTGCGGGACCCGCTGCCCCCGGACCGCCCGGTCAGCCGCGCCGACGTGGAGGACCTCCGCTTTCCGCTCGCCGCCCGCGGCTACCGCATGGCCGACGTCGACGACGCCCTCAGCCGCCTGGGCGCCGAGCTCGCCGAACGCGACGCCCGGATCGCCGACCTGGAGTCGGCCCTGGCGGGCGCCCGCGCGGCGTCGTCCCACGGCCCGCTGCCCCCGTCGGGCGGGCAGCGGGTGTCCACGGACAAGCCCGCCCCGCGGCAGGAGGACCGCCCGTGAGCGACGGCGCCGCCCTGGCGGGCCCGGACGGCCGGCTGCGCTGCCCCTGGGCCCTGTCCGCCCCCGAGTACGTGGCGTACCACGACGAGGAGTGGGGCCGTGTGGTCCACGGCGACGACGCGCTGTTCGAGCGGCTCAGCCTGGAGGCCTTCCAGTCCGGCCTGTCCTGGATCACGATCCTGCGCCGCCGGCCGGGCTTCCGGGCCGCCTTCGCCGACTTCAAGATCGCGGCGGTGGCCTCCTTCACCGACGCGGACCGCGAGCGGCTCCTGGCCGACGCGGGCATCATCCGCAACCGCGCCAAGATCGACGCGACCCTCGCCAACGCGCGCGTGCTCGCCGACTGGTCCCCGGGCGACCTGGACGCCCTGATCTGGTCCCACGCCCCGGACCCGGGCGGCCGCCCGGCCCCGAAGACCCTCGCGGACGTCCCGCCGGTCACCCCGGAGTCGACGGCCCTGTCCAAGGCCCTCAAGAAGCGCGGCCTCCGCTTCGTCGGCCCGACGACGGCGTACGCCCTGATGCAGGCGTGCGGCCTGGTCGACGATCACCTGGAGGCGTGCCTGGCGAGGAACGCCCGGTAGACGGGGCCGCGGCGCCCACCCGGCACCCGCGGCCCCCGGTGGCGCGGCCGCCCCCGGGCTCACCGGCCCAGGTACTTCGGCTTCTCCTTGCGGACGAAGGCCTGCACCGCGATCGCGTGGTCCTCGGAGGACCCGGCCCGCGTCTGCAGTTCGTCCTCCTTTTCCAGCGTCTCCTCCAGCGAGTGCGTCAGCCCGAAGGCCACCGACTCCTTCAACGCCGCGTACGCCACCGTCGGCCCCTCGGCCAGCGCACGCGCCACCTTCTCGGCCTCCGCGCGCAGCTCCCCGGCCGGCACCAGCCGGTTCGCCACACCCAGCTCGTACGCCTCCTGCGCGCTGATGTTGCGCGGGAAGAGCAGCAGGTCGGCGGCGCGCCCCGGTCCGACCACCCGCGGCAGCGTCCAGGAGATCCCCGAGTCCGCGGTGAGGGCGACCCCCGCGAACGACGTGTTGAAGGCCGCCGTGTCCGCCACGATCCGGTAGTCCGCCGCGAGCGCGAACCCGAAGCCCGCCCCGGCCGCGACCCCGTTCACCGCGGCGACGACCGGCTTCGCCGCCCCGGCCAGCGCCCGCACGATCGGGTTGTAGTGCTCGCGCACCGTGCTCATCGTCTGCCCCGAACCGGACTCACGGTCCTGCACCAGCAGCCCGATGTGCTCCTTGAGGTCCTGCCCGACGCAGAACGCCCGGTCACCGGCGGCGGTCAGCAGCACCGCCCGCACCGCGGGGTCGCCCGCCGCGGACTCGACCGCCTCCCGCAGGGCGACCTTGGCCGCCACGTTCAGCGCGTTCATCGCCTCCGGGCGGTTCAGCGTGATCGTCGCGAGTCCGTCGCTCACCTCGTAGAGCACGGTGTCGGCCATGGCGTATCCCCTCCGTGTCGCCGCCCGGGGCGTACCGGCCGGTACGCCCCGTCTGCAGGACAGCATGACGGAGATCGCCGGCGCCGGACCGGAGCGGACGTGTGACCTGCGTCAAAGAATTCCCGTCCGGATCCGTTCGCCGGACGTGTGTACGGGGGCGGAGTATCGCAGCCTCATCGCCGAATTGAGTGGTTTTGCTCGCGTGCGTTGCCCAAGCGATGCCGACTGATGTTGGTCATCGGGTCCTGAGATGCGGGATAATGGCTGGGAAGCAATGTGTTCGATGCCGGTGTCGCGTGTCCTGCCACAAGGAACCGCACGTGTGCCCTTCTAGGGCCGTCGGCTTTGACTGAGCTGGGTTTCAGGAAGGGGTACGAGCATGGCGGCCATGAAGCCGCGGACGGGTGATGGCCCGCTCGAGGTGACCAAGGAGGGGCGGGGCATCGTCATGCGCGTTCCGCTCGAAGGCGGCGGTCGACTCGTCGTCGAGCTGACCCCGGACGAGGCCGACGCCCTGGGCGATGCCCTCAAGAAGGTCGTCGGCTGACGCGCAAGCGACCATACCCTTTCAGCTGCCCCGGCATCACATGAGGTGCCGGGGCGGCTGTTTTCCCACCGATGACCTTCGCCTGCCCCGGCTCGCGCGGGGCTGACGTCGCGACCGGCTAGCGTTTCACCGCGCACAGCAGACCGTCGCCCACCGGCAGCAGGGACGTCACCAGCTCCTGGCTCTCGCGCACCGCACGCAGCAGTTCCCGCAGCCGCAGCACCTCGGTGGGCTGCGGACCGGAATCCACCGTGCGGCCGTTGGCGAAGGCGCCCTCGAAGACGACGAGCCCGCCGGGCCGCAGCAGACGCAACGATTCAGCGAGATAGTCCATGACCTCCAGCCGGTCGCCGTCGCAGAACACCAGGTCGTAGCCGGCGTCCGCGAGGCGGGGCAGCACGTCCAGGGCGCGGCCCGGAATGAAGCGCGCCCGGTTGCTGGCGAAGCCGGAGGCGCGGAAGGCCTGGCGGGCGAACTGCTGGTGCTCCGGCTCGGGGTCCACGGTCGTCAGGACACCGTCGGGCCGCATGCCGTGCAGCAGGTGGATCCCGGAGACACCGCAGCCGGTGCCGATCTCGGCGACGGCCTTCGCGTCGACGGACGCGGCCAGCAACCGCAGCGCGGCGCCCGTGCCGGGCGACACCGAGCGCAGCCCTGCCTCGCGGGCCCGGTCACGGGCCCAGTGCAGCGCTTCGTCCTCGGCGACATAGGCGTCGGCGAACGCCCAGCTCGTCTGCCGGTTGCCGGTAATGACCCTCTCCTGTCCCCGTGGATGCCTGGGCGTGACTGTATCCGTTGGGCTCGGGAACCCGCAGATGGGACCGGTCGTTTAAAGGGACAAGCGAGAGGCGGGGGCCGGGACGGGGGGCAGGCAGTGGATCGGGACGCCGAGCAAGTGCCGACGCAGCAGTACGAGGCGTATCAGCCCAGATCAAATTCTCGTAAAACCGCTTATCCGGTCCTAACGGGCGAGGTGGCTATGGTAGGGGCTCCACTGGACACCACCAGAGCTGACAGGGGAGGTGCGGCTGCACCTGTGGATCGCGGGGGAGTGTTCCGGCGCTTCCTCGGATCGGCGGGCATGCCGACATCCGTGAACGACACCGCTGACCACAGCCACGCCGCTGGCTCCGCCCAGACCGCGACCTTCACCACCGACGCGGACGGGCAGGCGTGGACTCCGCCCACGTGGGAGGAGATCGTCAGCACGCACAGCGGCCGGGTCTACCGGCTCGCCTACCGCCTCACCGGTAACCAGCACGACGCGGAGGACCTCACGCAGGAGGTCTTCGTCCGCGTCTTCCGCTCCCTGTCGACGTACACGCCGGGCACCTTCGAGGGCTGGCTGCACCGCATCACCACGAACCTGTTCCTGGACATGGTCCGCCGCAAGCAGCGCATCCGCTTCGACGCGCTCGGGGAGGACGCGGCCGAGCGGCTGCCCAGCAAGGAACCCTCCCCCCAGCAGGTCTTCAACGACGCGCACTTCGACGCGGACGTCCAGCAGGCCCTCGACACCCTCGCCCCCGAGTTCCGCGCCGCGGTCGTCCTGTGCGACATCGAAGGACTGTCGTACGAGGAGATCGCCGCGACCCTCGGCGTCAAGCTCGGCACGGTCCGCTCGCGGATCCACCGCGGCCGCTCCCAGCTGCGCAAGGCCCTGGCGCACCGCTCGCCGGAGGCGCGCGCCGAGCGCCGCTCCTTCGTGCCCCGTGTCCCCGCCCTGGGAGGAGGGGGCGCGAGCGCGTGAGCGGATCACGGCCCAAGGCTTCCGAGGGGCACCTCGCAGAGCAGCACCTGGGAGACCGGCTCTCCGCCCTGGTGGACGGCGAGCTCGGTCATGACGCGCGCGAGCGCGTACTGGCGCATGTGGCCACCTGCCCGAAGTGCAAGGCGGAGGTGGACGCCCAGCGCCGGCTGAAGAACGTCTTCGCGGAGGCGGCCCCGCCGCCCCCGTCCGAGAGCTTCCTGGCCCGCCTGCAGGGACTGCCCGCCGGCGGCGGCCCGGACGGTGACCTGCCGCCGGGCGGCCCGGGGCTGCCCGGCGGGCTGCCGGGGCGGTTCGGCTCGTCCGGTGCGTTCCCGGCCAAGCGCGGCGAGCGGTTCGAGTTCGACTACGCCCCGTCCCACCCCCACCTGCCGGCCCTGCCGCCCTCCGCGGGGCGCGGGCTCGCCGCGGGTGAGCGCGGTGTCCCCTCCGGCCGCGGCGGTCTGCCCTCGGGCGGCCGGGGCTTCCGTATCCACGACGTCGGCCGGCACGACCCGGACCGTTCCTCCTCGCGGCTGCGGTTCGCCTTCGTGGCCGCCGGGGCGGTGTCCCTGGCCGCGATCGCGCTGGGCGGTGTCACCGTGGGCACCCCGGCCGACACGGAGGCCCGGGGCGGCTCGGGCACGGGCAGCAACGTCACGCCGATGCGCACGCAGGGCACGGGCGCCGCGACCGCTCCCGACTCCCAGCGCCGCCGCGGCGCCGGACCGCTGCTCGGGCAGGTGCACGGGCAGAACCTGCTCGGTCACACCCCGGTCGCCCCGACCGAGGTGTCCGCGCCGCTGCTGCCCGGTGTACCGCCGCCCTCCGCCGCCCGGCACGGCGCCGTCCACGCGCTGACCGCGCCGGTGATGGCCGGTGCCGCCGCCATGTCCCCCCTGATACGCCCGCTCCAGGCGGCCCCGCCGGCCGTGCTCACGTCCTGGTCGGCGCTCCCCGAGCTCACGGCGCCCCTGCTCGCCGTGCCGCTGCCGGAGGCCGCCGCGTCCCCCTCGCCCACCGCCTCCTCGCGCACGGCCCGCTGAGCGGCCTCTGCGCACCGGCCCGCGAACCTGATTGAATCCGGGGGTGGTGTCCGCGGCCGAGGTGGGCCGGGGCGCCGATTCGACGAACTGCGGCCACCGCTGACGAGCCGTGCCGCGGCTGTGCTGTGGGGAGAGCATGAACGAGGGGAAGCCCACGAAGGCGAAGTGGTGGAACCGTCCACGACCGCAGGACCCTGAGGGGGCGGACCCGGCGGCGGACGAGGCGCGGGGCCGGGCCCAGACCCCGGCGGCTTCCGCGGACACCGAGGGCGACTTCGAGCTGGCCCGTCCCGAACCCCGGCGGGACGAAGAGACAGGCGACTACGAACTGCGCCGCCCGGACGCCCCGACGACGGACCGGAGCGCACCCGACGAGAGAGCCGGGGACGCCCCGCAGACGGCGACCGCCGGCGCGGGGGCCGAGGGCGATGCGTCTGCCGTTGCGGCTTCGGCTGGTGCGGGGGCCGAGGGCGGTTCGTCCGCCGTCGCGGTGTCCGGGCCTGCCGTGCCTGCCGTGCCCGCCCAGGAGGCTCGCAAGCCCCTGCACGACCCCGACCCCTACAGCACCCCGCCCTACGGCGAACCGGGCCCCTGGGCGCCCGCACCGCCCGTTCAGCATCCGGCGGCGACACCGGCCCACGGCGTGGCGGCACCGGCGCCGGCCATGCCCATGCCCGGCACGCCGGGGGCTCCGGCCGCGCACGGTGCGTCGATGACGCCGCCGTCGCCGGGCTTCCAGGCGCCAGGAGCCGCCGCGTCGGCCGTTCCGGCGGCAGACACCGCCACGTCAGCCCTCCCGGCGTCAGCCCCGTACGCGCCGCCCCACAGCGGCCCGGCGCCGATTCCGGAGCGGGCGTCGCAGCCCCAGGCGTCGCAGCCCCAAGGCACCCTCGACCCCGCGCCCGCCCCGATCCCCGCACCTGCCCTCGCAGCCGCCCCGGCCCCCGCTCCCGACCCCTGGCGTCGCTATGACCCCTGGGCGGCGCCAGGGCCCTTGCAGCAGGCCGGGCCCCTGCAGCAGACCGGGGCGCCGGGCCCGGGTTCCGGGCAGCGGCGCGGGCGGGGCAGGAAGACGCTGGTGCTGGGCGCCGTCGTGCTCGCGCTCGTGTCCGGCGGCATCGGCGGCCTCGTGGGGACGTACCTGGAGCGCAACGGCGGTGTGGGGACCGTGGAGTTGCCGCAGGCCGGGAAGGAGGCCGCCGGACGGGACGCGGACAGCGTCGCGGGGATCGCCGGCCGGGCCCTGCCCAGCGTGGTCACGCTGCATGTGAGCGGCTCCGGTGAGCAGGGCACCGGCACCGGCTTCGTGCTCGACACCCGCGGCCACATCCTGACCAACAACCACGTCGTCCGGCCCGCCGGAACCAACGGCGAGATCACGGTCACCTTCAACGGCGGCGAGACCGCCGAGGCCGAGCTCGTCGGCCGGGACAGCGGCTACGACCTGGCCGTCGTGAAGGTGAAGGGCGTCAGCGGCCTCACCCCGCTGCCCCTTGGCAACTCGGACAGCGTGCAGGTCGGCGACCCGGTCGTGGCCATCGGCGCGCCCTTCGACCTGGCCGGCACCGTCACCTCCGGCATCATCAGCGCCAAGCAGCGGCCCATCACGGCCGGCGGCGAGAAGGGCGACGGCAGCGACGTGTCGTACGTCGACGCGCTGCAGACCGACGCGCCGATCAACCCCGGCAACTCCGGCGGTCCCCTGCTCGACTCCAGGGCCCGGGTGATCGGCATCAACTCGGCCATCCGCTCGGCGGACAGCGGCTCCGACCCGGACAGCGGCCAGTCGGGATCGATAGGCCTCGGGTTCGCCATACCCATCAACCAGGGCAAGCGGGTCGCCGAGGAGCTGATCAACACCGGGAAGGCGACCCACCCGGTCATCGGCATCACGCTCGACATGGACTTCACCGGCGACGGCGCACGCGTGGACACGGAGGGCGGCGAGGGCGGCCCGCCGGTCACCGCGGGCGGCCCGGGCGCCCGGGCCGGCATCAAGGCGGGCGACGTCATCACGGAGGTCGACGGGCGGCGGATCCACTCGGGCGAGGAACTCATCGTGAAGACCCGGGCGCACCGCCCCGGCGACCGGCTGGAGCTGACCGTGGAGCGGGGCGGCAAGGAGCGGACCGTCTCGCTCGTCCTCGGATCCTCCGGCGGCTGAGGCACATGAGGTCCGGCACGTACGAAGACGTCCCACCGGGTCCCGCACGGGACCCATCGGGCGAACAACGGGGAAAGCGCTCCCACTCCCCGTACGCAGAGGTCTCGGGACAGTACCGGTCGGACAGGATCGCCGGGTACCGTGGAGCCGGCCCGGACCACGGCAAGACCCGCACGACCACCGAGGGCCGAGGACCGAGGACATCGCAAGGAGCTTCAGGTGTTCAATGACATAGGACCGCTCGAGCTGGTGACGCTCATCGTCCTTGCCGTGCTCGTCTTCGGTCCGGACAAGCTCCCCAAGGTCATCCAGGACGTGACCCGCACGATCCGGAAGATCCGTGAGTTCTCGGAGAGCGCGAAGAACGACATCCGCGAGGAACTGGGCCCCGAGTTCAAGGACTTCGAGTTCGAGGACCTGAACCCCAAGACGTTCATCCGCAAGCAGCTGGACAACGAGGACCTGGGGCTCAAGGAGATCCGCAACGGCTTCGACCTGAAGAAGGAGATGGCCGAGGTCACCGACGCCGTCCACGGCCGTGACTCCGACGCGTCCTCCTCGTCCGCCGGCGCGTCCGGCGGCCGTATCGACATGACGAAGAAGCCCGAGACGCCCGACCGGGACGACCGTCCGCCCTTCGACGCGGACGCCACCTGAGCGACCGCGCCGGGGCGCCGCGCCCCGGCGCGCGTGACGCGTTTCATACTCCGGTCGGGCTGTGTACGGCCTGAACGAGACGCCCGTGCGGCCCACGCGCCGGGCGGTTTCCCTGCTGCTCGCGGCGGTGTGGCTATGCTGCCGAGTTGTTGTGCGGACCGGACGAGTACGCCCGAAGGGGGGCGGGCCGTCCGGTCCGACGAGAGCGAGGAGGGCTCGGGCACATGGAGACGACGAGTGGGGCAGTCGCGCAGGCGCCGGCCGCGGAGGGCGGACAGCAGGTCCCCTCCGCCCGGCGTACGGTCGACGGCTACCTGCGCGCGCCCTTCCCGTGGTACGGCCTCGACGAGGCCTTCACGGGGCCGCGCTGGCTGATGCAGGTCGGCACGACGGCCGACGGGGCCGTCGAACACGGGTCGATCGGGCACGGCGACGAGCCCACGGTGCGCAACGAGCACGCCGCCGGGGGCGACCAGGAGTCCAAGGAGAAGTTCGCGGTCGTGGTGACCGTGGCGGCGCACCCGTCACGGCGCAGCGCCGACGGCACGGGGCTGCTGGAGGCCACGTCCGTGTCGTCCGCGGCGTGGCTCGCCGGTGTGGGGCTGCTGTCCTTCACCTGGCCCGGGCAGATGGACCACGCACTGCGGGACGACTGGCTGGAGCAGCAGACCGAGACGGCCTGGGTGCTGGCCGACGACCTCGACGGGCCCGACTGGTCGACGCTGTCGCTTCCCGTGGACGGGGTGCCGACGGCGTTCCACTACCGGGAGTCGGAGTTCGGCTGGGTGCTCGCCGGATCCACGGCGGCCGGGGTGCACGTCGGGGCGTACGGCAGGGGCATGAGTGCCTACGGGCTCGGCTTCGCCGTGGTGAAGGACATCGCCTCGTACGCGTGAGGCCTGCGGGGCGCCGGGTTTTCGGCGCCCCTTCGCCGTGGGGCAGCGCCGCGCGGGCGGCTGCGGGTGCGATCTGGTGGCTCGCGCAGTTCCCCGCGCCCCCGCGGGGGCTGCCCCCGGGGCGTTTCGAGCTAGAACTTGTTCCGCGGGGTGATGCCCAGGGACAGGCCCGACAGGCCCCGCTGGCGGCCGCCGAGCTTGCCGGCGATCACGCGGAGGGCCGAGCCGGCCGGGGAGTCCGGGTCCGTCAGGACGACCGGCTTGCCCTCGTCGCCGCCCTCGCGCAGACGGACGTCGATGGGGATGTTGCCGAGGACCGGGACGTTCGCGCCGGTCGTGCGGGTCAGGCCGTCCGCGACGAGCTGGCCGCCGCCCGTGCCGAACACGTCGACCATCTCGCCGCAGTGCGGGCAGGGCAGGCCGGACATGTTCTCCACCACGCCCACGATCTTCTGGTGGGTCTGCACGGCGATGGAGCCCGCGCGCTCGGCGACCTCGGCCGCCGCCTGCTGAGGCGTCGTGACCACCAGGATCTCGGCGTTCGGGACGAGCTGGGCGACGGAGATCGCGATGTCGCCGGTGCCGGGCGGCAGGTCCAGCAGCAGGACGTCCAGGTCGCCCCAGTACACGTCCGCCAGGAACTGCTGCAGGGCGCGGTGGAGCATCGGGCCGCGCCAGACCACCGGGGCGTTGCCCGGGGTGAACATGCCGATGGAGATGACCTTCACGCCGTGCGCCGACGGCGGCATGATCATGTTCTCGACCTGGGTGGGACGGCCGTCGGCGCCCAGCATGCGCGGCACGGAGTGGCCGTAGATGTCGGCGTCCACGACACCGACCTTCAGCCCGTCGGCCGCCATCGCCGCCGCCAGGTTGACCGTCACCGAGGACTTGCCGACGCCGCCCTTGCCGGAGGCCACCGCGTAGACCCGGGTGAGGCTGCCCGGCTTGGCGAAGGGGACCTCGCGCTCGGTCTGGCCGCCGCGCAGCGCGCTCGCCAGCTCCTTGCGCTGCTCGTCGCTCATGACGTCGAGCGTCACGTCGACGCGGGTGACGCCCTCGACCCGCGAGACGGCGTCGGTCACGCGCTGCGTGATCGTGTCGCGCATGGGGCAGCCGGAGACCGTCAGGTACACGGTGACCGCGACCGCCCCGTCCGCGCCGATCTCCACCGACTTGACCATCCCGAGCTCCGTGATGGGCCGGTTGATCTCGGGGTCGTTCACCGTCGCCAGTGCCTCGCGCACCGCGTCTTCCGTAGCCATAAGGACGATGGTACGGCGCCGTACCGGCCCGTAGGAAAGGCCGTCAGCGGTCGTCTGCGTCACGTCCCCCCGACCGTTCCGCCGGGAACACGACCGTGTCGTGGCGGTGGCCGTTCTGCCGTTCCTCCAGCTCCTTGAGCATGTCCTGCAGCTCGGAGCGGATCCAGTCGCGGGTGGCGACCTCGCCCAGGCCGATGCGCAGGGCGGCGACCTCGCGGGTCAGGTACTCGGTGTCGGCGATCGACCGCTCGTTCTGCTTGCGGTCCTGCTCCAGGTTGACCCGGTCGCGGTCGTCCTGCCGGTTCTGCGCGAGCAGGATCAGCGGGGCGGCGTAGGAGGCCTGGAGCGACAGCATCAGGGTCAGGAAGATGAACGGGTACTCGTCGAAACGCAGATCGCGCGGGGCGAGGGTGTTCCAGGCGACCCACAGGATGATGGCGGCCGTCATCCAGACCAGGAACCGCCCGGTGCCGAGGAAGCGCGCGATGCGTTCCGACAGCCGTCCGAAGGCGTCCGGGTCGTACTCGGGCAGGAACCGGCGCCTGGGCACACCCGGCTGGTCGAGGCGGGCGGTGCGCGGCCGGGAGGCGGCCGTGGCACCGGCCGGCGCGCGGTCGCGGCTCTCGCGCTCAGGAACCATCGGTGGCCACCTCCTCCTCGTCCAGGTGGAACTCCGTCTCCCGCCAGTCGTCCGGGAGCATGTGGTCGAGGACGTCGTCCACGGTCACCGCGCCCAGCAGCGACCCGGCCTCGTCGACCACGGGCGCCGCGACCATGTCGTACGTCGCGAAGAAGCCCGCGATGGCCGGCAGGTCCGCCTCCGGGTCGAGCGGCTGCAGATCGCTGTCCACGATCGAGCTGACCAGCGAGGGCGGTGGCTCGCGCAGCAGCCGCTGGAAGTGGACCGTGCCGAGGTACTTACCGGTCGGGGTCTCGTCGGGCGGCCGGCAGACATAGATCTGCGCGGCCAGGGCGGGGGACAGGTCGGGGTTGCGCACGCGCGCCAGGGCGTCGGCGACCGTGGCGTCGGGGCGCAGCACGATCGGCTCGGTGGTCATCAGACCGCCCGCCGTGCGCTCCTCGTAGGACATCAGGCGCCGCATGTCGGCCGCGTCGCCCGGCTGCATCAGGCTCAGCAGCCGCTCCTGCTCGTCCGTCGGCAGCTCACTCAGCAGGTCGGCGGCGTCGTCCGGGTCCATGGCCTCCAGGACGTCGGCGGCGCGCTCCTGCTTCAGCTTGCCGAGGATCTCGATCTGGTCGTCCTCCGGCAGCTCCTCCAGGACGTCGGCCAGCCGGTCGTCGTCCAGGGCGGCGGCGACCTCGGCGCGGCGCTTGGGGGAGAGGTGGTGCAGGACGTTGGCCAGGTCGGCCGGGCGCAGCTGCTCGAACGTGGCGAGCAGGTTCTCCGCGCCCTGCCCCTGCTCCTCCAGGGAGAAACCGGTGACGGCGGTCCACTCCACGGTCAGCGCCTCGCCCTTGGCCCGCCGGAACGCGCCGCCCTTCCTGCCCTTGCGGACGAAGACCCGGTCGATCTCCCACTCCCGCCGGGCCGGCAGCTGATGCACCGACAGGTCCAGGACGGTGACCTCCTCGCCGGTCTCGGTGAGCGTCACGCGCCGGTCCAGCAGCTCCCCGAAGACCAGCCGCTCGGTGGGCCGCTGCTCGAAGCGCCGCACGTTGAGGACGCCGGTGGTGATGACCTGACCGGACT
The DNA here is from genome assembly GCF_044540565.1 of Streptomyces sp. NPDC085931. Classification (NCBI taxonomy): domain Bacteria; kingdom Bacillati; phylum Actinomycetota; class Actinomycetes; order Kitasatosporales; family Streptomycetaceae; genus Streptomyces; species Streptomyces sp. NPDC085931. The sequence continues at coordinate 13,050 of NZ_JBITSK010000005.1, forward strand.
GGATGGCCGTGACCCGGGTCATGGGCAGGAAGATGCGGCGGCGGGTGGCGAGTTCGACGACGAGACCGAGCAGCCTCGGGGGACGCTGGCCCACCCGCAGCATGACGACGAGATCGCGGACACGGCCCACCTGATCGCCGGCGGGGTCGAAGACGGCGATGCCGGAGAGGTGTGAGACGAAGATCCGGGGGGCGCCCGCTGCCATGGCCGCGGCTCCTTTGCGTACGGGGTGGTTCCTGATGCCTGTGGGACTGCCTGACGTCGTGCCTGTCTTTGTAGCTGTCTCTTCCGAATTGCCCGCTCGGATGGGCTTCAGGCTAGCCCGTCCCCATCGGGACCGCGTCGGCGGGCGGTCCGGACGGACCGGCTCCGACCAGCCCGCACGTCCCCGGTACCCTGCGGTACGTCGTTCAGGTCTTTCGTCAGAGAGGCAGCCCCACCTGTGACGCCGATTCGCCAGAGCCGTAGCCGCGGAGCCGCACTCGCCCTCGCGACGTGCGCGCTGCTCGTGACGGGAACGGTGCTCACGGGCTGCGGGGAGGAAGATCCGAACGAGGGCACCAACGGGGTGGGCAGACTGCCCGCCGCCAAGATCCAGAGCAAGACCCGCGCGGCCGCCGAGAACGCCGGCGCGGTCCGGGTGCACGGCAGCGTCGTCAGCGGCGGACGGACCTACGCGCTCGACATGCGCCTGAAGGACGACGGCGGCGACGGCTCGGTCACCACCAAGGGCACGACCTTCGAGCTGCTGCGCGTCGGCGAGGAGCTCTTCGTCAAGGCCGGCGCGGACTTCTGGAGTCACGGCGGCGACCAGGGCGAGGGCGCGGCGGACGCGGCGGCCGCCTCCAAGCTGGACGGAAAGTTCGTGAAGGTGCCGCAGGGCGACCCCTCGTACAAGAAGTTCAGCGGTTTCACGGACAAGGCTCTCCTCCTCGACGGTCTGCTGACCCTGCACGGCGCGCTCGCCACGGACGGGCACGACGAGCAGGCGGGGGTGCGCACCATCCGCATCACCGGCGACAAGGGCTCCGGCGGCACCCTGGAGGTCTCCCTGGAGGGCAAGCCGTATCCGCTGCGCCTGGAGCGGGCGGGCGGGGCGGGTACGCTCACGTTCTCCGCCTGGGGCGAGGACTTCGCCCTCCGGGAGCCGGAGAAGAACGAGACGGTCGACTACGGGCAACAGCTGCCGGCGTCCTAGGTCGTGTCCGTAAAGTCCCGTCGTCCGCCCGGAGGGCGGGCTCTGCGGCGTCTGGTGCGTGCTCTCGGCGCGCCGGGCGGAGTCCCGCGTACTGGATGTACTTGGGGCTTCGCTCGGTGCGGCGAGAGTGCGTGCCAGGCGTCGCGGGGCAGGCGGGACTTTACGGACACGGCCTAGGTCGTGTTCCGCACGGCCCGGGCCCTCAGCTGCGTCTGCGCTTCTTCTTCAGCAGCAGGCGGGGCAGGCCCGCCGGGGCCGGCCGGCGGGTGAGCGCCGGGGACGGCAGCGGAGGCTCGGCCAGGGAGCCGTCCGGCAGCGGTGCCGTCGCCCCGGTCGGCTCCAGGCGCAGCACCCGGCACTCGCGGGCCCAGCGGTCGGTCACGGCCTCGCCGTCGGGCGCGTTCAGCCGCTTGCCCTTGAGCTCGCCGACCGCCGCCGCCCAGGCCTCGGAGCCCGGCGCGAGCTGCACGACCCGCGCCGACCAGGTCACCAGCCGGCCGCCCTTGTCCTTGCTGCGGACCGTCACCCGGGCCTCGGCCCCGTCGGCCAGGCCCGGCAGCGGCTGCTCGCCGGGCCCGTCGCCGACCAGGCACGCCCCGCCCTCGTGCCACACGTGCCACAGGGCGCGCGCCGGGCCGTCGGGGCCCTGGACCCAGATGAGGCCGGACTTCTTCGTGGCCTCCTCGACGAGGGCCTGGCCGAGCAGCTCGCTTGTCATGGGGGCCAGCCTAGCCACGCCGTTCACAGCCAGCCGTTCCGCTTGAGCGTGCGGTGGATGCCCAGGCAGATGACCACCGTGATGCCCATGATCGCCGGGTAGCCGTACCGCCAGTGCAGCTCCGGCATGTGGTCGAAGTTCATGCCGTACACCCCGCACACCATCGTCGGCACGGCGATGATCGCGGCCCAGGAGGTGATCTTCCGCATGTCCTCGTTCTGCGCCACCGAGGCCTGGGCGAGGTTGGCCTGGAGGATGGAGTTGAGCAGCTCGTCGAAGCCGAGGACCTGCTCCTGGACCCGGGCCAGGTGGTCGGCGACGTCCCGGAAGTACTTCTGGATGTCCGGGTCGATCAGCCGCATCGGCCGCTCGCTCAGCAGCTGCATGGGCCGCATCAGCGGGGACACGGCCCGCTTGAACTCCAGCACCTCGCGCTTGAGTTGGTAGATCCGGCCGGCGTCCGAACCGCGCGGCGAGCCCTTGCGGCCGGGGGAGAAGACGTCGGTCTCCACCTCGTCGATGTCGTCCTGCACCGCGTCGGCGACCGCGATGTAGCCGTCGACGACATGGTCGGCGATGGCGTGCAGCACGGCCGAGGGGCCCTTGGCCAGCAGCTCGGGGTCGTCCTGCAGACGGTGCCGCAGGGTCCGCAGCGAACCCTTGCCACCGTGCCGGACGGTGATGAAGAAGTCCCGGCCGGTGAAGCACATGACCTCACCGGACTCGACGACCTCGCTGTTGGCGTCGAGCCGGTCGTGCTCCACGTAGTGGATGGTCTTGAAGACCGTGAAGAGGGAGTCGTCGTAGCGCTCCAGCTTGGGCCGCTGGTGGGCCTGGACGGCGTCCTCCACGGCCAGCGGGTGCAGCCCGAACTCGCGGGCGATTCCGGCGAATTCGGCCTCCGTCGGCTCGTGCAGGCCGATCCACACGAAGCCCCCGTCGCGGCGCGCCACGCGCACCGCCTCGTGCGGGCTCAGCGGGGCGTCGGTCTCGACGCGGCGGCCGTGGCGGTAGACGGCGCAGTCCACGACGGCGGAGGTCGCCGCGGGGCTGCGGGTGGCGTCGTACGGACCGCTGTCCTTGCGCAGCGACACGCGGGACGGACGGACGACGGCACGCAGGTCGCGGATCATCGACATGGCGGGCTCCTTCGCGACAGGCAACGAAAAGGCGCCGGACCCGACAGGTGGAACCACCCGGAATGAGGACGTTGGGCTGAGGATGTTTGGCACGTCCACAAAGCGGGGAGCACCGCACCGTCGCGGTGGCGAGTCTCGTTACTGATTCAGCTACTGAGGCAGATCAGGCAAAGCGAAACGAAGCGCTCTTCCGCGTGAAGCGAGTGCGAGAGGTGGCGACCAGCCAGAGCCAGAACAGCTACGTCAGCGGCGGGAAGAGCGTGGTGCTACTGCACGGTCGACTTCGATCCATTGCAGTCCCACCTCCTCCGGCCGGTCCCTCGTAAGGGAGTTCCTTCGGCGTCGGGGCTTGATCGCGACGCTTCTGCGTGCTGCCCCGAACCACCGGGCAAGAGTAGCAGCCGCCCGACGTGTCAAGGCGCTTGTTTGCCCGCTACTGACGAGTTCTATGCTCGCCGCATGGCAGATGTTCTTCCTCTGGTCGAGGCCCGGTTGCGTACGGCGCTGGGCGAACCGGACGCGCGCGCGGCCGTCACCTTCCTGGGCACGGACCGCATCGAGGTGCTCCGCTTCCAGGAGGGCGACATCGTCCGCTACGCCACGCTCGGCATGTCCGCGCACCCCATGACGGACCCGACGGCGGTGGTCGCCGACCCCGTGAAGGGCCCGCGCGCGGAGCTGGTCCTCTCGGTCCGCGCCGGTCGCGCCGACACCGGCAAGGTGCTCCGGCCGCTCGCCGTGCTGGCCGCGTCGCCGCAGGTGGAGGGGTTGGTCGTGGCGCCCGGCGCCTCCCTCGACGTCGGTGAGCCGCTGTGGCCCGGCGCCGCTTTCACCTCGGTCCTGGTCGCGGAGCCGGGCGGCCTGGTCGAGGACCTGGAGCTCGACGAACCCCTCGACCCGGTCCGGTTCCTGCCGCTGCTGCCGATGACGCCGAACGAGGCCGCCTGGAAGCGGGTGCACGGCGCGCAGGCGCTGCGGGAGCGGTGGCTGAACCACGGCACGGACCTCAGGGACCCGTCCCGGAAGTCCGTGCCGCTCGAGTGAGCAAGCTCACCAACCTCTGGCCGGGAAGCGTCAGTTGGCGAAGACGGTGACGCCGTCCTCGGTCGCGTGCCGGGGCCGGGGCTCCTCGGCGGCGGGGGTCCCCCCTGCGCGAGCGGAGTCGAGAGCGTGGGGGAGGGTGAGCGCCTTGCGCCGGACGACGACCACGAGCGCGCCCACGACCGCGGTGACGGCCGCCACGACGAACGGGACGTGGACGTCGGTCCACTCCTCGATCTTCGGCGCGAAGTAGGGAGCGGCCGCCGCGGCGAACCAGCGGACGAAGTTGTACCCGGCGCTCGCCACGGGCCGGGGCGCGTCCGAGACGCCGAGGGCCAGCTCGGTGTAGACGGTGTTGTTCACGCCGATGAGGGCGCCGGACAGGACCGTGCAGACGACGGCCGTGGTGTGGGAGCCGTAGCCGAGCACCAGCACGTCGGCCGCGAGCAGCACCAGCGAGCCGCCGAGCACCTTCAGCGACCCGAACCGCTGCTGCAGCCGCGGCGCCACGATCACCGAGAACACGGCGAGCAGCACGCCCCAGGCGAAGAACACCGCCCCCGACCGGTACGGGCTCATGTCCAGCACGAACGGCGTGAAGGCCAGCACGGTGAAGAACGTGTAGTTGTAGAAGAAGGCCGAGACCGCCGCGGAGGCCAGGCCGCCGTGGCCGAGGGCCTTGACCGGGTCCAGCAGTGAGGTCTTGCGGGCCGGCTTCGGCTGTTCCTTCAGGAACACCGCGATGCACAGGAAGCCGACCGCCATCAGGAACGCGGTGCCGAAGAACGGGTAGCGCCAGCTGGCGTCGCCGAGCAGGGCACCCACCAGCGGGCCGCACGCCATGCCGAGGCCGAGGGCCGACTCGTAGAGCAGGATCGCCGCGGCGCTGCCGCCGGCCGCCGCGCCGACGATCACGGCGAGGGCGGTGGAGACGAAGAGCGCGTTGCCCAGGCCCCAGCCCGCCCGGAACCCGACCAGCTCCCCCACCGACCCGGACGTGCCGGACAGTCCCGCGAAGACGACCACGAACGCCAGGCCCAGCAGCAGGGTCTTGCGGCCGCCGATGCGGCTGGAGACGAACCCGGTCACCAGCATCGCGACGGCGGTGATCAGGAAGTAGGAGGTGAAGAGCAGGGAGACCTGTCCGGCCGTGGCGTCCAGGCCCCGGGCGATGGACGGCAGGATCGGGTCGACGAGCCCGATGCCCATGAAGGCGACGACCGACGCCCCCGCGGTCGCCCACACGGACGTGGGCTGCTTCAGGAGGCCGCCCGCTCCGGCGTCGAAGGGGTCCATGCGTGCTCCCTTTCCCGAGACAGAATCAGTTGGTGTATGCACATAGTAAGTTAGCCTCTCTAATTAATGCAAATTACATCTATTTTGGCAGGTGAAGGTTCCGCCCGGATGGGTGATCGTCCTTGACGCGGCGGTGCGAGGGTAGGACCGTGGGGCCCTATGAGGGGCGAACCCAGTTGCCCGAAGTGTGGTGGCCGGGTCAGGGCTCCCGGCCTCTTCTCCGACTCGTGGCAATGCGATGTGCACGGCACCGTCCATCCGGTGCAGCCCGTGATACCGCCCAGCGTCGACGCCCTCAACGTCGTGGTGCACCGGGCCAAGGTGCCCGTGTGGATGCCCTGGCCGCTGCCGGTGGGCTGGCTGTTCACCGGCGTGGCCTGCGCGGGGGACGACCGCACGGGCGGCCGTGCGACGGCCGTCGCCTGCACGGGCCCCGGGCCGCTCGGCGGGATGGGGGAGCTGATCCTCGTCGCCGAGGAGCTCGGCGTCGGACTCGGGGCGCGGTACGCGGGCATGGACGGTCCCGACCCGGGGCCGTACATGGACGTCGGGAAACCCGCTCAGGCGAAGGTGCTGGCGGCGGGGCGGCCGACACCGCTGTGGCATGTCTCCGGGGCGCCCGGTGACCGGGCCGTCTTCGCCGGCGAGGCGCTGGGCATGTGGCTGTGGGCCGTGGTGTGGCCGGAGCAGTCGGGGCTGCTGATGTACGACGAACTCGTGCTGGCGGACCTGCGGGAGGCCGGGGCCGAGGTCGAGCTGGTGCCGTGCGGCGCTCTGTCGCCGCGGCTGCTGGCGCCGTAGCGGGGCGTCCGCCGGGGGTGCGGGGCGGGTGGCTGTAGGGGGTGCGGGGCGGTTTCGGGTGTGACAGTGGGCGTCGAAAGTCCGGTTATCCTTGAGCAGCCCTGTCCGTCCCGTCCGTGTCTGGAGTCCGTGTCGTGCGTATCGACCTGCACACCCACTCCACCGCCTCCGACGGTACGGACACGCCGGCCGAGCTGGTGCGCAAGGCCGCGGCGGCCGGACTGGACGTCGTCGCCCTCACCGACCACGACACCACCCGCGGGCACGCCGAGGCGATCGCCGCGCTGCCGTCCGGGCTGACACTGGTCACCGGGGCCGAGCTGTCCTGCCGGCTGGACGGCATCAGCATGCACATGCTGGCCTACCTGTTCGACGCGGAGGAGCCGGAGCTGCTCGCCGAGCGGGAACTGGTGCGCGACGACCGGGTGCCCCGGGCCCAGGGCATGATCGCCAAGCTCCAGGAGCTGGGCGTGCCCGTGACCTGGGAGCAGGTGGCCCGGATCGCCGGTGACGGGTCCGTCGGGCGGCCGCACGTGGCGAGCGCGCTCGTGGAGCTGGGTGTCGTGCCGACCGTGAACGACGCCTTCACCCAGGACTGGCTGGCCGACGGCGGCCGGGTCTTCGTCGCGAAGCACGAGACCGATCCGTTCGAGGCGATCCGGCTGATCAAGGGCGCGGGCGGAGTCGCCGTGTTCGCGCATCCCGGCGCCAGCAAGCGGGGGCGGACCGTGCCGGAGAGCGCGATCGCCGAGATGGCGGCGGCCGGGCTGGACGGCATCGAGGTCGACCACATGGACCACGACGCCCCCACGCGGGCGCGGCTGCGAGGGCTGGCCAAGGAGCTCGGACTGCTCGTGACCGGGTCCTCGGACTACCACGGCAGCCGCAAGAGCTGCGTGCTCGGGGAGTACACGACGGATCCCGAGGTGTACGGGGAGATCACGCGGCGGGCGTTCGGCGCGTTTCCGGTGCCGGGGGCCGGCGGAGCCGCCTGAGCCCTCTCCCTCGTTCCCGTTCCCGTTCCCCTTTCCGGCACGCGGCGCCGCTGTGCGCCCTGCCCGCCTGTTCCGCCGCGGACGCCTGCCCACAGCAGGGTCGGCGCTCGTCCCTCGACACTCGCAAGGCCATCACGCTCATGTTCGACCTCGCCGTCTTCGGCTCCCTCTTCCTCACCCTCTTCGTCATCATGGACCCCCCGGGGATCACCCCGATCTTCCTCGCCCTCACCGCCGGGCGGCCCGGGAAGGTGCAGAAGCGGATGGCCTTCCAGGCCGTCTGTGTCGCCGGCGGCGTGATCGCCGTGTTCGGGCTGCTCGGGCACCAGATCCTGAACTATCTGCACGTCTCCGTGCCCGCGCTGATGATCGCGGGCGGGCTGCTGCTCCTGCTGATCGCGCTCGACCTGCTCACCGGGAAGAACGACGAGCCGAAGCAGACCAAGGACGTCAACGTCGCGCTGGTGCCGCTGGGCATGCCGCTGCTGGCCGGGCCGGGCGCCATCGTGTCGGTCATCCTCGCCGTGCAGAAGGCCCACACCGTCACCGCGCAGGTGTCCGTGTGGACGGCGATCCTCGCCATCCACGTCGTGCTGTGGCTGGTGATGCGCTACTCGCTGGTGATCATCCGGATCATCAAGGACGGCGGCGTGGTCCTGGTGACGCGGCTCGCCGGCATGATGCTCTCCGCGATCGCCGTGCAGCAGATCATCAACGGCGTCACGCAGGTCGTCCGGGGGAGCTGAGGCCGGCCGCCGGCGACGGCCTGCCGGGTGGGCTCGCCCCGCCAGTCGTGCAGCGGACCGCCGATGGCCACCGTGTCGATGTGCCCCTCGGCCGGTACGCGGCCCGTTCCGCGTGGCCGGAAGCAGCGCAGCCCCCGCTCGGCCGATGCCGGGGCGGGGGCTGCGCGATGGGGAGAGCGTGCGCGTTATGAGGCCGTGGTCTCGGCCGGGCGGATCCACAGGCGCTGCCCGATGGCGGCGGCCTGCTGCACGATGCGATTGACGGAGGCGGCGTCCACGACGGTCGTGTCCACAGGCGTGCCGTCCACGTCGTCGAGTCGCATGATTTCGAAGCGCAAGGGCTTCTCCCTTCGTCTGGTCATCCTCCTGAGGAGAACTACTTGAGTGGCGGCCCACCGGCTGCGGTGCTCGGTGTTCCGTATGGGTCAACAGTGCTGCCCGGGTCAAACATTCCCTACGCTAAGGAAATTTTTCGAACGGCTAATTACTGAGTCGTAAGAGTGTCGTTACGGGACCGACCGGGACCGGTTGTGTTCGCAGCGTGACCGCCGGGACAATGGAGGTGATGAACGACGACCTCGCGGACCTCAGCGCCCGCATCGACCGCACCAACGAGCTGCTCCAGCGCATGCTCGCCGAGGTGGCGAAGACGCCCTCGACCCACGCGATCTTCGTCGACGCGGGGTATCTGTACGCGGCCGCGGGGCGCCTGGTGGCCGGGACGGAGGACCGCCGCGCCTTCGACCTGGACGCCGAGGGCCTGATCGACGCGCTCATCGACCGGGCCCGCACGATCTTCGCGGACAGCCGGCTGCTGCGGGTCTACTGGTACGACGGCGCCCGTCGGCGGATCCACACGGCGGAACAGCAGTCCATCGCGGAGCTGCCCGACGTGAAGGTACGGCTGGGCAACCTCAATGCCAACAACCAGCAGAAGGGCGTCGACTCCCTCATCCGCACCGACCTGGAGTCGCTCGCCCGCCACCGCGCCATCAGCGACGCGGCCCTGCTCGGCGGTGACGAGGACCTGGTCTCGGCGGTGGAGGCGGCCCAGGGCTACGGCGCCCGCGTCCACCTCTGGGGCATCGAGGCACCGGAGGGCCGTAACCAGGCCGAACCGCTGCTGTGGGAGGTCGACAGCCAGCGCACGCTCGACCTGGACTTCTTCAAGCCCTACGTCTCCCGCCGCACGGCCCCGGTCCACGAGACGAGCGCGGGGCGGCCCAGCCGTGAGGACGTGCGGTTCGTCGGCGCGCAGATCTCGGCGAAGTGGCTGGCGGCGCGGGGCCGGGACTCACTGGTGGAACTGCTGCCCGGGCACCCCTATCTGCCGGGCTCGGTCGACCAGGACCTGCTCGTGGAGGCGGAGGGCCTGCTGCAGTACTCGCTGCGCGGACAGGCGGACCTGCGACGGGCCCTGCGCGACGGCTTCTGGGACCACCTGCAGACGCAGTACTAGGGCCGGTCGGGGGCGGGTCCATAGCGGCTTGGCTTGGCGGTGAGGGCCGGGGCCGGCCGGGGTGCGGGGCCGGTGGGCTGTGGGGCCCTCCGGTTGTCAGCCATCCGGCTGTCGGCTGCCGCCCGCCAGGCTGTCGGGCTGCCGGGCCGCCCGGGGTGTCAGGCCGTGCCCGTGCAGTCCCAGAAGTCGGCGAGGGCCCGGGCCGTCGGCTCGGGCTGGTCCGCGTTGGGGGAGTGCTCGGCCCCCGCGACGACCGTGCGGTGCGCGCCCAGCCGTACGGCCATGTCGTCGAGGAGCGCCACCGGCCAGGTGTCGTCGCGCTCGCCCGACAGGACGTGGAACGGCAGCGGCACCGCGGCGAGTTCGGCGACGCGGTCCGGCGCGGTGCACAACTGGCGTCCTGTCGCGAGCAGTTGGGCCGGCCGGTTGCGCAACCAGCGGCGGCGCAACTGTTCCTGGTCACCGAGGCCGCGGGCCGGCCCGCCGACCTCCTCCGGCGGTCCCATCGCCCGGATGGCCTCCCACACCTCTTCCATCGACAGCACGGCGAGCGCGTCCCGCAGCAGCTTCACCCGCTGCTGCTGGGAGACGGAGATCTCCGCCGGGCCGGACGACATCAGGGTGAAGGACAGGAAGGGGGAGTGGTCGAGCAGTACGGCGGCACGGGCGATCTGTCCGCCGAGCGAGTGCCCGACGAGGTGCACGGGCACGCCCAGCGCCTCGGCCTGCGCGAGCACGTCCCGGGCCAACTCCGGCTGTGCGTAGGCGGATTCGTCGTCCGCCGGGCCGTCCGACTCGTGCTGTCCGCGGCCGTCCACGGCGACGAGCCGGTATCCCCGCGCCGCGAGCGGCCCGTGCAGCAGCCGGAAGTCCTCCTTGCTCCCGGTGAACCCGGGCAGCATCAGGACGACACCCCTGGCCCGTGTCCCCGGCTCCGGCGACGAGTCGACGACGGCGAAGTCGCCCCGGGCCGTGCGCAACCTGTACGCGCGGGCGCCGGGAGGTGGGGGAAAGGCGGGGTGGCTGGTCACGGGGTGAGGGTAGCCGGTGAGGGCTTACCGCGGCCGCGCGCCCGGGAGCACGCCGACGGCCCGGCCCCCTGCACGGGGACCGGGCCGTCGAACGGGAGCGCGTCAGCCCTCCGTGGACTCCGCGGAGGCCGTGGCCTTACGGGCCCGGCGGACCCTGGGCTTGGCCTCGGTGGCCTCGGCGGTGTCGACGGCGGCTTCGGCCTTGGCGGCTGTGGCCTTCCGCGTCCGGCGGGGCTTGGCCTCGGTGGCGTCGGGCTCCTGGGCCGTCTGGGCCGGGATCTCGGCGGCCTGGGCGGTTTCGGTGGGCTCGGCGGCTTTGCGGGTGCGGCGGCGCGGCTTGGCCTCCGTGCCCTCGGCGGTGTCGACGGCGGCTTCGGCCGCGGGGGCCGTGGCCTTGCGGGTGCGGCGCGGCTTGGCCTCGGGGGCCTGCGCCTCGGTCGCCGCGTCGGTCGCCGTGTCCGTCGTGGTGTCCGTTTCCGTGGCGGCAGCGGCGGTCTTGCGCGTCCGGCGCGGCTTGGCCTCGGTGGCCTCGGCGGTGTCCACAGCGGTCTCGGCCTTGGCGGCCGTCGCCTTGCGGGTACGGCGGGGCTTGGCCTCGGTGGCGTCGGGCTCCTGGGCCGTCTGGGCCGGGATCTCGGCGGCCTGGGCGGTTTCGGTGGGCTCGGCGGCCTTGCGGGTGCGGCGGCGCGGCTTGGCCTCCGTGCCCTCGGCGGTGTCGACGGCGGTTTCGGCCTTGGCGGCCGTCGCCTTCCGCGTCCGGCGGGGCTTGGCCTCGGGGGCCTGCGCCTCGGTCGCCGCGTCGGTCGCCGTGTCCGTCGTGGTGTCCGTTTGCGTGGCGGCAGCGGCGGTCTTGCGCGTCCGGCGCGGCTTGGCCTCGGTGGCCTCGGCGGTGTCCGCAGCGGCCTCGGCCTTGGCAGCCGTCGCCTTGCGGGTGCGGCGCGGCTTGGCCTCCGCCACCTCCGCCGTGTCGACGGCGGTCTCGGCCGCGGGGGCCGTGGCCTTGCGGGTGCGGCGGCGCGGTGTGGTGGCGGCCTCGGGCTCCGCGGCCACCGGCGTGGCCTCCGCGACAACCGCGGACTCCGTGGCCGACGGCGTCACCGCGGCCTCGGGCTCGACTGCCGGGGTCTGCGTCGCCGGGGTCTCCACGACCCCCGTCTCCGACCTGCGCGTACGGCGCCGGCGCGGCTTCGCAGCCGCCTCGGAAGCCTCGGCGGGCGCGCCTTCGGCCGTGTCGACGGCACGCTCCGCCGGTGCGGGCGCGGACGTCTCGACGGCCGTGACCGGCGCGGCCTCGGCCGACGCACCACCGCGCGTACGGCGACGGCGGCGCGGCGTGCGCGGAGCCGTGACGGCCTCCGCCTCGGCCGTACCGCCGGCGACGGGAGCCGTGGCCTCCGTCTCCGGCGCGTGGGTCCCGGCGGAACCCGGCGCGTCCAGCGAGGCCCCGCCGCGCGTACGGCGGCGGCGCCGCGGCGTACGCGGGGAACGCTCGCGCTCGGCCGAGCGGGACTCCTCGCGGTCGCCGCGGCCACCCCGGCCGCCGCGCCCGCGCGGCCCCCGGCCGCCCGTCTCGCCCAGGTCCTCCAGCTCCTCCGCGTCCAGCCCGGCGCGCGTGCGCTCCGAGCGCGGCAGGATGCCCTTGGTGCCCTCGGGGATGCCCAGGTCCGTGTACAGGTGCGGAGAGGTGGAGTACGTCTCCGGCGGGTCGTTGAACCCGAGGTCCAGCGCCTTGTTGATCAGCTGCCAGCGCGGGATGTCGTCCCAGTCGACGAGGGTGATCGCCGTGCCCTTGGCGCCCGCGCGGCCCGTACGGCCGATGCGGTGCAGGTACGTCTTCTCCTCTTCCGGCGACTGGTAGTTGATGACGTGCGTGACGCCCTCGACGTCGATGCCGCGCGCGGCGACGTCGGTGCAGACGAGCACGTCCACCTTGCCGTTGCGGAAGGCGCGCAGGGCCTGCTCGCGGGCACCCTGGCCGAGGTCGCCGTGGACCGCGCCGGAGGCGAAGCCGCGCTGCTTGAGCTGGTCGGCGAGGTCGGCCGCGGTGCGCTTGGTACGGCAGAACACCATGACCAGGCCCCGGCCCTCGGCCTGCAGGATGCGCGCGACCATCTCGGGCTTGTCCATGTTGTGCGCGCGGTAGACGAACTGCTTCGTGTTCGCGACCGTCGCGCCCGCGTCGTCCGGGGAGGTGGCGCTGATGTGCGTGGGCTGCGACATGTAGCGGCGGGCCAGGCCGATGACCGCGCCCGGCATGGTGGCCGAGAACAGCATGGTCTGACGGCGCACCGGCAGCATGTTGATGATCTTCTCGACGTCGGGCAGGAAGCCCAGGTCGAGCATCTCGTCGGCCTCGTCGAGGACCAGGCACCTGACATGCTTCAGGTTCAGCTTCTTCTGCCCGGCGAGGTCGAGCAGCCGGCCCGGGGTACCGACGACCACGTCGACGCCCTGCTTGAGGGCCTCGACCTGGGGTTCGTAGGCGCGGCCGCCGTAGATCGCGAGGACACGGACGTTACGCACCTTGCCCGCGGTCAGCAGGTCGTTGGTGACCTGCGTGCACAGCTCGCGCGTGGGGACGACGACGAGCGCCTGCGGGGCGTCGGTGAGGTCCTCGGGCTTGGCGCGTCCGGCCTCGACGTCGGCGGGGACGGTGACGCGCTCGAGGAGCGGGAGGCCGAAGCCCAGCGTCTTGCCGGTGCCGGTCTTGGCCTGACCGATGACGTCCGAGCCCGACAGGGCCACGGGGAGCGTCATCTCCTGGATGGGGAAGGCGGTGATGATGCCGACGGCCTCCAGGGCCTCGGCCGTCTCGGGAAGGATTCCGAGCTCTCGGAACGTCGTAGTCAGGGTGCTGCCTCTTCTGTGTGGGCGGCGTGAGGCGAGCGCGGGGGTCGTGTCGGACCGTGCCGGGGACGTCGGCTGCCTACGGGCGGGCCGTAGAGCACGGGACCGCGCCGACGCTCGAGCGCTCATGCCGCTGAGGGTGTCCCCTCCGGGACTCGTACGCGTGGAGCCGTACGCCGGGGAGGGCTGTCGGGTCGGAGCCGATCGGGCCACCGACCGGGCATCCTCATACGTGCGGCCTGTCGAGGTACGTCGACGTACCAGCAGGCGCATTACCACCATACCCCGGAATCGCGCACATGCGATGGCCGATTTGGTCACGTAGTCGTCGTCACACTGATTGACCAGGGCCTTACGCCCCGGGGCGAGCGGGCTATTGTGCGCTTCATGACGAGCTCTGACAAGCCTGGCAACGCCTCGGACACCGCCCCCGCCGCCCCCACCGGAGTCGCCGCCCGTGACTGGGCGACGGCCTCCACCGATCCGCAGTACCGCGCCGCGGTCGTGGACCTGCTCGGTGCGCTGGCCTACGGGGAGCTGGCGGCGTTCGAGCGGCTCGCGGAGGACGCCAAGCTGGCGCCGACGCTGGGGGACAAGGCGGAGCTGGCGAAGATGGCGTCGGCCGAGTTCCACCACTTCGAGCGGCTGCGCGACCGGCTCGCCGAGATCGGGGAGGAGCCGACCTCCGCGATGGAGCCGTTCGTCGCGGCGTACGACGGCTTCCACAAGCAGACGGCGCCCTCGGACTGGCTGGAGGGCCTCGTCAAGGCCTACGTCGGCGACTCCATCGCCAGCGACTTCTACCGGGAGGTCGCGGCCCGGCTGGACTCCGACACCCGCTCCCTGGTGCTGGCCGTGCTCGACGACACCGGGCACGGCGGTTTCGCCGTGGAGAAGGTGCGCGCGGCGATCGACGCGGACCCGCGGGTCGGCGGACGGCTCGCGCTGTGGGCGCGGCGGCTGATGGGCGAGGCCCTGTCGCAGTCCCAGCGGGTGGTCGCCGACCGGGACGCGCTGTCGACCATGCTCGTCGGCGGTGTCGCGGACGGCTTCGACCTCGCCGAGGTCGGCAGGATGTTCTCCCGGATCACCGAGGCCCACACCAAGCGGATGGCCGCGCTGGGGCTGGCCGCCTAGTTCAGGAGCGCCGGCCGCGCTCGGGCCGGGCCCGGGTCATCGTCCTGGGCCGGCCCGAGGGCCCCGGTTCGGCCGGCGAGGGCCCCGGCTCGACCGGCGAGCGCCTCGGCTCGGCCGGCGAGGGCACTGGCTCCGTCACCGAGGGCCCTGGCCCCGTCGTCGTGAGCGCCACCATCGGCGACCCGTCAGGCGGTCGCCGATCGGCGGCGCAGTCTTCCCGCGGGGCGCAGCAGCAGCGACAGCGAGGCCACCGAGACGATCACCGCGCCGAGCAGCACCACCAGCAGGTGCCCGGCGTCCAGCGCGCTGTGCATCACGAAGGCCCCGAAGAGAGCGCCGGCGACACCGGTCGACAGCACCAGGTGACGGGACGGCAGACGGTGCGCCAGCCGGTGCGTGGCCGCCCAGGCCAGAGCCAGGCCGAGGATCGCGGAACTCAGCGCTTCCAGGAGCATGTCGGGGGTCCCTCCCACATGGCCGGCCTGCCCAAATCGGTCGTAGCCCGTCTTACCCCTGACCTGCGGAATCCAATCCACTCCTGTGGGCGACTTGTGCTCCATCCGTGGAGGAACGCCGGTGCCGCAAGGGGCGTGCGGGCGCCGCTCGGAAGGGCGGCGGGCGGCGTGCGGAGGGGCGGCGGGCGGAGTGGCGGCGGGCGGAAGGGCGGCGCGCGGCGCGCGGCAGGGAAAAGCCGAGGGGGCGGGACCGGCCGCAGCCGTCCCGCCCCCTCGCACACGAGTGCCTAGAGCGCGCCGAAGCCCACCTTGCGCGGGGCCGGCTCGCCGATCTCGACATAGGCGAGACGGTCGGCCGGGACGAGGACCTTGCGGCCGTGCTCGTCCACGAGGCTCAGCAGCGGCGACTTCCCGGCCAGCGCCTCGGACACCGCCCGCTCGACCTCCTCGGCACTCTGACCGCTCTCCAGAACGATCTCGCGGGGCGCGTGCTGCACGCCGATCTTGACCTCCACGGCTATGTCCCTCCGACGGTCAGTGATGTGCGCGACCTTCCGCGCCGTACGCAGCACACATTAGCCCGGTGAGGGGACGGACAGGCTCCGCCCGAGAACGCCACGAGCGAACACCGGACGGGAACAACGCGCCCGTCAGTGGTGCTGCTGGTCCGTCCCGTGCAGCGGGAAGCCCGCGATGCCGCGCCACGCCAGCGAGGTCAGCAGCTGCACCGCCTGGTCGCGGGGCACGCTGCGGTCGCTGTGCAGCCACGAGCGGGCCACCACCTGGGCGAGCCCGCCCAGGCCCGAGGCGAGCAGCATCGACTCAGCGCGCGACAGGCCCGTGTCCTCCGCGATCACGTCGCAGATCGCCTCGGCGCACTCGTTGGTGACCTTGTCGACGCGCTCGCGCACCGCCGGCTCGTTGGTCAGGTCCGACTCGAAGACCAGCCGGAAGGCGCCGCCGTCGTCCTCGACGTACGCGAAGTAGGCGTCCATCGTCGCCCGGACGCGCTGCTTGTTGTCGGTCGTCGACGCGAGCGCGTGCCGCACGGCCTGGATGAGCGACTCGCAGTGCTGGTCCAGCAGGGCGAGGTAGAGGTCGAGCTTGCCCGGGAAGTGCTGGTAGAGCACCGGCTTGCTGACGCCGGCGCGCTCCGCGATGTCGTCCATCGCGGCCGCGTGGTAGCCCTGGGCCACGAAGACCTCCTGGGCGGCGCCCAGGAGCTGGTTGCGTCGGGCACGGCGTGGCAGGCGTGTGCCCCGCGGGCGAACCGCCTCTGTCTGCTCGATGGCTGTCACGCCGCCTCCCATAGTCGTCCACGTGCGGATCTGGCCGCGTCGCCATCGTACTTTTCGGTAACCGTGGTGTGCGCGGTGAGAGCGCAGAATTTCACGGACCGGACGGTTACGAAAGCGGTTGAGAAGGTTTCAAACAGGTTCAGAGCGGGCACAATGCGGCTCCTTTCCTGCTCGGTGGCGCGATCCGTCGCCCGCCGAGGGCGAGCGTCACCGGTAGTCGTCCTCGTCGAGCGAGACGATCCGGGCCTGCTCCATCAGGTCGGCCTCGTTGGCGCGGTCCGGGTCGACGACGGTCAGCGGGTCGTCGCGGTCCGGCGCGAGGTCCGCGCGCTGCTCGGCCGCGTCGACCTCGGGCGCCTCGACGCCGAACTCCGGCGTCTCCGGCGCGTCCTCGGCCTCGAACGTCTCCGGGTCGGTGGGGTCAACGGCCATGCTGGGCTCCCTTCCTACGAACGTCCCTGGGAATGCAGGGGCCACACGCGGGTGCCCTCTGTCCGAGCCTAGGAGACACCCGATCCGGACGCTATGCGATCCGCGTCCGGGGCGTGCGGCGATGCGAGTCCCTGCGTACCCCTTCGACTGCTTTCCATGGTGCTCCCGAGTGCCTCCTCCGTTCCCATCCCGACGGGCTTGATCCTGTGACGGCGAACACAGGCGAACACATGAGTCACTGCGTGATCGTCTCGTAACATTGCCGCATGTCTTCGACCGAGCTGCCGTTCGTGCCGCCCGCCAATGTGCTGCCGAAGGTGGGGACCGTCCGGGTCGCGGAGGGGGAGCGGCTGAGGTCGGTCGAGCTGCCCGGCGTCACGCTGACGGTGCGCTCGCGGCCGCCCGCGCGCGAGGGACTGCCTCCCGCCCTGTACGTGCACGGGCTCGGGGGGTCCTCGCAGAACTGGTCGGCGCTGATGCCGCTGCTGGAGGACGTCGTCGACTCCGAGGCCCTCGACCTGCCGGGCTTCGGCGACTCCCCGCCCCCGGACGACGGCGACTACTCCGTCACGGGCCACGCGCGCGCGGTCATCCGCTACCTCGACGCCTCCGGCCGCGGGCCCGTGCACCTGTTCGGGAACTCGCTCGGCGGCGCCATCACCACCCGTGTCGCCGCGGTTCGGCCCGATCTCGTCCGTACGCTCACGCTTGTGTCACCCGCTCTGCCGGAAATCCGAGTGCAGCGCTCCGCCGTGCCGACGGGGCTGCTCGCCGTGCCCGGGATCGCGCCGCTCTTCACGCGCCTGACGCGCGAGTGGACCGCCGAGCAGCGCGTCCGCGGCGTGATGGCGCTGTGCTACGGGGACCCGGGGCGGGTCACGCCGGAAGGATTCCGCAACGCGGTCGAGGAGATGGAGCGGCGGCTGCGGCTGCCGTACTTCTGGGACGCGATGGCGCGCTCCGCGCGCGGGATCGTCAACGCGTACACCCTCGGTGGCCAGCACGGACTGTGGCGCCAGGCCGAGCGCGTCCTCGCGCCGACCCTGCTCGTCTACGGCGGCCGCGACCAGCTCGTCGGCTTCCGCATGGCCCAGAAGGCGGCCCGCGCCTTTCGCGACTCGCGGCTGGTGACATTGCCGGACGCCGGGCACGTGGCCATGATGGAGTACCCGGAGACGGTCGCCATGGCGTTCCGTGAACTGCTGGAGGACTCCGGAGAGTTGGGTACGCAGCGCGCGCGGCGGGCGCGGGGCGCGGCGGACAGTGGTGACTCGCGTGCCCGCGCGGACGACGCCGTCGCCCGGGACACCACCGACGAGAGCATGGGGGGCTGAGGCGCGACGTGGGACGCCACAGCCGCCGAGGGCCGGTCGCCAAGGGCGACGCCTCGGACGCCACCGCAGTACGGGACGGCCGGGCCGGGCCGGCGCCGGGCCGGACACCGGACGAGAGCCGGGCTGCCCGGCCGGCACCCGCCGGGTCCGGGCAGAGCGGTTGGCCGCAGTCGGGCGCGGGCCCTCGCCGGGTACCGGGGCCGCGACCCGCACCGGGGCCTGCCGCCCCGCCGCGCGGGGTGCCTCCGCATGTACCGCCCCGGAATGCGACGGGCCAGGACCTGACGCCCCCGCACATGACGCGCCCGCAGGGGACGCGCCCGCAGGGGACGCCGCCCCACGGGATGCCGCGTCTGCCCCAGGGATGGCTGCCGGACGGGACGCCCGCGCGCGGAGTGCCTCGCCTGCCGGACGGGGCCCCGGGGCGTGGGATGCCTCGGGCCGCCGACGGCACGCCCGCGCGCGGAGTGCCGCGGCTGCCCGACGGGGCACCGGCGCAGGGGGTTCCGAGACCGCCTGACGGCACGCCCGCGCGCGGGATGCCGCGACTCGCCGACGGCACGCCGGCCCGGGGTGTCCCGCGGCTGCCGGACGGGACGCCCCCGCGGGGAATGCGCCGGCTGCCGGACGGGACTCCCGCGCGCGGAGTGCCGCGGCTGCCCGACGGGACTCCCGCGCGCGGCTTTCCGCGGGTTCGGGGTGGGCACCCCGAGCAGCGGGAGGCCGGGGGCGGCTGGGGTGAGCTGAGGGGGAGCGGCGCCGGGCGCGCGGGCGCCGGGGCCGCCATACCCCGGCAGCGTCGGGCCTCCGGGCCCGGGCCCCGGCAGGACTATCTCGACGCCTTTGACGAGGAGGACGACGTCTTCGCGCCCCGTACGCCCGCCTCCGCGCACGCGGCGGACGCCTACGCCTCCGCCACGGACCGGAACGCGGGCACCCCGGCCGACAGCCGCTCCGGCGACCCCGGCGAAGCGGCTCCCACCGGTGCGCCCGCGCCCGGCAGGGGAGGCAAGGGCCGTGCCTTCACGGGCATCGCGGCGGCCGCCGTCACCACCGTGCTGGCCGTGATCGTCGCCGGCCAGGTCGCCGACGACCAGGGCGGTGCCGACGTGCAGTCGCAGTCCGCCGCCGACCGGGCCCGGGACGTCCGCGACCCCGCGTCCCGCGCGGCCGGCCGGGCCAACCCCGCCCCCGGCGCCCGGGTGGTGCCGGTGACGTACGAGGCGAAGATGGAGCGGACGTACCCGCTCGGGGCCACCCTCAAGGGCCCGGGCCGGTTCGACGCCGTCCCCGGGATCGGCAAGGCGCCCGGCACGGGACAGAAGTTCACCTACCGCGTGGACGTGGAGCAGGGGCTGGGGCTCGACGCCGAGCTGTTCGCCGAGGCCGTGCACAAGACGCTCAACGACCAGCGCAGCTGGGCCCACAACGGCGCGCGCACCTTCGAGCGCATCCACTCCGGCCGGCCCGACTTCGTGATCACCCTCGCCAGCCCCGGCACGACCGCCGACTGGTGCGCCAAGTCCGGTCTGGACACCACCGTGGACAACGTCTCCTGCGACTCGGCCGCGACCGAACGCGTGATGATCAACGCCTACCGGTGGGCGCAGGGCTCCGAGACGTACGGCGACGACGAGATCCACGCCTACCGGCAGATGCTGATCAACCACGAGGTCGGGCACCGCCTCGGCTACGGGCACGTCACCTGCGACAAGGACGGCGACCTCGCCCCGGTCATGCAGCAGCAGACCAAGTTCCTCGACCACGACGGCATCCGTTGCCGCGCCAACCCCTGGCCGTATCCGAGAAGTTGAGGGCGGGGCGGGCAGTGTGGCGCTCCTCGCGTTGACATGCGCAGAGAGTTCGTACATATTTCTGGGCATGTCGTCCCGTCCCGCCTCCGTCCGCGCCGCCATCGAGCTGGCGCTCATCGGCGTGACCCCGCTCTGCGTGGCCGACATCCACTGTTGCTGACGCCCGCCCGAGGCGCGCGTCGCGAATCCTTTCCCTCCCTGCCGTGACCCTGTCGCGGTTTCTTCGACGACCCGGCGCCGGGCAGACGTCTGCTGTTCTCCGTCTCACCCTTCGTCATTTCGTCTCGTGATCCGAGACGCCTTTTGAGAGGTCGTCCTTCCGATGCGCCAACCGTCCGTCATAGCGCGCCGCGTGGCCGCGGCATCCGTGAGCCTGGTCCTGGCAGCGGGCGTCGCCGCCTGCGGCCCTGAGGACAACGATGCCAAGGGCACCGGCGGCGACTCCACGCCCCACAAGGGCGGCACCCTGACGGTCCTCAACGCCAACCCCCAGCAGGACTTCGACCCGGCCCGCCTCTACACCTCCGGCGGCGGCAACGTCCCGTCCCTGGTCTTCCGCACGCTCACCACCCGCAACCGCGAGGACGGTGCCGCCGGTACCGAGGTCGTCCCCGACCTTGCCACCGACACCGGGCGCCCCAACAAGGACGCGACCGTGTGGACGTACACCCTGAAGGAGGGCCTGAAGTACGAGGACGGCACCCCCATCACCTCGGCCGACATCAAGTACGGCATCGAGCGCTCCTTCGCCCCGGAGCTGTCCGGCGGCGCCCCCTACCTGCGGGACTGGCTGGTCGGGGCCGCCGATTACCAGGGCCCGTACAAGGACAAGAAGGGCCTGGACGCGATCGAGACGCCGGACGAGCGGACCATCGTCTTCCACCTGAACAAGCCCGAGGGCGAGTTCCCCTACCTGGCCACGCAGACGCAGTTCACGCCCGTCCCGAAGGCCAAGGACACCGGCACCAAGTACGAGCAGCACCCGATCTCGTCCGGGCCGTACAAGGTCGTGAAGAACGAGAACGACGGCGAGCGGCTGATCCTGGAGCGCAACCCGCACTGGTCCGCCAAGACCGACGCCGAGCGCAAGGCCTACCCGGACAAGGTCGACGTACGGTCCGGGCTGGACTCGTCGGTGATCAACCAGCGGCTCTCCGCGTCCCAGGGGGCGGACGCCGCCGCGGTCACCACGGACACCAACCTCGGCCCGGCCGAGCTGGCCAAGGTGAGCGGCGACCGGGACCTCGCCTCCCGCGTCGGCACCGGGCACTTCGGCTACACCAACTACATCGCGTTCAACCCGACGGTCAAGCCGTTCGACGACATCAAGGTGCGCCAGGCGATCTCGTACGCCATCGACCGCTCCTCCGTGGTCAACGCCGCGGGCGGATCCGCCCTGGCCGAGCCCGCGACCACCTTCCTGCCCAACCAGAAGTCCTTCGGCTACACGCCCTACGACCTCTTCCCGGCGGGCAAGGCCGGTGACCCGGCCAAGGCGAAGCAGCTGCTGAAGGAGGCCGGGCACCCGAACGGGCTGACCGTCACGCTCACGCACTCCAACGCCCGCGACTTCGAGACCAGCCCGGAGATCGCGACCGCCATCCAGGACGCGCTCAAGAAGGCCGGCATCACGGTCAAGCTGCAGGGGCTGGAGGAGAACGACTACTCCGACAAGATCCACAACGTGAAGACCGAGCCGGGCTTCTTCCTCGCCCACTGGGGCGCCGACTGGCCCTCCGGCGGTCCCTTCCTCGCCCCGATCTTCGACGGACGGCAGATCGTCAAGGACGGCGCGAACTTCAACACCGGCCTGCTGAACGACAAGTCGGTCAACGCCGAGATCGACGCGATCAACAAGTTGACGGATCTTGACGAGGCCGCCAAGAGGTGGGGCGCACTGGACAAGAAGATCGGCGAGAAGGCCCTGACCGTCCCGCTGTTCCACCCCGTCTACAAGCGCCTGTACGGCAAGGACGTCAAGAACATCGTGATCAGCGACTGGACCGGTGTGCTGGACGTCTCGCAGGTCGCGGTGAAGTGACGCCGTGAGCGAGGCACTCGTCACCGTCGAGGCGGCCGGGATGGACACCTCCGTCCCGGCCGCCTCGGGGGCACGTCAGTTCTGGCGGCGGCTGCGGACGCAGCGCGCCGCCCTCGTCGCGGCGGTCGTCGTCGCGCTGCTCGTCCTGGTCGCGCTCGCCGCCCCCCTGCTCACGGCCCTCGAGGGCCAGGACCCGACCACCTACCACCCCTCCCTGGTGGACTCCGCGCGCGGCGGCGTGCCCATCGGGCCGTTCGGCGGAGCGAGCGCCGACCACTGGCTCGGCGTCGAACCGCAGACCGGCCGGGACCTGTTCGCGCGGCTGGTGTACGGCGCGCGCGTGTCGCTCGGCGTCGCGCTCGCCGCCACGGTCGTGCAGCTCCTGCTCGGCGTCGTCATCGGCGTCGCGGCCGGGCTCGGCAACCGCTGGGTGGACCTCGTGCTCACCCGGGTCGCCGACATCTTCGTGGCGATGCCGCTCATGGTGGTCGCGCTCGCCCTGCTCGCCATCGTGCCCACCGCCTTCCCGCGCCCCGTGCTGGTGGCGCTGGTCGTGGGCCTGGTCTCCGGCTGGGGCACGCTCGCCAAGATGGTGCGCGCGCAGACGCTGACCCTCAAGCAGCTCGACTACGTCGCCGCCGCCCGGCTCAGCGGCTGGAGCACCGTGCGGATCGCCCGGCGGGAACTGCTGCCCGGGCTCGCGGCCCCCGTCATCACCTTCGCGGCGATCCTCGTCCCGACGAACATCACCGTCGAGGCGGCGCTGTCCTTCCTCGGCGTGGGCGTGAAGCCGCCGACGCCCTCCTGGGGGCAGATGCTCACCTCCGCCGACGTCTGGTACCAGGCCGCCCCGCAGTACCTGCTGCTGCCGGCGGGCGCGCTGTTCCTGACCGTCCTCGCCCTCACCGTGCTCGGTGACGGCGTGCGCACCGCCCTCGACCCGCGCGCGTCCTCACGCCTGCGCGTCGGAACGGGCCGCAGGAGGGAGGCCTCGTGACCGGCTTCGCGGGTTTCGTGCTGCGCCGCGCCGTCGGCGCCCTGGTCACCCTCCTCGCCCTCTCGGTGATCATCTACGTCGTCTTCTACGTCACCCCCGGCAACGTCGCCCAGATCACCTGCGGCCCGCGCTGCTCACCCGCCCAGGTCCAGCAGGTCGCCGCGCAACTGCACCTCGACGACCCCCTGTTCACCCGCTACTGGCACTTCCTGCAGGGCCTCGTCGCCGGCCAGGACTACTCCACCGGCACCTCCGTCCAGCACTGCTCGGCGCCCTGCCTGGGCCTGTCGTACCAGAGCGACCAGCAGGTCACCGCGCTGATCCTGGCCAAGCTGCCGGTCACGGCCTCGCTCGCGCTCGGCGCGATGGTGCTGTGGCTGATCATCGGCGTCGGCACCGGCGTGCTGTCGGTGTGGCGGCGCGGGCGGCTCACCGAGCGGCTGCTGACCACCCTCACCCTCGCGGGCATGTCCACGCCCGTGTTCGTCATCGGGCTCGTCCTGATGATCGTCGTCTGCGGGCAGCTGGAGCTGCTGCCCTTCCCGCAGTACGTCGCCTTCACCGACGACCCCGAGCAGTGGGCCTGGAACCTGCTGCTGCCCTGGCTGTCCCTCGCGCTCATCGAGTCCGCGACGTACGCCCGGCTGACCCGGGCCGCGATGCTGGAGACCCTCGCCGAGGACCACGTCCGCACCTTCCGGGCCTACGGCGTCGGGGAGCGGGCGATCATCGGGCGGCACGCCCTGCGCGGTGCGGTGGCCCCGCTCATCGCCGTGAACGCCAACAACATCGGCGTCCTGTTCGGCGGTGCCGTGCTCACCGAGACGCTCTTCGGCCTGCCCGGCATCGGCCGGGAGATGGTCGAGGCCGTCAAGGTCGTCGACCTGCCGGTGGTCGTCGGCATGGTCCTGGTGACCGGCTTCTTCGTGGTCCTGGCCAATGCCGTCGCGGACGTGCTGTACGCGGTGGCCGACCGACGGGTGGTGCTGACATGAGCCTGGTCGACGTGCGCGACCTGACGGTGGACTTCGGCGGGCTGCGGGCCGTCGACGGCCTCTCCTTCCGCCTGGAGGAGGGCGCCGCCCTGGCCCTGGTCGGCGAGTCCGGATCCGGCAAGTCGACCGTGGCGTCCGCCCTGCTCGGCCTGCACCACGGCACCGGGGCCCGGGTCACGGGCACGGTCGAGGTGGCCGGCACCGACGTGCAGCGGGCCTCCGAGGAGGAGCTGCGGCGGCTGCGCGGCGGGAAGGCCGCCATGGTGTTCCAGGACCCGCTGTCCTCCCTCGACCCCTACTACGCCATCGGCGACCAGATCGCCGAGGTGTACCGCCTGCACGCGCGCGTGTCCCGGCGGGCGGCACGCGCGCGTGCCGTCGACGTCCTGGACCGCGTGGGCATCCCCGACGCGGCCCGGCGGTCCCGGTCCCGGCCGCACGAGTTCAGCGGCGGCATGCGCCAGCGCGCCCTGATCGCCATGGCGCTCGCGTGCGAGCCCGGTCTCTTGATCGCCGACGAGCCGACCACCGCCCTCGACGTGACCGTGCAGGCCCAGGTCCTGGACCTGCTGCACACCCTGCGCGAGGAGACCGGCATGGGGCTGCTGCTCGTCACGCACGACGTGGGCGTCGCCGCCGAGAGCGTCGACGAGGTACTGGTGATGCGGCACGGCCGGGCGGTCGAACACGGCCCCGTCGCCACCGTGCTGGGCGCGCCGGCCGAGCCGTACACGCGCGAGCTGCTGGCCGCCGTGCCACGGCTGGACGCCCCCGCGAAGGCTCCCGCGGCGCCCGAGGAGGTCGTCCTGGAGGCGACCGGGCTGCGGCGCGAGTTCGGGCGCGGGAAACGGGCGGTCACGGCCGTGCGCGACGTGTCGCTGACCCTGCGCCGCGGCGAGACCCTCGGCATCGTCGGCGAGAGCGGCAGCGGCAAGACGACGCTGGGCCGCATGCTGGTCGGGCTGCTGGAGCCGACGGCGGGATCGATCACGTTCGAGGGCCGCCCCCACACCGGCGTCCACCCGGCCGTGCAGATGGTCTTCCAGGACCCGGTCGCCTCGCTCAACCCCCGCCGCAGCGTGGGCGCGTCCATCGCCGACCCGCTGCGCGCGCGGGGCGAGCGGGACGAGGGGCGCATCCGCGAGCGCGTTGGGGAACTGCTGGAGCGCGTGGGGCTCGAGACGGCGCACCACGACCGCTACCCGCACGAGTTCAGCGGGGGCCAGCGCCAGCGCGTCGGCATCGCCCGGGCGCTCGCGGCGGACCCGCGCGTGATCGTCTGCGACGAGCCGGTCTCCGCCCTCGACGTCACCACCCAGGCCCATGTGGTGGCGCTGCTGGCCGAGTTGCAGCGCGAGCTCGGGCTCGCGCTGGTCTTCGTCGCGCACGACCTGGCCGTCGTACGCCAGGTCAGCGACCGGGTCGCGGTGATGCGGCAGGGCGGCGTCGTCGAGGAGGGGCCGGTCGGCGAGGTGTACGCGTCGCCGCGGGACCCGTACACCCGGCAGCTGCTGGCCGCCGTGCCGGCGCTCGACCCCCGGGCCGCCGCGCGACGCCGTGCGGAACGACGGGAGTTGGCCGCGGCATGACGATCCGTGTCCGCTTGATCTCCTAGCGCGACAGAACGCGACCCGCACGGGAAAGTTACGACCGTTCACCCCTTTTGGTGGTACGACGGACAACCGTCCGTCGTACCACCGCCTTGTCCGCATACGTTCGTCCCGCTGCGAGCCGCCGGGCAACGGCGGCTCCTCATACGGGAGATCGGGGGTGCACGCGTGCGCATCGGACTGCTGACGGAAGCGGGCTATCCGTACGTGAGCGGGGACGCCAGGCTCTGGTGCGACCGGCTGGTGCACGGGCTCGCACAGCACGAGTTCGACGTCTACGCGCTCAGCCGCAGCCAGCGCCAGGAGGACGAGGGCTGGGTCCCGCTGCCGCCGAACGTGCGCCGGGTGCGGACCGCGCCGCTGTGGATGGCCGAGGACGACGAGGTGGTCCTCGGGCGCCGGGCCCGGCGGCGGTTCGGCGAATGCTTCGCGGAACTGGCGGCGGTGCTGTGCGGGGCGGCGGGCCCGGCGGCGTTGCCGGCCGGCCCGACGGCGTTGTCGGCGGGTGCAGCAGCGGGCGCAGGTGTGGGCGCAGGTGTGGGCGCAGCGGTGGTGGGAGCGGCGGGTGCCGTGGGGGTCCGCGAGGAGGCGCCGGCCTCCGAGGCGGACCGTTTCGCCAACGCTCTGTACGGCCTCGCCGAACTCGCCCGTGAGACGGGCGGGCTGGTGGGCGCGCTCCGCTCGGAAGCCGCCGTACGCACGCTGGAGCGCGCCTGCCGCGCCCCCGGCGCCCAGCGCGCCGCGCGCGAGGCGCGCGTACCGGATCTGCTCGCCGTCGCCGGCTACCTGGAACGCGCCCTGCGCCCCCTCTCCCTCGACTGGTACGAGGACGAAGGGCTCGGCGCGGTCGACCTCTGCCACGCCGCGTCCGGCGGCGCCGCCGTCCTGCCCGGGCTGCTGGCCCGCCACTTCACCGGCGTGCCCCTGCTGGTGACCGAGTACGGCGTGCGCCTGCGGACGCACTACCTCACCACCCCGGACGCCCCGCCCGCCGTACGGTCGCTGCTCGCGGCGTTCCAGGGCCGCCTCGCGGCCGAGGCGTACCGGCGCGCCGAGGTCGTCACCGCCGGCAACGCGCACGCCCGCCGCTGGCAGGAGCGCTGCGGTGCCGACCGCGAGAAGCTCCGCACGGTCCACCCCGGGATGGACGCCCGGCCCTTCGCGGAGGCCGGCGAGTCCCCCGAGTGCGCGGACCCGGACACGCTCGTCTGGGTCGGCCGCGTCGAGCCCGCCAAGGACCTGGTCTCGCTGCTGCACGCCTTCGCCGAGATCCGCAAGGAGCGGCCGAAGACCCGCCTGCGCGTCGTCGGCGCCCCCGTCGGGCCCGAGGGCGCCGCCTACCTCCTGCACTGCCGGGCGCTCGCCGCCCAGCTCTTCCCCGACGAGGCCGAGGGCCCGCACAGCCCCGGCGACAACCCGGTGTCCTTCGAGGAGATCGGTGGCCCCGAACTCCCGCGCCCCGCCGACGCGTACGCGTCGGGCGCCGTGACCGTCCTGTCCAGCGTCGTCGAGGGCTTCCCCGTCGGTCTCGTCGAAGCCATGCTGTCGGGGCGGGCGACCGTCTCGACGGACGTCGGCGCGGTCGTGGAGGTCATCGGCGGCACCGGTCTCGTCGTGCCGCCGCGCAATCCGCGGGCGCTCGCCGAGGCGTGCGTGGCGCTGCTGCGCGACCCCGAGCGCCGTGCGCGCCTGGGCGCGGCCGCGCGGGCCCGAGCCCTCGAACTGTTCACGGTCGAGCAGAACATCGAGGCATTTCACGGCATTTACCTGGAGATCGTCTCGCGCTCGCCGGTCCGGCGCGTGCTCGACGGGGCGGGGGATCCGCTGCCCTTCGCGGTCCCGGCCGAGGCCCGGGTGCCGGTCCGCTGGTCCGCCCCGTCGCCCAGCCTGGCCGCCCGCAGCGGCCCCGCGTGGGCCACCGCCCGCCCCGTACGGGCCACCCCGCATCTGCCCGCCCCGGAGGGAGCGCGGTGAAGGACCTCGGAGAACTGGACCGACCGGCCACACCCACCAGCCCGGGAGCGTGGGACACGGACTCGGAGCGGGCGCTGGGGCGCGGGGGCGGGGAGACGGGGAGCGAGGTTCCGTCCGCGGCCGCGGACGTGTCCGAGTCCGTGTCCGTGTCCGTGTCCGTGTCCGTGTCCGATGGTGAGGCTTCTCAGGGGCGGCAGACCGGCGTCGATGACGGAGCGTCCCCGGGTCGGGAGGTCGCTGCCGGGCATGGGTCGCCCATGGGCGGGGACGCCGATGCCGACGACGGGCCGCCCCCGGGTCGGGATGCCGGGCGGAAGGGCAAGCCGTCCGGCGGTCGGGCCGTCGAGCGGGAGGGCACGCCGTCCGGCGGTCGGGATGCCGAGCGGGAGGGCACGCCGTCCGTGGGTCGGGACACCGCGGTGGGTCACGGGCCGTCCGCGAGCCGGGACGCCGAGCGGGACGGCACGCCGTCCGCCAGTCGGGCCGCCGAGGTGGGGCGCGGGCCGTCCGCGAGTCGGGACACCGAGGAGGGCGGAAGCGGTGCTCTCGCGAGCCGGAGGCGCGGGGCCGACCGTAGGCCGGCGTCTCCCCGCCGAGGCGCCGCCGACCCCGTCAAGGCGCTGATGCACCGTCACCGGGAGCTCTGCGAGCGTGCCGTCGATCCGCTGGAGATCGCCGCGGGGCTCGAGGCCCACGGCATCACCGACCGCACCGCCGCCCGCTTCCGGCACCGGGACGTCTTCTCCCTCGCGGAGGAGATGTACGCGCGGGCCTCCCGGGACGGGGAAGCGCCCCAGCCCACCGCCGCTCCCCCCGTCCCCCGGGTACGCGCCGCCTGGGTCCTGCTGACGCTGCTGCCGGGCGCCCTGTGCGCCGCCGCGGTGGCCGCCGCGCAGCTCACCCAGGGCCGCACCCGTCTGATCGTGGCCGTCGCCGGTGTCCTCGCCGTCGCCCTGGCCCTGCGCGCCGCCCTGCGCCGGGGTCCCCTGAGCAGGACCGGCGAGGGCAGGCCCGGGCCCCGGCCCGGCGCGGCTCCCGGCCGGACCACCCTGTGGACCCTGTGGCTCGCCGCCTACGCCCTCCTGGGCGACGGCCTGCTGCTCAGCGCCCTCGCCGGCGGCCCCGACGCCCTGCCCACCGGATCGGCAGGCGGGCCCTGGCTCGTCACCGCCGCACCCGTCCTCGCCCTCACCCTGGCCTGCGCGCCGGCGGCCTGGATCGCCCATCTCCTGACCGCCCGTGCCCGCCGCCGACTGGCGTCGAGCCGGGGCCTGGAGGACTTCGCCGCGGCCGTACGACCGCTCCTGCTCGGCTCGTTCGCCCTGTTCCTGGGCGTCCTGACGGTCCTGCTCACACTCTGCGCGACGGTTCTCGGCGAGCCCGCCGCCTACGCGGAGGCTCTCACCCTCGGTGCCCTCCTCTTCCTGGCCCGCCTCCTCACCGTCCACGGCTTCACCTACGCACCGGCCGTCGTCCTCACCGCGACCGCCACCCTCCAGGCGTCCGCCCTCGCCCTGGTCTTCACCTCCCGCCTCCCCGGCTGCGCCTTCCTGGCCACGCCGGTCGAAACGCTCGTCACCGCCTGGGGCGCCGGCAGCGTGCCAGCCCTCGTCTGCGGAGCGGCGGCCCTCGCCCTCCTGGTCCACGCCACGCGCAAGCTGACCCGGGCCTCGGCCCACGCACCCGCGGAGCCAGAGCGGTGACCGCGCCCGACGGCGGCCCCGCCGCCGCAGG
Organism: Streptomyces sp. NPDC085931; assembly: GCF_044540565.1. Taxonomy (NCBI): domain Bacteria; kingdom Bacillati; phylum Actinomycetota; class Actinomycetes; order Kitasatosporales; family Streptomycetaceae; genus Streptomyces; species Streptomyces sp. NPDC085931. The sequence goes on from NZ_JBITSK010000005.1 coordinate 42,142, forward strand.
CACTCGCCCCACCGTCCCACCCGCCCCGAGGAGAACGACATGATCACCCACCCAGGAGCCCCGGCCGCCCCGGGAGCCGCGCGATGAGAGTCCTGCTGATCGGAGCCAACGGCTACATCGGGCGCTTCGTCGCCGACCGTCTGCTCGCCGACCCGGCCGTCCAGCTGACCGCCCTCGGCCGCGGCGACGACGCCGACGTCCGCTTCGACCTCGCGTCCGGCAGCCCCGGTGCCCTCACCCGCTTCCTCGACGCGGTCCACCCGGGCGTCGTCGTCAACTGCGCGGGCGCCACCCGCGGCGGCGCCCGCGAACTCACCCGCCACAACACCGTCGCCGTCGCCACCGTCTGCGAGGCCCTGCGCCGCAGCGGCTGCGGCGCCCGTCTGGTGCAGATCGGGTGCAGCGCCGAATACGGCCCCAGCCAGCCCGGCTCGTCCACGGCCGAGGACGCCGTGCCCCGCCCCGGCGGCCCGTACGGCGTCAGCAAACTCGCCGCCACCGAACTCGTCCTCGGCTCCGGCCTGGACGCCGTCGTCCTGCGCGTCTTCTCACCGGCCGGACCCGGCACCCCCGCCGGCTCCCCGCTCGGACGTCTCGCCGAGGCCATGCGCCGCGCCATGCAGTCCGGCGACGGCGAACTCAAACTCGGCGGCCTCGGCGCCCAGCGCGACTTCGTCGACGTCCGCGATGTGGCCCGGGCCGTCCACGCCGCCTCGCTCTCCGCCGCGCAGGGCGTCATCAACATCGGCTCCGGCCGCGCCGTACGCCTGCGCGACGCCGCCGCCGTCCTCGCCCGCGTCGCCGGATACGGCGGGGCCCTCCACGAACTCGACGGCCCGCCCGGCGCCCTGCGCCCGGCCATCGGGCACCCCCGGCCCGACCCCGACCACGCGCCCCCGGTCGCGTACCCGTACCCGGACGGCTGCGGCAGCTGGCAGCAGGCCGACGTGCGCACCGCGCGCGACCGGCTCGGCTGGCGCCCCCGGATCGGCCTGGAGGAGTCCCTCGCCGACATCTGGATGGAGGCGGCATGCCGCATCTGACCAGCGCACGGCCCTGCTCGTCCAGCACGGAACTCCGCCCCGGCCTCGGCGTCCCCGGCTATGCGCACCCGCTGCTCGCCCCCACCGAGTGGGGAGAACTCACCCGCCCCGGCATCCCGTTGCACTGGGTGGTGCTGAACGTGGCCGACGGCCCCGGCAGCCGTCCCGACCCGCACTGCCTGGAGGCGGCCGGGCGGCTGCGCAACGCGGGCGTACGAGTCCTCGGCCGCCTCGACACCCGGTACGGCTTCCGGGCCTTCGGCGAACTGATCTCGGACGCCCACCGGTACGCCGACTGGTACCAGGTGGACGGCTACCTGCTGGACCGCTGCCCGGCCGACCGCGCCGAGCTGCCCGAGGTCCGCCGTACCGTCGCCACGCTCCGCGTGATCCGTGACGATCCCCACATCGTCCTCGGCCACGGCACCTACCCGCACCCGGGCTACGCCGAGCACGCCGACCAGCTGGTCACCTTCTCCGGCTCCTGGAGCGACTACCGCTGGTCGCAGGTGGCGGAGTGGACGGCGGCCCACCCGCCCGAGCGTTTCTGCCACTTCGTCCACAGCCTGCCCCGTCCTCACCTGGAGGAGGCCCTGCGCATCGCCCGCTGGCAGGGCGCGGCCACGGTCTGGTTCACCGACCGCACGGACCGCGGCGGGCGCGCCGACCCCTGGGAGGGCATGCCCGGCTACTGGGACGAGTTCGTCTCGCGTGTCGGAACGGGTGTCTCGGAATGAAAAAGCGCATGGCAGTGTTACGGGGAGAACAACCGTAGTGATTGACCGACCAACGGAGTCCCCGTGTCGTTGCCACCCCTGGTCGAGCCGGCTGCCGAGCTGACCGTAGACGAGGTTCGCAGGTACTCCCGCCACCTGATCATCCCCGACGTCGGGATGGACGGGCAGAAGCGGCTGAAGAACGCCAAGGTGCTGTGTGTGGGCGCCGGCGGCCTGGGCTCGCCGGCGCTGATGTACCTGGCCGCCGCAGGTGTCGGCACCCTCGGCATCGTGGAGTTCGACGAGGTCGACGAGTCGAACCTGCAGCGTCAGATCATCCACAGCCAGGCCGACATCGGCCGCTCGAAGGCCGAGTCCGCCCGCGACAGCGTCAAGGGCATCAACCCGTACGTGAACGTCGTCCTGCACGAAGAGCGGCTCGAGGCCGACAACGTGATGGACATCTTCAGCCAGTACGACCTGATCGTCGACGGCACGGACAACTTCGCCACCCGCTACCTGGTCAACGACGCCTGCGTGCTGCTCAACAAGCCGTACGTGTGGGGCTCGATCTACCGCTTCGACGGCCAGGCCTCCGTCTTCTGGTCCGAGCACGGTCCCTGCTACCGCTGCCTGTACCCGGAGCCCCCGCCCCCCGGCATGGTCCCCTCCTGCGCCGAGGGCGGCGTGCTGGGCGTGCTGTGCGCGTCCATCGGCTCCATCCAGGTCAACGAGGCCATCAAGCTCCTCGCCGGCATCGGCGAGCCGCTGGTCGGCCGCCTGATGATCTACGACGCCCTGGAGATGCAGTACCGCCAGGTGAAGGTCCGCAAGGACCCGAACTGCGCGGTCTGCGGCGAGAACCCGACCGTCACCGAGCTCATCGACTACGAGGCCTTCTGCGGCGTCGTGTCCGAGGAGGCCCAGGCGGCGGCCGCCGACTCCACGATCACTCCCAAGCAGCTCAAGGAGTGGATCGACGACGGCGAGAACATCGACATCATCGATGTCCGCGAGCCGAACGAGTACGAGATCGTCTCCATCCCGGGCGCCCGGCTGATCCCGAAGAACGAGTTCCTCATGGGCACCGCCCTGGAGAGCCTCCCGCAGGACAAGAAGATCGTCCTGCACTGCAAGACGGGTGTCCGCAGTGCGGAAGTCCTGGCGGTCCTGAAGTCCGCGGGCTTCTCGGACGCCGTCCACGTCGGCGGCGGCGTGATCGGCTGGGTCAACCAGATCGAGCCGAGCAAGCCGGTGTACTGAGCCGTATCCGGCCCACCTCTGCGAGCGGCGGGGGCTTCGCGCACCACGGGTGCCCGGAGTCCCCGCCGTCGTCATGAACAGACCTTGCCGTCCTTCGGGACCGAGCCGTCCAGCAGATACGCGTCCACCGTGGCATCGACGCAGTCGCTCCCGCTGCCGTACGCACCGTGCCCCTCGCCCCGCCAGGTGAGCAGCACCCCGACACCCTCGCCCAGTTCGTCGGCCATCCGCCGCGCGCCCTCGTAGGGCGTGGCGGGGTCGCCGGTGTTGCCCACCACCAGGACCGGCGCAGCGCCCGGGGCGCTCACCTCCGGGGTGTCGTGCTGTCCGGGCACCGGCCAGTCGTGACACCAGCCGGCCGTGTCCCAGCCGAGGAACGTCCCGAAGACCGGGGAGATCCTCTCGAACTGAGGCAGCAGCCTCTTCGTCTCGGCCGCGGTCGGTCGCTGCCGGTCGTCCAGGCACGATATGACCCGCTGGGAGTGGGTCGTCGTGCCGTAGCGGCCCGACGGGTCGCGCTCGTTGTAGCCGTCGGCGAGCGCGAGCAGCTCCGAGCCGTCGCCGCGCTCGGCCGCCTCCAGGGCGCTGGTGAGCGTCGGCCAGCTGTCCTTGCTGTACAGCGGCAGGATGATGCCGGTGGCCGCGAGCGTCTGGGTGAGCTTCCGTCCGGGCGTACCGGTGGGCAGGGGACGGGTGTCGAGCCGCCGCAGCAGGGCCGCGATCTTCCGCGAGCCCGCCTGCGGGTCCTGGCCCGTGGACCTCAGATAGCCGTCCAGCGCGCGCTGGAAGCCCCTGGCCTGGTTCTTCGCGTGGCCCACCGTGTCGGCGCCCGGGTCGACGACCGCGTCCAGCGTCATCCGGCCGACCTTCTTAGGGAACAGATGGGCGTAGGTGCCGCCCAGTTCCGTGCCGTAGGAGATGCCGAAGTAGTGCATCCGGTCGTCGCCGACGGCCTGGCGGATGCGGTCCATGTCGCGGGCCGAGTCGGCGGTCGAGACGTGTGCCATCAGCGCGCCGGCGTCCCTCCGGCAGCCCTGGCCGAAGTCGGCCGCGTCCGCGAAGAAGGCCTTCTCCTCGGCGGGTGTGTCCGGGGTGACGTCCACCGACTCGGCCGCCTGGATCTCCTTGTCGTCGCGGCAGCGCACACCCTCGCTCGCGCCCACCCCGCGCGGGTCCCAGCTCACCAGGTCGTACCGCTCACGCAGCCGGGAGACGGTCGGGGCGTACGACGGCATCATGGACACGCCCGAGGCGCCCGGGCCGCCGAAGTTGAACAGGAGCGAGCCGGCGCGGTCGTCGCCGCGTGCCTTGGTGCGGATCAGTGCCAGTCCGATCGTCTCGCCGTCCGGTTTCGACCAGTCCAGCGGCACCTTCAGCGTGGCGCACTGCCATTCGCTGCCCGGCGCCGGGGCGTCCGCCGTGGCCTTGCAGCGGCCCCAGGCGAGCCCGCCCTTGCCGTCCTCGGACGAGCCGCCGCTGCACCCGGCCGCCAGCAGTGCCGAGGCGGCCGCCAGAGCGGTCCACCGTAGGAAACGCGGCATGGTCCATCCCCCCCCTCGCAAGCCGTCCGCGCCCTGCCGCGGATGGCGGTCGTGCCATGGTAGGCAGATGACCGCGCCGCCCGTTCCGGCCTGTGGATAACCCTTTGACCTGCGCGTTCTCCAGGTTCGCAGCAGAACTCAGGTGCAGACGGTCCCCGCCCGCGGCACCTTTCCGTCCAGCAGGTAACCGTGCACCGCGTTCTGCACGCACTTGTTCTTGCTGTCGTAGGCGCCGTGCCCCTGGCCCCGGTACGTCAGCTCGACGCCGACGCCCTTGCCCAGCGCGTTCACCATCGCCCGCGCCCCCTCGTAAGGGGTGGCGGGGTCGCCGGTGTTGCCGATGACCAGGATCGGCGGGGCGCCCGGGGCGCTCACGTCCGGGTGGTCGGCGGCGCCCGGCACGGCCCAGTCGGTGCAGCCGATCATGCCCCAGGCCAGGTAGTCGCCGAACAGGGGGGACGCCGCCCGGAACTCGGGCAGTCGCCGCTCCACGAAGGCGGTGTCGTAACGCGATCTGGTGTCGGCGCAGCTGATCGCCGTGTGGGCGGCGGTCGAGTTGTCGTACTCGCCGTTCTCGCTGCGCCCGTTCATCGAGTCGGACAGCAGCATCAGGGTGCTGCCGTCGCCCTCGTACGCCTGTTGCAGGCCCTCGGTGAGGTACTCCCAGAAGTCCTGCGAGTACAGCGCCTGCACGATGCCGTTGGTCGCCGCGGTCTGGGTCAGTTCCCGGGGGAAGATTCCCGGGATCGGCTTGCGGTCGAGGTCCCTCAGCAGCTTGGCGATACGGTCCTTCACGTCCTGCGCGCTGTCCCCGACCGGGCATTCCTCGGTCTTCGACACGCAGTCCTCGGCGAAGTTGTCCAGGGCGAGCTGGAAGCCCTCGGCCTGCCCCAGCGACCCCTGTTCGGAATTCTGCGTGGGGTCGACGACGGCGTCGAACACGGCGCGGCCGACCCGCCGGGGGAACAGGTGGGCGTAGACGCCGCCGAGTTCGGTGCCATAGGAGAAGCCGAAGTAGTGCAGTTTGTCGTCGCCGAGGACCTGGCGCATCAGGTCCAGGTCGCGGGCCGCGTCGGTGGTGCGCACGTTCGGCAGCATCCGCTCGGAGTTCTTCTCGCAGGCGTCGTTGAAGTCCTTGGTGTTGTCCAGGAGCAGGGTGCGCTCCGCGGAGTCGTCGGGCGTCGCGTCCTGCTGGAAGTACGCGTCGAGCTGCTGGTCGTTCTCGCAGATCACCGGCTCGCTTCGGCCGACCCCGCGCGGGTCGAAGCTGACCAGGTCGTAGCGGGTGCGCAGGGTGCCGTAGTCCTCGGCGAAGGCGGGCAGGGTCTTGACGCCCGAGCCGCCGGGGCCGCCGAAGTTGAAGACGAGCGAGCCGATGCGTTCGCTCGCGCTGCCGGTGGTCCTGACCCGGATCAGTGCGAGGCCGATCGTGTCGCCCTCCGGCTCGTCCCAGTCCAGGGGCGCCTTCATGGTGGCGCACTGCCACTCGCCGTCGTCCGGCAGCGGGGAGGGCGTGGTGCCGCCGCCCTGTGCCTCGTCGGGGGCCGGACAGGCCTTCCACTCCAGCTCCTGCCGTGTGAGGTCCTCGTCCTCGGTGTCGTCACCGCCGCAGCCGGCCAGCACGGTCGACAGCAGCACGGCGGTGGCGGTCAGGGCGGCGGCGCGCAGCCGGGGGAGGGTTGGCATGGTTCCATCCTGCGGCGGCACCCAGCGGGGCGCGCGGGACGCGTGCCGTACGAGGTAGGAGGGGCGAAGGGGGCGCGGAGCCGGCCGCCGGCACCGTTCACGGGGGGCGGGCGGCGGGGCGGAGGGCTGGCTCAGGAGCAGGGGCGCACGGACCGCTGAGGGGTCAGCCGCGCAGGGCGTCGCGGGTCAGGGCCGGAGGGACTGCCTGTGGGTCAGGGGCAGAGGGACTGCCTGCGGGTCAGGGGCAGAGGGACTGCCTGCGGGGCAAGAGAGGAGGACTGCCTGCGGGGCAAGGGGAGAGAGGCTGCCTGCGGGCAGGGAAGAGGGCTTGCGGGCCGCGGTCAGAGGGCTTGCTTGCGGGTCAGGTGGTTGAACGCCAGCCAGCCCGGCAGTACCGGCAGCCACAGGGTCAGCAGCCGGAACAGCAGGACCGCCGGTGCCGCGACCTCCTTGGGAAGTCCGACGGCGATCAGACCGACCGTCAGGGTCGCCTCGACGGCGCCGACACCGCCCGGAGTCGGCGCCGCGGACCCGAGGGCGTTGCCCGCGAGGAAGACGACGGCGACGCTGGCGAGGCTGATCGAGGTCGACTCGTCGCCGAACGCGCGGATCGAGGCGTCCAGGCACATCACGAAGCAGGCGGTCAGCAGCAGCATGCCGCCGATGCCCGTGACCAGCTTCTGCGGCCGCTGGAGGACGTCCAGCATGCGCGGCACGACCCCGGCGAACAGCGACCGCACGCGCGTGACGACGAATTTCCGCAGGAACGGCACCGACGTGACCACGAGCACGAGCACCGCCACGGTCAGCAGACCGGCGATGACCGTCCGGGACGGCGACAGCGAGGGGGTCTTCTCGGTACCGGTCAGATAGCCGAAGGACAGCAGCATGAGGATGTGGCAGCCGAGCCCGAACAGCTGCGAGGCGCCCACGCTCGCCACCGCCAGCCCGGGCCGCACCCCCGCGCGCTGCAAGAAGCGCGTGTTCAGCGCCACGCCGCCCACGGCCGCCGGGGCGACGATCTTCACGAAGGACCCGGCGACCTGCGCCGCCACCGTCCGCAGGAAGGGCACCCGCTCGGGCACGAACCCCAGCAGCGCCATCGCCGCCGCGAAGTAGCTCGCCATCGAGAACAGCACGGCCGCGGCGACCCAGCCCCACTCGGCGTGGGCGATGAGCGGCCCGAACTCGATGTGCGTGAGCTGCGTCAGCAGGAAGTACGCGCCGATCGCGCCGGCGATGAAACTGATCAGCGTGCGCGGCCGCACCCGCTCCAGCCGGGCCGGTTCGACCGGTGCCTGGGGCCTGATCCGCAGCACCTCGTAGCGGATCTGGGTGAGCAGGTCCTCCTCGCGCGCCTCCTCCAGGGCCTCGTCGATCGCCCGCTTCTCGGCCCGCTGCTCCGCCCGCACGGCCTTCTTGTCGGGCTTCTCCAGCACGGGCACGGCCGCGTCGGAGTGCTGCTCCGCCAGGCGCGCCTGCTTGGCCTGCTGGGACGCCTCCAGGACCGCCTCGCGCTCGCGCTGGGCCCGTTCCCGGGCCAGTCTGCGCAGCGTCGCGCGCGTGGAGCGGCTGAGCGCGATGGGCTGGAGCATCGGCAGGCAGTCCGCCACGGCGTCCGGGCCGAGCACGCTCACCGCCGAGGCGACCGCCCGCTCGCCGCCCACCCGGAGCCCGAGGGTCACCAGCAGCTGGGAGATGTCCATCCGCAGCAGCAGATCGCCGGCGGCGATCTCGCCGACGCGCAGGTCGGTGAGGATCACCGTGCCGGAACGATCCACCAGGATCGCGTCGCCCACCAGCCTGCGGTGCGCGATGCGCCGGGACTGCAGCGCTTTCACCTGGTGCCAGGTGTCGCGCAGCAGGTCGTCGGTGATCTCCTCGTCGTCCAGGGAGTCCAGGGTGCGGCCGCCGCTGTGCTCGTAGACGAGCATCACGGCGTCGGGGCCGAGCTCGGAGGTGGCGATCAGCTTGGGAGCGTTGGCGCCGGCCGCGATCGCCGCGTACGCCAGCAGTGCCTCCTGCTCCAGGGCCTGGCGCAGTGACTGGAGGCTGCTGCGGGTGGCGAAGCCGCGCAGGGTGAGGTTGCGCCAGGCGCGGTAGAAGAAGCCCTGCGCCTGCTGCTCGCGGTCGACGACGGTGACGTCCAGGGGCGGGCCGTCCTCCAGGGTGACGAAGTAGCGCCGGCCGCGGTCACCGGTGTCCGGGTTGTCCGAGTGGTCCTCACGGGACGCGCTGACCGGGCGGAATCCGACGGTCCGCAGACCCGCCATCAGCGTCTGCCCGGTGGGCCGGACGTTGGGCGAGCCGACCGCGTACAGCGTGCCGTAGGCGACGGTCCAGCCGATCAGCACGGTCAGGATGATCGAGAACGGGGTCGTGTACCCGGTGACGAGCATCGAGAAGGCGTCGAGCAGCAGGACGACCCAGAGCACCGCGCGCCATCTCGGTCTGCGGGACATGCCGACGGCCGTCATGTAGGCGATGACCGGCGCCAGATAGCCGTGCACGGGGTCCGTCAAGGCGGTGACGTCGCCGGGGGAGGGCTGGGTGAGCGCCTCCTGGATCGAGTCGGGGGCGGCCCGGGCGACCCACAGGTCCGTGGCGAGGGTCACGCCGTGGGCGAGGACGGCCGCGAGGACGCCGTCGGCGATCCGGAGCCCGTCCCGTTTGATCAGCCGCTCGATCGCGAAGGCGACCGGCACCAGCAGGATCGCGATGCTGGAGGCCAGGCCGGCGATCTTGATGAGCAGGTCGGGCGCCTGCCCGGTGCCCTTGTTGATGTCCTGTTCCAGGCCCGAGGTGGTGCCGTGCGCGAACGCGGCGATGCCGATCAGCAGCGCCACGGCGAGCACGCCCACCAGCAGCCGCATCAGGTCGGACGGGCGGTGCACGCGCGCGGGGAGCAGCGGTTCGTCGCCCTCCACCTCGTCGATGTGCGCGAAGTCGGGCTCCTCGGCGGGCGTCCGGGCCTTCTTGCCGGGGCCTTTCGCGTCGCTGCTGCCGGTGCGGCGGCCCTTTGCGTCGCCGTCGTCGGTGCGGGCGCCCTTTGCGTCGCCGTCGCCGGTGCCGGAGCCCTGTACGTCGGCGGCGCTCTCGGGCGTGCCCTGAACGTCGGCGCTCTCAGGCGTGCCCTGCATGTCGCCGTCCTCGGTGCCCGGGCGCGACGAAGCGTCAGAGGTGCCCTCCGTGTCCTCGGGGTGCGCACCCTGCTGCTTCATCGTCTCTTCTTGGTCTCGTATCACCGGTCACCGCCCGCACGATGGTGGCATGCCACACCGACACACGGGGGCATCAGGGTGCACATGCGGGGGCGGACAGTCTGCCCGACGCGCTGCCGCCGGGCGAAGGAAACGCTCGGGAGCACGGCCGTCCCGTTGTCGGTGGGGTGGGGCAGGATGGGACGGATGAGCGAGCAGAGCCTTCCGGAGGACACCCGTCCGCACCATGCCCGCACGGGGTCCGACGGTGTCCCCGACGAGCAGGGGGAAGCCCTGCCCGCCTACGCCGAACGGGTCCTCGACGTCGCGGAGCTGATCCCGCCGGGCCGGGTCATGACCTACGGGGACGTGGCCGAGTGGCTGGAGGAGGGCGGTCCGCGGCAGGTGGGCCGGGTGATGGCGCTCTACGGCGGAGCCGTCCCGTGGTGGCGTGTGGTCCGCGCGGACGGCGTGCTGCTCCCGGGACACGAGCAGCGGGCGCTCGGCCACTACCGCGCGGAGGGCACGCCCCTGAAGGAGGCGAGCCGCGCCGCCGAGGGCCACCTGCCGCGCCTCGACATGAGACGGGCGCGGTGGGACGGCGGTGAACGCGCGGAGGGTCACACCTGACAGCTTCCGGCATCGCACGCCCTCCCGTGTGGCCCGTGATCCGGACGGGGGAATCGGGGCACAGCGGGGGCATGACGTACGTTCGTGAGGTGAGGGACATGTGCGACGAGAGTGCCGCGAGTGACCGGCGGGAAGAGGGGGAAGCCCTGCTTCCGCCTCACCCGTCGGCGTAGCGTCGGCTGCACGCGTCCCCCTCACCCCGCGGTCACCGCCCGCCACGCGCGCGGTGGCCCGCCCACCAGCACATCCACCAGGACCGGCGAACCACGTGAGCTCCTCTTCCTCCACCAGCGGCCTGTCGCACCCCCGGGTACGGCGGGGGAGCCGTGGCGCTTACCGACTGGTACGTACCCCCCCTGCTCGGGTGGACCCCCCTCTTTTGGACGCCTCGCAGCGCTCCGTGGTTGACCACACGGCTGGCCCGCTGCTCGTCCTCGCAGGCCCGGGCACCGGCAAGACCACCACGCTCGTCGAGTCCGTGGCCGAGCGGATCGCCCGGGGCGGCGACCCCGCGCGCGTACTGGTGCTGACGTTCAGCCGCAGGGCCGCCGTCGAGCTGCGCGACCGCATGGCCCTGCGCACCGGCGCGGCCCGCGCCCCGCAGGCCACCACGTTCCACTCCTTCTGCTACGCCCTGGTCCGCGCCCACCAGGACAGCGACCTCTTCGTGGAGCCGCTGCGGCTGCTGTCCGGACCCGAGCAGGACGTCGCCGTACGGGAACTGCTGGCGGGCCAGGTGGACCTGGAGCGGCTCGGGCTCGCGCACGTGCGCTGGCCGGACGAGCTGCGCGCCTGCCTGACCACCCGTGGCTTCGCCGACGAGGTCCGCGCGGTCCTCGCCCGCAGCCGTGAACTGGGTCTCGGCCCCGACGCCCTGGACGCCTTCGCGCGCCGCACCGGCCGCCCCGACTGGCGCGCGGCGGCCGCCTTCCTCGCCGAGTACCTCGACGTCCTCGACCTTCAGGGCGTGATCGACTACGCCGAACTCGTCCACCGCGCGGTGCTCCTGGCCCGCCGTCCCGAGGTCGCCGCGTGGCTCGCCGACCGGTACGACGCCGTCTACGTCGACGAGTACCAGGACACGGACCCCGCTCAGGTGCGGCTGCTGCACGCGCTGGCCGGGGGCGGCCGCACCCTCGTCGCGTTCGGCGACCCCGACCAGTCGATCTACGCCTTCCGCGGGGCGGACGTGAACGGCATCCTCGACTTCCCGCACGCCTTCCCGCGCGCGGACGGCCGCCCGGCCCCGGTCGCGGTGCTGCGCTCGTCCCGCCGCTCCGGTGCCGGCCTGCTGGCCGCGACCCGGCTGCTGACCCAGCGGATGCCGCTGACCCGCCTGCCCGCCGAGAAGGTGCGCGCCCACCGCGAACTCGTCCCGGTACGGGACGGCGGCCGCGTCGAGGCCTACACGTATCCCACGTCCGGCACGGAGCTGGACAACGTCGCGGACATCCTGCGCCGGGCCCACCTGGAGGACGGCGTCCCGTGGAGCGAGATGGCCGTCCTGGTGCGCGCCGGTTCCCGCACCATCCCGACGGTCCGCCGTGCCCTGACGGCGGCGGGCGTGCCCGTGGACGTCGACGGAGACGACGTGCCGCTGCGGCACGAACCGGCGGTGGCACCGCTGCTGACGGCGCTGCGGGCGGTGGCGCAGGCGGAGGCGGGGCCCTCCGGGGGTGACGCGGCGGGCGACGGGGACGTCGTGCGGAACGGGGACGCCGTGCGGGACGGGGACGCCGAAGTCGACGGGGATGCCGTAGGACTTGCTGGGGCTGGGGCTGGGGCTGGGGCTGGGGCTGGGACCGGGGCCGGGGCCGGGGCCGGGTCCGAGGCTGGGTCTGAGGCCCAGGCTGCGGCTGCGGCTGCGGGGGCTCAAGAGGCCGGCGCCCGCGGGACCACCACCGCGACCGGCGTAAGCGCTGCCGGCGTCCCCGGCTCCTGCTGGCTCGACACCGAGACCGCCCTCACCCTCCTCACCTCGCCCCTTGCCGGCATGGACGCCGCCGACCTGCGCCGTCTCGGCCGCGCCCTGCGCGACGAGGAGCGGGCCGCGGGCAATCCGCTGCCGCCGCCCTCCGACGTCCTGCTCGCGCAGGCGCTGGCCGAGCCGGAGCGGCTCGCCGTGCACGACCCCACGTACGCGCGGGGTGCCCAGCGTCTCGGCGCGCTGCTGCGCAAGGCCCGGGAGCGGCTGGCCGGCGGCGGCACGGCCGAGGAGGCGCTGTGGGACCTGTGGGAGGGCACGCCGTGGCCCGGGCGGCTGGAGCGCGCCGCCCGGCGGGGCGGCGCGGCCGGACGCAACGCGGACCGCGACCTGGACGCGGTCTGCGCCCTGTTCGCCACGGCGGCCCGCGCGGAGGAACGCACCGGCGGCCGGGGCGCGCTCAACTTCCTGGAGGAGATCGACGCCGAGGACATCGCCGCCGACACCCTCACGCGGCGTGCCGTGCGCCCCGACGCCGTCCGTCTGATGACCGCCCACCGCTCCAAGGGCTTGGAATGGCGCCTCGTGGTCGTCGCGGGCGTCCAGGAGGGCCTGTGGCCGGACCTGCGCCGCCGCGGTTCCCTCCTGGAGGCCGACCGCATCGGCCGCGACGGTCTCGCCGAACCCCTCACCCCCGGTGCGCTGCTCGCCGAGGAGCGCCGCCTGTTCTACGTGGCCGCCACGCGCGCGCGTGAACGGCTCGTCGTCACCGCCGTCAAGGCACCCGCGGACGACGGCGACCAGCCCTCCCGGTTCCTGACCGAACTCGGCGTCGAACCCAAGGACGTCACGGGACGGCCGCGCCGGCCGCTGTCCGTGGCCGCCCTGGTGGCCGAACTGCGGGCCACGACGGTCGACCCGCGCGTCTCCGACGCCCTGCGGGAGGCCGCCGCCCACCGCCTGGCCCGGCTCGCCGCCCTCGCCGACGAGGACGGCCGCCCCCTGGTGCCGTCCGCCCACCCCTACCGCTGGTGGGGCATGTTCGAGCCGACCGAGTCCAAGGTGCCGCTGCGCAACCGGGACCAGCCCGTCGTGCTCTCCGGCAGCGCCCTGGACCAGCTGGCCAACACCTGCGCCCTGCAGTGGTTCCTGGGCCGCGAGGTGAAGGCCGACGCGCCCGCGACCTCCGCGCAGGGCTTCGGCAACGTGGTGCACGTCCTGGCCGACGAGGTCGCCTCCGGGCACACCCCGGCCGACCTCTCCGTCCTCATGGAACGCCTCGACTCCGTGTGGAACGCCCTCGCCTTCGACGCGCCCTGGAAGTCGGAGCAGGAGAAGGACAACGCGCGCGTGGCGCTCGAACGCTTCCTCCAGTGGCACGTCATGGACCGCGCCGGGCGAACGCCGGTGGCCAGCGAGCACGACTTCGACGTCACCCTCGAAGCAGGCGACTACGAGGTGCGTATCCGCGGCCAGATGGACCGCGTGGAGGCGGACGGCGACGGCCGCGCCTACGTGGTCGACTTCAAGACCGGCAAGCAGGCGCCCACCTCGAAGGAGGTGGAGCGTCACCCGCAGCTCGCCGTCTACCAGCTCGCCGTCCGCGAGGGCGCCGTCGACGAGGTCTTCGACGGAGTACGCCCCGAGCCGGGCGGCGCCGAACTCGTCCACCTGCGCCAGGGCGCCGCCCGGCGCGACGGCGGCGAGGCCCTGCCCAAGGTGCAGGCCCAGGAGCCGCTGCGGGGGGAGTGGGTCGGCGACCTGCTGGCCACGGCCGCCGGCAAGGTCCTCGACGAGCGGTTCACGCCGACGGCCGGGCAGCACTGCACCCACTGCGCGTTCCGGTCCTCGTGCAGCGCGCGCCAGGAGGGCCGTCACGTGGTGGAGTGACCCATCGCACCTCCCGAGCTGACCTGCGGTTCCACCGCCCCGGAGGGCTGATCGGGCCGCTGGTGTCAGTGCGCGCCGCTAGCCTCTCCGATGTGCCAGCCCGACTCACCGACCCCGAACAGCTCAAAGAGCTCCTCGGCATCCCGTTCACCCCGGAGCAGACGGCCTGCATCACCGCGCCGCCCGCTCCCCAGGTGATCGTGGCCGGAGCCGGCTCGGGCAAGACGACGGTGATGGCGGCACGCGTGGTGTGGCTGGTCGGGACCGGCCAGGTCGCCCCCGAGCAGGTGCTCGGCCTCACCTTCACGAACAAGGCCGCCGCCGAACTCGCCGAGCGCGTCCGCAAGGCGCTGATCAAGGCCGGCGTCACCGACCCGGACGTCATCGACCCGGACAACCCGCCGGGCGAGCCGGTGATCTCCACGTACCACGCCTTCGCGGGGCGCCTGCTGACCGACCACGGTCTGCGCATCGGCCTGGAGCCGACGTCCCGGTTGCTCGCCGACGCCACCCGCTTCCAGCTCGCCGCGCGCGTGCTGCGCGAGTCGCCCGGCCCCTACCCGGCCCTCACCCGCTCTTTCCCGGACCTCGTCGGCGACCTCCTCGCCCTGGACGCCGAGCTCTCCGAGCACCTCGTACGCCCCGAGGCGCTGCGCGCGTACGACGCCGAGCTGCTGCTGTCGCTGCGGGGCGCCAAGCTCACCAACGCCGATCTGCGCAAGGTGCCCGAGGCCGCCGCCGCGCGCCGGGAGCTGGCCGAGCTGGTCACCCGGTACCGGGCCGCCAAACGCGAGCGGGACCTGCTCGACTTCGGCGACCAGATCGCCCTGTCGGCCCGGCTCGCGCAGATCCCCGAGGTGGGCCGCCTCCTGCGCGACGAGTTCCGGGTGGTCCTCCTCGACGAGTACCAGGACACCTCGGTCGCCCAACGCGTCCTCCTCGCGGGCCTGTTCGGCGAGGGCACCGGTCACCCCGTCACCGCGGTCGGCGATCCCTGCCAGGCCATCTACGGGTGGCGTGGCGCCTCCGTCGCCAACCTCGACGACTTCCCCGAGCACTTCGCCCACGCCGACGGCCGCCCCGCGACCCGGCAGGCGCTCAGCGAGAACCGCCGCAGCGGCGGCCGCCTCCTGGACCTCGCCAACGGCCTCGCCGAGCCCCTGCGCGCCCTGCACGCGGGCGTGGAGGCGCTGCGCCCGGCCCCCGGCGCCGAACGCGACGGCGTGGTCCGCTGCGCCCTGCTGGACACCCACGCCGAGGAGATCGACTGGGCCGCCGACTCCATCGCCCACCTCGTCCGCACCGGGACGGCACCCGGCGAGATCGCCGTCCTGTGCCGCACGGCGACCGACTTCGCCGAGATCCAGGGCGCCCTCGTCGCCCGGGACGTCCCGGTCGAGGTCGTCGGCCTCTCCGGACTGCTCCACCTGCCCGAGATCGCCGACCTGGTCGCCGTCTGCGAGGTCCTCCAGGACCCCGGTGCCAACGCCTCCCTGGTGCGCCTGCTGACCGGGCCGCGCTGGCGCATCGGCCCCCGTGACCTCGCCCTGCTGGGGCGGCGCGCCCGGCTCCTCGTGTCCCACGCGCGTGTGGAGGGCGACGACGACCCGGACCGGCGCCTCGCCGAGGCCGTCGAGGGGGTCGATCCCGCCGAGGTGATCTCGCTCGCGGACGCCCTCGACACGTTCCTGGAGACACCCCTGGACGGCCACGGGGACGACGACGGACTGCCCTTCTCGCCCGACGCGCGCGTGCGCTTCGCCCGGCTCGCCACCGAGCTGCGCGAACTGCGCCGCTCCCTGGCCGACCCGCTGATGGACGTCCTGCACCGGGTCCTGGCTGTCACCGGTCTGGAGGTCGAGCTGTCGGCGTCCCCGCACGCCCTGGCAGCCCGCCGCCGCGAGACCCTGTCCAACTTCCTGGACGTCGCCGCCTCCTTCGCCGCCGGTGACAACGAGGCCAGCCTGCTCGCCTTCCTCGGCTTCCTGCGCACCGCCGCCCAGTACGAGAAGGGACTCGACAACGCCCTCCCCGGGGGCGAGAACACCGTCAAGGTGCTCACCGCCCACAAGTCCAAGGGCCTGGAATGGGACGTCGTGGTCGTCCCCGGCCTGGTCACCGGCACCTTCCCCAGCAGCCAGGGCCGCGAGAAGTGGATCTCCCAGGGCAAGGTCCTGCCGCACGCGCTGCGCGGCGACGCCGACACGCTGCCCGACGTGCCCTCCTGGGACGCCCGGGGCCTCAAGGCCTTCCACGAGGCCATGAAGGACCACCAGCACACCGAGGAGCTCCGCCTCGGCTACGTCACCTTCACCCGCCCCCGGTCCCTCCTCCTGGGGTCCGGCCACTGGTGGGGCCCCACCCAGAAGAAGCGGCGCGGCCCGTCCGCGTTCCTCCAGGCCCTCTACGAGCACTGCGCGGCCGGCTACGGCGAGATCGAGGCCTGGGCGGACGAACCCGCCGAGGACGAGGAGAACCCGGCACTGCACCGGGCCACCGCCGACCAGGTGTGGCCCCTGCCCCTGGACGAGGCGGCCCTGGCCCGCCGCCGCGCCGCCGCCGAGACCGTCCTGGCCCACCTGGACGACCTCGCCTCCCGGGACGCAGCCCACCCCGCCGCCGTGCACGACCCGGACGCCCTCGACGACCCGGAATGGCCCCCACCACCGGAGGACGAGGAGCCCCTGTACGAGGAGCCCCTGTACGGCGAACCTGACCCGTACGGCGAAGCCGATCCGTACGCGTACGCCGACCCGGACACGTACGCCGACCCGGACCCGAACGCCGAAGCCGATTCGCACGCCGACCCCGGTCCGTACGGCGAAGCCGACCCACACGGTGAACCGGACCCGTTCGACGCGACGGACCCGTTCGACGCGGCGGACCTGACCGACGAGGCAGACCCGTCCGCCGAGGCGCAGCCGCCCTACGAGCACCCTTCGCCCGACCCCGAGGAGGCCTCCGGCGAGCCCTCGGCGCCCCGTCACGCCCGGTCCGCCCGGCCCGCGGACCGCCGCCCCACCGTCCCCCACCAGGCGGCCCCACCGCAGCGCCCGCACCCCGGCGGCCGCCCCCGCCTCACCCCCGAGGAGGCCCGTACCGTCGCCTCCTGGGACCGTGACCTCGACGCCCTCACCGGCGAGCTGCTGCGCGCCCGCGACAGCGTCACGGACGTGCCACTCCCCGCGTCGCTCACCGCGTCCCAGCTGCTGCACCTGGCCGCCGACCCGGACGGCTTCGCGCGGGAACTGGCCCGCCCCATGCCCCGCCCGCCCCAGCCCGCCGCACGCCGCGGCACCCGCTTCCACGCCTGGGTCGAGGCCCGCTTCGAGGAACTCACCCTGCCGCTGCTGGAACCGGAGGAGCTGCCCGGCAGCGAGGCCGAGATCGCCGACGAACGGGACCTGCAGCTCCTCAAGGACGCCTTCGAACGCACCGAGTACGCGCACCGCACGCCCTACCGTGTGGAAGCGCCCTTCCAGCTCACGCTCGCCGGCCGCGTCGTACGGGGCCGTATCGACGCCGTCTACAAGGAGGGCGACGGCGACGCGGCGACGTACGAGATCGTCGACTGGAAGACCAGCCGCTCCCGCACCGCCGACCCGCTCCAGCTCGCCGTCTACCGCCTCGCCTGGGCCGAGCAGCAGGGCGTGCCCCCGGAGTCGGTCACGGCGGCCTTCCTGTACGTGCGCACCGGAGAAGTGGTGCGCCCGCCGGCACTGCCCGACCGTGCGGCCCTGGAGCGGCTGCTGCTGGAGGAGCCGCCGGGGGACCGGCTCGGTGAGGAACCGCACTCCGAGGACGTCGGTGCGGGCCGATAGGCTCGTGACCATGAGCCAGACCCCGGACAGCGTCGTCCGTACGTACATCCAGCGGCACCGCGCCGCCTTCCTCGACGACCTCGCCGAGTGGCTGCGCATCCCGTCGGTGTCGGCCCAGCCCGGCCACGCGCCCGACGTACGACGCAGCGCCGACTGGCTCGCCGCCAAGCTGACCGAGACCGGCTTCCCGACGGCCGAGGTCTGGCAGACCCCGGGCGCGCCCGCCGTCTATGCGGAGTGGCCCAGCGACGACCCGCAGGCGCCCACCGTGCTGGTCTACGGCCACCACGACGTGCAGCCCGCCGCACGGGAGGACGGCTGGGACAGCGAGCCCTTCGAGCCCGAGATCCGCGGGAATCGCCTCTACGCGCGCGGGGCGGCCGACGACAAGGGCCAGGTCTTCTTCCACACGCTCGGGCTCCGTGCCCACCTCGCCGCCACCGGCCGCACCACGCCCGCCGTGCACCTCAAACTGCTCGTCGAGGGCGAGGAGGAGTCCGGCTCGCCGCACTTCCGGGCTCTGGTCGAGCAGCACGCCGAGCGGCTCGCCGCGGACGCCGTGATCGTCTCCGACACCGGCATGTGGTCCGAGGACACCCCCACCGTGTGCACGGGCATGCGCGGTCTCGCCGAGTGCGAGATACGCCTGTACGGCCCCGACCAGGACATCCACTCCGGTTCCTTCGGCGGCGCGGTGCCCAACCCGGCGACGGTCGCCGCCCGCCTGGTCGCCGCGCTGCACGACGAGCACGCGCGCGTGGCGATCCCCGGCTTCTACGACGGCGTCGTCGAGCTGACCGACGGCGAGCGCGCCCTCTTCGCCGAACTGCCCTTCGACGAGCGGCAGTGGCTGCGCGCGGCCAGGTCGCACGCCACGCACGGCGAGGCCGGCTACACCACCCTGGAACGCGTCTGGGCCCGCCCGACCGCCGAGGTCAACGGCATCGGCGGCGGCTACCAGGGCCCCGGCAGCAAGACCGTCGTCCCGTCCTCCGCCATGGTGAAGCTGTCCTTCCGGCTGGTGGCGGGCCAGGACCCCGCTCACGTCGAGAAGGCGGTCCGCGCCTGGGCCGAGCAGCAGGTGCCCGCCGGGATCCGCTGCGAGATCACGTTCAGCGGGGCCACGCGCCCGTGCCTGACGCCGCTCGACCACCCGGCGCTGCAGTCGGTCGTCCGCGCCATGGAGCGGGCCTTCGGCAAGCCCGTGCGCTACACACGCGAGGGCGGCTCCGGCCCCGCGGCCGACCTCCAGGACGTCCTCGGCGCCCCGGTGCTCTTCCTCGGGATCTCCGTCCCCTCCGACGGCTGGCACGCACCGAACGAGAAAGTCGAACTCGACCTGCTCCTCAAAGGCGTCGAGACCACCGCCTACCTGTGGGGTGACCTCGCCGAGCACTGGAGCGCGCGTCACGCGCCCTGAGCCCAGGCAGCCGCCCGGACCGGCCACGCGCGCGGGGCACACTGGAAGAACCCGCCCCGCACCGCACGAGCCCGCCGGAACCGGTCGTCTCCCGCCGCACATCCCGCCGAACAGCCGCCGAACCCAACCGTTCCACCGGGGGAGTTGGAAGCACCCGTGACCACCTGGACCGACCACAACGCCGACCGACCCATCTCGCTCACCGCCCCGAGCGGCATCGACCGGGCCGCGCACCACCGGCTCGACGAGGCCTGGCTCGCGGCGGCGTGGAGCCACCCCTCCACGCGCTGCTTCGTGGTCTCCGGCGGCCAGGTCCTCATCGACGAGACGGCGGACGGGCGCACCGAGATCGTCATGACCCCCTCCTTCGAAGCCCCCCTCACCGAGGCACACCGCTACTTCCTCGGCATCGACGAGGACGGCGTCAGCTACTTCGCCCTCCAGAAGGACGCCCTGCCCGGCCGCATGGACCAGTCCGCGCGCCCGGCGGGTCTGCGCGAGGCGGGGCTGCTGCTGTCGGCGCGCGACGTGGGCCTGATGGTGCACGCGGTCGGCCTGGAGAACTGGCAGCGCACCCACCGCTTCTGCTCGCGCTGCGGAGAGCGCACCGTGATCGCCGCGGCCGGCCACATCCGCCGCTGCCCCGCCTGCGGCGCCGAGCACTACCCGCGCACCGACCCGGCCGTGATCATGGCCGTGACCGACGAGGACGACCGCCTGCTGCTCGGCCGCCAGGTGCACTGGCCCGAGGGCCGCTTCTCGACGCTCGCCGGATTCGTCGAGCCCGGCGAGTCCATCGAGCAGTCGGTCCGCCGCGAGGTCCACGAGGAGGTCGGCATCACCGTCGGGCAGGTCGAGTACGTCGCGAGCCAGCCCTGGCCGTTCCCGTCCAGCCTGATGCTGGGCTTCCTGGCCCGGGCCACCACGACCGAGATCGAGGTCGACGGCGACGAGATCCACGAGGCCCGCTGGTTCTCCCGCGACGAACTGCGCGCCGCCTTCGAGTCCGGCGAGGTGCTCCCGCCCTACGGCATCTCGATCGCGGCCCGCCTGATCGAGCTCTGGTACGGCAAGCCCCTCCCGACCCGCACCGTCGCCTGACGAAACCGGACCGCGCGGCCGACTCCTGAACCGTGGGAAGACGGCCCTCGAACCACGGGAAGACGGCCCGCGAACCACGAGAAGGCGGCCCCCCGAGCACACACACTCGGGGGGCCGCCTTCCCGTACTCACACGGCGACTAGGCGCCGATCTTCTGCTTCACCTGAGCCAGCGACGGGTTGGTGAGGGTGGAGCCGTCCGGGAACAGAACGGTGGGAACCGTCTGGTTGCCGTTGTTCGCCTTCTCCACGAACGCGGCGGACTCCGGGTCCTGCTCGATGTTGACCTCGTTGTACGCGATGCCCTCGCGGTCCATCTGGCTCTTCAGCCGGCGGCAGTAGCCGCACCACGTAGTGCTGTACATCGTCACAGTGCCCGGCATGTCTCTCGTGCTCCTTCGGTGGCTCGGGGACGGGTTCGCAGTCCGTGGAACGTATGTGAAACGTCCACCATTCCCGGGTCCCCGGTCCCACCGGACGTGACGCCTGCCGCATTGGTACGACTATCGGCAGGTGCCTGTGGACAACCGGCACAGCCGTCTCGCCCGACCTGGCAGCATGGCTGTGTGACAGCAGCAACGCACTCCACCCTGTTCCCGCAGGTACCGGACTCGGCCGACGCGGTGCTCGAAGGGCTCGACCCCGAGCAGCGCGAAGTGGCCACCGCCCTGCACGGTCCGGTGTGCGTCCTGGCGGGCGCGGGCACGGGCAAGACCCGGGCGATCACCCACCGCATCGCCTACGGGGTACGCGCCGGCATCCTCCAGCCGTCCAGCGTGCTCGCCGTCACGTTCACCAACCGCGCCGCCGGGGAGATGCGCGGCCGGCTCCGCCAGCTCGGCGCCGCGGGCGTCCAGGCGCGCACGTTCCACTCGGCCGCGCTGCGCCAGCTCCAGTACTTCTGGCCGAAGGCCATCGGCGGCTCCATGCCCCGGCTTGTCGACCGCAAGATCCAGCTCGTCGCCGACGCGGCCGCCGCCTGCCGCGTCCGGCTCGACCGCGGCGAGCTGCGGGACGTCACCGCGGAGATCGAATGGTCCAAGGTCACCCAGACCGTCCCCGCCGACTACGCGCCCGCCGCCGCCAAGGCCGGCCGCGAGGCCCCCCGGGACCCGGCCGAGATCGCCCAGCTCTACGCCGCCTACGAGGACATCAAGCGCGAGCGCTCCGTCATCGACTTCGAGGACGTGCTCCTGCTGACCGTCGCCGTCCTCCAGGACCGGCACGACATCGCCGAACAGGTCCGCGCCCAGTACCAGCACTTCGTGGTCGACGAGTACCAGGACGTCAGCCCGCTCCAGCAGCGCCTGCTGGAGCTGTGGCTGGGCGAGCGGGACGACCTGTGCGTCGTCGGCGACGCCAGCCAGACGATCTACTCGTTCACCGGGGCGACCCCCGACCACCTGCTGGACTTCCGCACGCGCCACCCGGGAGCCACCGTCGTCAAGCTGGTCCGCGACTACCGCTCCACCCCGCAGGTCGTCCATCTCGCCAACGGCCTGCTCGCCCAGGCGAAGGGCCGGGCCGCCGACCACCGCCTGGAGCTGGTCTCCCAGCGCCCCGCGGGTCCGGAGCCGGTCTACACCGAGTACACCGACGAGCCGGCCGAGGCGGAGGGCGCGGCCCGCCGCATCCGCGAACTGATGGACGCGGGCGTCCCGGCCTCCGAGATCGCCGTCCTGTTCCGCACGAACGCCCAGTCCGAGACCTACGAGCAGGCCCTCGCCGACGCCGGGGTGCCGTACCAGCTGCGCGGCGCCGAGCGCTTCTTCGACCGCCCCGAGGTGCGCAAGGCCGGCGTCGCCCTGCGCGGCGCGGCCCGCTTCGGCGGCAACGACTCCCTCCTGGACGACGCCGTCGACCTGCCCTCCCAGGTGCGGGCCGTGCTGTCGGGCGAGGGCTGGACGCCGCAGCCCCCGGCCGGCTCCGGCGCCGTACGGGAGCGCTGGGAGTCCCTGGCCGCCCTGGTGAACCTCGCCCAGGACTTCGCCGCCGCCAAGCCGGGAGCCACCCTCGCCGACCTCGTCGCCGAACTCGACGAGCGGGCGAACGCCCAGCACGCCCCCACCGTGCAGGGCGTCACCCTCGCCTCCCTGCACTCGGCCAAGGGCCTGGAGTGGGACGTCGTGTTCCTCGTCGGCGTCGCCGAGGGAATGATGCCGATCACCTACGCCAGGACCGACGAGCAGATCGAGGAGGAGCGCCGTCTGCTGTACGTCGGCGTCACCCGCGCGCGCGAGCGCCTCCATCTGTCCTGGGCCCTCTCCCGCTCACCCGGTGGCCGCCCCAGCCGCCGCCCCAGCCGTTTCCTCGACGGCCTGCGTCCCGGCTCGACGGCCACCACCGGCCGCGCGTCCGCGGGCGGCGTGGGCGGAATCGAGCGCGGCATCCCCGGAACCAGGGGCTCCGCCCCGAGACGGGTCCCGCGCACCCCGGCCCGCTGCCGCGTCTGCGGCCGCACGCTGACCGACGCGGGCGAGATGAAGCTGATGCGCTGCGACGACTGCCCCTCCGACATGAACGAGGCCCTCTACGAGCGGCTCCGCGAGTGGCGCGCCGACCAGGCACACAGGAGCGGCCAGCCCGCCTTTTGCGTGTTCACCGACCGGACGCTGATGGCGATCGCCGAGACCGCCCCGGACGACGAACACCAGCTGGCGCGCATCCCCGGCGTCGGCATGCGCAAGCTCACCCGCTACGGAGCCGACGTTCTGGCCATCTGCGCAGGCCAGTACCCCGCGGCGGACACGGATCAGGACTGACACGAACTCGTCGGAAAAATAGTTTGCGCATGCCCCAGCAATCCCCATAGGTTCTTAGCCACGAGAGCAGCGGCCTTCTCGGAGGCCCTGATTCCGTGTTGTACTTGCATATCCGTCGGACTGGTTCATCCAGTCCCCCGAGACGCCGAGAGGAGGCGAGCCCAGTGATCAGCATCATCAGCAGCTCCATCAGCACCGTGAAAATGACCGATCGCTCGGCCGTCTCCACGTGCATGCTCGGCGTTTCGAACCTGGGCACCGGTCTGTCCGGCATTCGTGCCGTCCGTCCGGCGTCCTCCTCCGTTGCTCCCGCGGGCCTTCCCGTCCGTGAGCGCAATGAGCGACCGACCAAGGCACTGGAAGCAGCAGTAGCGGCACAGGCGCAGGCCTATGCCTTTACGGCGACCGGTGCCGGATTCCGGAAGCAGACGACGCAGCACCACCTGATGTGGGCCTTCCGTGGGCCAGAACCCTGGAGTGATCCAGCCTGATTCGATCAGGCCGGCGCCTTCAGGGCCGCGGAACCCCATCCGGGATCCGCGGCCCTTCTGTTTGTCCCCGACCAGGGACGACGGACCGAAGGACCTCGGGACAACAAAAGAACCCGGTACCAGCCGCCCCCGGCCAACAGGCCGGACGAACAGACGAGGAAGACGACCGTGCAACTCGAAGCGCACGCACCGTCCGTTCCGCCTTCGGAAACGATCCCCAAGCCCGGCTCCACGGAGGACTCCACCTTGACCCCGCTCACCGCGCTCACCGCGCTCGACGACGCCATCGAGAACCTCGGCGTACCCGTCCCGTGCCGCTCCTACGACCCGGAGGTCTTCTTCGCCGAGTCGCCCGCGGACGTCGAGTACGCCAAGTCCCTCTGCCGCACCTGCCCGCTGATCGAGGCCTGCCTCGCCGGCGCCAAGGAGCGGCGTGAGCCCTGGGGCGTCTGGGGTGGCGAGCTGTTCGTCCAGGGTGTCGTCGTCGCCCGGAAGCGGCCGCGTGGCCGCCCGCGCAAGAACCCGGTCACAGCATGAACACCGCCGGAACGATCGACCGTCCCCTCACGCACGACCCCCAGAAGCAGGCCCCGATGAAGCCGTCCCCCGACGAGCCCGCAGGCTCCGCGACCCAAGACTTCACCACGAACGGCGCGATGGACTCGCGTCAGAACAGGACTCGACAGATGCAACTCATCCCAGAAGCCATGGCTCGTGCGCATATGCGCGAGCGACTGGACGAGGCGGAGCGGGACCGCCGGGCCGTGCGCCTGGTGACCGCCCGCCGGATGCAGCGCAGGGCGGAGCGCGCCTCGCGGCGCGCCCGCCGGGCGCTCGCCATGGCGGTCATGCAGTAACCGACCCCATCTGAAGCGTCTGCCTCCCCACCGGAGGCCGTGCTTTCCCCGCGGGGGCCGGTCCGTGCCGAACGGACCGGCCCCCGCGGCGCGTCACAGCCGAGCTCCCGGGACAACCTCAGGTCGATCGAGGGGCGCCTGGACTCCGACCGGTGGTGAGACGCGGGGCCCGGACCCCGCCTCGCGGGGCCCGGGTCACGCCTCCGCGACCGCCTCCCCGCCGTCCGCCGGGTCCTCCGGCACGAAGCCCGGCAGCCACTCTTCCAGCTCCTCGCGCAGCCGCACCGTCGCCCCCAGCTGGCACAGCACCCCGATGGTGCTCAGCGTCACCCGGTGGATCAGCAGATACGACGGGGGCAGATTGAGCTGCTTGCCCAGCTGGTAGGCGGGGGAGCGGGGGTCGGCGACGCGAGCCGCCTGACTGCGCATCCAGCCGCGCGTGAACGTGAACTCCTCGACCTGGGCCGGTTCGATGATCGGCAGGAGATAGTCCATGACGGCGTCGGGGTCCAGCTCTATGGTCTCCTTGACGAAACCCTCCGCGCACAGGAGCTCATAGACCGCCTCGGCCTCGCCGTCGAGGGTCATGCGCAGGGACTCGCCGATGGTGGCCGGCAGACCACCCGGAAGCCGGTCGACCGTGCCGAAGTCCAGGACGCCGAGGCGCCAGTCGTCCTCTCCGTCCGGACCGCCGGGCAGCAGACGGAAGTTGCCCGGGTGCGGATCGGCGTGGAGCAGGCCGGTGCGGGCCGGGCCGGAGAACAGGAAACGGGCCAGCAGCTGGCCGGCTCGGTCGCGCTGTTCCGGGGTGCCGTCCGAGATGATCTCCGACAGGGGGATGCCGTCGATCCACTCGGTGATCAGCACCTGCTCCGACTGGTGGACCACGTGCGGCACGAGGACGTCCGGGTCGTCGGTGAACTCGTCCGCGTGCGCCTGCTGGGCCTGGGCCTCCAGGCCGTAGTCGAGCTCCTCCGAGACGCGGTCCTTCAGCTCGGCGATCAACGGCTTGATGTCCATGCCGGGGATCAGCGGGCCGAGCAGACGGGAGAAGCGGCTCAGCTGGTTCAGGTCGGACAGCAGCGCCTCGCCCGCGCCGGGGTACTGCACCTTGACGGCCACCTCACGGCCGTCGTGCCACACCGCCCGGTGGACCTGGCCGATCGAGGCGGCCGCGGAGGGCTTGTCCTCGAACTCCGAGAACAGCTCCTGCCAGCCCTCGCCGAGCCGCTCCTCCAGCACCCCGTGCACCGTGCGCGTGGGCATCGGCGGCGCGGCCTCCTGGAGCTTCGTCAGCGCGGCCCGGTAGGGGCCGGCCACCTCCTCGGGCAGGGCGGACTCGAAGACGGACAAGGCCTGGCCGAACTTCATGGCGCCGCCCTTGAGCTCGCCGAGCACCTTGAACAGCTGCTCGGCCGTGCGCTGCTGGAGCTCGCGGCCGACGAGTTCGGCCGACTCGCCGACGATCCGCTTGCCGAATCCCCAGGTCGCCCGCCCGGCGATGCCGAGCGGGAGCGCGGCGAGCTTGGCGGTCCGGGTGACCGCCTTCCGGGGAAGATCAGACATGCGCCCTCCAAGTCCCAGCCGGCCGCTCCGCTGCTGCCTCACGGCACTGCGCCGACGGCCGTTGCACCGCCATTGTCGCGTGTGATGCCCCGTCCTCCGAGGGGTGCTCCCCATTTCCTCTCTCCGCGGCCCCGCAGGGGCATGCGGAATGGGCCCATACCGGCCGGGCGTGCCAGTGGAGCGCGGGGAGCGAGACCTCCCAGCGCGCGCCGGTGCTCGACGGGACCCGGCCGTCCAGGAAGGCCAGCGCGTGCGCGGCGGCCAGCCCGGCCACCGTCGTCGCCAGCGCCAGGTCGCAGGGCCGGACCTGACGCTGCCTGCCCGAGCGCCACTGGGCGATCAACCGCGGCCAGGCCGGGTCCCGGTCGGTGCGGTCCTCGTGCAGACACCCCGCGCAGCCCGTCTCCCCCGGCAGCACGAAGGGGCCGACCACGCCGGTGCCCTCCACGACACCGGCGTACAGATGGGGCGTCCCGGCGGCCATCAGGGGTTCGGCGCTGGACGGGTCGGGCGTGTGCACCGCGACATCGTCCCGTGGGGCGAGGATCACCAGGGAGAGGCCCGGGTCCGCTCCGTCCGGGCACGGCGGGACCTCGGCGCGGCGGGGCGGCCGGTCCGCAGCGGCCTGCCGTACGGCCCGGCGGGCCGACTCGTCCCTGCGGTCGCCGACGGCCTGCGCCGGATGGCCACCCGGGGCGACGTCCCACGGCTCCACCCGGCCGCCGTCACGGACCTCGACCTCGCCCACGCCGGCCCCGGCCAGCAGCGCGGCCAGAAGGGCACCCACCCGGCCCGCGCCTCTGACCTGGACGCGCTGCGAGCGGCGGGCGGCCAGCCGTCCGAGCGCCTCGCCCGGTTCCGAGGTGGTGAGGGACAGCGAGGCGAGGTCGGGCCGGAGCCGGTCGAGGACCTCCTTCTTCTTCCGCAGCGTGTCGGCGGCGGGGCCGCCGCCCCGGGCGTCGTCGAGGAGCCCGGCCCGCGACAGCCGCCGCACCAGCCCGTCGACATGGCCGTCCGGCAGATCCATCCGGCGTCCCTCCTCGCGCAGCAGCTCCATTCCCCGCGTGCCGTTGAGCAGGTCGAGGAAGCTGCCCGTCGCCGTGTCCATCGGCCCGAGGGTCAGGGCGTGCGCCGGGGTCATGCCGAACTGCACGGTATTGAGGTCGCGCCAGCCGCGCCGCAGCGCGGGCTTCACCATCGGATGCATCACAGATCCCCCGTATGTCACAGAACGTCCCCGTGCGCCGAGAGGGAGCAGGGGTGTGGGCCGAGCCGGACCCGGTCGCAGGCACCGCCGTCGCACGACATCGCCTCACAGGACACTGCGGTCCCCAGGACCCCGCGCGAACCCTGGTGCGGGGCCCGGTTCCCGTCACGAAGGGGAGCCCGCCCCTCGCTGCGCCGACGGGATCCAGCATGCCCAACCCCGCCGCCCGCCGCCGAAAGTTGTCCACAGGCACGGGGATTCGTCGTACAAATCCGGCGGCCGGTGAGAGGAGGGGGCATCGAACCGTCCCGGAGTCGGGACTTCCCCGTGTGCAGCGGGTAACGTCGGGGCGTGCCCGCCGACCCACTGCACAGCGCCGGAAAACCACAGCGCAGCACGACGAGCCAGCCGCCGAGCGGCTCGGGGGCGAGCGCGATCGAGGTCCGCAGGAGTCCCCGCCGACGCAGGACGGTCTCCGCGTACCGCGAGGGCGATCGCACCGTGGTGCTCATCCCCGCCCGCATGTCCGCGGCGGAGGAGCAGCGCTGGGTGAACGTCATGCTCGCCAAGCTGGCCGCCCAGGAGAGCAGGCGGGCCCTCGGGGACGCCGAGCTGTCCGAGCGGGCCCGGCGGCTCTCGGAGCAGTACTTCGACGGCCGGGCCCGGCCGGCCTCGGTGCGCTGGGTGACCAACCAGAACACCCGCTGGGGGTCCTGCACCCCGTCCGACGGCAGCATCCGTCTGTCACACCGCCTGCAGGGCATGCCCGAGTACGTCGTCGACTACGTCCTCCTCCACGAACTGGCCCACCTCCTCGTCCCCGGACACGGGCCCGGCTTCTGGCGGCTGCTGGAGGCCTACCCGAGGACGGAGCGGGCCCGGGGCTATCTCGAGGGCGTGGTCGCCGCCGAGCGGCTGCCTCACGTGCCCGGGGCGCGCGGGGAGAGCCCGCGGGGTGAGTGACCGCTTTGCGTGAGCGAGCAGCCGATACGGCTCGGCGCGCGTTCTGTACCGGCTCTGTACCGACGTCTTCCGATGTCCGGATTTGCCGTTAGCCTGGCGCGACGCACTCACGTTCTGGATGGGGGACGGTCGTTACGCATGGCCAGGGAATTCCAACGCGGCCACAAGGCCAGGATCAGTGACCTCACCGCGGGCACGGATCTGTACGTAGGCGTGCAGATCTCGGGCCCCGGTCTGAGCTTCGACATCAGCTGCTTCGGCCTCGACGCCGACGAACGGCTCTCGGACGACCGGTACTTCGTCTTCTTCAACCAGCCGAAGTCCCCCGAGGAGGCCATCCAGCTCCTGGGTGCCCAGGCGGGCGACACGGAGTCCTTCCGCGTCACGCTCGACCGGATCCCCCCGCAGATCCAGAAGCTGTCCTTCACGGCGACGATCGACGGTGCCGGGCAGATGTCGCAGATCGGCCCCGGGTACATCCGGATCGTCGCGGGCGGCGAGGAGGTGGCCCGCTACTCCTTCAGCGGTTCGGAGTTCTCCACCGAGCGGGCTGTGATGCTGGGCGACTTCTACCTCAAGGACGTGTGGCGGTTCGCCGCCGTCGGGCAGGGCTTCGACGGCGGTCTGGACGCGCTGCTGAAGAACTTCGGCGGCGAGGTGGCCGAGGAGGAGGCGCCCGCGCCCGCTCCGCAGCAGGCTCAGGGCGGTGCCGCCCCGGGCTTCGCCCCGCCCGCCTTCGCGGCCCCCGCCGCCCCGGCCCCTGCACCCGCCCCGGCGCCTCCGACCGCGCCCGCCCCAGCTCCCGGGCCCGCCGCGCAGGGCTTCGCGCCCCCGCCCGGTGCCACTCCGTCCGGAGCCGTCCCGCCCGGTGCTACTCCTCCGCCGGCCCCGGCGCCCGCGTCCCAGGTGCACGCCGCGCCGACCATCGTCGCGCCCATGCACACCCCGCCCGCCGGTTCCCCGGTCCCGCCCCCGGCTCCCGCGCCGCCGCCCGGCTACGGCCAGCCGGGCCAGCAGCCGCCCCAGCCGCCGCAGTACGGCCAGGCCCCGGGCCAGACGGCCCCGCCGCCCCCCGGCTACGGCCAGCCGCAGGTACCCCAGGCCCCCGCCCCGCCGCCGGGTTACGGCCAGCCCACCCCGCCGCCCGGCTACGGCCAGCAGCCGCCGTTC
The DNA here is from genome assembly GCF_044540565.1 of Streptomyces sp. NPDC085931. NCBI lineage: Bacteria > Bacillati > Actinomycetota > Actinomycetes > Kitasatosporales > Streptomycetaceae > Streptomyces > Streptomyces sp. NPDC085931. The sequence continues at coordinate 71,392 of NZ_JBITSK010000005.1, forward strand.
GGCCAGGCGCCCTACGGAGCCCCCCAGCACGGCGTTCCCCAGCCCGGATTCCCCCCGCACGGGGTGCCGCCGCAGGGCGTCCCGCAGACCGGTGCCGGGCAGGGCCCCGGCGTGGCCGCCGCGCTCCAGCAGTTCAAGGAGACCCCGACCGGGCAGCGCTGGACGCAGCAGAACAAGAAGCTCGTCCGGGTCGACCTCGGCATCGGTGGACAGCCCGTGCTGGCCCGCCAGGGCAGCATGGTGCTCTACCAGGGCAAGGTCGACTTCAGCTACAAGGGCGCGGGCTTCGCCGGCCGGATCGTGGGCAACGCGACCGGCCAGGAGATGCAGCTGATGCGCTGTACCGGCCAGGGGCAGGTGTTCCTCGCCGAGAACTCGACCATGCTGCACCCGATCGAGCTCCAGGGCGACGGCATCTGCGTCTCCGCCGAGAACGTCCTCGCGTTCGACGAGAGCCTCCAGTACGAGGTCCGCCGCATCGAGGGCCACGGCATCCCCGGCGGCGCGCTGTTCACCATGCAGTTCCAGGGCACCGGCACGATCGTCGTGAAGACGCACGGCACCCCCGTGGTGCTGCCCGTCACGCCCACCACGTTCGCCGACTGCAACGCCGTGGTCGCCTGGTCGGCCGCCGCCCAGGTCGTCGTCTCCAGCCAGGTGCGCATGCGCCGCAACGCCTACCCCGGCGACACCGGCGAGAGCGTCAACCTCCAGTTCCGGGGCGCACCCGGCAACTTCATCGTCGTCCAGCCGTACGAGGTCTGAGGGAGCCCGTCATGACACAGCAGCTCGCGGGCCACGCCCCCGCACCCGTCACCGCCCGCATGGAGAACCACGGCAACCACATGCTGAAGGTCGCCATGCAGACCGGCAACGACCTCCTCGCGCGCGTGGGGTCGATGGTCGCCTACGAAGGGTTCGTCCAGTACGAGCCCAACCCGCCGGCCGTGCGCCAGATCGCCAAGGACTGGCTGACCGGCGAGGGCGCGCCCCTGATGAAGTGCTCCGGCGACGGTCTGCTCTACCTCGCCGACTACGGGGCGAACGTCGTCGTGATCAACCTCAACGGCGACGGCATCTCCGTCAACGCCACCAACCTGCTCGCCTTCGACGCCCACCTCACCTGGGGCGTGGAGCGGGTCAAGGGCCTGGCCAAGTTCGCCGGCCAGGGCCTGTGGAACACGCGGATCTCCGGGCAGGGCTGGGTCGCGCTGACCTCCCGGGGCAAGCCCATCGTCGTCGACTGCGGAGGCGGCGAGGACGAGACGTACGTCGACCCGGACGCGCTCGTCGCCTGGTCCCCGAACCTCAAGGTGAAGGGCAAGCGCAGCTTCCGGGCGCAGTCGCTGATCGGCCGCGGCAGCGGCGAGGCCTACCAGATGGCCTTCTCCGGTCAGGGCATCGTCGTCGTCCAGCCCAGCGAGGACAGCACCGACCGCCTCCGGTTCCGGGGCTGAGGGGGAGCCAGAACGTCATGCAGAGCCCGATTTTCGCTTACAACGAGCAGCAGACCCAGGAACGCTGGAGTCTGCAGAACAAGCAGATGCTGCGCGTCGCCCTGGAGGGTCACGACGACGTCCTGGCCCGCAAGGGCACCATGGTCGCCTACCAGGGCCTCGTCGAGTTCGACGCCGAGTTCCAGAGCAACCAGCAGTCACGCGCGCGTGCGCAGACCGGTGAGGGCCTCGACCTGATGCGCTGCCACGGGCAGGGCACGGTCTACCTCGCCAATCTCAAGCAGCACGTCCACGTCATGGACGTGGACCAGGACGGCCTCACCGTCGACAGCAGCTACGTGCTGGCGATGGACTCCTCCCTGCACCACGAGGTCATCGCCGTGGACAGCCTCTACGGCATCTCCGGCTCGGGGAAGTACCAGCTCAACATCTCCGGCCGGGGCAAGGTCGCGCTGATGACCTCGGGCATGCCGCTGCTGCTGCAGGTGACGCCCGACAAGTACGTCAACTGCGACGCCGACGCGATCGTCGCCTGGTCGACCGGCCTGCGCGTGCAGATGCAGGCCCAGACGCACTCCTCCGGGGTGTGGCGGCGCCGCGGCAACACCGGCGAGGGCTGGGAGCTGAGCTTCATGGGCACCGGCTTCGCGCTGGTCCAGCCCAGCGAGCTGCTGCCGCCGCAGAACGCCCAGATCGGCTCGGGCCTCGCCGCGCAGTACGGCATGGGCCAGCAGGGGGCGCGGGGGCAGAACCAGGGGAACGTCTGGAGCTGAGTGCTCCTGGTTGGGCCGATCGGGTGCGGGAGCCCGCGGATCGGTGTCGGCCGCGGGCCGGTCGTGCCTGGTCGCGCGGTTCCCCGTGCCCCTGAGGGGGCGGCCGGCTTCGCGGCCGCCCCCTCACCGGCTCACTCCGCGAGCCTCGCGCGTGCCGACTCCAGCAGCCGTACCACCGAGTCGTCCGCCACGTCCGCCACCTCGGCGTAGGGGAACCAGCGCACGTCGAGCGACTCGTCGCTGACCGCGTGCGCGGCGCCGGCGGGTGCCACGACGGCGTACTGGACGTCCAGATGCCAGTGGCACGGCGCCGGGATCGGGTGCCGGTCCAGGCGGACCGGGCCGCCCGGCAGCAGCGTCAGCCCCGAGACGCCGGACTCCTCCGTCGCCTCGCGCAGGGCCGCTGCCGCCAGCGTGGCGTCGCCGGGCTCGCAGTGGCCGCCCATCTGCAGCCACATCCTCAGCTTGCGGTGCAGGGTGAGCAGCACCCGGCCGCCCGCCGGGTCGATCACCAGGGCGCTCGCCGTGATGTGACCCGCCCGGCAGGCCTTCCAGAGGCCGTCCGGGTGGTCGGCCAGGTGGTCGAGGTAGAGCCGGCGCAGCTCGGGCTGGTCCTCGTAGTCCTTGAGCACGAGGACCGCGTCGTCGTACAGGCTCACCCGGCGTCGTCGCCCTTGCCCTTGTCCTCGCCCTCGTCCTTCTTGCGCAGGTCGGGCTGGTCCGCCGCCTCGCCGAGCATCTTGTCCAGCTCGGAGAAGTCGATCTGCTCGCGGTGCACGAAGCCGTCCGGGTCGTCCAGGTCGGTCGCCGTCGGCAGCATGTCCGGGTGGTGCCACAGGGCGTCCCGGCCGTCGACGCCGCGCGCGTCCGTGAGCGAGGCCCACAGCCGGGAGGCGTCCCGCAGCCGGCGCGGGCGCAGCTCCAGCCCGATCAGCGTGGCGAACGTCTGCTCGGCCGGGCCGCCCGAGGCACGGCGGCGGCGCAGCGTCTCGCGCAGCGCGTCCGCCGACCCCAGCCGGGGCTTCGCGGCCGCGTGGACCACCGCGTCCACCCAGCCCTCGACGAGCGCCAGAGCGGTCTCCAGACGGGCCAGGGCGGCCTTCTGCTCGGGCGTGTCCTCGGGCTGGAACATGCCCTGCTGGAGCGCTTCCTGCAGCTGCTCGGGATTCTGCGGGTCGAACTGGCCGACCACGTCCTCCAGCTTGGCCGTGTCGACCTTGATGCCGCGGGCGTAGCCGTCGACCGCGCCGAACAGGTGCGAGCGCAGCCACGGCACGTGCGCGAAGAGGCGCTGGTGGGCCGCCTCGCGCAGGGCGAGGTACAGCCGCACCTCCTCCTGGGGGACGCTCAGGTCCTTGCCGAACGTCTCGATGTTCACCGGCAGCAGCGCGGCCTTGCCGGCCGGGCCGAGCGGCAGGCCGATGTCCGACGAGCCGACGACCTCGCCCGCGAGCACGCCGACGGCCTGCCCGATCTGCGTGCCGAACATGGCGCCGCCCATCGAGCGCATCATGCCGATCAGCGGGCCGGCCATGGCCTGCATCTCCTCCGGCAGGACGTCGCCCATGGCGGTGCCGACGCGCTCGGCGACCGGGTCGACCAGCTCCTTCCAGGCGGGCAGGGTCGCCTCGACCCACTCCGCGCGGCTCCAGGCCACGGCGGAGCCGGCGCCGGACGGCAGGGACGTGGCGTTGTCGAGCCACAGGTCCGCCAGGCGGACGGCCTCCTCGACGGCCCGGCGCTCGGCGGGGCCGACGCTGGTGTCCTTGGTGCCGTCGGGGGAGCCCTGGGAGACCGTCTGGCGGGCGATCTGCTTGGCCATGTCCCAGTTCACCGGGCCGCCCTCGTAGGAGAGCATCTGGCCCAGCTGCTGGAACGCGGCGCCCAGGTCGTTGGGGTTCAGAGAGCCGAACATGGCTGCGAACGGATTGTCCGCACCGGGGCCACCGGGGCCGCCGCCAAAGCCTCCGGCTCCGGGCAGGCCGCCGAAGCCGAACGGGTTGGCCGGTCCCTGACCACCACCGCTCTGCTGGTCCTTCTTCTTGCCCTCGTCGCCGTCGTCCGGCTCCTCCGGCGGAAGGCCGAATCCGAATGGGGTGTCACTCACGGGATTCCTCGGCTGGTAAGGCCGCCGGTTCTTTCCGGCGGCACGGCTGCCCGACAACACCACCCAGCGTAGACACCCGGGGCGGATCGGGCCTCGGTGCTTCGCCGACTGACGGCCTGCGGCAGGATGGATGCCACCTGGTACGCACGCGTCGCTCGCGCTCGTACTGAAGACAACCGCTGGAGACGCCCGGTGAGTTCCCCAGATCCGCAGGTTCGCGCAGCGCGAAACCAGTCAACCCGTTCCGCGAGTCCCGCGGGGCGCGGCCCCGTCGTCGCGGTCACCGGCGCCGCGTACGGCGTCGGCGCGCTGCTGACCGAGCAGCTCGCGGCGTCCGACGAGGTCAGACAGGTGCTGGCCATCGACGAACGGCGGGGCGAGTGCGCCGCCGCGCAGTGGCACATCCTCGACGTACGGGATCCGGCCATCGCCGACAAGCTGCGCGGCGCCGACGTCGTGGTGCACCTGGCGCTGGACCTCGACCTGGAGACCGACGCGGCCGCCCGAACGGCCTACAACGTACGGGGGACGCAGACCGTGCTGACCGCGGCCGCGGCGGCCGGAGTGCACCGGGTCGTGCTGTGCACCTCGTCGATGGTCTACGGGGCGCTGCCGGACAACGAGCTGCCGCTGTCGGAGGACGCGGAACTGCGCGCCACCGCGGAGGCCACGGGCGTCGGCGACCTGCTGGAGATCGAGCGGCTGGCACGGCGGGCACCCCGTGCCCACCCCGGACTGAACGTCACCGTGGTGCGGCCGGCCGTCCTGGTCGGCGGCACCGACACGGCCCTGACCAGGTACTTCGAGTCGCCCCGGCTGCTGGTCGTCGCCGGGTCGCGGCCCGCGTGGCAGTTCTGCCACGTCGAGGACCTGTGCAGCGCGCTGGAGTACGCCGTCCTGGAGAAGGTCGACGGGGAACTCGCCGTCGGGTGCGACGGGTGGCTGGAGCAGGAGGAGGTCGAGGAGCTCAGCGGGATCCGCCGGATGGAGCTGCCGTCGGCGGTCGCCCTGGGGGCGGCGGCACGGCTGCACCGGATCGGCCTCACGCCCTCCCCGGCGGGAGACCTGGCCTACACGATGTACCCCTGGGTGGTGAGCGGCAGCCGGCTGCACGAGGCCGGGTGGCGGCCGCGGTACACCAACGAGGAGGTCCTCGCGGAACTCCTGGAGGAGGTCTCCGGCCGGCACACGGTCGCGGGACGGCGCCTGGGCCGCAAGGACGCGACGGCCGCGGGCGCCGCGGGCGCGACGGTCGCGCTGCTGGGCGCGGCGGCGGTGGTGCGACGGGCCCGGAAGGCACGCCGCCGGATCTGAGGAACGCGCCTGCGGCGATCCGGGGGACGGCCCGGCGGCAGGACCCTGTAGGAGACTCCAACCTCCACGCGTGCGTGCCGGTCGATAGCTCTATTTCGTGCTGTCCGTCCCGTGCGGCACGATGGGGCCATGGCATCCACGAGCGATCACCCCGGTGAGCGGGCCGCGCAGGACCCCGTCAAGCTGATCGGGATCCGGGACACGCCCCTGTCCGTGGACGAGGTGTTCCGCGCCGTCGGCGACGACGCCTCCGGCGGCACCGCCCTCTTCGTGGGCACCGTGCGCAACCACGACGGCGGCGCCGACGTGGCGGAGCTGGGCTATTCGTGCCACCCCAGCGCGGAGGCCGAGATGCGGCGGATCGCCGAGAAGGTGGCCGCCGAGTTCCCCGTGCGGGCGCTGGCGGCCGTGCACCGCGTGGGTGACCTGCGGATCGGGGACCTCGCCGTGGTCGTCGCCGTCTCCTGCCCCCATCGCGGTGAGGCCTTCGAGGCCTGCCGCAAGCTCATCGACGACCTCAAGCACGAGGTGCCCATCTGGAAGCACCAGCGGTTCTCCGACGGCACCGAGGAGTGGGTCGGCGCCTGCTGATCCGGCAAGGCGAATTCCGGTTGCGTAACCGCACCCCCGGCGTGAGCGTTGTCACTGCGGATGGTTAATCTGCTGATCAGTCAGTTCGCGGACGCTCGATGGGGTTGGAGGTCGGCATGGCGGCGCTCGCCTGGTTGCTGATTCCGCTTGTGGCTGCGATCGGCGCCGGTCTGTGGGGAAGTTGGGCCAACCGGACCCGCAAGATCCGTGGCGACGGCCCGGAACTCGTCGGTTACGCCCGCTTCCGCGAGGCCATGGAGAAGCCCCGGCCGGGTGCCTGACGGTCGGAAAGCAGCAGGTCACAAGCGTCTTCACGCCCAGGGCCGCCCCGTACGGGCGGCCCTGACGGTGCGCTGACAGGACCGTCCCGTACTGTCGAGTCATGCCACGCCGCACTGCGACGATGCTCGCCTCCACCCTGATGCTGATCGCGCTTCTGTGCGCGGGAGTGTTCATCCCCGTGCCGTACTCGGAGATGTCCCCGGGGCCGACGGTGAACACGCTCGGCGATCACGACGGCGAGCCGGTGCTGCAGATCTCGGGGCGCAAGACGTACGCGACGACCGGCCACCTGAACATGACCACGGTGCGGGTGACGAGCGCCGACTACCGGATGAACCTGGTCGAGGCCGTCTACGGCTGGCTCGCGCACGACAACAAGGTCGTGCCGCACGAGACGCTCTACCCGGACGGCAAGACCGAGGAGCAGTCCACCCAGGAGAACGCCGAGGAGTTCAGTCAGTCCCAGGAGAGCGCCAAGGTCGCCGCCCTGAGGGAGCTGGATGTCCCGGTGAAGTCGTGGGTGATCGTCTCCACGGTCGTCAAGGGATCCCCGGCCGAGAACAAGCTGCACGCCGGAGACGTGATCAAGGCCGTCGACGGCACGGCGGTCAAGCAGCCGGCCGATGTCGCGAAGCTGGTCACGAAGCACAAGCCCGGCCAGGACGTCCGCTTCACGATCGTGCCCGCCAAGGAACAGGCCGCCGCCGAGAAGGAGAAGCGGACGCCGACCAGGACCGAGGACATCACGATCACCACCACGACGTCCGACGACGCGGGGGAGAAGCGCGCCATCGTCGGCATCTCCGCCGGGACCGACCACACGTTCCCGTTCACCATCGACATCAAGCTGGCCGACGTCGGCGGACCGAGCGCCGGTCTGATGTTCGCGCTCGGCATCTACGACAAGCTCACACCGGGCAGCCTGACGGGCGGCAGGTTCGTGGCCGGCACCGGCACGATCGACGACCAGGGCAAGGTCGGCCCGATCGGCGGCATCGAGATGAAGACCGTCGGCGCGCGGGCGAAGGGCGCCCGGTACTTCCTGACGCCCGCCGACAACTGCGCGGCCGCCGCCAAGGACACCCCGGAAGGCCTCACCCTCGTCAAGGTCGACACCATCCAGGACGCCCTCGGCGCTCTGAAGGACATCCGCGGCGGCGACACCGCGGACCTTCCGCGGTGCGGTAAGTAGCCGGAGAGGGGCCCGGCGGTCCGGGCCCCGAAGCCCGCGGGCGAGGGCCTGTCGTTCGGATCACGCACCAGACCGCGCTCCCCGTCGCTGAACAGGACCGTCACTTTCCTGCGACCTGATCCAAACGGCGGGCCCTAGTCCTCGAACGTCGCGGACAGCGCCTCCGCCAGGCCCGGCACCAGGTCGGATCCGGTCAGCACCTCGGTCGGCGAGTCCTTCTCGCGCAGCCGCAGGGCCGAGTCGCGGGAGCCGTCGCGCAGCACCCCGACCGTCATCCGGACCTCCTGGCGGTCCGGGTGCTCCGCCACCCACTTCGTCAGCGCCGCCCCGCTCAGGTCCTTCGGGACCTGGGCCTCGGCGGACGGGGGCAGCATCAGGCGCTCCACGGCGAGGGCGCAGCCGGCCACCGCGTCGGGCCAGGCGATGGTGGCGAGGAACTCGTCGAGCGGCTTGCCCGTTGGCACCTCGTCCTGCTCGATCGGGGTGAGGCCGGAGTTCTCCGGCTCCTCGCCCAGACCGAGCCGGTCCGCGAGCGAGGGCTGCTCGGCTCGCAGCCGTGCGGTGTCGACGAGGGCGAAAAGGCGGGCCGGCTGGTCCCAGCCGAGGCCGGAGACGTACTCGTCGATCTCGAGCACGGCCCGGGTGAGCGGGTTCGCAGCCATGGGAGTGTTGGACATGGTCACAATCCTCTCTCGTTCCTGGCCGGAATCGGGAACCGAGTAAACGGTGAGTAAGTTGCATAGGTGGGGGCCCACGATCACGGGGGCCGCGGACGGCCCGTGAAGACGCGGGCCCGACGAATCAACAGCGAACTTCGAGGTGCGCACCTTGGCTTTCCAGATGCCGGACCGCGGCGGAGGCCCGACAGGGCCGCGGATGAGAGTGGGCCGCCCGTCCCGGCGTGTCCGGACCCTGCTCATGACGCTGGGCGTCCTGGCCGTCCTCGGCATGGCGTTCACCATGTTCGCGGGGTTTTGGACGGACTGGCTCTGGTACCGGTCGGTGAACTACTCGTCGGTCTTCACCACGACCCTGTGGACCAAGATCGGACTCTTCTTCGTCTTCGGCCTGCTGATGGCCGTCGCGGTCGGCGTCAACATCTGGCTGGCGCACCGGCTGCGGCCGCCGCTGAGCGCCATGTCGATGGAGCAGCAGAACCTCGACCGGTACCGCATGAGCATCGCGCCCTACAAGAAGTGGCTGCTCTTCGGGATCACCGCCCTGGTGGGCCTGATCGCCGGCGCCTCCGCGTCCGGCCAGTGGCGCACCTGGCTGATGTGGGTCAACGGCGTGTCCTTCGGGCAGAAGGACCCCCAGTTCCAGCTGGACGTCTCCTTCTACGCCTTCGACCTGCCCTGGTACCGGTTCCTGCTCGGCTTCGGCTTCGCCGCCGCGATCCTCTCCGTGATCGCCGCCGCGCTCACCCACTACCTCTACGGCGGGCTGCGCGTCACCAGCCCCGGCGCGCGCGCCACGGCCGCGGCCACCGGGCACCTGTCCGTGCTCATCGGGATCTTCGTGGCCCTGAAGGCGGTCGCCTACTGGCTCGACCGGTACGGGCTCGCGGTGAAGTCCAGTGACTTCCGGGCGACCGACAACTGGACCGGTCTGCGGTACGTCGACGCCAATGCCTACCTGCCGGCGAAGACGATCCTGTTCTGCATCGCCGTCATCTGCGCCCTGCTGTTCTTCGCCACCCTGTGGCGGCGCACGTGGCAGCTGCCGGTGATCGGCTTCGGCCTGATGGTGCTCTCCGCCATCCTCATCGGCGGGCTGTACCCGGCGATCGTGCAGAAGTTCCAGGTCCAGCCGAACGAGCAGGCCAAGGAGGCGCCGTACGTCGAGAAGAACCTCGAGGCGACGCGCAAGGCCTACGGCATCGACGGCACCAAGGTCACCGACTACACGGGCACGAGCACGACCGAGGACAAGACCAAGCTCCGCGACGACGTCGACGCCACGGCGAGCATCCGGATCATGGACCCGAACATCGTCTCGCCGACCTTCCAGCAGCTCCAGCAGATCAGGAACTACTACGCGTTCCCGAACAACCTGGACGTCGACCGCTACGCCAAGGACGGCAAGGAGCAGGACACGGTCATCGGCCTGCGCGAGCTGAACCTGGCGGGCATCCCGAAGAAGAACTGGATCAACAACCACTTCCGGTACACCCACGGGTTCGGCGTGGTCGCCGCCGAGGGCACCAGCGCCGACGCCCAGGGCCGCCCGAACTTCACGGAGTCCGACCTGCCCTCCGAGGGCCAGCTCGGCACGTACGAGCAGCGGATCTACTACGGCGAGAAGACCGACACGTACTCGATCGTCGGCGGCCCCCAGAAGGAGATCGACTACTCCGACGACAACGGAGAGAAGACCACCAGCTACAAGGGCGACAGCGGGGTCAACCTCTCCAACCCGGTCAACCGGGCCGCGTACGCGGTGGCGTTCGGCGAGCCGCAGATCCTCTACTCCGGCGCCATCGGCGACGGTTCGCGGATCCTGTACAACCGCACGCCCAAGGAGCGCGTCGAGGCGGTCGCCCCGTGGCTGACCATCGACGGCGACGCCTACCCGGCGGTCGTGGACGGCCGGATCCAGTGGATCGTCGACGCCTACACGACGACGAACGGCTACCCGTACTCCTCGCGCACGACCCTCGGTGACACGACCGCCGACTCGCTGACCGCCGCCAACGACAACCGCGCGGTGGTGGCCCAGCAGAACCAGGTCAACTACATCCGCAACTCGGTGAAGGCGACCGTCGACGCGTACACCGGCGAGGTCAAGCTCTTCCAGTGGGACACGAAGGACCCGGTCCTCAAGACCTGGATGAAGGCCTTCCCGGACACGGTGGAGCCCAAGAGCGACATCTCCAAGTCGCTGATGGACCACCTGCGCTACCCCCAGGACCTGTTCAAGGTCCAGCGGGAGCTGCTCACGCGCTACCACGTGAAGGACGCGACGACGTTCCTCAGCGGCAGCGAGGTGTGGCAGGTGCCGGACGACCCGACGAACCGGTCGGGCAACGCGGTGCCGCCGTACTACCTGAGCATGAGGATGCCCGACCAGAAGGCGCAGGCGTTCTCCCTGACGACGACCTTCACGCCCAACGGCCGGGACAACCTCAGCGCGTTCATGGCGGTCGACGCCGAGGCCGGCACAGCCGACTACGGCAAGATCAGAATCCTGAAACTGCCCACGAACACCACGGTGAACGGACCCAAGCAGGTCCAGAGCCAGTTCAACTCCCAAGAGGACATCGCCGAGTCCATCAGGCTCCTGAGAGGCGGCGACTCCGAAGTCGAGTACGGCAACCTGCTGACGGTGCCGCTGGACGGCGGCCTGCTCTACGTGGAGCCGGTCTACGTCCGCGGTGGCGGACTGAAGTACCCGCTGCTGCGCAAGGTGCTGGTCACCTACGGAGGCCAGACCGCCTTCGAGAACACGCTCGACGAGGCCCTCAACAAGGTCTTCGGAGCGGAGGGGCCGGCTCCCGAGCCGCCGGACGAGGGTGGTGACACGCCGCCACCGCCGACGTCCGAGAACCCGACGGTCCAACAGGCCCTGGAGGACGCCCAGAAGGCGTTCGACGCCGGCCAGGAGGCCCTGAAGGAGAACGACTGGGAGGCGTACGGCCGCGCGCAGAAGGACCTGGAGGACGCGCTGCAGCGGGCTGAGGACGCGCAGGCCGAGGCGAGCCGCGGCGGCGCGGGAGCCGGGGGCGGCGAGAGCAAGCCCAGCGGCAAGCCCAGCGGCAGTCCGAGTCCCAAGCCGAGCAGTTAGGCCCTGGCCTGGTGAAATGCCCGTCCCGCGCCGTGATACGGTGGTGAACACAACGGCGCGGGGTGGAGCAGCTCGGTAGCTCGCTGGGCTCATAACCCAGAGGTCGCAGGTTCAAATCCTGTCCCCGCTACTGAAGTCGCGATGTCCGAGTGACGGAGCGGCCACGAAGGCCCGGATTCCACACAGGAATCCGGGCCTTCGTGATGTGTGAACGCATGTATGGGCGCAGGCTGCGGCCGCGCCGCCGTGGGGAGTTGGGCGTTCTGTGTTTGACTTGTCGTTCTGTGGGCATGTCGACAAAACGCTGTAGTGACCTCACTGGCTGCGGTATACCAGGTGTACCCAGGTTGCAGGTGGTGCGACGATGGACGTTATGGGGGACAAGGCAACTCTGTTCGAGACAGGGCGTTTTGTGCAGCCTTCCAGCCGGGAGGACACCGAGACCCCGGACGAGACCGGGGAACTCGCCGACGAGGCGGCCGAAGAGCTGCGTCAGCGGCTCGCCGCGGAGGCCGGCGACGTCGAGGCGATGAGTGTCCTCGGGGCCATGCTGCTGCGCCGTGGCGATCTCGACGGTGCCGAACCCCATCTGCGGGCCGCCACCGCCGCGGGCGACCGGGCCGCGGCCAACAACCTGGGCGTCCTGCTCCACCAGCGCGGCTACGCCGACGAGGCGGCCGGCTGGTGGCGTATCGCCGCCGTCGCGGGATCGGCCGCGGCCGCGCACGCCCTCGGCCGGCACCACCGCGAGCGCGGCGACGAGCCCGCCGCCGAGTACTGGCTGCGCCAGTCCGCCGAACAGGGCCACACCCTCGGCGCGTACGCCCTCGCCGACCTGCTGGAGCACCGCGGGGACGCCGCGGCCGAGCAGTGGATGCGTGTGGCGGCCGAACGCGGGCACCGCGAGGCCGCGTACCGGCTGGCGAGGGCCCTGGACCGGAGGACGGCGCGGGAGGCCGACGGCGACAACGGTCTCCGGGCTGCCGAGGAAGCCGAGCAGTGGTACCGGCAGGCCGCCGCGCGCGGGCACCGCCGGGCCGCCCTGCACCTCGGGTCGATCCTGGAACGGCGCGGCGAGCTCAAGGAGGCCGGGCGCTGGTACCTGACGTCCGCCAAGGACGGCGAGGCGCGGGCCGCCTGCGCGCTGGGGTTCCTGCTGCGTGACGCGGGCGACACGGAGAACGCCGCCGTGTGGTGGCTGCGGGCCGCGCAGGACGGGGACGGCAACGCGGCCAACGCGCTGGGCGCGCTGCACGCGGAGCGGGGCGAGACCCAGACCGCCGAGCGGTGGTACCGGGCCGCGATGGACGCGGGTGACGTGAACGGCGCGTACAACCTCGGGCTGCTCTGCGCCGAGCAGGGGCGCACCGCGCAGGCCGAGCAGTGGTACCGGCGCGCGGCCTACGCCGGGCACCGGGAGGCCGCCAACGCGCTGGCGATCCTGCTGCTGCAGGGCGGGGACGAGACGGGCGCGGAGCCGTGGTTCTCCAAGGCCGCGGAGGCGGGGAGCGTGGACGCCGCGTTCAACCTGGGCATCCTGCACGCCGGGCGGGGCGAGGACGAGGCCGCGCTGCGCTGGTACGAGCGCGCCGCCGCCGCCGGGCACACCGAGGCGGCGCTGCAGGTCGGCATCGCGCGGCTGCGGGACGGGGACGAACTGGAGGCCGAGCGGCACCTGCGGTGTGCGGCCGGGGGCGGCAGCGCCGAGGCCGCGTACCGGCTGGCGACGGTGCTCGACGCGCGCCGGCCGCCGGAGCCGGCGCACGAACTCGGCGAGCCCGTGCACCGGCGCAGCGAGTGCGAGGAGTGGTACGAGCGGGCGGCGTCCCAGGGGCATCGGCGGGCGCAGGTCCGGGTCGGCATGCTCGCGGCGGCCCGGGGGGACGTCGTCGAGGCTGCCCGGTGGTACCGGGAGGCGGCCGAGGCCGGGTCGCGCAACGGCGCGTTCAATCTCGGGCTGCTGCTGGCGCGGGAGGGGAGCGAGCCGGAGGCGGCCGTGTGGTGGACACGGGCGGCCGACGCCGGGCACGGACGGGCGGCGTTGCGGCTGGCCCTGGTCTACGCGCGTCGGGGCGAGCTGGCGGAAGGGCAGCGCTGGGCCGACCGGGCCGTGTCGCTGGGCCCCGGGTCGGTGGCGGAACGAGCGGCTCGCCTGCGGGACGCACTCCGGCAGGAGCTGTCGGCGTGAGGCGAACCGCCGACGCGCGCCACGCCCGACGCCCGTCCCGGAGCTGAGAAGCGTCTGGAATGCCGGGCGCCTCGGCGTCGTCAGCGGGGGGCGCCCCAGTACGGTCGCCGGGTGGCTCGCAGGGCTGCGGGGTGGCTCGGCGCGTCTGTCGGGTGACTCGGCGCGTCTGCGAGGTGGCCCCGCCTGCGGGCGGGTGCCCTCGGCACGGTCGCGAGGTGGGTCGGCGAGGCGGCGAGCGCGGGGTCGCTCGGCACGGCTGCGGGCGCCTCGGGGCGGTCGGCGGATGGCTCGGCATGGCCGCGGGGTAGGTCGGCGTGCCGCGGCCGCCTCGGTACGGCCGTGAGGTGGCTCGGCATGACGGCGGGCGTCTCGCGGCGCGGCCGTGCGACGCATCGGCCTGGCCGCGAGCGCCTCGGTACGGCCGCGTGCGCCCGCACGGCCGCGCGGTGGCCCGTCCGGAAGGCGTGGGCTGCTGCTCCGAGACGAGCGCTCACCGAGGCCGGCACCTTCACCAGCAACGGGCACCTCCACCACCCACCGGCACCTCCACCACCCACCGGCACCTCCATCAGCGCACGGCGCGTCCAGCGTGGCCGGCCTCACCCGGGGGGCCGGTGTTGCGCACGAGCGGTCGGTGTGGGGCGGACGGGCAGGCGTTCGTCCTGCGGTGGGGAGGCCGCCCCAGGGCGAGCGGGGGGGCACGGTCAGGGTCCTGGAGTCCTGGTTGGGCGCGGCGGTGGGAAGGGATTTGCATCTGCCCTCGTCATTGACGTAACGTTGCATTTACCGACGCGGGGTGGAGCAGCTCGGTAGCTCGCTGGGCTCATAACCCAGAGGTCGCAGGTTCAAATCCTGTCCCCGCTACTGAAGGCCGAGGGCCGGAATCCGAAAGGGTTCCGGCCCTCGGTGTTTCCCAGGGCCCCAGCGGCCCGCCTGGACAGCGGAAAGCCCCGGCGCCAGCGGTGCCGGGGCTTTCGCGTGGGCCGGGCTAGGCGGCCGCGCAGTTCGGGCAGACGCCGCGGTACGTCACCTCGACGTCCGAGACCGTGAAGCCGAAGCGCTCGGAGTCGGGAAGGTCCGCCAGGGGGTTGCCGACCGGGTGGACGTCGCGGATCGCGCCGCACTGGGCGCAGACCAGGTGGTGGTGCGGCCGGTGGGCGTTCGGGTCGTACCGCTTGGCGCGCTGGTCCGTGGAGACCTCCAGCACCTCGCCGAGGGTCACCAGCTCACCGAGCGTGTTGTAGACGGTCGCCCGGGAGATCTCGGGCAGCTTGGCGACGGCCCGGGCATGGACCTCGTCGGCCGTCAGGTGGACGTGTTCGCCGTCGAGGACCTCGGCCACGACGCGCCGCTGCGCGGTCATCCGCCATCCGCGTCCGCGCAGGCGTTCCAGAAGGTCACTCATGGCCACAAGCCTAACAGCTAAGGGGACCAGGTCCCGAACAGGTGTGAGATTAGAGTCTCACTTGCTTTAGACAATGTCTATTGTAGGATCGAGAACGGCTTTGGCCAAGGGACAGGTTTGGCCAGGAATGGTGCAGGAGGCGCACGTGACGCAGGGACCGCTTACGACGGAGGCCGGAGCCCCGGTAGCCGACAACCAGAACAGCGAGACCGCGGGCGTCGGCGGCCCCGTCCTCGTCCAGGACCAGCTCCTGCTGGAGAAGCTCGCCCACTTCAACCGCGAGCGGATCCCGGAGCGCGTGGTCCACGCACGCGGTGCCGGCGCCTACGGCACCTTCACGGTGACCGCCGACGTCACGCCCTACACTCGCGCGGCCTTCCTCTCCGAGGTGGGCAAGCAGACCGAGGTCTTCCTGCGCTTCTCGACGGTGGCCGGCAACCTGGGCGCGGCGGACGCGGTGCGCGACCCGCGCGGCTTCGCGCTGAAGTTCTACACCGAGGAGGGCAACTACGACCTCGTCGGCAACAACACCCCGGTGTTCTTCATCAAGGACGCCATCAAGTTCCCCGACTTCATCCACACCCAGAAGCGCGACCCGTACACCGGCTCGACCGAGGCGGACAACGTCTGGGACTTCTGGAGCCTGTCGCCCGAGTCAACGCACCAGGTGACCTGGCTGTTCGGCGACCGGGGCATCCCGGCCTCCTACCGCCACATGGACGGTTTCGGCTCCCACACCTTCCAGTGGAGCAACGCGGCCGGCGAGGCCTTCTGGGTGAAGTACCACTTCAAGACCGACCAGGGCATCAAGAACCTGACCAGCGCGGAGGCCGCCCG
This sequence comes from Streptomyces sp. NPDC085931, assembly GCF_044540565.1. Lineage (NCBI taxonomy): Bacteria > Bacillati > Actinomycetota > Actinomycetes > Kitasatosporales > Streptomycetaceae > Streptomyces > Streptomyces sp. NPDC085931. The sequence goes on from NZ_JBITSK010000005.1 coordinate 87,321, forward strand.
GCTCGCCGGTGAGGACCCCGACTCGCACCAGCGCGACCTGCGCGAGGCGATCGAGCGCGGCGAGTACCCGAGCTGGACCGTCGGCGTGCAGATCATGCCCGTCGCCGAGGCGGCGACGTACCGGTTCAACCCGTTCGACCTGACCAAGGTCTGGCCGCACGCGGACTACCCGGTCGTCGAGATCGGCAAGCTGGAGCTCAACCGCAACCCGGAGAACATCTTCGCCGAGGTCGAGCAGTCGATCTTCAGCCCCGCCCACTTCGTGCCGGGCATCGGCCCGTCCCCGGACAAGATGCTCCAGGGCCGCCTCTTCGCCTACGGCGACGCCCACCGCTACCGCGTCGGCATCAACGCCGACCACCTGCCGGTGAACCGCCCGCACGCCACCGTGGCGCGCACCCACTCCCGGGACGGGCACCTCTACGACGGCCGTCACGGGGGAGCGAAGAACTACGAGCCGAACAGCTTCGGCGGCCCGTTCCAGACGGACCGTCCGCTCTGGTCCGCCGTCGCCGTGAGCGGCGCCACCGGCAACCACGAGGCGCCCGTGCACGCCGAGGACGACGACTTCGTCCAGGCGGGCAACCTCTACCGGCTGATGTCGGAGGACGAGAAGGAGCGCCTGATCGCCAACCTGGCGGGCTTCATCGCCAAGGTCTCGCGCGACGACATCGTCGAGCGCGCGATCGACAACTTCCGTCGGGCTGACGGAGACTACGGCAAGCGGCTGGAGGCCGCGGTCCAGGCCCTGCGCGGCTGAACTCCAGCACTGGACCGCTTGCGGTAGGCACTGGACGGGCCGGATTCCCCTCGGGGGTCCGGCCCGTCCGTGTGCCCGGGTGCGGTCAGGCGGGCACCTGCTGACGCGCCGGTGCCCAGCAGCGGATGATGTCGCGGACCGAGACGACGCCGGCGGGTTCGTCGCGGTCCAGCACGATGAGATGGCGGAAGCCGCCGTGCGCCATGGCGCCGGCCGCCTCCTGAAGGGTCCAGGTCGGCGCGGCGAAGACGACGTCGTCGGTGGTGTGGGCGTGGGCGCGCTCGGTGTCCGGGTCCTGGCCCCGGCCCACGGAGTTGAGGATGTCGCGTTCGGTGAGGATGCCGATGCCGCCGGCGTCCGGGTCGAGGACGATGGCCGCGCCGACCTTGCGGGCGGACATCAGTGCGGCGGCCTGGCGCAGCGTGTGGGTCGGGCCGATGGTCAGGACGACGGTGCTCATGGCGTCACGGACGAGCATGGATGGAGCCACCTCCTGGGGGTCTCCCCGCCTTTGTTCCACTTTTCACAAGTTCACAAGTGGGGGGACTCTCAGAGTGGCAGGCAAAGGGAGGGTCAACAAGAGGGCGTTCAGTACCGCTGGTCGAGGTACCCGAGCAACTCGTCGTGCAACAGGCCGTTCGACGCGGCCGCGTTGCCGCTGTGCGGGCCCGGGCGGGCGTCCAGGCCCGTGAAGGTGCCGCCGGCCTCGGTGACGATGATCGCGTTCGCGGCCATGTCCCACAGGGACAGCTCCGGCTCGGCGCACATGTCGATCGAGCCCTCGGCGACCATCATGTACGGCCAGAAGTCGCCGTACGCGCGCGTGCGCCACACCGCGCGGGTCAGGTCCAGGAAGCCGTCCAGGCGGCCCTGCTCCTCCCAGCCGCTGAGCGACGAGTACGCGAACGAGGCGTCGGAGAGCCGGGAGACGCGGGAGACGTGCAGCCGGGAGGCCTTGGTGAGGGAGCGGCCGCTGAAGGCGCCGTGGCCCTTCGCGGCCCACCAGCGGCGCCCCAGCGCGGGGGCGGAGACGACCCCGACGACCGGCTCGAAGCCGCCCTCGCCGGCCTCCATGAGGGAGATGAGCGTGGCCCAGACGGGGACGCCGCGGACGTAGTTCTTGGTGCCGTCGATCGGGTCGATCACCCAGCGGCGCGGGCCGGTGCCCTCCACGCCGTACTCCTCGCCGAGGATCGCGTCCCGCGGCCGGGCACGCTGGAGCTGGCCGCGGATGAGCTCCTCGGCGGCCTTGTCCGCCTCGCTCACCGGTGTCATGTCCGGTTTGGTCTCGACCTTGAGGTCGAGGGCCTTGAACCGGTCCGTCGTCGCGGCGTCCGCGGCGTCCGCGAGGACGTGAGCGAGACGCAGGTCGTCGAGGTAGTCGGGCATGTGACGAACCTATCTGCCGAGGTGGGGGTGGGGCCACCGGGGGTTGGTGAGGACCGGGCCGTGGTCGGATGGCGTGCCGGTGGGGAGGCCCGGCGGCACGGCCCGGAACGTCTCAACACCCCGCGCTGCACGGCCGAAACGCGCCCCCGCGCGCGCTCGCGAACCCTTGACAGTGCTTCCACGCGCGTCAAACCTGGGCGCAGAGCCGCTCGCCCCAAGGGGAGGCGATGATGCCTGCAGCGCGGGAATCTCTGCTGGACGCCGCTTTCGCGGCGCTGGCGCGCCGGCCGTGGTCCGCCGTGCGGATGGTGGACGTGGCCGCGGCGGCCGGAGTGTCCCGGCAGACGCTGTACAACGAGTTCGGCAGCAAGGACGGCCTCGCCCGGGCGCTCGTGCGCAGGGAGGCCGACGGTTATCTCGCCGGCGTCGACCGCGCGCTCGCCGCCCACAGCGACCCGCGCGACCGGCTCACCGCCACCGCCGAGTGGCTCACCGCCGCGGCCCGGGACAACGCCCTCGTGCGCGCCATGCTCACCGGCTGCTGGAGCGAACGCCTGCCGTCGCCGGCCCTGTCGGCCGCCCCGTCAGGCTCCGCCGTGCCGGCCCAGCGCCGGGCCGACGGCCCCCTGCCCTCGCCCGGCGACTTCGTCGCCCTCGTGCGCGACCGCGCCGTGACCGTCCTGGCCGGGCCCGGCACGCCCAGGTCCGACACGGCCGACCTGGCCCGCTCCTGTGAACTCGCCGTCCGGCTGGCCCTGTCGTGCGTGGCCGCGCCGCCCGGCGAGGGCGGAGTCGCCGACCTGGTCCGCAGCGCCCTGCACCGGCAGGCCGGCTGACAGGGCGTCAGTGCGCCGAGCCCGACAACTGCAGCCCGATCACACCGATGATGACCAGGCTGATCGACACGATCTTCAGCGTCGACACCAGGTCACCCAGGAACACCATGCCGTAGATGGCCGTCCCCGCCGCCCCGATGCCCGTCCACACGGCATAGGCGGGCCCCACGTCGAGCTTCTTCAGCGACAGGGTGAGCAGACCGAAACTGCCGAGCGCGAAGACGCAGAACGCGACCGTCGGCCACAGCCGTGTGAAGCCGTGCGACAGCTTCAGGCAGACGGCGAAACCGGTCTCGAGCAACCCGGCCACGATGACCAGCAGCCACGCCATGTGTCGTCCTCCCGTAACCCACGTTCAGTGACCGCTTCGTCTCGTTTTGTCGAGCCTTGCATCCGGCTTGGTGCGATTATGCACTTACCGTCCGCACGGCAGGACAAACAACGCGGAGGTCAGTCGCCTTCCGTGCGTTCCCGGGCGGCCAGCAGCCGGCGCAGCGAGTACAGCCGCGCCGGATCCGCGTGCCCCTCGGCGACCCAGGCGTCCAGCGCGCAGTCCGGCTCGTCGTGACTGCACGCGCGCGGACAGCCCTCGGTGCCCGGCTCCAGGTCGGGGAAGGCGTGGATGACCCGGGAGGGGTCCACGTGGTTGAGCCCGAACGACCGCACGCCGGGGGTGTCGATGACCCAGCCGTCGCCGCCGGCCAGCGGCAGCGCCAGCGCCGAGGTGGTGGTGTGCCGGCCCCGGCCCGTCACCGCGTTCACATGCCCGGTCGAACGCCGCCGCTCCTCCGGCACCAGCGCGTTGACCAGGGTCGTCTTGCCGACCCCCGAGTGCCCGACGAACGCCGTGATCCTGCCGTCGAGCTGCTCGCGCACCCGGGCGACGGCGGCTCCGCTCTCCAGTTCCGCGCGGCTGGTGACGACGTACGGGATGTCGAGGTCGCCGTAGAGCTCCAGCAGCTTCTCGGGCGGGGCGAGGTCCGACTTGGTCAGCACCAGCAGTGGTTCCAGGCCGCCGTCGTAGGCCGCGACCAGGCAGCGGTCGATCAGGCGGGGGCGGGGCTCCGGGTCGGCCAGGGCCGTGACGACGGCCAGCTGGTCGGCGTTGGCGACGACCACGCGCTCGTAGGGATCGTCGTCGTCGGCCGTGCGGCGCAGTACGGACGTGCGCTCCTCGATGCGCACGATCCTCGCCAGCGTGTCCTTCTTCCCGGACATGTCGCCCACGAGGGCGACCCGGTCGCCGACGACCGCGGCCTTGCGGCCCAGTTCGCGGGCCTTCATCGCCATGACCACCCGGTCCCCGACCAGGCAGGTCAGGCGGCCCCGGTCGACGGTGAGGACGAGGCCCTCGGCGGCGTCCTCGTGCTTGGGCCGGATGTTCGTCCGGGGCCGGGTGTTCCGGCGTCCCGGACGGGTGCGGATGTCGTCCTCGTCGGTGTGCTTGCCGTAGCGGCGCATGACCTGGTCCCCGCGTCCTACGCCCCGAGCATCCCGGTCCACAGGTCGGGGAAGTCGGGCAGGGTCTTGGCCGTCGTCGCCACGTTCTCGATCTGCACGCCCTCCACGGCCAGGCCGATGATCGCGCCGGCCGTGGCCATGCGGTGGTCGTCGTAGGTGTGGAAGATTCCGCCGTGCAGCCGGCGCGGGCGGATGTGCAGGCCGTCGGCCGTCTCCGTCACGTCACCGCCGAGCTCGTTGATCTCCTTGGTCAGCGCCGCCAGCCGGTCCGTCTCGTGCAGGCGCAGGTGGGCCACGCCGCGCAGGGTCGACGGGGAGTCGGCCAGGGCAGCGACGGCGGCGATGCCCGGCGTCAGCTCGCCGACCTCGCTCAGGTCCACGTCGATGCCGTGGATCGAACCGGAGCCGTGGAACACCAGGCCGTAGTCGGTCAGTTCGCAGGAACCGCCCATCTCCGTGAAGATCTCGCGCAGCCGGTCACCGGGCTGGGTGGTGCGGGCCGGCCAGTCCGGGATGACGACCTTGCCGCCGGTGACCAGGGCCGCCGCCAGGAACGGCTGGGCGTTGGACAGGTCCGGCTCGATCACCAGGTCCCGGCCGAGCAGGGCGCCCGGCGTGACCCGCCAGACGTTCGGCTCGCCGCCCGACTCGGGGGTGTCCACCTGGGCGCCGACCGCGCGCAGCATGTCCACGGTCATCCGGATGTGCGGCAGGGAGGGCAGCGTGTCGCCGGTGTGGCGGACCTCGACGCCCTGGTTGAAGCGCGGGCCGGACAGCAGCAGGGCGCTGACGAACTGCGAGGAGCTGGACGCGTCGATCGAGACCGGGCCGCCGTCCAGGGCACCGCCGCCGTGCACGGTCAGCGGCAGCGCGCCGCGGCCGTCGTCGTCGATCCGGGCGCCGAGCTGGCGCAGCGCGTCGATGACGCCGTTCAGGGGGCGCTCGTAGGAGCGGGGGTCGCCGTCGAAGCGGACGGGGCCGTCGGCGAGCGCGGCGACGGGCGGCAGGAACCGCATCACCGTGCCGGCGTTGCCGACGTCGACCGTGGCCGGGCCGCGCAGGCCCGTGGGCAGCACCCGCCACGCCTCGCCGGTGCCGTCCGGGCCGACGCCCTCCTCGATCTCGATCCCCATCGCGCGCAGCGCGCCGGCCATCAGCAGTGTGTCGCGGGAGCGCAGCGGGCGGCGCAGCCAGCCCGGCTCGGAGGCGAGGGCGGCGAGGACGAGGGCGCGGTTGGTGACCGACTTGGACCCGGGCACGTGGACCGTCGCGTCGACGGCTCCGCTCGCGTGCGGGGCGGGCCAGAGGGCGGTGTCTGCGGTGTTCGGGACCATGCCTTTACTTTATAAGCAGGCGGTGGTCCGGGGGCCGCCCCGTCGCGCCGCTCGCGCCCGGCCTGCGCGGGCTCACAGCTCCAGCAGCCAGCGCCCTCCGCCGATCAGCGAGCACAGCGACACGGCGTGGAACAGGAAGAACCACAGGCCCGCCGGTACGTGGGTGAGACGGGACAGCTGGTCCGCGTCCGAGTCGCCCGCCCCGCCCCGGGACCGCTTCGCCTGGAGTTCGAAGGCCGGTCGCACCCCGCCCACCAGCAGGAACCACACCACCACGTACGCGAACGCCGCCTGGATCTGCGGTCCGGCCAGCCAGGACACCACCACGAACAGGCCGCCGGTGACCAGCATCGTGAGGGCGCCGTAGGCGTTGCGGATCATCACCAGCATGGCGAGCAGCAGGGCCGTGGCCAGCCACAGCAGGAGCGTGATGCGGCCGGCGCCGAGCAGGGCCGCGCCGCCGAGACCCAGCAGCGGAGGGGCGGTGTAGCCGGCGGCGGCCGTGAGGATCATGCCGATGCCGTGCGGCTTGCCGCGGCTGACGGTCAGGCCGCTGGTGTCGGAGTGCAGCCGTATGCCCGTCAGGGTGCGGCCGGTGAGCAGGGCCACCAGCCCGTGGCCGCCCTCGTGCGCGATGGTGATGGCGTTGCGGGAGATGCGCCACAGACCGTGCGGGATCACCACGGCGAGCGCGACGCCCAGGGCCGCGACCACCACCCACAGGTCGGGGTCGGGCTGCGTGCCGGAGACCTCGCCCCAGAGGGAGGCGAGCGAGGCGGTTGCGGTGCTGTCCATGTGCGGCGTCGGCTCCTCGTGGGCGGATGGAATCTGGCAGTGTGGCACGTATGTGCGGACGGTATGCAGCGAGTCGTAGGCCAGAGGATCTCGCGGGAATCTTCGAGATCGAGAAGTGGGAGCCCGAGGAGACCCTCGAACCGGACTACAACGTGGCCCCCACCAAGGAGGTCTACGCCGTCCTCGACCGCCCTGTGAAAGACGCGGACGACCCGCGGCCGGTTCGGCAGCTGCGCACGCTCAAGTGGGGACTCGTGCCCTCCTGGTCGAAGACGCCCGAGGGCGGTGCCCGGATGATCAACGCCCGCGCGGAGACCGTCCACGAGAAGCCGTCCTACCGCCGCGCCTTCACCTCCCGGCGCTGCATCCTGCCCGCCGACGGCTACTACGAGTGGGTCACCGGCACGCAGGAGCGCGAGCTGGAGGTCGAGGGGAAGAAGAAGCGGCCCCGCAAGCAGCCCTACTTCGTGACCCCGGCGGACGGGTCGGTCTTCGCGATGGCCGGGCTGTACGAGTTCTGGCGGGACAGGACGCTGCCGGACGACCACCCGCAGGCCTGGTGGGTCACCTGCTCCGTCATCACCACCGAGGCCGAGACCAGCCCGCTCGCGGTGGCCCCGGCCGAGGGCCCCCGGGCGCTCGCCGACATCCACCCCCGGATGCCGCTGATGCTGACGCCGGACCGCTGGGACGCCTGGCTGGACCCGTCCCGCACCGACGCCGACGGCCTGCGCGAGCTGCTCGCCCCGCCGCCGGCCGGGCTGATGCGCGCCTACCCCGTCAGCACGGCCGTCAGCAACGTCCGCAACAACGGGCCGGAGCTGCTGAAGGAACTGGAAGGACCGGAAGAGGGCACACTTTTCTGACGTGACCCATGCGAACGACGGGACCGACGCGGCCCGTGAGACGACCGAGACCGTCGAGACCGAGGCCGGGACCGCCCGCATCACCTGGCACCCGGCGAGGAAGCCCCGGCTGGTGCTCGCCGTCGGCCACGGCGCGGGCGGCGGTATCGAGGCCCGCGACCTCGCGGCCCTGGCCGATGCCCTGCCCGCCCACGGTGTGACCGTGGCCCGGGTGGAGCAGCCCTGGCGGGTGGCCGGGAAGAAGCTCGCGCCCGCGCCCAGGACCCTGGACACCGGCTGGCGCGGCGTCTGGCCCGCGCTGACGGCGCCCGGGCTGCCGGTGATCTCCGGCGGCCGCAGCGCCGGGGCCCGGGTCGCCTGCCGGACCGCCGCCGAACTGGGCGCCCACGCCGTGCTCGCCCTGAGCTTCCCGCTCCACCCGCCCGGCAAGCCGGAGAAGTCCCGGGCCGGGGAACTGCTCGGCTCCGGCGTGCCCACCCTGGTCGTGCAGGGCGGGAACGACCCGTTCGGCAGACCGGCGGAATTCCCTGAGGGCGCCTACGAACTCGTGGAGGTCCCCTACGCGGATCACGGCTTCGCCGTGCCGAAACGTGCGGAGATCTCGCAGGAGGAGGCCGTGGCGGTCGTCACGGACGCCGTGGCCGGGTGGGCCGGGTCACTCGGGTGAGGCCCCGGGAATGCCGGGGCGGTGGTCACTGTTGTGCGGGACGTACGTGCTGGGGACCAGCACCGACGCCGTAGGAGAGGAAGTCCGCCGCATGGGTTCGACCTTCTGCCCGAGCCGCAGCAGCCGTGCCGACCTGGAGTGGACGGTGCTGCACGCGGCCAGGACCGCCCCGATTCGGGCGGCGGGCGGACCGGATCGTCGTCTATCCTCCGATTCGGGTGAGACCGGTTTCGGTTTCACGAGAACACTGGAGGAGGTGGGTCCGGTCACTGGGACCGACGCAGGGACCGACAACGGCCAGGCGGAGCAGCCCGAGGGCCAGGGCGGCACGAGCACGGAGACCGCGACCGAGCGCAGCGCGCGCTTCGAGCGGGACGCGCTCGAGTTCCTCGACCAGATGTACTCGGCCGCGCTGCGCATGACGCGCAACCCGGCCGACGCCGAGGACCTGGTGCAGGAGACGTACGCCAAGGCGTACGCGTCCTTCCACCAGTTCCGCGAGGGCACCAACCTCAAGGCGTGGCTGTACCGGATCCTCACCAACACCTTTATCAACTCGTACCGCAAGAAGCAGCGGGAACCGCAGCGCTCGGCGGCCGAGGAGATCGAGGACTGGCAGCTCGCCCGCGCCGAGTCGCACATGTCGACGGGCTTGCGCTCCGCGGAGTCGCAGGCGCTCGACCACCTGCCCGACTCGGACGTGAAGGAAGCGCTCCAGGCGATTCCCGAGGAGTTCCGCATCGCCGTCTACCTGGCGGATGTCGAGGGCTTTGCCTACAAGGAGATCGCCGACATCATGGGGACACCCATCGGAACGGTGATGTCCCGGCTGCACCGCGGCCGCCGTCAGCTGCGCGGCATGCTGGAGGACTACGCCCGTGAGCGGGGGATGGTTCCGGCCGGCGCCGGAGAGTCGAACGAAGCGAAAGGCTCGGGGTCATGAGCTGCGGAGAGCCGCACGAGACGGATTGCAGCGAAATCCTCGATCATCTCTACGAGTTCCTCGACCGTGAGATGCCGGACTCGGACTGCGTGAAGTTCGAGCACCACTTCGAGGAGTGCTCGCCGTGCCTGGAGAAGTACGGCCTGGAGCAGGCCGTGAAGAAGCTCGTCAAGCGCTGCTGCGGGCATGACGACGTCCCCGGGGACCTGCGCGCCAAGGTCATGGGGCGGATCGACCTCATCCGCTCCGGCCAGGCGGTCCCCGAGCAGGACGTCGCGGCCTCGCCGGCCACGCCGCAGGAGTCCTGAACCCGGTTCCGGGACTCGAACGCATCACTCGAACGTGCTAATCCGCGGGTCATCGGCCCGTGGAGCCCCCTTCCGCCGTCCTAGGCTCCGGGCCTGACGGACAGGGCCGGGGAGGGGCGCATGGAAGCGGTACCGGCACGGACACGCGTGTATGTCGGCTGTGTCGTGGTCGCCGCGCTCCTCTGCCTGCTGCCGCTGCCGGGCGTGCGCGCGCCCTGGTGGGCGGTGGCGCTGCTGGCCGCGCTGTACGCCGGCTGCGAGCGCGTCGCCCGGTCCCGGTTCGTGGGGCTCTCCCACCCGGCCGGGACCTTCTACCCCGTACTCCTCGCCGGCGCGTTCCTGCTGCCCGCGCCGGCCGCCGCCCTGGTGGCCGTGCCCGGCGCGCTGCTCTCGTACGCGCAGCGGCCGGTGGCGCTGCGGCGGCTGTGGCGGGCCGCCCAGCTCGTCCTCGGCGTGTGGGCGGCGGCCCGGGTGCACTGGCTGCTCGGCGGACGGGACGCGGTCGTCGCGGGGGACGTCCCCTACGCGCTCGGTCCGGCCGCGGCGGCCGTGCTGACGTTCTGCCTGGTGCTGGCGGTACTGGACGGCGGCATCCTGGCCGTGGCCGAGCGGGTGCCGGTACGGCGGGCCTGGCGCGGTCTGGTGGCGCGCTCGCTCGCGCCGATCGCCGTGCACGGGCTGGCCGGGCTGATGATGGCCGTGCTGTGGCGCAGCCCGTACGGGCCCGTGGCCGCGCTGCTCGTGCTGCTGCCGATGTGCGTCTCGTGGTGGGCGTTCGCCCAGTACCACCGGGAACGGGCGGCCCACCAGGCGACCATCCGGGCACTGGTGCAGGCCGTCGACATCAAGGACGGCTACACGCGCGGGCACAGTGAACGCGTCGGGCAGGCGTCCATGATGATCGCGCGCGAGCTGGGCATGGACGACGAGCGCGTCGAAGTGCTCCGCTTCGCCGGGATCCTGCACGACGTGGGCAAGCTGGGCGTGCCCACGCGGCTGCTCCGCAAGAACGGGCCGCTCACGCCGGAGGAGCGGCGGGTGATCGAGCTGCACCCCGAGTACGGGCACGAGATGGTGCGCGGCATCGGCTTCCTCGGGGAGGCCCGGGCCGCCGTGCTGCACCACCACGAGCGGCTGGACGGCAGCGGGTACCCGTACGGGCTGGTGGGCCGTCAGATCCCGGAGTCCGCGCGGGTGGTGGCGGTCGCGGACGCCTTCGACGCCATGACCTCCACCCGCTGCTACAGCAGGGCCCGGCCCGTGCCGGTGGCCCTGGCGGAGCTGGAGAGGTGTGCGGGCAGCCAGTTCGACCCGGTGATGGTCACGGCCCTGGTCGGCGCGGTGGAGCGGGCGGGCTGGCGCCCGGCGGTGACCGCGGACGACACGGACGGCCCGGGCGACCGGGGTGACCGGGGTGACCAGGGGGGACACGGCAGCCGGGAGGACCGAGGCGGTCAGACCGGGCCGGGCACTCAGGCCGGGCAGGACGGGCAGGGCACTCAGGCCGGGCAGGGTGCTCGGGGCGGGCAAGGGCGGGGTGAGGTTCCGGGGGTGCCCGCGCCCGGGGCGCCCGTCGGTGGGCAGCCGAGGTCGCGCCGATGAACGGCCACCGGCCGCCCCCGCTCCTCACCCTCGTCCACACCTGTGCCGCCGTCCTCGCCGCCGGCTCCCTCGCCGTCACCCTCTACAGCGGGCTGGAGGAACGCCGGGTCGCCCTCGCCTTCGGCGTCCTCGTCACCGTCGGCGAGCTCACCCGGCGCAACGACGCCCGGGTCAGGGAGCCGGCACCGCTCGGCGCCGCGGCGGCTCTGTCGTACGGGCTGCTCGGGGAGGCCGGCGGGCGGGCCACACACCACGGGCCGGCCCAGGTCGTCGCCGTCGTGCTGGCCGCCTCGCTGCTCGGCAGCGTGCCGCACGTCGCCCGCGGGCAGGGGCCCACACTCGACCACCTGGCGCGCCGCGTGCTCACCGTCGGCTTCGTCGCCGTGTGCTTCCAGCCCCCGTACAACCGCGGCATGTTCGACGACTGGGGCGGCCCGGCCTACGCGCTGCTGCTCCTCGCGCTGCTGTCCCTGACCGCGCTGTGCGACGCCGTGCTCGCCGCCGCCCTGGCGCACGCGCGGACCGGCTGGCCGTTCGGGCCGGTGCTGCGGGACGAGCTGCGGGCGGTGCGCGGCATCGGCTCCGCCGTCATCGCCACCGGGGCGGTGATGGCGCTGGCGGTCGCCGTCGTGGGGCTGTGGGCGCTGCCCGTCTTCTCCGTGCCGCTGCTGCTCGCCCAGATGTCCTTCCGCCGCTACGCCGCCGTCCGGGCGACCTACCGGCAGACCATCGCCTCCCTCGCCCGGGCCACCGAGGTCGCCGGGTACACCCCGGCCGGGCACGCCCGCCGGGTCGCCGCGCTCAGTCTGGCCGTCGGGCGCGATCTGGGCCTGACCGAGCCGGAGCTGGCCGTGCTGGAGTACGCGGCCCTGATGCACGACATCGGCCAGCTGAGCCTCGTCGACCCCGTGCCGGCGGGTGCCACCGCCGCCCTGCCCGCCGCGGAACAGCGCCGGATCGCGCTCCTGGGCGGGGCGGTGGTCCGGCAGACGGGGGTCGACGAGGCCGTCGCCGTGGTCGTGGAGCGGCAGGCCGACCCGTACGCGGAGCAGCCGCTCGCGGCCCGGATCGTCCGGGCCGTGAACGCGTACGAGGAGAAGTCCCGGGAAGGCGGCCCGGGCGGGCCGCTGACGGCGCTGGAGGAACTCCGGCTCGCCACCGCCGGCCAGTACGCGCCGGACGTGGTGGAATCACTGGCCCGGGTACTGGCAAGGAGCAGTCTGACGCTGCCCGTGGCTGGGTAACCCATGGGTAATGAGCGCCCCCGAGGCCGTACGTGGTTGGATGCGAAGGAGAAGGTGTCCGGGGGCTCGAAACACAGCTACGGCCAGCCCACAGCACGGAACTGGCAGGCGGGAATCGTGAGGATCTTCGGCAAGGGACGGCATCGGCCCTCCGCCTCCTGGCGGCAGGCCACGGACCGGGCATTCACCCTCATCGGCGACGGCCGGTACGAGGACGCGGGCGCACTGCTGACACGTGCCGCCGATCTGGAGCCCTGGCTGTCCGAGTCCTGGTTCAACCTCGCCCTGCTGCACAAGTTCCGGCACGACTGGGAGCAGGCCCGGGCCGCCGGCCTGCGGGCGGTGGCCCTGCTGGACCGGGACGCCGGGGCGCCCGACTGGTGGAACGTCGGCATCGCCGCGACCGCCCTGCAGGACTGGCCGCTGGCCCGCCGCGCCTGGCAGGCCTACGGGCTGCGGGTGCCGGGGGCGGCGAACGACTCCGGGGAGCCCGTCGGCATGGACCTCGGCAGCGCGGCCGTACGGCTGTCGCCGGAGGGCGAGGCCGAGGTCGTGTGGGGACGCCGGCTGGACCCCGCGCGGATGGAGGTGCTGTCCATTCCGCTGCCGTCGTCGGGCCGGCGCTGGGGCGAGGTCGTCCTGCACGACGGCGTGCCGCACGGGGAGCGCACCACGGCCGCCGGGCACACCTACCCGGTGTTCGACGAGATCGAGCTGTGGGCGCCGTCGCCGGTGCCGACGTGGGTGGTGCTGCTGGAGGCGGCGACCGAGGCGGACCGGGACGCGCTGGAGCAGCTGGCCGCGGACGCGGGCTTCGCCGCGGAGGACTGGTCCTCCTCGGTGCGGCTGCTGTGCCGGATGTGCTCGGAGTCGCGGATGCCGTCCGACGAGGGCGACGGGGAGCACCTGGACCCGCACGACCACAGCGAGCCGGGGCATCCCGGGCCGCTGGGGCACCGGACGGACGGGCAGCTGTGGGTGCCCGAGCGGGAGTGCGGGCTGGCCGCGCCGGCCTCGCTCGTCCGGGGGTTGCTGGACGGGTGGGTGGCCGACAGTCCGGATTCCCGCGACTGGCGGGACCTGGAAGAGGTGTGTTAGCGCCGTTGCCGGGTGCGGCCGCGCCACGGGGGGGCTCACGCGGTTCCCCGCGCCCCTGAAAGCAGGGCGTTTCACCCGCGTACCCTGTATCAGCATCCCTTGGATTTGTTCAGGAAGGCGTACGAGACGTCATGGCTCAGCAGGACACCGATCAGCAGCACGAGGGCGTGCTCCCCGTCGACGACGAGGGGTACGTGATCGACACGGAGGACTGCGAGGAGCGCGAGGCGGCCTGGCGTGAGCGGGGAACCTCGCGGCCGATCACGGTCGTCGGCAACCCGGTGCTGCACAAGGAGTGCAAGGACGTCACCGAGTTCGGCGAGGAGCTGCAGCAGCTCGTCGCGGACATGTTCGCCAGCCAGCGCACCGCCGAGGGCGTGGGCCTGGCCGCCAACCAGATCGGCGTCGACGCGAAGGTCTTCGTCTACGACTGCCCCGACGACGAGGGCGTCCGGCACACCGGGGTCGTCTGCAACCCCAAGCTCGTCGAACTGCCCGCCGACAAGCGCCGGCTGGACGACAGCAACGAGGGCTGCCTGTCGGTGCCGACCGCGTACGCGCCGCTCGCCCGGCCCGACTACGCCGAGGTGACCGGGCAGGACGAGCGGGGCAACCCGATCAAGGTGCGCGGCACCGGATACTTCGCTCGGTGTTTGCAGCACGAGACCGACCACCTCTACGGCTACCTGTACATCGACCGGCTCTCCAAGCGCGAGCGCAAGGACGCGCTGCGGCAGATGGCCGAGAACGAGCCCCGCTACCCCGTCGTGGCCAACGACTGACACCACTCACGCACCAGGCGAACGGCGTCTGTCCGGGTTCCCCACCCCGAACAGGCGCCGTTCGCCTGTGCCGTTCGTCTGTCCGTCGCACGTTCGATCGCTTCCGCTCTCCTGTGATCCCGCACCAGTCACCCAGCGGGAGGATCCCGGCACTGTGGGGTAGTGAATGAAGCAAATACGTTCCCAGAACGGTCAGTTGTAGTGCTGAATGGGGTGAGCGGGGTATGCAACGGCGCACGCCCGGCACGAAGGGAGGGGCGCCCGCGCCGACTGGCGGCTGAGAGGGGTTAGTTCGTGCATGCTTTGTCACACGGCACCACATCGACACCGACCACCATCGCAGTTCCACCGTCGCTCTCTCTCCCTGTGATCGAGGCGGCGTTTCCCCGGCAACTCCACCCGTATTGGCCGAAGTGCCAGGAGAAGACGCGGGCATGGCTGCTCGAAAAGCGGCTCATGCCCGCCGAGAAGGTGGCGGAATATGCCGACGGCCTGTGCTACACGGACCTCATGGCGGGGTACTACATCGGCGCCCCCGACGAGGTGATGCAGGCCATCGCGGACTACAGCGCCTGGTTCTTCGTCTGGGACGACCGGCACGACCGCGACATCGTGCACGGGCGCCCGCTCGCCTGGCGGAGGCTGCGGGACCGGTTGCACACCGCGCTCGACGCCCCCGGGGAGCACCTGCACCACGAGGACCCACTGGTCGCCGGGTTCGCGGACAGCGTGCTGCGGCTGTACGGGTTCCTGCCGCAGACGTGGAACCTCCGCTTCGCCCGGCACTTCCACGCGGTGATCGAGGCCTACGACCGGGAGTTCCACAATCGCACGCACGGCATCGTGCCGACGGTCGAGGAATATCTCCGGCTGCGCCGGCTCACATTCGCCCACTGGATCTGGACGGATCTGCTGGAGCCGACCGCGGGGTGCGAACTCCCCGACGCCGTGCGGAAACACCCGGCCTTTCGGCGGGCCGCGCTGCTCAGTCAGGAATTCGCCGCCTGGTACAACGACCTCTGTTCGCTTCCGAAGGAGATAGCGGGCGACGAGGTGCACAATCTCGGAATCAGTCTCATCACCCATGAGGGGCTCACACTGGAACAGGCGGTGGTGGAAGTCCGCCGCCGGGTCGAGGAATGCATCACGGAATTCCTGGACGTCGAGCAGGAGGCCTTGCGGTTCGCCGACGCCCTCGCCGACGGCACCGTCCGCGGAAAAGAACTGAGCGCCGCCGTGCGCGTCTGCCTGAGCGATATGCGGAACTGGTTCAGTTCCGTCTACTGGTTCCACCACGAGTCCGGCCGGTACATGGTCGACAGCTGGGACGACCGGTCCACGCCCCCGTACGTCAACAACGAAGCGGCAGGTGAGAAATGACCGTCGAGTCTGTGAAGCCTGAAGCGCCCCTGGCTGCGGAGCTGCGCGAGCCGCCCCGGGCCGGCGGCGCGGTCCCCGTCCTCGGGCACGGCTGGAAGCTGGCGCGCGACCCGCTGGCGTTCATGTCCCGGCTGCGCGACCACGGCGAGGTGGTCCGGCTGAAGCTGGGCCCGAAGACGGTCTACGCCGTGACCACCCCGGCCCTCACGGGCGCGCTGGCGCTGAGCAACGACTTCATCATCGCCGGACCGCTGTGGGAGTCCCTGGAGGGCCTGCTCGGCAAGGAGGGCGTGGCCACGGCCAACGGCCCGCGCCACCGCCGCCAGCGGCGCACCATCCAGCCCGCCTTCCGGCTCGACGCCATCCCCGCCTACGGGCCCATCATGGAGGAGGAGGCCCATGCGCTCACCGAGCGCTGGCAGCCCGGCGAGACCGTGGACTGCACCTCCGAGTCCTTCCGGGTGGCCGTGCGCATCGCGGCCCGCTGCCTGCTGCGCGGCGACTTCATGGACGAGCGGGCGGAGCGGCTGTGCGTCGCCCTGGCCACCGTCTTCCGCGGGATGTACCGGCGGATGGTGGTCCCGCTCGGACCGCTCTACAACCTTCCGCTCCCGGCCAACCGCGAATTCAACCGGGCTCTGGCCGATTTGCATCTCCTGGTCGACGAGATCGTCGCCGAGCGCCGTGCAAGCGGTCAAAAGCCGGACGATTTGCTGACGGCATTGCTGGAGGCGAAGGACGAGAATGGCGACCCCATCGGGGAACAGGAGATCCACGATCAGGTCGTAGCGATCCTCACCCCGGGCAGCGAAACCGTGGCGTCCACGATCATGTGGTTGCTGCATATGCTCGCGGAACACCCTGAACACGCCGACCGGGTACGAGACGAAGTGCAAGCCGTCACCGGTGGGAGGCCGGTGGCATTCGCCGACGTCCGTGAGCTCAGGCACACCAACAATGTCGTGGTCGAGTCCATGCGTTTGAGTCCGGCGGTGTGGATTCTCACGCGCCGGGCGGTACGGGACACGGAACTCGGCGGATACCGCATTCCGGCCGGAGCGGACATCGTCTACAGTCCGTACGCCATCCAGCGCGACGCCAAGTCGTACGAGCGGAATCTGGAGTTCGACCCGGACCGCTGGCTGCCGGAGCGGGCCAAGGCGATCCCGAAGCACGCGATGAGCCCGTTCAGCACGGGCAACCGCAAGTGCCCGAGCGACCATTTCTCGATGGCACAGCTGACGCTGATCACGGCGGCGCTGGCCACCAAGTACCGCTTCGAGCAGGTGGCGGGCTCGAACGACAGCACACGCGTCGGCATCACGCTGCGGCCGCACGACCTGCGGGTGCGGCCGGTGGCGAGGTGAGGCCTTCCGTCCTCAGGCCGCCTCGGTGCCCCTGAAGGTGCGCCGGTAGGCGTTCGGCGTGGTCCCGACCGCCCGGACGAAGTGGTGGCGCAGCGTGGCCGCGTTGCCGAACCCCGTCCGGCCGGCGATCGCGTCCATCGTCTCGTCCGTCGCCTCCAGCAGCCGCTGGGCCAGCAGCACCCGCTGGCGCAGCACCCAGCGGTAGGGAGTCGTACCCGTCTCCTGCTGGAAGCGGCGGGCGAACGTGCGCGGGGACATGTGGGCGTGGGCGGCGAGCTGCTCGACGGTCACCTCCTCGTCGAGGTGGCGCTCCATCCACGCCAGCACCTCGCCGATCGTGTCGGCCTCCGGGTGCGGCAGCGGGCGCTCGATGTACTGGGCCTGGCCGCCGTCGCGATGCGGCGGCACCACCATCCGCCGGGCGATCTTGTTGGCGACCTCGGAGCCCTGCTCCTTGCGGACCAGGTGGAGGCAGGCGTCGATGCCGGCGGCGGTGCCCGCGGAGGTGATCACCGGGTCCTCGTCGACGTAGAGCACGTCCGGCTCGACGGCCACCCGCGGGTAGCGCAGGGCCAGCTCGCGGGCGTGCTTCCAGTGCACCGTGCAGCGCCGGTCGTCCAGCAGGCCGGCAGCGGCCAGCACGAAGACGCCGGAGCAGACGCTGAGCACCCGGGCGCCGCGGTCCACGGCGCGGCGCAGGGCGTCCAGCAGCTCCGGCGGGAAGGTGCGCGTGGAGTAGCCGTCCCCGGCCGGGACGGCGATGAGGTCGGCCGTCTCCAGCCGCTCCAGGCCGTGCTCGACCTGGAGTGACAAGCCCGAGGCCATGCGCAGGGCGGGGCCCTCGGCCGAGGCGACGGCGAAGTCGTACACCGGCAGGCCGTCGTCGCTGCGGTCGGTGCCGAAGACCTCGCACACCACGCCGAGTTCGAAGGGGGTCACACCGTCGAGCAGGGCGACGGCCACGTTCTGCAGCATGCGTCCAGTGTGCCGCACCGTTGGCAGTAATTCGAGGGTCTGCGGCAGTACTGCCACTGACGGTAAGGACCATTCGGAGCGACAGTGGTGTCCATGGACACGAACCAGACTCAGACACTCATCGCCATGGTCTTCGTACTCGGGACGCTGGTCCTCCTGGTCCTCCCGTCCGTGCTCGGCCTGATGCACGACAGGCGCATCGACCGGCAGATCCGGGAGGCCCAGGAGGCCCGCGGGGACGCTCCGGCTCAGAAGTCCTCGTCCAGGTCGACGGTGCCCTCCACCGCCACCTGGTACGCGGAGGGCCGCCGCTCGAAGAAGTTGGTCAGCTCCTGAACCCCCTGCAGCTCCATGAAGGAGAAGGGGTTCTCCGAGCCGTACACCGGAGCGAAGCCCAGGCGGGTCAGCCGCTGGTCGGCGACGCACTCCAGGTACTGCCGCATCGACTCGGTGTTCATGCCCGGCAGGCCGTCACCGCACAGGTCGCGCGCGAACTGCAGCTCGGCCTCGACGGCCTCCCGGAGCATGTCCGTCACCTCCTGCCGGAGCCGGTCGTCGAACAGCTCCGGCTCCTCCTTGCGGACGGTGTCGACCACGTCGAACGCGAACGACATGTGCATCGTCTCGTCGCGGAACACCCAGTTGGTGCCGGTGGCCAGGCCGTGCAGCAGGCCGCGGCTGCGGAACCAGTAGACGTAGGCGAAGGCGCCGTAGAAGAACAGGCCCTCGATGCAGGCCGCGAAGCAGATCAGGTTGAGCAGGAAGCGGCGGCGGTCCGCCTGTGACTCCAGCCGGTCCAGCTTCTCGACCGAGTCCATCCACCTGAAGCAGAACTCCGCCTTCTCGCGGATGGACGGGATGTTCTCCACCGCCGCGAAGGCCGCCGCCCGGTCCTCCGGGTCGGGCAGGTAGGTGTCGAGCAGCGTCAGGTAGAACTGGACGTGCACGGCCTCCTCGAAGAGCTGACGGCTCAGATAGAGCCGCGCCTCGGGGGAGTTGATGTGCTTGTACAGCGTCAGCACCAGGTTGTTCGCGACGATCGAGTCGCCCGTCGCGAAGAACGCCACCAGCCGGCCGATGAGGTGCTGCTCCTCGGGGGAGAGCCTGCCGAGGTCGGCGACGTCCGAGTGGAGGTCGACCTCCTCCACGGTCCAGGTGTTCTTGATGGCGTCCCGGTAGCGCTCGTAGAAGTCCGGGTAGCGCATCGGGCGCAGCGTCAGCTCGAAGCCGGGGTCGAGAAGGTTCTGGGTGCTCATTACTGGCAGGCCTCGCAGGACTCGGGGTTTTCCAGGGAGCAGGCGACCGCTTCGGGGTCCGGGGTGGCCTGCACGGGGACGGTGGCGCGGGCGGCGCGGGCGATCCGGGTCGCCGGGCGCGAGCGCAGGTAGTACGTGGTCTTCAGCCCGGACTTCCAGGCGTAGGCGTACATCGAGGAGAGCTTTCCGATGGTCGGCGTCTCCAGGAAGAGGTTCAGGGACTGGGACTGGTCCAGGAAGGGGGTCCTGGCCGCCGCCATGTCGATCAGGCCGCGCTGCGGGATCTCCCAGGCCGTGCGGTAGAGCGCGCGGACGTCCTCGGGGATCCAGGCGAAGTCCTGCACCGAGCCGTTGGCCTCGCGCAGGGCCTCGCGGGTGCGGGCGTCCCACACGCCGAGCCGCTTCAGCTCCTCCACCAGGTAGGAGTTGACCTGGAGGAACTCGCCCGAGAGCGTCTCGCGCTTGAACAGGTTGGACACCTGCGGCTCGATGCACTCGTAGACGCCCGCGATGGAGGCGATGGTGGCCGTGGGCGCGATGGCCAGGAGCAGCGCGTTGCGCAGGCCGGTCGTGGCGATCCGCTCGCGCAGGGCCGCCCAGCGCTCCGGCCAGGTCAGCTCCACGTCGTAGTGGTCGGGGTGCAGCACGCCCCGGGCCGTGCGGGTCTTCTCCCACGCGGGCAGCGGGCCGCTGCGCTCGGCCAGGTCGGCGGAGGCCTCGTAGGCGGCGAGCATGATCCGCTCGGCGATCCGGGTGGACAGGGCCTTCGCCTCGGGCGAGTCGAAGGGCAGGCGCAGCTGGAAGAAGACGTCCTGCAGGCCCATCGCGCCGAGGCCGACCGGGCGCCAGCGGGCGTTGGAGCGGCCCGCCTGCTCGGTCGGGTAGAAGTTGATGTCGACGACCCGGTCGAGGAACGTCACGGCCGTGCGGACGGTCGCGTCCAGCCGCTCCCAGTCGATGTCCCCGTCGGCCACGAACGCGCCGAGGTTGACCGAGCCCAGGTTGCAGACTGCCGTCTCCCCGTCGCTGGTGACCTCCAGGATCTCCGTGCAGAGGTTGGAGGAGTGCACCACGTGGCCCGGCTCGGCGGTCTGGTTGGCGGTGCGGTTGGCGGCGTCCTTGAAGGTCATCCAGCCGTTGCCGGTCTGCGCCAGGGTGCGCATCATCCGGCCGTACAGCTCGCGCGCGGGCAGCGTCTTGCGCGCCAGGCCCTTCGCCTCGGCGGCCCGGTAGGCGGCGTCGAACTCCTCGCCCCACAGGTCCACCAGCTCGGGCACGTCCGCGGGGGAGAACAGCGACCACTGCGCGTCGGCGTTCACCCGCCGCATGAACTCGTCCGGCACCCAGTGCGCCAGGTTCAGGTTGTGCGTACGGCGGGCGTCCTCGCCGGTGTTGTCGCGCAGCTCCAGGAACTCCTCGATGTCGGAGTGCCACGTCTCCAGGTAGACCGCGGCGGCGCCCTTGCGGCGGCCGCCCTGGTTCACCGCGGCGACCGAGGCGTCGAGGGTCTTCAGGAACGGCACGATCCCGTTGGAGTGGCCGTTGGTGCCGCGGATCAGCGAACCCCGGGCCCGGACGCGGGAGTAGGCGATGCCGATGCCGCCGGCGTGCTTCGACAGGCGGGCGACCTGGTGGTAGCGGTCGTAGATGGAGTCCAGCTCGTCCTTGGGGGAGTCGAGGAGGTAGCAGGACGACATCTGGGGGTGCCGGGTGCCGGAGTTGAAGAGCGTGGGGGAGGAGGGGAGGTAGTCGAGGCGGCTCATCAGCCGGTAGAGCGCCGCGACCTCGTCCACCGCCCGTGCGGTGTCGTCCTCGGCGAGGCCGCTCGCCACGCGCAGCATGAAGTGCTGGGGCGTCTCGATCACCTTGCGGGTGATGGGGTGGCGCAGCAGGTAGCGGCTGTGCAGCGTGCGCAGGCCGAAGTAGCCGAAGCGGTCGTCGGCGGCGGTGTCGATCAGGGCGTCCAGCCGGGCCGCGTGGAGCCGGACGAAGTCGGCGGTGCGGTCGGCGATGAGCCCCTCGCGGTGGCCGACGGCGACCGACTCCGTGAAGGACGTGACGCCCTGGGAGGCGGCCTCGGCGCGGATGGAGACGGTCAGCAGCCGGGCGGCCAGCCGGGAGTAGGCGGGGTCCTCGGAGATGAGACCGGCGGCCGCCTCGGTCGCCAGCTCGCGCAACTCCGTCTCGTCCGCCCGCGCGGACCGGCCGCGCAGGGCGGCGGCGGCGACCCGGCCCGGGTCGGCGTCGGGGAGGTCGGCGGTCAGCTCGGTGAGGGTCCGCAACAGGGCGGCACCGGAGGCGTCGTGCGCTTCTTCCGCGGTTTCGTCGGCGGCTGAGACCGGATCGGCTGGCGCGATGGTCACGTGGGGCTCTCCCTCGCTCGGCACGGGGCCTCGTCGAGGGCAGGGGGCAGCACACGAGCGCACGCGGCGTCGCGTCCACCGGCCCATTCCACGAGGCCCGGACGTCAGGCACACCGGCCGGGTGGCCGGGTGCGCCGTCGGCAGGTCCTCGGACTGACGCCCATGCGCCTATAAGGGCATGGGTACACCGTTGCGGGACAGTTCCGGATTCGCACCGGATTCCCCTGCGGCGACAGCGAGCATGAGCATACATCTTGTGCCGGGTTCGGAGACCACCCCCAGATGTTGTGTCGCACTGGTTTCAGAGGGTCAGCCGGCGGGTGTGCAGAGTGATCTTCACCGCGATCTTCACCGGGCGTGGCACCGGCGCCGGGCGAGGGACCGCGGGCGAACGACGGCGGGCCGCCGCGAGGTGTCTCACGGCGGCCCGCTGCGGGTCGTTCGTCGTGCGGGGCGCGGTGCCGGGCGCCCCGGAGGTCAGTGCGAGGAACCGGCCGTGGCCGGCGGCAGCTCCACCTGCACCCCCGGGTCGCCCGCGTCCGCCGTGTAGTCCTCCGGCTTGGTCTCGTCGATGCCGTCGGGGGCCTTCAGGGCCTTGAGGACGAACGTCAGGACCACCGTCACCACCACGTTCAGCACGAACGCCGTGAGGCCGATGTAGCCGATCTCGCCGATGCCGGGGATCTCCTTGGAGGACCCGCCGAAGTGCTTCTGCGTGGGCGAGGCGACGCCGTACGCGGCGACCGTGCCGTAGACCATGCCGACCGCCCAGCCCGCGAGCAGCGCCCAGCGGTGGAACCAGCGGGTGAACAGGCCGCCGACCAGGGCCGGGAAGGTCTGCAGGATCCAGATGCCGCCCAGCAGCTGGAAGTTGATGGCGACCGTCTTGTCCATGGTGAGGACGAAGGCCAGCGCGCCCACCTTCACCAGCAGGGACACCAGCTTGGAGACCTTGGTCTCCTGCTCGGGCGTCGCGTCCGGCTTGATGAAGTCCTTGTAGATGTTGCGCGTGAAGAGGTTCGCGGCCGCGATGGACATGATGGCCGCCGGCACCAGCGCGCCGATGCCGATCGCCGCGAACGCCACGCCCGCGAACCAGTCCGGGAACATCGTCTCGAACAGCTGCGGAATCGCCAGCTGCCCGTTCTGCACCTTGATGCCGGCCGCGATCGCCATGAACCCGAGCAGCGCCAGCAGACCCAGCATCAGCGAGTACAGCGGCAGGATCGTGGTGTTGCGGCGGATCACCTCACGGCTCTTGGAGGACAGCGTCGCCGTGATGGAGTGCGGGTACATGAACAGCGCCAGGGCGGAGCCCAGCGCCAGCGTGGCGTACGTCCACTGGCCCGTCTCCGGCGGCGTCAGCGCACCGCGCGGCGCACCCGTCGCCGGGTTGGTCTGGCTGAACGCGTCGCCCGCCTTGGCGAAGATGTCGTCGAAACCGCCCAGCTTGATCGGGATGTAGATGATCGCCACCGCGATGACGATGTAGATCAGCGTGTCCTTCACGAACGCGATCAGCGCGGGCGCCCGCAGACCCGACGAGTACGTGTAGGCCGCCAGCACGCCGAAGGCGATCAGCAGCGGCAGGTCCTTGATGAACCAGTTGGTGTCCTCGCCGCCGCCGACGCCCATCACGTCCAGCACGGCCTGGATGCCGACCAGCTGGAGCGCGATGTACGGCATCGTCGCCAGGATGCCGGTCAGCGCCACGGCCAGGGACAGCCCCTTGGAGCCGAAGCGGCCGCGCACAAAGTCGGAGGTCGTCACGTAGCCGTGCTTGTGGGAGACCGACCACAGGCGCGGCAGGAACGTGAAGATCAGCGGGTAGACCAGGATCGTGTAGGGCACCGCGAAGAAGCCCGCCGCGCCCGCCGCGTAGATCGCCGCCGGCACGGCCACGAAGGTGTACGCCGTGTACAGGTCACCGCCGAGCAGGAACCAGGTGATCCAGGTGCCGAACGAGCGGCCGCCGAGGCCCCACTCGTCCAGGCTGTGCTCGTTCTCGGCCTTACGCCAGCGCGCGGCCAGGAAGCCCATGACCGTGACGGCCAGGAAGAAGAAGATGAAGACGGCGAGTGCGACGCCGTTCACGCCGTCCTTCACTGCGACGCACCGCCCTTCGAGGCCGAGCGGGCGCGCTGGTCACGCTGCCACAGCTTGAAGGCGATCATGGTCAGCGCCGTGGAGATCAGCACCCACGCCATCTGGTACCAGTAGAAGAACGGGATGCCGATGAAGGCCGGGTCGGTCTTGGCGTACGACCCGACCCACAGCATGGCAACGAAGGGCGCTATGAGACAGACGGCGATGACGACGCGCGTCGGCGTCACCACCGGCCCTCTGCTGACTTCCGGGGCTTGCGACATCAGGCGGCTCCGTCCCCTCAAGTGATCACCTGGGCAATGCGCAGGCAATCTAGGTCAGGGTGTGCCGGGAGCGGAACCCCTCGTCCGCAATGCGGTACCCAAAAGAAACCGGAGGCCGCGGCGGGCCGGTCGCGCCGCCGGCCGGCTACTCCTGGGGCCGCTTCAGCCGGGCCACGAACTTGTACCGGTCGCCCCGGTAGACCGACCGCACCCACTCCACCGGCTGGCCGTCGCGGTCCAGCGAGTGCCGGGAGAGCATCAGCATCGGCAGGCCGACGTCCGTGCCGAGCAGGCCCGCCTCGCGCGGGGTGGCCAGGGACGTCTCGATGGTCTCCTCGGCCTCGGCGAGATGGACGTCGTAGACCTCGGCGAGCGCGGTGTAGAGCGACGTGTACTTCACCAGGGACCGGCGCAGGGCGGGGAAGCGCTTCGCGCTGAGGTGGGTGGTCTCGATGGCCATGGGCTCACCGTTGGCCATGCGCAGGCGCTCGATGCGCAGCACGCGTCCGCCCGGCGTGATGTCGAGCAGCCCGGCGAGCCGGTCGTCGGCGGTGATGTAGCCGATGTCGAGCAGCTGTGAGGTCGGCTCCAGGCCCTGGGCGCGCATGTCCTCGGTGTAGGAGGTCAGTTGCAGGGCCTGCGAGACCTTCGGCTTGGCGACGAAGGTGCCCTTGCCCTGGATGCGTTCCAGCCGGCCCTCGACGACCAGTTCCTGCAGCGCCTGGCGCACGGTCGTGCGGGAGGTGTCGAACTCCGCCGCGAGGGTGCGCTCGGGCGGGACGGGCGTGCCGGGCGCCTGGGTCTCCGTCATGTCGAGCAGGTGCTTCTTCAGGCGGTAGTACTTGGGCACACGTGCGGTACGGACGGGCACCCCGTTCTCGTTCTCCGCACTGCTGACGTCGGTGCTCATGCTCCGCCTTCCCGGCTCGGTCCGCCGACACGATCTCACTTGTATACCGTCGGTGACTTGTTTGGTCTAGTCCACCACTCCCAGTGGTCTACCTGAAGTATGGCGGGTGCAGCCGCCTTTTCGCTGGCTTCTTACTTAAAGGTTCCTGCATATGTAGGTCGCATAACGGCTGGTCAGAGCCTTCTCGCGACCCTTGACAGGGTGGTGGGCCTGGGTCAAGCTCCCCGTACTGGTCTACACCAATGGTCCAGGCCCGGCCCCACGTTCACTGCGGGGAGCCAGGGGGGTTGTGGGATCCCTGAGGAGGGTGGCGTGAAGCGCAAGCTGACAGCCGCGATCGGTATCGCGGGCATGATGGTCTCCATCGCGGCGTGCGGCGGCGAGGGCGACGGGGGCTCGGACAAGGGCGCGGACGCCAAGGAGCTGACCGTCTGGCTCACCGTCGACGCCCAGAACAACTGGCCTGAGCTGGTGAAGGCCGCCGACGCCGCGGTGAAGAAGAAGCACCCGGGCCTGAAGATCAACCACGAGTACTACGGCTGGCCCGACAAGAACGCCAAGCTCGACGCCGTCCTCGCCACGGACAAGGTCCCCGACGTGGTCGAGATGGGCAACACCGAGATGCTCGGCTACATGGTCAAGGGCGCCTTCGCCCCCCTCGACCAGGGCAAGTTCGACAACTCCGACGCCTGGCTGGACGGCCTCAAGGCCTCGGTGACCTACGAGGGCAAGACCTACGGCGTCCCCTACTACGCCGGCGGCCGCGTCGCCAACTGGCGCAAGGACATCGCCGCCTCGGTCGGCGTGAAGACGGCTCCGAAGACGTACAAGGAGCTGACCGACGCCCTGGACAAGATCCAGAAGAAGCAGGGCGACAAGTTCAACGCCTGGTACCAGCCCACCCGCGACTGGTACGCGGCCATGTCCTTCGTCTACGACGCCGGCGGCGCCATCGCCACCGAGTCGGGCGGCCAGTGGAAGGCCACGCTCTCCTCGCCCGAGTCCCTCAAGGGCCTCAAGGAGTTCAAGAACGTCGTCGACAAGTACATGCACGGCGACAAGACCAAGGACGAGTCCGACCGTTACATCGTCTACGGCCAGGGCAAGTCCGCCATGATCTTCGCGGCCGCCTGGGAGGGCGCGACCGCCGAGGACCCGAAGAACGACAAGACCGGCAAGCTCAAGGGCAACCTCGAGAACTTCGTCATGCCCGGCCCGTCCGGCAAGAACATGCCCGTCTTCCTGGGCGGTTCCGACCTCGCCGTGCCGGTGAAGTCCGACGCGCAGGACCTGGCCGCCGAGTGGATCAACGCCTTCGCCGGCTCCTCCGGGCAGAAGGGCCTGATGGCCAAGGGCAACCTGCCCAACAACAAGACGGACCTCGCGACGCTGAAGAACGACCCGAAGACGGCCGTCCCGGCCACCGCGGCCGAGGCCAACTGGTTCGTCCCGATGGCCCCCGGCTGGGGCCAGGTCGAGAAGGCGCAGATCCTGCAGACCATGCTGCAGAGCATCGGCACCGGCAAGAAGTCCGTCGAGGCCGCCGCCAAGGAGGCGGACGCCGCGATCGACAAGGTCATCAACACCAAGTGACCTACGGGCGGGGCTCCCACGCGGAGCCCCGCCGTCGTCAGGACCTGAGGGACCGCCAAGGAGCGCGCGATGAGTGCCGCAGACACCACCACCCCCGCCAAGGTGCCGCCACCGCGGCAGGTACCGATGCCGCCCCCCGCCGCCCGGCGGCCCCGCGGGCAGCGCGCCTCGAGCGGTGCCGCCGCCCCCTGGCTGCTGCTCGCGCCCTGCCTGCTGATCCTGGCCCTGGTCATGGGCTATCCGCTGGCCCGCCTGGTCACCCTGTCCTTCCAGAAGTTCGGGCAGTCCCAGCTCTGGGGCTTCCAGCCGGCCGAGAACGTCGGCTTCGACAACTTCGCCAAGGTGCTCGGCGACGGTGAGTTCTGGGCCGTCGTGCTGCGCACGGTCGTCTTCGCCGGCGGGGCCGTCGTCCTCACCATGGTGATCGGCATGGCGCTCGCCCTGCTGCTCCAGCGCGTCTCGGGCTGGCTGAAGATACTGATCAACATCGTGCTGGTGGCCAGCTGGGGCATGCCCGTCATCGTGGCCACCACGGTCTTCAAGTGGCTCTTCGACTCGGACTACGGCGTCTTCAACGCCCTGCTCAGCAAGCTGCCCGGCGTCGACATGATCGGTCACAACTGGTTCGCGAGCGGCCCCGAGGGCCTGGCCGTGATCATGCTGCTGGTGGTGTGGGGGGCCGTGCCGTTCGTGGTCATCACGCTCAGCGCGGGCCTGACCCAGGTCCCGAAGGAACTGGAGGAGGCGGCCCGCCTCGACGGCGCCGGCTCCTGGGGCGTCTTCCGCTACGTCACCCTGCCCGTCCTCAAGCCGATCATCGTGATGCTCACGACCCTGTCGGTCATCTGGGACATGGGCGTCTTCCCCCAGGTGTTCGTCATGCGCAACGGCCACCCCGAACCGGAGTTCCAGGTCCTCAACACCTACTCCTACGACCGTGCCTTCGTGGTCAACGACTACGCCCAGGGCTCGGCCATCGCGCTGATCACCGTCCTGCTGCTGCTCGGCGTGGTCGCCGTCTACATGCGGCAGATGCTGAAGATCGGAGAGGTCGAATGAGCAGCACCCTGACCGGCCGCCGGGCGCCGAAGCTGTGGTGGAACCTCCTCGGGCTCCTCGTCTTCGTCACCGCCGGCTTCCCGCTCTACTGGATGCTCAACACGGCGTTCAAGCCCGCCAAGGACGCCATCGACCCGGACCCGAGCCTGCTGCCGACCGGCATCACCTTCGACAACTTCGGGCGGGCGCTGGACATCGCCGACTTCTGGGGCCCGGTGGGCCGCAGCATGTCGGTGTCGCTGGCGGTGGTCGTCGTCGGCATGGCCGTCGGGCTGCTGGCCGCGCTCGCCATCTCCCGGTTCGCCTTCCGCGGCCGGAAGATCGTCATCGTCGGCATCCTCGCGGTCCAGATGGTGCCGCTGGTCGCCATGATCATCCCGGTCTTCCTGCTCCTGAACGACCTGGGCCAGTACGACCGGCTCACCGGCCTCATCATCACCTACCTGACCTTCGTCCTGCCCTTCACGGTCTGGACGCTGCGCGGCTTCATCGTCAACATCCCCAAGGAGCTGGAGGAGGCCGCCATGGTCGACGGCTGCTCCCGCACCAGCGCCTTCCTGCGGGTCGTCTTCCCGCTGCTGGCCCCCGGCATGGTCGCCACCTCGGTCTACGCCTTCATCCAGGCCTGGAACGAGTACCTCTACGCCCTGATGCTCCTCAGCCAGAAGAACCAGACCGCGACCGTCTGGCTCGGCAACTTCACCACCAAGCACGGCACCGAATACGCCCCGATGATGGCCGGAGCCACGATGATGGCCGTGCCGATCGTCGCCCTCTTCCTCCTCGTCCAGCGCAAGATGGCCGCGGGCCTGACCGCGGGCGCCGTGAAGGGATGACCTCACCCGATGACGACACTCGCCAGCGCCACCGACACGCTCACCCGCGACGCCCTGACCGTCCTGCAGCCCGGCTTCACCGGGACCACCGCCCCCGACTGGCTGCTGCGCCGGCTCGGTGAGGGACTCGCCTCCGTCGGGCTCTTCGGGCGCAACATCGCCTCACCCGACCAGCTGGCCGCGCTGACCGCCCAGCTGCGGGCCGAGCGCGACGACGTCCTCGTCGCCATCGACGAGGAGGGCGGCGACGTCACCCGCCTGGAGGTGCGGTCCGGCTCGTCCTTCCCGGGCAACCACGCCCTCGGCGCGGTCGACGACGTGGAGCTGACCCACCAGGTCGCCCACGAACTGGGCCGCCGCCTCGCCGCCTGCGGTGTCAACCTCAACTGGGCCCCCTCCGCGGACGTCAACTCCGACCCCCGCAACCCGGTCATCGGCGTGCGCTCCTTCGGCGCCGACACCGCCCTGGCCGCCCGGCACACCGCCGCCTACGTCACCGGCCTGCAGTCCGCCGGGGTCGCCGCCTGCACCAAGCACTTCCCGGGCCACGGCGACACCGCCGTCGACTCCCACCACGCCCTGCCCCGCATCGACGTCTCAGCCGAGGTGCTGGCCGAACGCGAGCTGGCGCCGTTCCGCGCCGCCATCGCCGCCGGCACCAGGGCCGTCATGAGCGCCCACATCCTGGTCCCGGCGCTCGACCCCGACCACCCGGCCACCCTCTCCCGCCGCATCCTGACCGGCCTGCTGCGCGGCGAACTCGGCTACGACGGCCTGATCGTCACCGACGGCATGGAGATGCGCGCCATCGCCGGCACCTACGGCATCGAACGCGGCAGCGTCCTCGCCGTCGCCGCCGGAGCCGACGCGATCTGCGTGGGCGGCGGCCTGGCCGACGACGCGACCGTGCTCCGGCTGCGGGACGCCTTGGTCGCCGCCGTCCGCACCGGCGAACTCCCCGAGGAACGCCTCGCCGACGCGGCCGGCCGCGTCCGGTCCCTGGCCCGCTGGACGGGCACGGCCGGCCGCGCGGCCGAGGACCCCCACGGCAGCGAGATCGGCCTGCGCGCCGCCCGCCGCGCCCTGACCGTGACACCCGCCCCGGGCCTGGGCAGCCCCGAGGCCTTCGAACCCCTCACTGAACCTCCCTACGTCGCCGCCCTCACCCCCGTCGCCAACATCGCCGTTGGCGACGAGACCCCCTGGGGCGTCGCCGCCGAACTGACCCACCTCCTGCCCGGCACCGTGACCGGCAGCTTCTCCGCCGGGGACGGCACGGAGAGCGAGGCCGGACGCAACGCCGGCCGGGCGGCCCTGCAGGCGGCCGGTCCGCGCCGCATCGTCGCCGTCGTCCGCGACGAACACCGCCACCCCTGGATGACCTCCGCGCTCGACGCCCTGCTGGCCGCCCGCCCCGACACGATCGTCGTGGAGATGGGAGTCCCGCAGGCCGCCCCGCGCGGCGCCCTGCACATCGCCACCCACGGCGCCGCCCGCGTCTGCGGCCGTGCCGCGGCCGAGGTGATCGCAGGAGTCACGGGCAGCTGACGTCCCGATCGGTGAACCTGGTTGTAAGCCTGCGATCTGATGTAGTACTTCTTATACATGAGCGAGCAGGTGCACAACAGGCTGGCCATGGTGCGCGCCGAACGGAAGGTGTCGCGCCAGAGCCTGGCCGAGGCGGTGGGAGCCCACTACCAGACCATCGGCTACATCGAGCGGGGGCAGTACAACCCGAGCCTCGACCTGGCACTGAAGATCTCCAGGTTCTTCGGACTGCCGGTCGAGGCCCTGTTCTCCCTCGAACCGTTCCGGCCGCTCACGGACGAGGTCTACGGGAGGAACCAGCCATGACGACGACACGCCTGACCCGCTACGACCGGACCATGCTGCGGCTGATGAACGACCGCCGCGGCGCGGCCTGGTACGCCACGGCGGCCCGTCGCCGGCTGGCCGTCGCCATCCACGTCACGCTCACACTGGCCATCGGCGCCCTGATGACCCACCTGTTCCTCGCCGAGGACGAACCGCTGTGGACCATTGCCGTGATGGCGGTGCTGCTGCTCCCCTGGATGGTCGCGACCGGCCTGATCAACGGCGCCACCCGGGGCCTGCTGGAGCTGCGCGCCCACGTCCTGGACGAACGGCAGTCGGCCGAACGCAGCCGTGTCCTGGCCCGGGCCCACCGCGTGACGACCCTGCTGCTGGCCGCGGCGGCGGTCACGCTGCTGATCACGGGCGGCGTCGCCGGTGACGCCCCGCGGGCCTACGCGGCGCCCCTGCTCATCGCCGTCCTCGTCACCCACTGGGTGATGCCCCTGTGGGTGGCCGGCTGGCTGGCCGAGGACGACCCGGCCGACGACGACGTCCTGGCGGCCGGGGGCCTGCAGGGCTAGCGCCCGCCGTTCGCATCGGGTCGCAGGGTGGAGTCGGTGCTGTTCGGCGCCGGTGAGCGCCGGTGAGCGCCGACGAGCGTCGGCGACCGACGGCAACCCCGCGGAGGTGCGTGCCGGACCGCTCGTCCGCGGAGCGATCCGGACGTCAGGCCCTAGATGCCCTGCCAGTCGGGCTTGTTGGCGTACGTGTGCCGGAAGTAGTCCGCCAGCTTCAGCTTCGACGCGGCGGCCTCGTCGACGACGACGGTCGCGTGCGGGTGGAGCTGGAGCGCGGACGCCGGGCACACCGCCGCGACCGGCCCCTCCACCGTCGCCGCCACCGCGTCCGCCTTGCCCTCGCCGGTGGCGAGCAGCACCAGGTGCCGCGCCTCCAGGATGGTGCCGATGCCCTGCGTGATCACGTGGTGCGGCACCTGGTCGATGTCGCCGTCGAAGAAGCGGGCGTTGTCGATCCGGGTCTGCTCGGTCAGCGTCTTGATCCGGGTCCGCGACGCCAGCGACGAGCACGGCTCGTTGAACCCTATGTGCCCGTCGGTCCCGATCCCGAGCAGCTGCAGATCCACACCGCCGGCGTCCGCGAGGGCCTTGTCGTACGCCTCGCACGCGCCCTGCACGTCCTGGGCGGTGCCGTCCGGCCCCGTGAACTGGTCCATCCCGATGCCGAGCGGCTCCAGCACTTCACGCCGCAGCACCGACCGGTACGACTCCGGATGGTCGGCGGGCAGCCCCACGTATTCGTCGAGCTGGGCGATCCGTGCCCGTCCGACGTCCACGGCACCGGAACGCACCTTGGCCGCCAGCGCCTCGTACACCGGCAGCGGCGTCGAGCCCGTGGCCACGCCGAGCAGGGCGTCGGGCTTGCGCCGGAGCAATTGCGCCATGGCCTCGGCGATGAGCTCGCCACCCGCCTTCGCGTCCGGAACGATGACAACTTCCACGCTGGGCCTGCCGATCTGAGAGGGATGCTCGACTGGGACGGGACCCGGGAGGGGTCGTGTGGTTTAGACCAATCTAACAGAGCTGGGGCGCCTGTCCCAGGGTGCCGGACACCGCTCCCCGGCGGGCGGCAGCGCCGTGCCGACCGGGTCTCCGACGGGTGAACAGCACGCGTCCGGCGTGGGCGTTCCGCGGCCCGGGGGAGTGGAGCGGGAGCTGCCTCCGACACCCCCGGGCGGACCCGCCCGGACCGCCGCCGCCCCACGGACACCTCCGGTGATCCCCTCGGGCGCCCACCCCGGCCCACACCCACGAGGTCGCCATCGCCCGCTGCCAGGGCCCGGACGCGCCGCGCGCCCTGGTGGAGGTGAAGGTGAAGGTGGTGGTGAAGGTGGTGACGGAGACGTGGTGAGGGGGGCGGGGCGCGGGCCGGGGGGAAACAGTGCTGTGTACTGCGGGCCGGGGATACGGCTCTGCGTGCGGGCGGCCCGCGTCCCGAGAGGTGATCCGGTGCACGCCCTCGGGGACCGGGTGCCGCGAGGCCGGCGTGGCCGGGCTAGGTCAGCGACCCCCCGGTCACATC
Source organism: Streptomyces sp. NPDC085931 (assembly GCF_044540565.1). Lineage (NCBI taxonomy): Bacteria > Bacillati > Actinomycetota > Actinomycetes > Kitasatosporales > Streptomycetaceae > Streptomyces > Streptomyces sp. NPDC085931. The sequence continues at coordinate 119,429 of NZ_JBITSK010000005.1, forward strand.
CACCCAGCTCCCCGTCACCCACCGGCCTCCGTCCGAGACCAGGAACGCCACCACGTCGGCGACCTCGGCGGGCCGGCCCACTCCGCCCAGCGCCGATATCGCCGCGGCCTTCGCCCAGCCGTCCTCGCTGCCGTGCAGCAGCTCGGCCGTGTTGTCCGTGTCGATGATGCCCGGCGCCACCGAGTTCACCGTGATGCCCCGGGCTCCCAGCACCTTGGACAGATCGCGGGAGAGGACGTCCAGCGCGCCCTTCGTCATCGCGTACGCCACGTTGTCCGGCATCACCGCCGTGCGGGCCAGCCCGGACGAGATGTTGACCACCCGGCCGCCGTCCCGCAGGCGCGACATGCCGTGCTTGAGAATGAAGAACGGGGCCTTCACGTTCACCGCGAAGACGTCCTCGAACTCGCGCTCCTCCAGCTGTCCGACGGGGCGCGTGCTGCCGATGGCCGCGTTGTTCACCAGGATGTCGAGCCCGTCCGCGTGCCGGTCGAACTCCTCCCACAGTGCCTCGGCGTCGCCGGCCACGCCCAGCTCGACGCCGAGGGGGAAGGCCGAGCCGCCCGCCGCCTCGATCGCGGCGACCGTCTCCTTCGCCGCGGTCTCGTTCCGCCCGTAGTGCACCGCGACCCGGGCGCCGTCCTGCCCGAGCCGCTCGGCGATCCCTCGTCCGATGCCCCTGCTCGCCCCCGTGACCAGTGCCGTCCTGCCGGTGAGCACACCCATGACGGGCCCCCTCGCATTTCTCTAGCGGTCGCTACAGAAATGACCGTACAACGGCCCGGCGTCATTTCTCTAGTGCCCGCTATAAAATGCACTCCATGGTGAACGACGACGGAACCGCCCGCACCCGCGGCGCAACCGCGCCCAGACCCCGCGGGCGCCCTCGCTCCTTCGACCGTGAGACGGCCCTGGAGAAGGCTCTCCTGGCCTTCTGGGAACACGGCTACGAGGCCACGTCCGTCTCCGACCTCACCCGGGTCATGGACATCGGCGCACCCAGCCTCTACGCGGCCTTCGGGGACAAGCGGTCCCTCTTCGACGAGGTCGTCCGCGTCTACGGCACCCGCTACGGCTCGTTCACCGACCGCGCCCTCGCGGAGGAGCCCACCGCCCGGGCCGCCGTGGCCCGCACGCTGCGCGAGGCCGCCACCGCGTACACCGAGCCGGGTCACCCGCACGGCTGCCTCGTCGTGCACGCCGCCGCCAACTGCTCCACGCCCGAGGTCGAGCAGTCGCTGCGGGACCGCCGCAACGCCAACATCGCCGCCTTCGAGAGCCGGATCAGGGCCGACGTCGCCGCCGGCGTACTGCCCCCGGACACCGACGCCGCCGCGCTGGCCCGGCACACCGGCGCGATGATCCAGGGCATGTCGCAACAGGCGCGGGACGGGGCGAGCCGGGAGGAACTGGAGGCCGTGGCGGAAATTGCCATGTCCATCTGGCCCCGCACAGGAACCCACACGGGTTAGGCTGCGTGGTGGACGCTCGCGCGTCCGGCGAGTCACGGAATTGACAATGACGAACAGCCTCCCACGCATGGACACCCCCGAGTGGTCTAGTCCACAATGCGTGATGAGAGCGCGTACCTCACGCGCACCAGACCTCCGTCTTCCCCGCACAGGAAGACGGACCGAGGAACCGAGGCTCTCTGCCCTGACTGCCCCGGCTCCTCATCCTTCGGCCGACCGGGACCGCACACCCCACGGCCGATACTGCTCCGGGCTGCGGTGCCGGGAGGGTTGAGGGTCCCTCTCAGGCGCCGCGGCCCGCGGGTGTTTCCGGGGTCCGGGTATTTCAGAGCCGTACAAACGCCCGGGTACGCTCGCCACGTGCCCTCCATGAACGAACTCGTACGCCAGCACACCGCCCTCGACGACACCGACCTCGAGTGGCTGCACCTGCTGGTCTCGGAGTGGCAGCTGCTCTCCGACCTCTCCTTCGCCGACCTGGTGCTGTGGGTTCCCACCAGCGACGGCACCCGGTACGTCTCGGTCGCCCAGATGCGGCCCAACACCGGCCCGACCTCGTACCAGGACGACATGGTCGGCCACCTCGTCCCGCGAGGCCGCCGTCCGATGCTGGACGCCGCCCTCGACGAGGGCCGCATCGTGCGCGAGGGCGACCCCGAGTGGCGCGAGGAGGTCCCCGTCCGGGTCGAGTCGATCCCCGTGCGGCGGGAGGGCCGGGTCCTCGGGGTCATCGCGCGCAACACCAACCTCCTGACGGTGCGCACCCCGAGCCGGCTGGAGCTCACCTATCTGCAGAGCGCCTCCGACCTGGCACAGATGATCGCCGCCGGTTCCTTCCCGTTCGCGAACCAGCAGCTCGACATGGACGCCTCGCCCCGCGTGGGCGACGGCCTCATCCGGCTCGACGCCGACGGCCTCGTCCAGTACGCCTCCCCGAACGCCCTGTCCGCCTACCACCGGCTCGGCCTCGCCTCCGACCTCGTCGGACAGCACCTCGGCAGGACCACGGCCGAACTCGCCCCGACCCGCGGCCCGGTGGACGAGGCACTGGCCAAGGTCGCCAGCGGCTGGGCGCCGCGCGAGTTCGAGATCGAGGCTCACGACGGGGTCATCCAGTTCCGTGCGATCCCCCTCAAGCCCAAGGGCACCCGCATCGGTTCGCTGGTGCTGCTCCGGGACGTCACCGAACTGCGCCGCCGCGAGCGTGAGTTGATCACGAAGGACGCGACGATCCGGGAGATCCACCACCGGGTCAAGAACAACCTCCAGACGGTGGCGGCCCTGCTGCGCCTCCAGGCCCGGCGCATCGAGTCCGACCGCGGACGCGAAGCTCTGGAGGAGGCGGTGCGACGGGTCGGGTCGATTGCGATCGTGCACGAGACCCTCTCCCAGAACCTGGACGAGCGCGTGGAGTTCGACGACATCGCCGACCGGGTGCTGGCGATGGTCGCGGAGATCTCCCCGGGCAAGGTCGCGGGCCGGCGCACCGGACGCTTCGGCATCCTCGACGCCGAGGTCGCGACCCCGCTGTCGATGGTGCTGACCGAGGTCCTGCAGAACGCGCTGGAGCACGGCTTCCGTGAAGGCGACACCGGCACCGTGGAGGTCTCGGCGGTCCGGGGCGGCACGACGAAGGAGGCCCGGCTGCTCGTCACCGTCCAGGACGACGGCGTCGGACTGCCGGAGGGATTCGATCCGCACACCGCCGGCAACCTCGGCCTGCAGATCGTCCGGACCCTGGTCGAGGGCGAGTTGGGCGGCACCTTCGACATGGTCCCGGCCCCGGAGCGCGGCACCCGCGTGATCCTGGACATCCCGGTGCGCGCGCAGAAGTGAAGTAGTGCTTCTCCCTGGCATCCCGGTGCGCACGCAGAAGTAGTGCTGCTCCCTGACATCCCGGTGTCCACGTGGAAGCGACATCCCGGTGTCCACGAGGAAGCAGCGCTTTCGCGGGGCGCGGGGCACGCGGCCCGCACCCGGGGACGCGCTCAGGCGAAGGCGCCGTGCGAAAGCAATGAGCCCCGGGCCATCAAGTGGCCCGGGGCTAAAGCTCGTTGCTGCTTAACTAAGCGCATCGGGGGAACTGCGCGCTGCGGCTCGGGGGCGGGAGATGCGTGCTCGCTGCACGCGCCGCCAAGCTCAGGCTGTCAGCAGGGGTGGGGTGTCAGGCGGAGGCCTGACGGGCCCGGTTGCGGGCGGCGCGGCGCTTCATGGCGCGGCGCTCGTCCTCGCTGAGACCACCCCAGACGCCGGAGTCCTGGCCGGACTCGAGCGCCCACTGCAGACACTGCTCGATCACCGGGCAGCGACGGCAGACGGCCTTGGCTTCCTCGATCTGCAGCAGCGCAGGACCGGTGTTGCCGATGGGGAAGAAGAGCTCGGGGTCTTCCTCGCGGCAAACGGCGTTGTGACGCCAGTCCATGGCTGCTACCTCTCCTTGGTATTACGTGCAGGTGCTTGTGAATGTGAACGCTTTCACGAATCCCTCAACAAGTGAAGGGCCGACCGCCAGGTTCCCTGGCGTGGGTCCTGTGAGTTGAAGAGGGGTTCTGGTGATCAGTGGAGGCCGGTGTTGCGGGCCGTCCCGATCGCCACGTAGAGACTCGCAAACCTCAGCGGCGGATACAACCCCTTCTGGAAAGTTTTTTTTGATTCTTCGGTGTCGACTAGGTCACAGCCGTACTTCCATGGGGTGGATCCTGGCCTAAACGTTCGAGTGAAAGGACTTTAGCCAGTTCTGCTCACACAATCACACGCAGTGCACGGCGTACGCCTGTGAACGTCACGCTGGTGCGCAGCCCCAGGTGGTCACCGTCCATCTGGAGGGGGAGCGGCACCTTCGAATGCAAGGTGAACTCGGTCAAGTCGTGCAGGGAGGTGGCGTGCTTGCCCTGGGGTCCGCGGTCCGGGGACGAAGTGAGCAACTGGGTGCCATACCGGGCAACCGCGGCGGTCGACAGGCGGCTGAGAGCGAAGACGTCGAGGCCGGTATCGAACGAGGCCTTAGGTGCCGCGTAGATCGGACGATTCCCCAAAAACGTCCACGGGGAAGTGTTCGAGACTATGGACAGCACCAGATCGGTCACCGGCTCCGCGCCGTCCCGTTCCAGGGTGATCGTCCCGTTCCGGCGGTTGGGCTCGCCGAAGAGCTGACGCACCACCTGGCGCACGTAAAGAGCGTGTGTGGATTTCCGGCCGCGCTCGCGGTGCTGCTCCACCCGGCCCACCACGCCGGCGTCGAAGCCGAGACCCGCGTTGAAGGTGAACCAGCGGGAGGGCACCGACTCGTCCTCCGTGCCCGGTGTGCCGGAGGTCAGGCCCAGCCCGACGGTGCGCTCGCTGCCGTCGCGCAGGGCGTCCAGCAGGGCGCCGGTGGCCTCCACGGCGTCGTTCGGCAGGCCGAGGGCGCGGGCGAAGACGTTGGTGGAGCCGCCGGGGACCACGGCCAGGCCGGGCAGGTGCCCCGGGGCGGGGCCGGCGTGCAGCAGGCCGTTGACCACCTCGTTGACCGTGCCGTCGCCGCCGAGGGCCACCACCAGGTCGATGTCGTCGCTGTCCGCCGCCTGCCGGCCCAGGTCGCGCGCGTGGCCGCGGTACTCGGTGGTGACCGCCTCGAGCTTCATCTCGCTGGCGAGCGCGTGGATCAGTACGTCGCGAGTGCGCGCGCTCGTAGTGGTTGCCGCCGGATTGACCACGAGAAGTGCACGCATGACTGGCAGCGTACCTACTGGGGGGTACCGGGCCCAGACCGAGGTGGGGATCGGGTAAGAGAGCGGGGGTGAACCTCACCACGGGGGGCGCACGCGCGAGGGCTACCCTTCAGGGGTGAGCAGTGAGCAGACCTCCACCACCTCCGAGACCACCGGCCCCCGCCCGCGGCGCGTGACCTACGCCGCGCTGCTGGCCGCCCTGGAAGGGCTCGCGCTGGTCGTCGGCGGGGTCTGGATCCTCGTTCTCGGCTTCACGGGCCACCCGGACGACCGGCAGCAGGCCGTCACCGGGGGCATCACGCTGATCGCGCTCGCGCTGCTGCCGCTGCTGGCCGCGCGCGGGCTGCTCGCCCTGCGCAGCTGGAGCCGCGGCCCGGCCGTCATCACCCAGCTCATGGCGCTGCCGGTGGCCTACAACCTGCTCCAGGCCGACAGCGTGGCCATCCCCGGCGGGATCGCCCTCGCCGTGGTCGCCGTCGCCTCGCTCGTCCTGCTGATCAACCCCGAGACGACCCGGGCCCTCGGGATCCGCGGGCCCGGCAACGCCGGCGGTACGGAGAAGTAGGCGGGACGGAGGGGAGGCCGGACGGCCCCGCGGCCGTCACTCCTCGACGAGGAGCTTCTCCCGCAGCTGCGCCAGCGTGCGCGCCAGCAGCCGGGAGACGTGCATCTGCGAGATGCCGACCTCCTGGGCGATCTGCGACTGGGTCATGTTGCCGAAGAACCGCAGCAGCAGGATCCGCTTCTCGCGCGGCGGGAGGTCCTCCAGCAGCGGCTTGAGCGACTCCCGGTACTCCACGCCCTCCAGCGCCTCGTCCTCGGCGCCGAGGGTGTCGGCGACCGCCGGGGACTCGTCGTCGGTGTCGGGAACGTCCAGGGACAGCGTGGAGTAGGCGTTGGCGGACTCCAGGCCCTCCAGGACCTCCTCCTCGGAGATCGCCAGTTTCTCGGCCAGCTCGTGGACCGTGGGGGAGCGGCCGTGCAGCTGCGACAGCTCGGCCGTCGCCGTGGTCAGCGACAGCCGCAGCTCCTGCAGCCGGCGCGGCACCCGCACCGCCCAGCCCTTGTCCCGGAAGTGCCGCTTGATCTCGCCGACGACCGTCGGGGTCGCGTACGTGGAGAACTCCACACCGCGGTCCGGGTCGAAGCGGTCGACCGACTTGATGAGACCGATCGTGGCGACCTGGGTCAGATCGTCCAGCGGCTCGCCGCGGTTGCGGAAGCGGCGCGCGAGGTGCTCGACGAGCGGCAGGTGCATGCGGACCAGCTGGTTGCGCAGCTCCGCGTACTCCGGACTGCCGCTGTCCAGCGTGCGCAGTTTGAGGAACATCTCGCGCGCGCCGCTGCGGTCCGGGGCACCGTGCTGCGCGCCGTGCGCGCGCTGTGCGCTCGGCGCCTCCTCCTCGGAATGTCGCTCGTGCTCGCTCATCGTCCCGCCCGTCGCCCTTCCCCGAGCCCTCGCCTCCTCCGCCCCGCTCGCCTCTCCGCGAGTGGGGGGAACCCCCTGGGCCGGGGAGGTGGTGGTCCCCCCGCCCGGAGGCGCGCTCCGCACGGCACCGTCCCGGCCGTGCCGCCCGCCGCCCGGGAGGACGGCTCCCGCGGAGTCGTCCTCGGGATGCGGGCGGGCCTGCTCGGGGATGCCGTCGATGCCCGCCGCCATGCGCCGGGCTCCGGCCGGACCGCTCACGCCCGTGCCCTCGGCCGGCAGCTCTCGTGTGCCGCGCTCTTCGTCCCGCACCGGCCCGTCCTCGCTCCTCACGCCGGCCCGGGTCCCGCGCCGCGCTGTTTGTAGAGGCTGATCGAAACGGTTTTGTCCTTGTCCACGGCGGAGGAGACCTTGCCCGCGAGGGCGGACAGGACGGTCCAGGCGAAGGTGTCCCGCGAGGGGGCATGGCCATCCGTGGTCGGTGCCGAGACGGTGACCTCGAGCGAGTCGTCGACGAGGCGGAAGACACAACTGAGCACCGAGCCGGGCACGGCCTGCTGGAGCAGGATCGCGCAGGCCTCGTCCACCGCGATGCGCAGGTCCTCGATCTCGTCGAGGGTGAAGTCCAAACGGGCCGCGAGACCGGCCGTGGCCGTACGCAGCACCGACAGGTAGGCACCCGCGGCCGGCAGCCGGACTTCCACGAAGTCCTGCGTCGCGGGCTCGCCTGCGATCTGGGACACCCTCACCTCCATGGTGGTACAAGCGTTTCAGGGCCGAGGGTCGCCCCCCGGGGTAACGCGATACGTGGTTCAGCGGTGACGCTATCGCGCTCTCGACGGTCCTGTCCCCGGGACCCCGACCCCTGTCGTCACTCACAGTAAACCTGTGGACACGCTCCGTGTCTAGGGGTCGGGCGGGCCCAAATGGGAAGAGCGCGCGCCGGATTGACGTACCCAGACGTCAGACGCTCGAACCGTCCTGGTGGGACCGTCCTGCGCCGCGGTGGTGGCGCCTCACACGAGGACATGGTCGACGAAGCACCAGCGCCAGGTCTCCCCGGGTTCGTGCGTCCGCATGACGGGATGACCGGACTCCTTGTGATGCGCCGCCGCGTGCCGCCCGGGCGAGGAGTCGCAGCAGCCGACGTGACCGCAGCTGAGGCACAGCCGCAGCTGCACCGGATCCGTGCCGTCCGCCAGGCACTCCGGACACGTCTCGCTGAGCGGGCCGGGTTCGGGGTGCGGCAGCGCGTCGGCGTGCGTGCACTGTTTCATGATTGCCAGGTTACGACGGTCGAGCGGAAGACCGCGCAGGAAAAAGAGGGCGGGCGAGAACCATGGACGTGATGCCACTGCTGGTGCTGGTGGCGGGCAGCGCCGCGATCGCTGCGGTCGCGCGGCGCACCCCGGTGCCGGCCCCGCTGCTGCTGGTCGCGGCCGGACTGGCGGTCAGCTACGTCCCCGGTGTGCCCGACTACACCCTCGACCCGCACATCGTCCTGCCGCTCATCCTGCCCCCGCTGCTGCACACGGCCGCCACCGACAGCTCGTACCTCGACCTGCGGGCGCAACTGCGGCCGGTCGCGATGCTGTCCGTCGGGTACGTGCTGTTCGCGACCTTCGCGGTCGGCTGGGCCCTGTACGTGATCGTGCCGGGCATGCCGCTGACCGCGGCCCTGGTCTTCGGCGCCGTCGTGGCACCGCCGGACGCGGTCGCGGCGACCGCGGTGGCCCGCCGGGTCGGGCTGCCGTCGCGGATCACCACGATCCTGCAGGGTGAGTCCCTGCTGAACGACGCCACCGCGATCACCGCCTACCGGGTGGCCCTGGCCGCCGCCGTCGGGGAGGGCGCCACCTGGGCCGGGGGCATCGGCGAGTTCCTGGTCGCCGCGATCGGCGGCGTCGTGGTCGGACTGGTGCTGATGGCGCCGATCCACTGGCTGCGCACCCACGTGAAGGAAGCGCTGCCGCAGAACACGCTCTCCCTGCTGATCCCGTTCGTCGCCTACGCCGTCGCCGAGCAGGTGCACGCCTCCGGTGTCCTCGCCGTCGTCGTGGTCGCGCTCTACCTGGGACACCGCGCGTGGGAGGTCGACTTCGCCACACGCCTGCAGGAGGAGGCGGTGTGGAAGATGGTCGCCTTCGTCCTGGAGTCCTCGGTGTTCGCGCTGATCGGACTGCAACTGCCGGTGGTGCTCCGCGGCCTCGGCGAGTACGAGGGCGTCGAGGCCGCCTGGTACGCCGTCGCCGTCTTCCTGGTGGTCGTCGCCGCCCGGTTCGTGTGGGTGTATCCGGCGACCTTCCTGCCACGGCTGATGTCGGCGCGCATCCGGGAGCGGGAGGGGGAGCTGACCTGGAAGGGGCCGTTCGTCATCGCCTGGGCCGGCATGCGGGGCGTGGTCTCGCTGGCGATCGCCTTCTCGATCCCGCTCACCCTGCACGACGGAGAGGAACCGTTCCCGCAGCGCAACCTGATCCTCTTCCTGACCTTCACGACCGTCATCGGCACCCTGGTCGTGCAGGGCCTGACCCTGCCCCCGCTGATCCGTCTGCTCAAGTTCCCCGGGCGGGACGCGCAGGCCGAGACGCTCGCCGAGGCCAACGCCCAGGCGCAGGCGTCCCGGGCCGCCGAGCGACGCCTGGACGAACTCCTCTCCGACGAGCGCAACGCCCTGCCCGCCCCGCTCGCCGACCGGCTGCGCACCGTCCTGGAACGCCGCCGCAACGCCGTCTGGGAGCGGCTCGGGCAGGCCAACCCGGTCACCGGGGAGTCCGTCGACGACACCTACCGGCGTCTGTCACGGGAGATGATCAGCGCCGAGCGCGAGGTGTTCGTCAGGCTCCGGGACGGCCGCTACATCGACGACGAGATGCTGCGCACGCTGCTGCGCCGGCTGGACCTGGAGGAGGCGGCGGCCTTCCGGGAGGCGACGTAGCGGCGTCCCCGGGCCTCCGCAGCCCCGGAGAGCCGCCCCGGCGCCGGGGCGGAGGGCGGTCGCGCCGTCAGGGAAAGGGGCGGCCCGTGATCACCGCCGCCACCGTCGTCCCGCGCGGGAAGGCGCCCTCGCCGGCCAGGGTGACGAGCGCGTACAACAGCTTGGCGACATACAGGCGTTCGACGGGCACGCCGTGACGCTGCTCGAAGTCCGCGGCGAAGGCGTCGAGCTGCGCGGGCACGCGCGCGTAGCCGCCGAAATGGAAGCGGTCGTCCATCTCCCAGGCGCCCCGCCGGCCGCCGAATGCCTCCCGCTGCAGGGCCTCCGTGTCGGCGGCCAGGAAACCGCCCTTGAGGACCGGCACGCCCAGCGCGCGCTGTCCGGGGCCGAGACCGGCGGCCAGCCCGGCCAGCGTGCCGCCCGTGCCGCAGGCCACGGCGACGACGTCGGCCAGGCCGCGCAGTTCCGCGCCGAGTTCCCGGCAGCCCCGGACCGCCGCGGCGTTGCTGCCGCCCTCGGGGACGACGTACGCGTCCTCGGCGTCCGCCGCCCGCAGGAGCGCGGCCAGGACCGGCGCCTCGGACTTGCGGCGGTAGGCCGCCCGGTCGGCGAAGTGCAGCCGCATGCCGTCGGCGGCGCACCGGGCCAGCGAGGGGTTGAGGGGCCGGCCGGCCAGCTCGTCGCCGCGTACGACGCCGACGGTGGGGACGCCGAGCAGGCGGCCCGCCGCGGCCGTGGCGCGCAGGTGGTTGGACCAGGCACCGCCGAAGGTGACGACGGTACGGCCGCCCGCCGCCGCCAGGTTGGGCGCCAGCTTGCGCCACTTGTTGCCGGTCAGCTCCGGGTGGATCAGATCGTCCCGCTTGAGCAGCAGCCGCACGCCCCGGCGCTCGAACCGGCCGTCGGCGACCTCCTGCACCGGCGAGGGCAACCGGGGGCGCAGACCGGCGAGGCTGCCGGGGGTGTCGGGGCTGGTCACCGGGCCATTGTCACCCGGTGGCGGAAGGGGCGGCACCGGTCGTCCCGCTGCCGCCCTCGTCGGCGGAGCGTCCGGCCGGGGACCCGTGCGGGCCGAGGACCACCGACGCGCTTCCCGGGAAGCCGTGGTCCGCACCGGTCGTCGCGCCGGGCGGCGACGCCCCGGCTCCGCGCCGGTCGCGCACCCACGCCACGAGTGACGGTCCGCCCCGCAGGCACCACAGCGCGATCACGGGGTCGCAGATCGCGCAGCCCAGCGAGGAGGTGTGGGCGAACGGGATGATCGGGTTGCCCTTGATGTGGTGCACGACGTCCCACACCGTGTGCAGCAGCCAGCCGACGCCGATCCACGTCCACGACTCCAGGCCGCGGAACGCCACGTAGGTCAGGAGCGCGGTGAAGGCGAACTCCCAGCCGCCCAGGCCGCCGCCGCTGAGGTACGCGGCGCCGGCACCGGCGACCATGACCGCGTTCAGGCGCCGCCGGTGCGGTTCGCGGACCAGGGACATCACCAGGGCGTAGAGGAGGCCGATGCCGATCGGCGCGACGTACTGCATGGCGGGGCCGTTTCTGCGGGCGGAAAGGGAACGGATCATCACGCTAGAACCGGCCCGGCCCGCCTCCCAGAGGAACGGCCGTCAGGTTTCCACGGATTGTCGCCAGCCGCCCGCGGCCCCGGGCCGTCCGGCTCTGTGCAGCGGTCTGTTCGAACACGCTCGCAGGGAAACGCGCGCCTCATGCCCAGCAGTATGAAGATCCATTCCCGCTCTTTCGGGTAATACCACCGCTGCGCTCCGTGAGGAAGGCTGGAGGGGCACATCGATGCCCGAGGCAAGTGGGCGTCGGTCACAACCGGGAGGGCAGTTCTCTATGTCGGTAGGCGAAGAGGTCCGCACGGAGCAGACCAAGCCGCAGCAGAGTCTCGGCACGGCGGCCGCGCGGAACCTGGCCACCACGACCAAGTCCGTGCCGCAGATGCAGGAGATCAGCTCCCGCTGGCTGCTGCGGATGCTGCCGTGGGTCGACATCCAGGGTGGTACGTACCGGGTGAACCGGCGGCTGACGTTCGCCGTGGGCGACGGTCGGCTGACGTTCGTCAAGACCGGCGACCGTGTCGAGATCATCCCCGCGGAGCTGGGCGAACTGCCGGCGCTCCGCTCCTACGAGGACGAGGAGGTGCTGTTCGAGATCGCCCGCCGCTGCGAGCAGCGCGAGATCCCGGCGGGTGAGGTGATCGTCCCCTTCGGCAGCCCGTCCGACGAGGTGTACCTGCTGGCGCACGGCCGCGTCGAGAAGGTCGGCACGGGCCCCTACGGCGACGACGAGTCCCTCGGAGTCCTCGCCGACGGCGCCTACTTCGGCGACGACGCGCTGCTGAACGAGGACGCCATCTGGGAGTACACGGCCCGCGCGCTCACCGCGTGCACCGTCCTGGTGCTGCCCCGGCGGGAGTTCGCCCAGATCGCCGAGCGCTCGGACACGCTGCGCGAACACCTCCAGCACATCCGCTCGATCCCCTCGCAGCGCTCCAACAAGTACGGCGAGAAGGAGATCGACCTTGCTTCCGGCCACTCCGGCGAGCCGGACATCCCGCACACGTTCGTCGACTACGAGGCCAGGCCCCGCGAGTACGAACTGAGCGTCGCCCAGACCGTGCTGCGCATCCACACGCGCGTGGCCGACCTGTACAACCAGCCCATGAACCAGACCGAGCAGCAGCTCCGGCTGACGGTCGAGGCGCTGAAGGAGCGCCAGGAGCACGAGCTGATCAACAACCGCGACTTCGGACTCCTGCACAACTGCGAGTACGACCAGCGGATCCAGCCGCACGACGGCGTGCCCAGCCCGGACGACCTGGACGAGTTGCTCAGCCGGCGCCGCGGCACCAAGCTCCTGCTCGCCCACCCGCGCGCGATCGCCGCGTTCGGCCGTGAGCTCAACAAGCGGGGACTCGTCCCGGAGACCATCGACATGGCCGGGAACCGCATCCCCACCTGGCGCGGCGTGCCGATCTTCCCGTGCAACAAGATCCCGGTGACGGAAGCGCGCACGACGTCGATCATCGCCATGCGTACCGGCGAGAGCGACCAGGGCGTCATCGGCCTCCGGGCCTCCGGCATCCCGGACGAGATCGAGCCCAGCCTGTCGGTGCGCTTCATGGGCATCAACGAACAGGCCATCATCAAGTACCTGGTCACGGCCTATTACTCGGCAGCGGTGCTGGTACCGGACGCGCTCGGTGTCCTGGAGAACGTCGAGATCGGCCGCTGGCGGTGACGCCTGCGGCAGGCCGGCCGTGTCCCGCCCCGGCGGGACGGGTACACCCTGGGGGTACGCGCCCGGCGGCGGGCCAGGCGCCACCGTCCGTTCCTTCTCCGAGGCGGTCCCATGGGTGAGTCCCTCACGGAGTGCAGGACGGGGCCGACGCTGCCCGCCCCCGGTGGGCAGCACGGTGCCGAGCCCCGGCCGGCGCCCGGAGCAGCGGAGAAACGGGGGCCCGCCGGGACCCGGCAGGACGGCCCGGGACCGGCCGAGGGGCAGGAGGCGATCATGCTCCTGGAGCGGGCCCGGGCGGAGGTCGACCCGGTGCTGCGGGCCGCGCTCGACTCGCTGCCCGGGCCGATGCGCCGGGTCGCGCGCTACCACTTCGGCTGGGAGCGGGCGGACGGCACACCGGCCGAGGGCGGCTCGGGCAAGGCGATCCGCCCCGCGCTCGTCCTCACCGCGGCGGCCGCCCTGGGGGGACCCGAGGCGAGGGGGCGGGCGGTCCGGGCGGCGGCCGCGGTGGAACTGGTCCACAACTTCACGCTGTTGCACGACGACGTGATGGACCGCGACGCCACCCGCCGGCACCGGCCCACCGCGTGGAGCGTGTTCGGTGACGCCGACGCGATCCTCGCCGGGGACGCCCTGCAGGCGCTGGCTCTGCGGCTGCTCGCCGAGGACCCGCATCCGGCGTCGCGGGCGGCCGCCGTCCGGCTCACGGACTGCGTGATCGAACTGTGCGCGGGGCAGCACGCGGACACGGCCCTGGAGCGGCGCGTCCCGGCCGAGGTCGCGCTCGACGAGGTGCTCGCCATGGCGGAGGCCAAGACGGGCGCCCTGCTGGGCAGCGCCTGCGCGATCGGCGCGCTGTACGCGGGTGCCGGGGAGGCGGACGTGGCCGCGCTGGACGCCTTCGGCCGGGAGGCCGGGCTGGCCTTCCAGCTCATCGACGACGTCATCGGCATATGGGGCGACCCGGGCCGCACCGGCAAGCCCGTCGGCGCGGACCTGGCCGCCCGCAAGAAGTCCCTGCCGGTGGTCGCGGCGTTCGTCTCCGGCACGCCCGAGGCCGCCGAGCTCGCCGACCTGTACGCCCGACCCACCGAGGAGGAGGATCTGGACCACATCGCCCTGACCGTGGAGCGCGCGGGCGGCCGTGACTGGGCCCAGGACCAGGCGGCCGACCGGATGGCCCGGGCGATGCAGCAACTGGCGCACGCGGTACCGGATCCGGAGGCGGCGGGAGGCCTGCTGGCCCTCGCCGAGTTCGTGACCCGACGCACCGGGTGACGGCCGACACGGCCGGAGGCCGGTCGTTCTGAAACCGACAGCGCACTGGGACCGACAGCACTGGTAACCGACACGAACGACCGGAGGCCGCCGGTACCGGGGCGCCGGCATCGGGGCCACCGATATCGAAGGCCGGCACGCACCACCGCAGGCCGGTCGGACAGCACCTGACGGGCCCTCGGGTGACCGAAGGCCCACGTCGCGTTCCCTTCGGCCGGCGACCGAAGGGCAGAGCCCCGGGGCACCGGGGCCGTGCGGATCCTGACACCGCACGGCACCGGACCCCGGCCGGCGGGTCCCGCACTTCCCCACGGTGTGCGGGGCCCGCCCCTCACTCGTGTCACGCACCTCTCTTTGGACGTGCGTTCGACACGTTTCCGCCAAGGTCCGGTCCGATCCTCCGCCCCGGCCCCCGGCCGCCCTACGATCAACGCCCGTCGGAGCGGTGACACCACCGGTGCCCGGCACCACTGGTCGGCGCAGGCGAAGGGGCGGGACATGGGCGTGGCGATCCGGACGGCGGGCGTGGCGGACCGGGAGCTGATCGTCCGGCTCCTGGACGAGGCCTTCCAGGACGACCCCGTGAGCGGCTGGGTCTTCCCCGGGACCGCCGAGCGCCGGGCCAAGCACCCCGGGCTCATGGCCGCCTTCACCGACATCGTGCTCGCGTCCGGCCGTGTCGACGTCACCGAGGACGGCTCGGCCTGCGCGCTGTGGCTCTCCATGCCGGCCGAGGACGGCCGCGGCGGGGACGGCGCCGCCGACGCCGGTGAGGACGAGGGACCGGCCCAGGTGCGGCAGGCCGTCGACCCGGACAACGCGCGCATCGAGCAGATCGGCCGGCTCACGGCGGCGATCCATCCCTCCGGGCGGGCGCACGAGTACCTGTGGATGATCGGCGTGGCCCCCGGCCGCCAAGGCGAAGGACTCGGCACCGCGCTCATCGGGTCGGTCCTCGACCGCTGCGACCGCGAGGGGCTGCCCGCCTATCTGGAGGCGAGCAACGCCCGCAGTTGCAAGCTGTACGAACGTCTCGGCTTCGAGCAGGCAGGCCCCGTCCTTGAGCTTCCCGACGGCCCGGTGATGTGGCCGATGTGGCGCGAGCCCCGTACGACGAGGACCGCCTAGCCCTCCCCGGAGCACTGCGACACCCCTCCACCCCGGGTGGCCGGACCGCTTCACCGACCATGCGGAGGCCTCTCTGCCACTTACACGGGCACGCATATTCTCTTGCAGCCACTACAGCGGGAGTACTACAACTGGAGTTGTAACATGCGGCCTACGAAATGAGACCTCTTGCGAAAGCTCACGTACTTCATCGCCTGCTCGCTCGACGGCTTCATCGGGGACCCGGACGGTGACGCGACGGCGATGATGCGGCTCCTCGACGAGGAGTTCCTCGCCTACCTGCGGGACGAATATCCCGAGACCGTGGCCACCCACGGCCGCCGGGCCCTCGGCTTCGACGACCTGCCGAACAAGCGGTTCGACACGATCATCCAGGGCCGGGGCAGCTACGAGCTGGCCCTGAAGGAGGGCATCACCAGCCCGTACGCCCACCTGCGCGAGTACGTCGCCTCCGGCACGCTGACGCAGTCGCCCGACCCGAACGTCGAGATCATCTCGGCCGACCTGACCGGGAAAGTCCGGGAACTGAAGGCGGAGGAGAGCGAGTTCGGCATCTACCTCTGCGGCGGCGCCAAGGTCGCCGGCGCGCTCTTCGACGAGATCGACGAGCTGATCATCAAGTCCTATCCGTTGGTGTACGGCCGGGGCATGCCCATGTTCGAGTCGGGGTTCGCGGTCTCCGAGTTCGGCCTGGAGTCGGTGCGCGCGTTCGGCAACGGCGTGGTGGTGCGCACGTACGGCAGGAAGCGCTGAGCCCCGTACCGGCCTACCCTGAAGGCATGGGCAGCGAGGAACACGTCTGTCCCACCTGTGGACAGCCAGTGGAAACAGTCGTCCGGCGCCACAAGACGCTGGGCACATGGGTTCCGAGGTGGGTCGCGGGCCCGTGCCGCAACCCCGAGTGCGGGGCCTACGACGCGGAGAGCGCGGAAGCCGGCCACCCGGGTGAGGGCGCCCGGCCGCCGGGGCCCGCCGAGGCGGCCCGGCCGGCCGAGGGCTCCGCCCCCGCGGTGGCCCCGGGCCCGGTGAAGAGCCCGCCGGAAATGGCCCCCCGGGAGACCGTCACGGAGAATCCCTGAGCGGCCAGGCTCGGACGGACCGGCCGGCGGGCGGCCGCCACCACACCTTCCGCTCCTTCCGCGAGCAGGGAATCTCCCCGCGCGGGACGTCTCGTCGAGGGACTAGCGTGCAGGCATGGGCATGACGGGGGAGCGACGTCGCAGGGTGTGGCGATGGGCCGTGACCGTGTGGGCGCTGGTCGTGGTCGTCGCGGGCGGGCTGACGCTGTGGGCGCAGGACTCGACGGAGCCGCAGGGGCCGTACGTCCGGGAGCGGACGGATCCCGACGAGCCGGAACTGCCGCCCTGCCCCGTGCCCGAGGTGGGCGAGAGGGCGTGCATGTACGTGGAGGGGAGCTAGGGCCTGGCTGACCATTCGCGCCTGCCCTCTGGGCGACGGCGGGAACGGTCAGACAGACCCTAGGCCCGCGGCCGGCCGGTCTCCGGGTCCCGGGAGGTCAGGCAGTACGTGCCGCCCGCCGGGTCGCGCATCACCGTCCAGCCGGGGAAGCCGGCCACGAATGCGGCCCCGAGGCCCTCGTGCCACGCCCGGGTGGCCCCGACGTCCGCGCAGGCGAGGTCGAGATGGGCGGAGGCCGGGCGTTCCGTGCCGAGGCGTTGCAGGAGCAGGCGGACCGGCAGCCCTCGCGGCGGCTCGACCACATGGAACTCGGGGAGGGCGCCCGGCCGCGACTCCCAGCCGGACAGCAGCGCGCTCCAGAAGGCGACTTCGGCGGAGTACGCCGACGGCGGCACATCGACGCACACCTGGTCGAGTCGGCTGCCCCGCACCACCCCCGGCCGGGACGACTGCCCGCGCCAGGGGTCCGCGCAGAACAACTGCCCGCCCGGCGAGCGCAGCACGACGAGCGTGTCGAGGTCCTGGACCACGCGTGCCCCGAGCCGCACCGCCGCCGCGGCGAACTCCCGTACGTCGTCCACACAGAAGTCCAGGTGCGCCCCGCCCGGGCTCGTCCCGACCGCCTGGGCCTTCACGCAGGCGTCGGCGCCGTCCGGGAGCAGCGTGACGAACTCGGCGTGCTCACCGCGCGGTTCGGAGAGCCGGGTGGCGGTCACCGCCGTCCAGAAGTCGCAGGCGGCGCCGAAGGCCGCGCGGGGCCGGTCGGCGAAGGCGTACGTCCAGCGGATGCTCATGGCCGTGATCGTAGAGGGCACGCGCCACCGCCACCTGCGTGAACCTTGAGCAGCCTGCGCCCCGCCGTTCCCCGCCCCCGGCCCGGGCTTGTTTGCATGCAGCAATGGACCACATCACGTTCCTCGTGGCCGTCGTCATCGTCACGGCGCTCGCCTTCGACTTCACCAACGGATTCCACGACACGGCGAACGCGATGGCCACGTCCATCGCCACGGGCGCGCTCGCGCCCCGTACTGCGGTCCTGATCAGCGGTGTCCTCAACGTCGTCGGTGCCTTCCTGTCCACCGAGGTCGCCAGGACGATCTCCGGCGGCATCGTGGACGACACCCTCGTCACCCCCGGGATGATCTTCGCGGGGCTCGTCGGGGCGATTCTGTGGAATCTGCTGACCTGGCTCCTCGGGCTGCCCTCCAGCTCCTCGCACGCCTTGTTCGGCGGGCTGATCGGAGCCGTCTGGGCGGGGGCGGGCAGCCACGGGATCCACTTCGCCAAGGTCGTCGAGAAGGTGCTGCTCCCGGCGGTGGCCTCCCCGGTGGTGGCCGGGGTCGCCGCGCTGCTGGCCACCTGGCTCGCCTACCGGCTCACAGGCCGCGCCCGCGAGGAGTCCGTGCGCAAGGGCTTCCGGATCGGGCAGGTCGCCTCCGCCTCCCTCGTCTCCCTCGCCCACGGCACCAACGACGCGCAGAAGACCATGGGTGTCATCACCCTCACGCTGATCGCGACCGGAGCGCTCGGCCCCGACGCGGGCCCGCCCCTGTGGGTGGTCGCCTCCGCGGCCCTCGCGATCGGCCTCGGCACCTACCTCGGTGGCTGGCGGATCATCCGCACCATGGGCAAGGGTCTCACCGAGATCCAGTCGCCGCAGGGCTTCGCCGCGGAGACCGCCTCCACGACCGTGATCCTGACCTCCGCCCACCTGGGCTTCGCGCTGTCCACCACCCAGGTCGCCTCGGGCAGCATCCTCGGCGCGGGGCTCGGCCGCAGGCTCGCGGAGGTCCGCTGGGGCGTCGCGGGCCGGATGGTGGTCGCCTGGGTGGTCACTCTGCCCGCCGCCGCGCTGGTGGGGGGCCTGGCCGCCGCGGTGGTCCGCAGCGGCGGTGACCTCGGCACGGCGGTCGTCGCCCTGGTCGGCGCCGCCCTCGCCGCAGGCATGGTGGTGCTCTCGCGCCGCAACCCGGTGCACGCGCACAACGTCAACGACGGTCATGAGGTGAGCCTGCGCGCCGAACCGCCGGCCAAGGTCCGCACGGCCGCCTGAACGACCGGCACCCGCACGGCGAAAGGGCCCGGCCGGCAGCCGCACGACGAAGGGGCCCGGCCGGATCGGCGGCCGGGCCCCTTCGGCGTACGAGGCGATCAGGCCTTCTTGGTCTCCCAGAAGATCTTGTCGATCTGGGCGATGTAGTCCAGCGCCTTCTGGCCGGTGGCCGGGTCCGTCGACGCCTTGGCGGCCGAGAGGGCCTTCAGGGTGTCGTTGACCAGTTGGTGCAGCTCCGGGTACTTCTCGAAGTGCGGGGGCTTGAAGTAGTCGCTCCAGAGCACCGAGACGTGGTGCTTCGCGAGCTCGGCGCGCTGCTCCTTGATGACGGTGGCGCGGGCCTGGAAGTGCGGGTCGTCGTTTCCGGCCATCTTCTCCTGGACGGCCTTGACCGACTCCGCCTCGATGCGGGCCTGGGCGGGGTCGTAGACACCGCAGGGAAGGTCGCAGTGCGCGCTGACCTTGACCTTGGGTGCAAACAGGCGGGAAAGCATGGAGCATTCCTTCCTCGTGATCGTCTTCTCACAGGGGACATTACTCCGTGGGGGAGGGGTTTTCGCGAGTGCCCCCTAGGGCTTAGGACAAAAGTCCGGGGTCAGACTGAGACTGGTGGAGGAAAGAACCGGGGAGGTGCCGGGTGATGCCGGAGCTGTCGCAGGAGTCCGAGCGGGGGAGGCCGGCCGCGCCCTTCGGGGTGGCCGAGGTGACCGGGCCGTCCATGGTGCCCACGCTGTACCACGGGGACCGGCTCCTCGTGCACTACGGCGCCCGGATCAGGCCCGGTGACGTGGTCGTGCTGCGGCATCCCTTCCAGCAGGACCTGCTCGTGGTGAAACGGGCCGCCCAGCGGCGCGAGAACGGCTGGTGGGTGCTCGGCGACAACACCTACGCCGGCGGCGACAGCACCGACTACGGCGTCGTCCCCGACGAGTTGGTGCTGGGGCGGGTCCGGTTCCGCTACCGGCCGCTCAGGCCCGGCCGGCGCTCGCCCTGGGCGCTGCTCGGCTGGGCGCTGTCGGCCGCCAGGCCCGTCTTCCCGGGCAGGTCGGGCCGGGCCGCCTCCAGGCGTTTGCGGGCCCGGTAGGCCGCCACGTTGGCGCGGGTCGCGCAGCGGTCGGAGCAGTAGCGCCGGGAGCGGTTGGTCGAGGTGTCCAGATAGGCGTTGCGGCAGGGCGGGGCCTCGCACAGGCCGAGGCGGTCCACGCCGTACTCGGTCAGGTGGAAGGCCAGGCCCATCGCGGCGATCGCCGCGTAGCCGGCGGTGGCGTTGGACGGGTGGTCCGCCAGGTGCATGTGCCACAGCGGGCGGCCGTCGTCGTCGCGGAAGTCGTGGCCGGAGATCTGCGGGCTGACCGGGAACTCCAGCAGCAGCGAGTTCAGCAGGTCCACGGCGAGCTGCTCGTCGCCGCTGTCGGCCGCCTCGAAGACCGCGCGCAGCCGGGCCCGCACCGAGCGGAACCGGGTCACGTCCGCGTCGGTGGCACGGCGCGCGGCCGACTGCTGGCCGCCGAACAGATCGCGCACGGCCCCCACCGAGGTCAGGGTGTCCGTGCCCCGGGCCGGCTCCTCGGTGTTCACGAGGCGCACGGCGTAGTCCGAGTAATAGGCCAGTTCCACTTGTAGTCCTTACGGAGGGGCTTTATGGTCGTGAGTGCGCGCTGGTAACAGCTGATCGTGTATCCAGGGTATTACGACGGAGGGGCTCGATGACGGACGCGGACACCACCACGGCCACCACCGACTGGCAGGCCTGGCAGGCGAGCTGGGACCGCCAGCAGGAGTGGTACATGCCCGACCGCGAGGAGCGGTTCCGCATCATGCTCGACATGGTGGAGGCCGTCGTGGGCACCGCCCCGCGCGTCCTCGACCTCGCCTGCGGCACGGGCAGCATCACCGCCCGGCTGCTCGCCCGGTTCCCGGACGCCACGAGCACCGGCGTCGACCTCGACCCGGCGCTCCTCGCCATCGCGGAGGGCACCTTCGCCGGCGACGACCGGGTCACCCTGGTCACCGCCGACCTCAAGGACCCCGACTGGCCGGCGCGGCTGCCGCACGATGCGTACGACGCCGTCCTGACCGCGACGGCCCTGCACTGGCTGCACCGGGAACCTCTCGCGGAGCTCTACGGCCGCCTCGCCGGACTCGTCCGCGACGGCGGGGTCTTCATGAACGCGGACCACATGATCGACGAGACGACACCCAGGATCAACGCCGCCGAGCGCGCGCAGCGCCACGCCCGCATGGAACAGGCCAGGCAGTCCGGCGTCCTCGGCTGGACCGAGTGGTGGCAGCTCGCCGCGAAGGACCCGGCCCTCGCCGGACCGACGGCCCGCCGCAACGAGATCTACGGCGACCACGCCGAGGGGGACGCTCCGTCGGTGCAGTGGCACGCGCGCGTGCTGCGCGAGAAGGGGTTCGGCGAGGTCAGGCCGGTGTGGTGCTCGCCCTCGGACACCCTGCTGCTCGCCATGAAGTAGCCGCGCGGGGCAGAGCGAAGGGGGCGGCACGGAGATTCCGTACCGCCCCCTCGCCGTGGCCGCCCTCAGAGCACCTTGGACAGGAACGACTTCGTCCGCTCGTGCTGCGGGTTGGTCAGCACCTCGCGCGGGTGGCCGGATTCGACCACCACGCCGCCGTCCATGAAGACCAGGCTGTCGCCCACCTCGCGGGCGAAGCCCATCTCGTGGGTGACGACGACCATCGTCATGCCGGACTCGGCGAGGTCGCGCATGACGTCCAGGACGTCACCCACCAGCTCCGGGTCCAGCGCCGACGTCGGCTCGTCGAACAGCATCAGCTTCGGGTCCATCGCCAGCGCCCGCGCGATGGCGACGCGCTGCTGCTGGCCGCCGGAGAGCTGGGAGGGGTAGTTGCCCGCCTTGTCGGCCAGGCCCACCCGGTCCAGCAGCTCCAGCGCGCGCTGCCGCGCCTGGCCCTTGTTGACGCCCTTGACCTGGACCGGTGCCTCCATGACGTTCTCGACGGCCGTCATGTGCGGGAACAGGTTGAAGCGCTGGAAGACCATGCCGATGTCCCGGCGCTTCAGGGCGACCTCGCTGTCCTTCAGCTCGTAGAGCTTGTCGCCCTTCTGCTTGTAGCCGACCAGCTCGCCGTCGACGTACAGACGGCCGGCGCTGATCTTCTCCAGGTGGTTGATGCACCTCAGGAACGTCGACTTGCCGGAGCCGGAGGGGCCGATGAGGCAGAACACCTCGCCGGACTTCACCTCCAGGTCGATGCCCTTGAGCACCTCGACCGCGCCGAAGGACTTGTGGACGCCCTCGGCCTTCACCATGGCGGTCATGCCTTGCCTCCCGTCGGCTTCGAGCGGCTGGACAGGGACAGCACGTTCGCCTTGATCTTCTGGAACGGCGTGGCCGGGAGCGACCGGCTCGAACCACGCGCGTAGTACCGCTCCAGGTAGTACTGGCCGACGCTGAAGACCGAGGTCAGCAGCAGGTACCAGGCCGCCGCCAGGAACAGCATCTCGGCCGGGGCGCCGGAGGTCTGGCCGATGTCCTGGGCGGCGCGGAGCAGTTCGGGGTACTGGACGACCGAGACCAGCGAGGTCGTCTTCAGCATGTTGATGACCTCGTTGCCCGTCGGCGGCACGATCACGCGCATCGCCTGCGGGATCACGATCCGGCGCAGCGTCTTGGAGTGGCTCATGCCGAGCGCGTGCGACGCCTCGGTCTGGCCCTCGTCGACCGACAGCAGACCGGCACGGCAGATCTCCGCCATGTACGCCGCCTCGTTCAGGCCGAGGCCCAGCAGCGCCGTCAGGAACGGGGTCATGAAGTCCGACCACTCGTCCTTGTAGAACGGCCCGAGGTTGATGTACTCGAAGACCAGGCCCAGGTTGAACCAGACGATCAGCTGGACCAGGACCGGGGTGCCGCGGAAGAACCAGATGTAGAACCAGGCGATCGAGGAGGTCACCGGGTTCTTCGACAGGCGCATCACGGCGAGCAGGACGCCGCCGATGATGCCGATCGCCATGGACAGCACCGTCAGCAGGAGCGTTTTGCCCACGCCGTCGACGATGCGGTCGTCGAAGAAGTAGTCCGGGATCGCGTCCCAGTTGATCTTGCCCTGGGCGAACGCGTAGACGACGCCGCCCAGCAGGGCGAGGGCGGCGACGGCCGAGATGTACCGCCCGTAGTGCCGGACCGGGATGGCCTTGATGGCCTCCGGCCCGGCCGGGGGCGTGTCGCCCGCCGTCTTGTCGATGTCAACAGTCACGGGTGTTGCCTTTCAGTGCCGCTGCGTCGCGGTCACTTGCCGCCGTTGATCGTGGCCTCGTCGACGGAGCCGTCCGTGACGCCCCACTTCTTCAGGATCTTCTCGTACTCGCCGTTCTTGATGATGGCGTCGAGCGCGGCCTTGAGGGCGTCCCGCAGCTCCGTCTGGTTCTTGGCGACCGCGATGCCGTACGGAGCGGCCTCGACCTGCTCGCCGACCAGCTGGAAGTCCTTGCCGCCGCCGGAGGTCTTCACGGCGTACGCGGCGACCGGGAAGTCGGACGAGCCGGCGTCGGCGCCGCCCGCGCGCAGGCGGGTCTGGGCCTGCTGGTCGTTGTCGAAGGGCTCGATGGCGATCTTCTTGCCGGACGGGCACTTCTTCGACTCGGCCTTGGCGAGGTCCTCGGAGACCGTGCCTCGCTGCAGCACGATCTTCTTGCCGCACAGGTCGGACCAGGTCTTGATGCCCTGGTCGTCGCCCTTCTTGGTGTAGATCGACACACCGGCGGTGAAGTAGTCCACGAAGTCGACGCCCTCGCCGACCTTCTTGCCGGTGTCGGAGTCGATGCCCTCCTGGCGGTCCTTGGTGTCGGTCATCGCGGACATGGCGATGTCGTACCGCTTGGAGCGCAGACCGGTGATCAGCGTGTCGAAGGTGCCGTTCTCGAACTGGAAGTCGACACCGAGCTGCTTGCCCATGGCGGCGGCGATGTCCGGGTCGATGCCGACGACCTTGCCGGAGCTGTCCTTGAACTCGACCGGGGCGTAGGCGATGTCCGAACCGACCTTGATGACGCCCTTGTCGCGGATCGCCTTGGGCAGCTTGTCGGCGAGCGGGGCGGAGGCCGTAGCGGTGTCGCTGTCCGAGCCGTTGTCCTTGGTCTGGTCACCGCATCCGGTGAGCATCAGCGCGCCTGCGACCGCGATCGCACCGACCGCTGCTAGCCGGGAGCGGGCGGCGGTCGTACGACGGGTGGAGCTTGCGGTCATGGTGGGTTCCTCCGGCGGATGGGTGGAGTTGCCGATGGGGCTCAGCGCTGCCGATGGGCTCGGCAGTGCCGTGGCCTGCCGACGGGGTCGGCAGCGCCGTGGGTCGACGAGAACACACGTCTTCGAGTGTCGCGACCTCGTGTGATTACGGCATCTTGCCATTCGGACTGCGCCATTCTGGGGGCCAGCCATGTCAAAATCGGATAACGGGCGACCCCCGAACCGCACCACTCCGGTACATCACGGCCGGACCTTCTGTGGGAATGCCTCCTTCCGGCCGGAAGATCTTCGGCATATCCCGGGATTTCGACATGGAGGCCGCGGGCTTCACCACCGCTTGAGTGGTTCTCGATGGTTTGTCCAGCCCTTGCCCCGATTTTGGACGAAGAGTCAGGGCGCCGGTATGTGACCTTGGCGTTATGGACTCGTCCTCGGTGCCTTCCGTCCGGTAAGAAGGGTCTTTACACCCCTCATCCGGGGCTCAGGGCGCGTGTGCGGCGCGCCCGTCGCGCACGCGCCCGTACGTATCACGTACAGAGCACGACCACGGCCGTGCGCGGTCCCGCCCACCCCTCACCAGGAGTGGCCACCCTCAAACCAATGAAGATTTAAGGGGTAAAACGAAGTGGCAGCGGAGATCGTCAATCCTCGCAGCGAGAGCAAGACCGGTGATGCGGGCAACGAGGGCAGTGCGGAGCCCCTCGACTCGTTCGATCCGGCGTTCGCGTTGCACCGCGGCGGCAAAATGGCCGTGCAGGCCACGGTGCCGGTCCGTGACAAGGACGACCTGTCCCTGGCGTACACGCCCGGCGTCGCGAAGGTGTGCAGCGCGATCGCGGAGCAGCCGGAGCTGGTGCACGACTACACGTGGAAGTCCTCGGTCGTCGCCGTCGTGACGGACGGTACGGCCGTGCTGGGGCTCGGAGACATCGGGCCCGAGGCCTCCCTCCCGGTGATGGAGGGCAAGGCCATCCTGTTCAAGCAGTTCGGCGGTGTGGACGCGGTCCCGATCGCGCTGAACTGCACGGACGTCGACGAGATCGTCGAGACGGTGGTGCGGCTCGCGCCCTCGTTCGGCGGGGTCAACCTGGAGGACATCTCGGCGCCGCGGTGCTTCGAGATCGAGCGGAAGCTGCAGGAGCGGCTGGACATCCCGGTCTTCCACGACGACCAGCACGGCACGGCCGTCGTGACGCTGGCCGCCCTGCGGAACGCGGCGCGGCTGAGCGGACGGGCCGTGGGCGACCTGCGGGCGGTCATCTCCGGCGCCGGCGCGGCCGGTGTCGCCATCGCGAAGATGCTGGTCGAGGCCGGGATCGGGGATGTCGCGGTGGCCGACCGCAAGGGTGTCGTGTCGGCGGACCGGGACGACCTCACCGACGTGAAGCGCGAGCTGGCCGGGTTCACGAACAAGGCCGGGCTCACCGGGTCGCTGGAGTCGGCGCTCGCCGGGGCCGACGTGTTCATCGGGGTGTCCGGCGGGACGGTGCCCGAGTCCGCGGTCGCGTCGATGGCCGAGGGCGCGTTCGTCTTCGCCATGGCCAACCCGAACCCCGAGGTGCATCCCGAGATCGCGCACCGGTACGCGGCCGTGGTCGCCACCGGGCGGTCGGACTTCCCGAACCAGATCAACAACGTGCTGGCGTTCCCCGGGATCTTCGCGGGGGCGCTGCAGGTGCGGGCCTCCCGGATCACCGAGGGGATGAAGCTGGCCGCCGCGGAGGCGCTGGCGGCCGTGGTCGGGGACGACCTCGCGGCCGACTACGTCATCCCGTCGCCGTTCGACGAGCGGGTGGCGCCGGCGGTGACGGCGGCGGTCGCCGCGGCGGCGCGGGCCGAGGGTGTGGCCCGCCGCTGATCCGGCCGACCGAGTGACGAGGTGACCCCGCCCGTCCGGGCGGGGTCATTTCTTTGCCGGGGATCGGCTGTTCGGGTGGTGCGGGGGTGCGGACGGATCCCGGACGCTGCCGCAGGCGCGCGCGGCGGCACCCCCGCCCCCGCCGGGTTGCGGGTCCCGCCCCCGCCGCAGCAGGGGCGTGCCGGTTCTGGCAAGAGGGTGTGTCTCACAGGCCCGTACGGTTCCGTCGCCCCGGTGGGGAACCTATCGTCAAGGTCATGTTCGCTGTCTACGCCGCCCGAATCGACCGCGACCAGCCGCTGTCCGGCCTGGAGTCGGGAGAGCGCCCGGCTCCCGAGGGCCGCCCCGGCTGGAGCACCGTCACCGTCAAGGCCGCCTCCCTCAACCACCACGACCTCTGGTCCCTGCGCGGCGTCGGCCTCGCGGAGGACAAGCTGCCGATGATCCTCGGCTGCGACGCCGCCGGTGTCGACGAGGACGGCAACGAGGTCGTCCTGCACTCCGTCATCGGACAGAGCGGGCACGGGGTCGGCCCGAAGGAACCCCGTTCCATCCTCACCGAGCGCTACCAGGGGACCTTCGCCGAGCAGGTCTCCGTGCCGACCTGGAACATCCTGCCCAAGCCGAAGGAGCTCTCCTTCGAGGAGGCCGCCTGTCTGCCGACGGCCTGGCTGACCGCCTACCGGATGCTGTTCACGAACGCCGGTGTCCGGCCCGGCGACTCCGTGCTCGTGCAGGGCGCCGGCGGCGGGGTCGCCACGGCCGCCATCGTGCTCGGCAAGGCGGCCGGGCTGCGGGTCTTCGCCACCAGCCGGGACGAGGCCAAGCGCAAGCGGGCCGTGGAGCTGGGGGCCGTGGAGGCGCTGGAGGCCGGGGCGCGCCTGCCGCACCGGGTGGACGCCGTCATCGAGACCGTGGGGGCCGCGACCTGGTCGCATTCCGTGAAGTCGCTGAAGCCCGGCGGCACCCTGGTCATCTCCGGTGCCACCAGCGGCGACCGGCCCTCGCACGCCGAGCTGACCCGCATCTTCTTCCTGGAGCTCAAGGTCGTCGGCTCCACGATGGGGACCAAGGACGAGCTGGAGGACCTGCTGGCGTTCTGCGCGGCCACCGGCGTGCGGCCCGTCATCGACGACGTGCTGCCCCTGGACCGTGCGCGTGAGGGCTTCGAACGGCTCGCCGCCGGTGAGCAGTTCGGGAAGATCGTGCTGACGAATCCCTGAGCGCGCGGCGCGAGGTGCCTCGACGGCCGGTCCGGAGACGGGCCGGCCGTTCTGCATGTCAACCCCGGTTGACGGATGCCCTGCTGTCAACCTATGTTGACAGCATGACCGAAGCAACCGATCTGGCCGAGCGCGCCGGTGACCGTGATCCGCGGGTCGGCCTGCGGGCCGTGGCCGCGCTGCGCCGGCTGCTGGAGCAGCTGGAAGCCGTGCAGGTGCGCAACGCGCGCAATCAGGGCTGGTCGTGGCAGGAGATCGCCACCGAACTCGGGGTGAGCAGGCAGGCCGTGCACAAGAAGTACGGGAGGCATTGATGTTCGAGCGGTTCACGAAGGACGCCCGGGACGTGGTGAAGAGCGCCTTCGCCCACGTCGACGGGGCTGGTGGCGGGCAGTGCGTGGAGGCCGAGCATCTGCTGCTGGCCCTGCTCGACCGGGAGGGCAGTCGGGGGTCGTTCGCGCTCGCCGCCCTGGGGCTCGGACCGGAGGGGCGGGAGCCGGTGCGTGAGGCACTGCGGGAGGCGCGCAGGAGGGCCGGGCTGTCCCGGGCGGAGAGCGACGCGCTCGCCGGGCTGGGCATCGATGTGGCGGAGATCGTCGCCCGGGTGGAGGAGGTGCACGGCGTCGGCGCGATGTCCGGCGACCGCGCGGACAAGCGCTGGTGGTCCGGGCGGCCCTCCTTCGGACGCTCCGCCAAGGACGTGCTGGAGAGGTCGCTGCGCGCGGCCCTCGCCCAGCGGGACCGGCACATCGGTGACGAGCACCTGCTGCTGGCCCTGACCATGCGCCCGGGCGTGCCGGCCGAGGTCCTCGCCGATCACGGGGTGACGTACGCGTCGCTGGTGCGCGTGCTGTACGGGGGTGGCGGCGAGGCCAAGGCCGGCTGAGCGCGGCCGGTCACTTCTTCGGTGTGCGCAGGAGCGCTCCTATGTGGGCCGCGGCCGTCGACAGATGACGGCGGGCGTCGCGCAGCTGGTCGGGGGTGACGCCGTGGTCGCGGGCCGCGTCGCGGATGTCGTCCCGGAAGCGGTCGAGGAGACGGTCCAGGTCGCGGGCGGGGTCGCCGGTGGACTCCGTGGCGTCCTCGTGGGCCCAGGCCGGTTCGTAGGAGGCCGGGAAGTCCTCGGCGGGTCGGGAACCCTCCGCGGGTGCGCCCGGTTTGCCGGTGCCGGTGCCGGCGCCGGTCCAGTCGAAGCCGAAGTCCTTGCCGTAGTCCTTGCCGAACTCGCCGACCTCCTTGACCAGTTCGCTGAGGCCCTCGCGCAGACCGGTCGGCCAGTCGCCGCGGGTGAAGTGGTCCTGCACCTGTTCCTGGACGCGGCGGGCGATGCGCTGCACCTGCTCCTGCGCCTGGGCGCGGGCCTGCTCCTGGGCCTCCTTCGCCTGGCGGCGGGCGCGCTGGGCGTCCTCCCGGGCGCGGCGGCTCTCGTCCTTGGCGCGGCGGGCCTGCTCCTTCCACTCCTGCCGGGCGCGTCGCATCTCCTCCTTGGCGATGCGCCAGGCGTCCTTGTCGCCGTACTGCGCGAAGTCGCCGAAGGGGCTCTCGGCGCCGCCGGCGCGGCCGCCGTTGTCCCGCCGGGCCTCGGTCGCGGCGGCGCGCATCTCGCGGCGCAGGTCGCCCGCCGCTCCGCGCACGTCCGCCTGGATCTCGGCGGCCAGCTCGGCGACGGACTCCCGGATCTCCAGCTCCAGGTCGGCCAGCTCGCCGCTGCGGTCGGCCAGCTCGGCCCGGCCCGCGTCCGTGATCGAGTAGACCTTGCGGCCGCCCTCGGTGGTGTGCGTGACCAGACCCTCGGCCTCCAGCTTGGCCAGACGGGGGTAGACGGTGCCCGCCGACGGTGCGTACAGCCCCTGGAAGCGCTCCTCCAGGAGGCGGATCACCTCGTAGCCGTGGCGAGGGGCCTCGTCCAGCAGCTTCAGCAGGTAGAGGCGGAGGCGGCCGTGGGCGAAGACGGGGGGCATGTCAGAGCACCTTCTTGTCGGTCGTGCCGTCGGCCGGGGCGGTGGCGGTGCCGTCGCCCGGGCCGGAGACGGAATTGTCTCCCGAGTCGCCCCCGGGGTGGCGCGCCGGGGCCGCCGGAGGACTGTCGGTGCCGGGATGCGCGTCCTGTGGCGCGGGGTCGTCGTCCCGGGCCGGGCGGCGCAGTAGGGCGATCGAGCCGCTGACCGTCGTGGCCCGCAGGGTGCCGGTGCCCGCGCCGAGGCGGCCGGTGATCTTGTGGGCGCCCCACTGGCCGTGCACCCGGAGGTCGTCGAAGGCGTTGGAGACGGCTCCGCTCGCCGTGTTGGCCTCGACCTCGGCGTCCGCCCGGTGCGGCAGCCGGATCGCGATCTCGCCGGAGACGCTGGTCAGCTTCACGTCCGTCGGGCCGTCCGGGGCGAGGTCGACGATCATGGAGCCGCTCACCGAGTCGGCCCGTACCGAGCGGCCGGCGCCCTCGACCACGGTGAGGTCGCCGGAGACCGAGTTGAACCGCAGGTCGCCCGTGACGTCCTGGGCCTCCAGGCTGCCGGAGACCGTGTCGGCCCGGACCGGGCCGGACAGGCCCACCAGGGTCGTGTCGCCGGTGACGCCCTTGACCACCGTCGGGCTCTCGATGCCGGAGACGACGGCCGCCGCGCCGACGACCCCCAGCTCCACGCGCGTGGCCGCCGGGACGGCCAGGGAGACCACCGCGCTGCGGCGCCAGCCCTTGCGGTCCAGCCAGGACAGGAAGCCCTTCCAGGGCAGGTCCTCGTAGGCCACCGTCAGGGTGCCGCCCTGCCGGGTCACCACCAGGGGTGGGCCCTCGATCTCGGAGATCTCCAGGCGGGCGGAACCTTCGTCCGTGCCCACCACGTTCACCGTTCCGTTGACCAGGCGTACGTGGAGATCGCTCACGGGCTCGTCGAAGGTGAGCTTGCTCGGTTCCGTGACGGACCACTCGGACATCGTGAGACCTTCCGACCCGACGCGCCATATCGCGTCTACTGAAATTCACGATATATCGTGGACGGGGAAAGTCAAGACACCCGTTCTGAGGACGGGGTAGCGTACATAAGTGCTCAAAGATGAGTGATTCGCCCTAGCGTGTGAGCATGCCGACGGAAGCTGCGTCCACCGGTCCCGCGCCAGGAGCGCTGCTGTTGTGCCGGGCGGTGCCGGGGGCCGTCGCCCCCGTCGCCCGACTGCTGCGCGAGCCGATGCGGCTGACCCGGGCGGGCGACGACTGGAGCGTCCTCGTCCCCGAGGGCCGGCCCTGGCGGGACGGGACCGAGCCCGTCGACCGTGTGGTCACCGGCTGGGCCACCGCCCTGGCCGTGGGCGCGCCCTGGCCCGTCCTCGCCCTGTGGTGGGACGCCGACCACGCGGGCTTCTCCCTCGCCTACGGCTTCCGCCGCCCGGTCGGGTTCGTCTGGCTCGCGAGCGGCGTCCCGGCGGGGGAGGACGAGGCGATGCGCACGTTCGCCGCGCGCGTGGGGCTCGATCCCGTACTGGACCTGCAGGCCCTCGAACAGCTGACGAAGCCCGACGCGGCCGCCGACGCGCCCGCCCGGCTGCGCGGCCTGCTGGCGGTCCTCGCGCGCGTGGGCGTTCTGATGCCGCCGGGGCTCGCTCCCGGCGTCCCCGCCGACCGGCTCCGCGAAGCCGCCGCCGTGCTGCCGGACAGCCTGCCCGTCGAGTGGCCCGGCCTGCGCGAGGCGGTGGTGGAGGGCGGCACGGTCGAGCACAGCCGTCTCGGCCCCTGGCTGCCGTGGGCGGGCGGCCCGAGGGCCCGCGCGCTGGCCCTCGCCCAGGTGGCTGCGGGCGTACCCCTGCTGGCCTGGGGGCTACGGCTACGGCTGCGCGGTGGCGGCTGGGGCTGGACCGCGGCCGGGGCACTGCTCATGGCACACGGCGCGCTGGGCCTGGCCTACGACCTCACGCACCCGCGCGACTGACACCCGCCCGGTGGGCGGGCGGGGCGGGCGCCGGATGCGGGCGCCGGGTGCGGGGCAGTCGATCCGTCCGCCACGAGAACGCGGCGAGCAGGGCCGTCAGCGCGGAAGCACGGCACCGGGTACGGGGCCCTCGTGGAGCGCGCGGGTCCAGCCGTGCAGCGGCGGCTCGGCCGGGGCGGGGCCTGGCGAGCCTGGTGGTGGCCGTTCGGCCACCGATGCCCGACCCCGGATGCGGGGGGCGCGGCGCCGCGCCCGGCGGCTCGGCCGGGGCGGGGCCTGGCGCATCCGGTTGCGGTCGTTCGGCCAGGGCGCGTCCGTCTGGCGTGTCCGGGGGCGGCCCGCCCCTGTCGTCCGTCGGTCCCCGCGCGGTCCGCTACTCGTCGTCCTCGTCGTCCAGCCGGGCCAGCCACGTCGCCAGGCGCTCCACCGGCACCTCGAAGTCGGGGTTGAGATCGACGAACGTGCGCAGCTGCTCGGCGAGCCACTCGAAGGTGACCTCCTCCTCGCCGCGCCGCTTCTCCAGTTCCTCGATGCCACGGTCCGTGAAGTACATGGCTCAAGGATATGCGGCCGGGCCGCACCCCCCGGCGGGGATGCGGCCCGGTGACGTGCGACGGGATGCGGGACCTACGCCTCGAACACCTCACGCACCAGCTGCTCCTGCTCGGCCTGGTGCCGCTTCGCGGAACCCACCGCCGGGGACGAGCTGTGCGGGCGCGAGATGCGGCGCAGGCGCTCGCCGTGCGGGACGTCCGCGCCGACCGCCAGGTCCAGGTGGTCGATCAGGTTGAGCGCGATGAACGGCCAGGCACCCTGGTTCGCCGGCTCCTCCTGGGCCCACAGGTACTTCTCGGCGTTCGGGTACTTCTTGATCTCCGCCTGGAGCTCGGCACCCGGCAGCGGGTACAGCCGCTCGATGCGGATGATCGCCGTGTCCGTCACGCCGCGCTTCTGCCGCTCGGCGTCCAGGTCGTAGTAGACCTTGCCGGCGCAGAAGACGACCTTCTTGACCGCGGCCGGGTCGACCGACGCGTCGCCGATGACCGGCCGGAACTGCCCGGTCGTGAACTCCTCCGCCTTCGATGCCGCCGCCTTCAGGCGCAGCATCGACTTCGGCGTGAAGACCACCAGCGGCTTGTGGTGCGGGTTGTGCACCTGCCACCGCAGGAGGTGGAAGTAGTTCGACGGCGACGTCGGCATGGCGACCGTCATGTTGTTCTGGGCGCACATCTGCAGGAAGCGCTCCGGGCGGGCCGAGGAGTGGTCCGGGCCCTGGCCCTCGTAGCCGTGCGGCAGGAGCAGCACGACACCGGAGGTCTGGGCCCACTTCTGCTCGGCCGACGAGATGAACTCGTCCACCACCGTCTGCGCGCCGTTGACGAAGTCGCCGAACTGCGCCTCCCACATCACGAGCGCCTCGGGGCGGGCCAGCGAGTAGCCGTACTCGAAGCCCATCGCCGCGTACTCGGACAGCAGGGAGTTGTAGACGTTCAGCCGCGCCTGGTCCTCGGAGAGGTACTGCAGCGGCGTGTACTCCTCGCCCGTGCTGCGGTCGATGATGACCGCGTGGCGCTGGCCGAACGTACCGCGCTGCGAGTCCTGGCCCGCCAGGCGGACCGGGACGCCCTCCAGCAGGAGGGAGCCGATCGCGAGGGTCTCGCCCATGCCCCAGTCGATGGTGCCGTCCTCGACCATCGACGCCCGGCGCTGCAGCTGCGGCAGCAGACGCGGGTGGACGGTGACGTGGTCGGGGATGTTGACCTGGGACTCGGCGATCCGCTTGACGACCTCCGTGGTCACCGCGGTGTTCACGGCGACCGGGAACTCGGCCTGCGGGTCGGACGTCTCCACGATGTTCGGCTGCGAGGTGGCCTCGCGGACCTCCGTGAAGACCTTCTCCAGCTGGCCCTGGTAGTCCTGCAGCGCCTGCTCGGCCTCTTCCAGGGTGATGTCGCCGCGACCGATCAGGGACTCGGTGTACAGCTTGCGCACCGAGCGCTTCTTGTCGATCAGGTCGTACATCAGCGGCTGCGTGAAGGC
The DNA here is from genome assembly GCF_044540565.1 of Streptomyces sp. NPDC085931. Lineage (NCBI taxonomy): Bacteria > Bacillati > Actinomycetota > Actinomycetes > Kitasatosporales > Streptomycetaceae > Streptomyces > Streptomyces sp. NPDC085931. Next base: position 152,380 of record NZ_JBITSK010000005.1, read on the forward strand.
CGGGTTGTCCGACTCGTTGTGACCGCGGCGGCGGTAGCAGATGAGGTCGATCACCACGTCCTTGTTGAACGCCTGGCGGAACTCGAAGGCCAGCCGGGCCACACGGACCACGGCCTCCGGGTCGTCGCCGTTCACGTGGAAGATCGGGGCCTCGATCATGCGGGCCACGTCCGTCGCGTACATGGAGGAACGCGAGGACTCGGGGGCCGCGGTGAAGCCGACCTGGTTGTTGATGACGATGTGGACCGTGCCGCCGGTGCGGTAGCCGCGCAGCTGCGACATGTTCAGGGTCTCGGCCACCACGCCCTGGCCCGCGAAGGCCGCGTCGCCGTGGATCGCCACGGGCAGGACCGTGAAGTCCGTGCCGCCCTTGCCGATGATGTCCTGCTTGGCGCGGGAGACGCCCTCCAGGACCGGGTCGACGGCTTCGAGGTGCGACGGGTTCGCGACCAGGGAGACCTTGATCTGCTCGCCGTCGAGGCCCGTGAAGGTGCCCTCGGCGCCCAGGTGGTACTTCACGTCGCCGGAGCCGTGCATCGACTTCGGGTCGAGGTTGCCCTCGAACTCGCGGAAGATCTGCGCGTACGACTTGCCGACGATGTTGGCGAGGACGTTCAGGCGGCCGCGGTGGGCCATGCCGATGACGACCTCGTCCAGACGGGACTCGGCGGCCGAGTCCAGCACCGCGTCCAGCAGCGGGATGACGGACTCGCCGCCCTCCAGGGAGAAGCGCTTCTGGCCGACGTACTTGGTCTGCAGGAACGTCTCGAACGCCTCGGCCGCGTTCAGCCGGCGCAGGATGCGCAGCTGCTCCTCGCGCTCCGGCTTGGAGTGCGGGCGCTCCACCCGGTCCTGGATCCACTTGCGCTGCTTGGGGTCCTGGATGTGCATGAACTCGATGCCGGTGGTGCGGCAGTACGAGTCGCGCAGGACGCCGAGGATGTCGCGCAGCTTCATCATCGACTTGCCGGCGAAGCCGCCGACGGCGAACTCGCGCTCCAGGTCCCAGAGCGTGAGGCCGTGCTCGGTGATGTCCAGGTCGGGGTGCTTGCGCTGCTGGTACTCCAGCGGGTCGGTGTCGGCCATGACGTGGCCCCGGACCCGGTAGGAGTGGATCAGCTCGAAGACGCGGGCGGCCTTGGTGACGTCGTCGTCGTGGCTGGCGTCGATGTCCTTGAGCCAGCGGACCGGCTCGTAGGGGATGCGCAGCGCCTCGAAGATGTCGTCGTAGAAGCCGTTCTCGCCGAGGAGCAGGTTCGCGACCTGGCGCAGGAACTCGCCGGAGGCGGCGCCCTGGATGACCCGGTGGTCGTAGGTCGACGTGAGCGTCATGACCTTCGAGATGCCGAGCTTGTTCAGGGTGTCCTGGCTGGTGCCCTGGAACTCCGCCGGGTAGTCCATGGAGCCGACGCCCATGATCACGGACTGGCCGGGCATCAGGCGCGGCACCGAGTGGACCGTGCCCAGGCCGCCGGGGTTGGTCAGGGAGACCGTGACACCGGTGAAGTCGTCCATCGTCAGCTTGCCGTCGCGGGCGCGGCGGACGATGTCCTCGTAGGCCTGCCAGAACTCGAAGAAGTTCAGCGTCTCGGCCTTCTTGATCGCCGCGACGACGAGCTGGCGGTCGCCGTTCGGCTTGACCAGGTCGATGGCGAGACCGAGGTTGATGTGGTCCGGCTTGACCAGGGTGGGCTTGCCGTCGACCTTCGCGAACGAGTAGTTCATCGCCGGCATGGCCTTGATCGCCTGGACCATGGCGTAGCCGATGAGGTGCGTGAAGGAGATCTTCCCGCCGCGCGCCCGCTTGAGGTGGTTGTTGATGACGATGCGGTTGTCGAACAGCAGCTTCACCGGGACCGCGCGCACGGACGTGGCCGTGGGCAGCTCCAGGGAGGCGTCCATGTTCTTCGCGACCGCGGCGGCGGGGCCGCGCAGCACGACCTGCTCGGGGCCGGAGGGGGCCTCGGCGGCGGGCTCGGCCTTCTTCGCGGGAGCGGCCGGCTTCGCGGGGGCCGGGGCGGCCTTCGCGGGAGCGGCGGCCTGGGCCGGGGCCTGCGCGGCGGGCTTCGCCTCGGCCGGAGCCGGAGCCGGAGCCGATGCCTTGGCCTGAGCCGGGGCCTGCGCGGCGGCGGGCTTCTCGGCCGCCGGGGCGGAGGCCTGGGCCGGAGCGGCGGGCTGAGCGGTGGTGGTCCCCGCGGCCCCCGTGGCCGCGGTACCCGACGGGGCCGGGGCGCCCGCGGCGCCCGGCTTGTAGTCGGCGAAGAAGTCCCACCAGGCTCGGTCTACCGAATTCGGGTCCTGGAGGTACTGCTGATAGATCTCGTCGACGAGCCACTCGTTGGCACCGAACGACGCGGCGGGGTTCTTGCCCGCTTGGTCGGTGTCGGTCGAGATGCTCGAGTTACTGGGGGACTGTGGCGACACGGCGGCAACCGCCCTCTTCCGCTTCACAAGATGATGGACAGCGGGAATCAAGGCTACGCCTCCCCGAGCGGGAAGGTCAGGTCGGGCCCGTTCAACGTCGCGCAAGTCACATCTTGCCGTGTGTTTCGGCGCTTGAAATGGCGGGAAACAAGCGTGGTTCCGCTTAAAGAGGGAAGGGGAGGGCGGGGCCTGACACGCCGGTGGCGCGGGCCTGTGCCTGATCACACGTGTCCGTCAGCGCGGATGCCCGTGGATCTTGTGGCTCCGCTTCGAACTTTACGTCAACTTGGCACAGATGGAAGTCCCGGAAGAGTGACAAGAATCCGGCAACCCCGCTCGGATTCGGCCACTCCGATCCGTCCGCCGTGCAGATCCACCGCCCAGCGGGCGATCGCCAGGCCCAGACCCGTGCCGCCGTCGCTGCCCGGCCCCTGCGGCCGCTTGGCACTGCCGCGGTTGAACCGCTCGAAGACGCGGTGCCACTCGGACTTGGGAATACCGGGTCCCTCGTCCAGCACCTCCAGCTCCAGCGACTCCGGCAGCGCGCCGCGCCGCGCCTTGACCGTCACCCGGCCGTGCGGCGGGCTGTGCTTGACCGCGTTGTCGATGAGATTGGCCACGACCTGGTGGATGCGCTCGGGGTCGGCGTGCGCGGTCAACTCCGGCGGGTGCACGTCGAGGTGGAGGTGCACGTCCGTGCGCGTGTGACTGCCCGAGCCGGTGGCGATGCCCGCGCGCACCGAGGCGACCATGTTGGCCTCCTTCAGCACGCCCGACAGATACGGCCACACCTCGAACCGCCGCTTCTTCAGCGGGACGACGCCGTTGTCGAGCCGGGACAGGTCCAGCAGCGTCTCCACCAGCCGGCCCAGGCGCTCGGTCTGCTTCAGCGCCGTGCGCATGGTCTCCGGGTCGGCCTGGGTGACGCCGTCGACGATGTTCTCCAGCACGGCGCGCAGCCCGGCGATGGGGGTGCGCAGCTCGTGCGAGACGTTCGCCACCAGCTCCTTGCGCTGGCGGTCCTGGGCCTCCAGCTCGTCGGCCATGGCGTTGATCGTCACGGCCAGGTCGCCCAGCTCGTCACGGCGGTTCTCCCGCGTGCGGCGGGTGTAGTCGCCCTGCGAGATGGAGCGCGCCACGGCCGTCATCTCGTCCAGCGGCGCGGTGAGCGAGTGGGCCACGAACTGCGTGATGAGCAGAGTGGCGATCATCGAGAAGACCGTGATGAAGCGCAGCTCCGTCTTCGTGTGCACCGCGATCACCGACAGGCCCGTGGTGATCAGCACCGAGATGACGACCAGTGCGCCCAGCTTGGTCTTGATCGAGAACGGGCTCACCTTTCCCCAGGGTTCCGGCTCCCCGGGGTTTCTCCGTGCAGCCGGCCCGCCGCTCATGGCGTCGGGGTCTCCAGGGCGTAGCCCACACCGTGCACGGTGCGGATCCGCTCCGCGCCGATCTTCCGGCGCAGCGCCTTGATGTGGCTGTCGACCGTGCGCGTGCCGGAGGCGTCCGCCCAGTCCCAGACCTCGGCGAGCAGCTGCTCACGCGAGAGGACCGCGCGGGGGGTGTTCGCCAGGCACACCAGCAGGTCGAACTCGGTGGGCGTGAGGTGGACGTCCTCGCTGCGCACCCGGACCCGGCGCTGCGCGTGGTCGATCTCCAGTTCGCCCAGGCGCAGGATGCCGCTGCGCGGCGTCGCGGCGGCCAGCGCGGCCCGCTCCACGCGGCGCAGCAGCACGTGCACGCGCGCCGCCAGCTCCCGCATCGAGAACGGCTTGGTCATGTAGTCGTCGGCGCCGACGCCGAGACCGACCAGCATGTCGGTCTCGTCGTCGCGCGCGGTGAGCATCAGCACCGGCACCGGGCGGGCGGCCTGCACACGACGGCAGACCTCCAGACCGTCGAAGCCGGGCAGCATGATGTCGAGGATCAGCAGGTCCGGCTGCCACGCCTCCGCGGTGTCCACGGCGGCCGGACCGTCACCCGCGGTTTGCACGAGGAATCCCTCGGCTCGCAGGCGGGTCGCGATGGCGTCGACGATCGTGGCGTCGTCCTCGACGACGAGCACCCGGCGCTGCGCGCCCGGGGTAGCCGTCGCCGAACCGTTGTGGGAGGTCTGTGTCTGCTCCATCGCCCGCCCCTGGGGTGTGCTTTCCGGAATCAGTGGGGTGATTCCTTCTGACTGGCCATGCCTGCGCATCGTTGCGATTGACGCTTGAATGATCGGCGTCAGAGGAGCAGCGTACGGGCAGGCAGCACGCCTTTGCTATCCAGGGCGGACGGCGAGGTGCACCACGTCGGGAACGCCCCGGGCAACCGGGATCTCTTCGGTACGCACCTGTTGGAACCCGGCATTCCACAAGGTTTCTTCGAATTCCGCAGACGGCTGGGCGGACCACACCGCGAGGACCCCGCCGGGCCTCAACACCCGTGCGCAGCCTGCCAGTCCGGCTTCGCCGTAGAGCTGCGCGTTGCCTTCCGTCACGGTCCAGCCGGGGCCGTTGTCGATGTCGAGGCACAGGGCGTCGTACGTGTCGGATGTCTCATTGACGTAGGCGACGAGATCGGCTTCGACGATTTCGGTGCGGGGGTCGGCGAGGGCCTCGGCGGAGATCGCGGAGAGCGGGCCGTCGCGGTGCCATTCGACGATCGCGGGCTCGCGTTCCACCACCGCGATGCGTCCCCAGCGCGGCTCCGCCGCGGCGTGTGCCAGCGAGAAGCCGACGCCGAGTCCGCCGATCAGCACGTCGGGGCGCTCCCGGCCGGGCAGGGCGTCCAGGGCCGCGTCGACGAGCCGGCGCTCCGAGCGGCCGTCGGAGGTGTCCATCAGGAAACAGCCGTTGGCGATGATCTCCAGCCGGTCACCGTGCCGCCGCAGCACGACCTCGCCGTGCGGGCCGTCGCGCCGGTCCAGGACGTCAGGCGTGTCGTATGAGGTGGGCATCGGCTCATCCTGGCAGGTCCCGGTCGCCGTGGGCGCGGGATTATCGGCAGGACGCCGGGGGAAGCCGCGAGGTGGGCGGGCGTCGACCGACGGGTGGCGCCCGTCACGGACAGCGGGACGGGAGCGGGCGAAGGCCGGGACCGAGGGAAGGAGCGCCCTCTGTGGAACGCACCATGCCGCCCGACGGGACGGGCCCCCTCGCGCCGGCCGTCGCGCCGGGGCCGCCGACCGGCGTGACGGCTGTGACCCTGCCCGAGGGTGTGCTGCCGTCGGAGGGCGGGCCGCTGCCGGCCGGTGCCCCGGGGCAGCGCGGCCCGTGCGGCATCGCGAGCCGGGGCCGGCGGAAGTCCGGTCCCGGGCCGGCGCCCCGGCGCCGGGTGCCGCGTCCCTGGCGGCTGCTGCCCACGCCCACCGGAACACCGTTCACCTTCACGTACGCGGTCCTCCTCTGCGCCACCTCACTGATCTACGCGCACGCCGACCCCGCCGTGGTGCACGCCCTGCTCCAGGGCTCCAGCACGGACGTGGCCCATCTGGTGCGCACGCCGGAACTCGTGCTGGTCGGCAGTGCGCTGTGGGTCGCGGGCGGGGTGGCCTCGCCGTTCGCGATCGGGTTCGTGCTGGTGCTGACCGCCCTGGAACGGCGGATCGGGGGGCTGCGCACGGCCGGGGTCTTCCTGCTCGGGCACGTCCTCGCCACCCTGGCGACCGAGGTCCCGGTGGGCCTCGCGGTGCTGGCCGGGCACCTTCCCGACTCCTCCTTGCACCGCCTCGACTACGGCGTCAGCTTCGGCGTCGCCGCGGGCGCCGGTGCGCTGGCCGGGCTGCTCCCGCCGTGGCTGCGCGTGCCGCTGCTGGCCGCCTCCGGCGCAATGATCCTCCAGGACCTGCTCGCCTTCACCGATCCGCTGACGAACTGGGGGCACCTGATCGCCCTGACCATCGGAATCGCGACCTGGCCGCTGGTACGGCACTGGCACACGATGCGCGGGGCTCCGTCCGCGGGGTGACGACGGGCCGGGGCCGGCCGCGCGGTGGTGCGGTGGGCCGCTGCGGGGCCGACGAGGTGGGCGCGCTCGCCGACGGGCTGGAGGCCGAGGGACGGCGAGGTTGGGGTGCGGGACCTCGGGTCTTGAGACATGGCTGATCGTCGAGGACGCCGGGGCGGACGCGGTGCCCGACGGGCGTCAGGCATGCGCGATGACCGAGGTCCGCGAGTGCCGGCGCGCCGGCCGATCGGCCTTGGAGGCGGGTGAGGGAGCCGAGGAACGCCGAGACGGGTTCACGGGCCACGGGCCTTGAGGCGTGCCCGGTCGTTGAGGGGGGCGGACGCCTAAGGCCGGCGGGCGTCAGGGTTGGCGGGTCGGCCCACGGACGCCGGGGCTGGTGTGGAGGTCGACGGGCGTCAGCGCCGGCGCGCCGGCCGATGGGCGTTGGAGCGGGTGAGGGAGCCGAGGGACGCCGAGACGGGTTCACGGGCCACGGGCGTCGAGGCGTGCGCGGTCGTTGGGGGGGGCGGACACCTAGGCCGGGGTGGAGGCGGGCGGACGCCACGGTCGGCGGGTCGGCCCCACGGACGCCGGTGCCGGTGCCGGTGGGGAGAACGACGGGCGTCAGGCCATGGGTCGGCCCACGGACGCCGAGGCCGGTGTGGAGATCGGCGGGCGTCCGGGCCGCGGGTCGGCCCACGGGCGCCCGGGGGCCGGTGTGGAGGCCGACGGGCGCCAGGGCGCCAGGGCCGCGGGTCGGCGGACGGACGCCGAGGCCCGGTGTGGAGGCCGACGGGCGTCAGGGTTGGTGGGTCGGCCGATGGGCCTTGGAGCGGGCGAGAGAGCCGAGGAACGCCGAGACGGGTTCACGGGCCACGGGCGTTGACGCGCGCGGTCGTCGATGGAGGGCAGACGCCTAGGTCCGCGTGTAGGCCGGCGGACGCTACGGTCGGCGGGTCGGCCGACGGTCGCCCAAGGCCGGTGTGGAGGCCTACGGGCGTCGGGGCCGACGGGTGCCGAGTCCAGTGTGCAAGCCGACGGGCGTCAGGGCCACGGGTCGGCCGACGGACGCCGAGGCCGGTGTGCAAAGCCGACGGGCGCCAGGGCCATGGGTCGGCGGACGGACGCCGGGGCCGGTGTGGAGGCCGACGGGCGTCAGGGTCGGTGCGTCGGGCGGCGGCCGACGTCGAGGCGCGTCCGCCCGGCGCTGACAGGCGTCGACGCGGTCGCGCGGGCTCTCGCGAGCCCGCCGCCGCTGCTGTGCGCGGCGAACTCGCGCATGGCCCTGCGTGCTCGCAGGGCGCTCAGCGCTGCGTGGAAGCCGGGCCGTCGTGTCGCGCGCTCGTCAGGACCGCCCTCACCTCCCAGCCCAGTGACTCGTACAGGCCGCGGCCCGCCGGTGTGCCGGCCAGGACGCCGGTGCGTGCTCCCTGCCGGGCGGCGGCGCACTGCAGCGTCCGCATGACGAGGCTGCCCAGGCCCTTGCGGCGATGGTGCGGGGCCGTCTCGATCTGGTCGGCGACGGCGGTGTCGCCCATGGGGGTGATCTGGCCGCGCGCCGCCAGGGAGCCGTCCGGGGCGGCCACCATCAGCCGGAGCACGCCGCCCCGTGACCACGTGCGCAGCCGGTAGCCGTCGGGCACGTCCGGAGCGCCGTCCGCCGTCAGCGGGACCGTCATGAGGCAGCCGGGCTCGGGGTCGATCCACCAGCTGTCGTCCAGCCAGCCCGCGACCACCGACGGATCGCGGAAGGCCTTCAGCCACACGCCGGCCCCGGTCACCGCGCCGGCCACCTTGCGCACGGTCGTCTCGTCGAGGTCCTCGCCCGTCGCGCCGAACACGTGCCGGGTGACGTGTCCGTACAGCCCCATGTCGATCGTCCAGCCCCACGGCTCGGGCACGGGCGGAGCCGCCCCGCGCGACACGACCCACCCGTCCACCCATGCCCGCACGGTCTCGTCCACGCCGCTCCTGTAATTCACGAACTCGGCCATCGCCTATTACTGGGTTGACCCTATGCGGCCCCTTCCCCAGCGCGTCACCGGTGATCGCTGACAGCGAACACGGGTCGGGGAACAACCGGCCGCCCCCGAGCATTGAGTCGGCATAGCTCAACTTGACTGCCGAAGGGGAGATCATGGCTTCGACGTCCACACCGCTCACCCTGCCCGTGCTGCCGCTCGACGGCGAAGTCGTGCTGCCCGGGATGGTGGTCCCGCTGGACCTGAGCGACTCCGAGGTCCGTGCCGCGGTGGAGGCCGCACAGGCCGCTGCCCGCACAACGCCCGGAAAGCCCCGGGTACTCCTGGTGCCACGCATCGACGGCACGTACGCGAACACCGGTGTCCTCGGCACCGTCGAGCAGGTCGGCCGGCTGGCCGACGGCGACCCGGGCGCGCTGATCCGCGGCCGGGGGCGGGTGAGGATCGGTGCGGGGACCACGGGCCCCGGCGCGGCCCTGTGGGTCGAGGGCACCAGCGTCGACGAGACCGTGCCGGATCCGCTGCCCGGCCAGGTCGCCGAACTGGTCAAGGAGTACAAGGCCCTCGCCACCGCCTGGCTGCGCAAGCGCGGCGCCTGGCAGGTCGTCGACCGGGTCCAGGCCATCGACGACGTCTCGGCGCTGGCCGACAACTCCGGCTACTCGCCGTTCCTGACCACCGACCAGAAGGTCGAACTGCTGGAGACCACCGACCCGGTGGCCCGGCTCAAGCTCGCCACGCAGCAGCTGCGCGACCACCTCGCCGAGCAGGACGTGGCCGAGACCATCGCCAAGGACGTCCAGGAGGGCGTCGACAAGCAGCAGCGCGAGTTCCTGCTGCGGCGTCAGCTCGAAGCCGTCCGCAAGGAGCTGCGCGAGCTCAACGGCGAGCAGGAGGGCGAGGAGTCCGACGACTACCGCGCCCGCGTGGAGGCCGCCGACCTGCCCGAGAAGGTCCGCGAGGCCGCCCTGAAGGAGGTCGACAAGCTGGAGCGCTCCTCCGACCAGTCGCCCGAGGGCTCCTGGATCCGCACCTGGCTCGACACGGTGCTGGAGATGCCGTGGAACGAGCGCACCGAGGACGCCTACGACATCCAGGGCGCCAAGGCGGTCCTGGACGCCGAGCACGCCGGTCTGGAGGACGTCAAGGAGCGCATCACCGAGTACCTGGCGGTGCGCAAGCGGCGCAACGACCGGGGACTGGGCGTGGTCGGCGGGCGGCGCGGCGGTGCCGTGCTCGCGCTGGTCGGGCCGCCCGGCGTCGGCAAGACCTCCCTGGGCGAGTCCGTCGCCCACGCGATGGGCCGCAAGTTCGTCCGCGTCGCCCTCGGCGGCGTCCGCGACGAGGCCGAGATCCGCGGCCACCGGCGCACCTACGTCGGTGCCCTGCCCGGCCGGATCGTCCGGGCCGTCAAGGAGGCCGGTTCGATGAACCCGGTCGTCCTGCTCGACGAGATCGACAAGGTCGGCTCGGACTTCCGGGGCGACCCGGCCGCCGCCCTGCTCGAAGTGCTCGACCCGGCGCAGAACCACACCTTCCGCGACCACTACCTGGAGGTCGAGCTCGACCTCTCGGACGTCGTCTTCCTCGCCACCGCCAACGTCCTGGAGGCGATCCCGGAGGCCCTGGCCGACCGGATGGAGATCGTCCGCCTGGACGGCTACACCGAGGACGAGAAGATCGTCATCGCCCGGGACCACCTGCTCCCGCGCCAGCTGGAGCGGGCCGGGCTCGACAAGGACGAGGTGACCATCGACGAGGGCGCGCTGCGCAAGCTCGCCGGCGAGTACACCCGCGAGGCGGGCGTGCGCACCCTGGAGCGGTCGATCGCCCGGCTGCTGCGCAAGGTCGCGGCCCAGCACGAACTGGGCGAGCGGGAGCTGCCCTTCACCGTCACCGACGCGCACCTGCGGGACCTGATCGGCCGGCCGCACCACGTACCCGAGTCCGCCCAGGACCCGGCCGAGCGCCGGACGTCCGTGCCGGGCGTGGCCACCGGACTCGCGGTGACCGGGGCGGGCGGGGACGTCCTCTACGTCGAGGCGTCGCTGGCCGACCCGGAGACCGGCGCGGCCGGGCTGACCCTGACCGGTCAGCTGGGCGACGTGATGAAGGAGTCCGCGCAGATCGCGCTGAGCTTCCTGCGCTCCCACGGCGCCGAGCTCGAACTGCCGGTGGGCGACCTGAAGGACCGGGGCGTGCACATCCACTTCCCGGCGGGCGCGGTCCCCAAGGACGGCCCGAGCGCCGGCATCACGATGACCACGGCCCTGGCGTCCCTGCTGTCCGGCCGGCTGGTCCGCACGGACGTGGCGATGACCGGTGAGGTCTCGCTCACCGGGCGGGTCCTGCCGATCGGCGGTGTGAAGCAGAAGCTGCTCGCCGCGCACCGGGCCGGTGTCACCACGGTGATCATCCCCAAGCGCAACGAGCCCGACCTGGACGACGTCCCGGCGGAGGTGCTGGACAAGCTCGACGTCCACGCCGTCACCGACGTCCGCCAGGTCCTGGAACTGGCGCTCGCGCCCGCGACGAACAGCGCGGCGCCGGAGGTTCCGGTCGCGGCGTGACGGACGCGGCTGGGTGGGCCCGGGTTCCCGTGTGGGGGCCCGGGCCTTCACCGTGTGGGGAGCATGTGGACACGGACGCCCTGACCTGGGAATACTTGCCGGGCTGCGGCGCCGACGGCGGCCGGAGGACAATCCCAGTAGCGACGACCTAGGCGGGGACTGACGTGCACGAGGGCGGCAACGACGACGGACACCGGACCGGAAGCGGTGTGGACCGGCCCGCCTTCCTCGCGCTGGAGCGGGAACTGACCGTGCTGCTGCGGCGGGCCCGGGCCAGCCAGGGCGAGATGGCCCGCGAGGTCCACCCCGACCTGGAGTCCTCCGCCTACGGCCTGCTGGTCCGGCTGGACGAGAGCGGCCGGCAGCGGGCCACCGAACTCGCCGCCTACATCGGCGTCGGCAAGGCGACGATGTCCCGCCAGCTGCGCGCCCTGGAGGAGCTCGGCCTGGTCGCCCGCGAGCCCGACCCGGCCGACGGCCGCGCCTGGCTGGTCGCCCTCACACCGGAAGGCCGGGACCGGGTCCGCCGGGTCCGCGAGGCCCGCCGCGCCCGATACGCCGGGCGCCTGGCCGACTGGGAGACGAGCGAGGTCACGGAGCTGGCCCGGCTGCTGCACCAGCTCAACCGGGGCATGGAGAAGTAGCGGCCCTCCGCGGGGGGCTCTGACGGTCGGTGCCCTCAGAACTCGACGTAGACGACCGTCGCGTCGTCGTGCCGCTTGCTCCGGCCCGGGAACGCCCCGGCGGAGTCCGCCCGTTCCAGCGTCCGCACCCGGTCCACCAGCGCCTGCGGTCCCTCCTTGCGCACCACGTGGAAGCAGTCCGTCCAGTCGCCCTCCCCGAACCGCTCCACCCAGCGGGTCGCCCCGTCCGTCAGGGCGGCCAGGGCGCGCACCTCCGGGCGGGGCAGGGTTCCGGCCACGGCCAGCCCCGCCACCGAGGGATCGGCCGCCGCGGTGAAGAAACCGCCCTCCTGGTTCCGCAGCGTCGCGTCCACCACCGCGTCCGAGACCAGCGCCGACCGGGGCAGCAGGGCCAGCCGGTCGTCCAGGACGGGCGTCACCACGCCGTCCGGGGACTCCAGGAGCAGGGCCGAGTCCGACAGGACGAGGTACTCCACCGCGTCCGGGTCCCAGCGGGCCACGACCACCGTGGCCTGAGGGGTGCGGGGGTGAGAAAGGTCACAGGTTGAAGCGTGTGCCGCGGCGGTACGCGCGATGGCGCGGGACAAGGCCTCGACCAGGGGAACATCCGGGAGTGAAACGGTCAGTTCGGTCAGGGCGCCGCCGAGGCGCGCGGTGAACCAGGGGACGGAATGCAGACACCCCGTCCCGGCCTTCGGCGGCGTCACGCCGTCCAGGACGACGAGCGAACCGCCCTGTCCTGAAGCCGGTAGCCCGACAGCGGCGAAGTCCTCGTTGGGGCGGTCGGCGTCTCCGGGCTCCGAGGCGAGTTCAGTACGCATCCGGCCAGTCTGCACGAGCCCTTCACAAGGTCCGCAAAAGGCTGGCAACGGTCGCCGTACCGGCGTACCCGCGCAGGTCAGACGCCTGGTTTGGGACGGAAAGATGTGGTCCGGGAAGACGCGGTGGCGAATACTGCCACCGCCCGCTCCCGGCGTCCAACCGGCGTGCCGCGCACGGCTCCTGCAAGAGCCGGTGGAACTTGCCCCTCAACTCCCCTCCGAGGTTCACTCCTTCGGGTGGCGGGTCAGGTGATGCGCGTGCGCTGCCCACCGGCGCTGGGAGGGTCGGGAAGTGTACCGGGAGTACGCACCAGTTGACGGAGCGTCATCCGGCCCCAAGGGTTCACGAGTCAGGAATGCGAGCACCGGTGCAGAAGACGCGGCCTCGTCGCACAGGCAAGCAGACGGCCCCCGTTCAGGGCGCTGAGCCGACACCCCCCACCGGCAAGGGCCGCCCCACACACGTCCGCAACCGGCTGATCGTCGCGGTGGCCGTGGTCGCCGCGGCCATCGCCGGAGCCGGCACCCCCTCGGTGCTGGCCGCCTCCGCGGAACTCCACGACTCCCAGGAGCTGGTGACGCTCGCGGAGCAGACGCAGGACGCCCTCGCCCTCGCGCACTCCCTCGCCGACGAGCGCGACGACGTCACCGCCTACATCGCGGCCGGCCGCCCCAAGTCCAAGGCGCCCTCCGAGCAGCACAGCGAACGCGTCGACCGGCAGGTCGAGGAGTTGCGCGCCGACACCGACGCGCCCGCCGCGCTCCGCTCGGGCCTCGACGGCATAGCGGCCGTACGGCGAGCGGCGCTCACCGGCAAGAGCAGTGCTCTCGAAGCGCACCAGGCGTACTCCGCCGCCATCACCGAACTCCACCGGCTCGCCGAGCAGCTGGCCCAGCAGTCGCCGCCCCGCGCGGGCGCCGGCGGCCACGCGCTGGCCGAGCTGGACTCCGCCGTCCAGCAGGCCGCCGCGGCCCGGGGACTGCTGCTCGCCGCGCTCACCGTGCCGCGCGGCACCGAGACGGTCATCGACCCCGTCACCGGACTGCCGACCGAGTCCGCCACGTCCACCGGCGCCGACGCCCGGCAGCGCGACGCCCTGAGCGCCGCCGCCCAGCAGGCCCGGCTGCGCTCCGACGCGGCGCTGGCCGACTTCCGGGCCACCGCCCCCAAGGCGGCCCGCACCTCGTTCGACAGCACGGTGACCGGCACCGAGGTCAACTCCGCCGAGAAGTACCTCGCCACCCTCACCGACCAGCCGTCGCTCTCCGGCAGCGAGCTGTCCACCAGCACCAAGCGGCTGGACGCGGCCCTGTCCGCCCGGGTCGACCTGATGCGCGGCGTCGAGTCCGCCCTCTACGACCGCCGCACCAAGGACCTGGAGGCCCTGCGCGACGACGACGTCACCGCGCTGGAGATCCGCATCGCGATCCTGGGCGCCCTGATGCTGCTCGCCGTCGGTGTCGCCACCGGCATGGCCCGCAGCCTCACCCGCCCGCTCGCCGTCCTGCGCCTGGGCTCCAAGCGCCTCGCCGAGGCCGAGGACCCGGCGGCCGAGGAACCCGTGAAGTTCACCGGCCGCAACGACGAGTTCGCCCAGGTCGTCCGCTCCGTGAACGCCCTGCACGCCCACGCGGCCGCCCTCACCGAGCGGATCGCCACGCTGGAGTCCGACCGCAAGCACCTCGTCGGGCAGCGCCAGAAGATGGCCGACGCCCGGGAGGAACTGCGCGGCCAGCTCGCCGAGTCCGCGGCCCAGCTGGAGCGGCTGCGCACGGCCATCGGCGGCACGTTCGTCAACCTCGCCCTGCGCACCCTCGGGCTGGTCGAGCGGCAACTGGCCGTCATCGAGAACCTGGAGGAGCGCGAGCAGGACCCGGACCGGCTCGCCACGCTGTTCAAGCTCGACCACTTCGCGACCGTCATGCGCCGGCACAGCGAGAACCTCCTGGTCCTCGCCGGCACCGAGCACGTCCAGCACGCCGCCGGGCCGGTGCCGCTGGTCGACGTCGTGCGCGCTGCGGTCAGCGAGATCGAGCGGTACGAACGGGTCCGGATCGCCGCGCTGCCGCCGCACGCGCACATCGCCGGGTTCGCCGCCGACGACCTCTCCCACCTGCTGGCCGAACTCATGGAGAACGCCACCTCGTTCTCCCCGCCCGACCTGCCCGTGGAGATCTCCGGCTGGCTGCTGGAGAACGGTGAGGTGATGCTCTCCGTCCAGGACGAGGGCATCGGGATGACCGAGGACCGGCTGGAGCGGCTGAACTCCCGCCTGTCCGACTTCGACCCGGAGGCGCCCTACGACCAGGAGGGCGAGGACGGCCTCGGCCTCGGCCTGTACGTCGTCGCCCGCCTCGCGCACCGCCACGGTGTGCGCGTCCAGCTGCGCGAGCAGAAGCAGGGCGGGGTCGCGGCGGTCGTCGTCCTGCCCCGGACCCTGCTGGCGGCGGCCCCGCCCGCGGCCGTCCCGGCCTCCGGACCGCCGTCCGGCACCGCCCACTCCTTCTCCCTGCCCGGCGCCGACGCGGAGGCCAACTCCAACGTCCTGCACGGCCGCACCAGTGGCCAGGACCCGCTGGTCGCCCTGGCCGAGAAGGCCGTACGGCGGCAGGAGGCCGGCGCCGGCGCGACCGCCGCCGAGGACTCCGAACCGGCCGGGCACCCGGAACCGGCCGGGCCGGCGGCCGGCACCGCACCCGCGGATGAGGCGGCGGCACCGGCCGAGTCACCGGCCGAGACCACCATGGAACTGCTGGCTCCCGTACCGCAGGAGGAACCGGAGCCGACGCAGCACGACAGCGCGGCCGACGACGGCGGAACCACTCCGCACGAGCCGGCCCCGCACGCTCACGAGACCCGCACGGGGGGTGCGGGCGGGAGCGAACACGCCGGAGCGCAAGCCGAGGCGGAGGCCGACGCCGAACACGAACGCGTCACCGACAAGGGCCTGCCCAAGCGCACGCCCAGGATCACCGCCCCGGCCGCCGCCCCACGCCAGCGCAGCGGCTCCGTCGACGCCGAAGCCCTGCGCCGCCGCCTCGGCGGCTTCCGCCAGGGCGCCCAGGCCGGCTACCGCGAGGTCGAGGCGGAGATCGCCGAGCAGACGGCCTCGCACCGGCGGCCGGCCACCGGCACATCTGGACCAGCTGATTCCGAAGAAGCCACGGGGGGCACAGTCGAGGAGGCAAGCAGTTGACCGCGCCCAGTACCTTCGGACTGATCGGACTGAGCAGTGAGGCCCGCAACCTGCACTGGCTGCTGACCAACCTCGTCGAGGAGGTGCCCGGCATCCTCTCGGTGGCGGTCGTCTCCTCCGACGGACTGCTCCTGCTGTCCTCCGACGCGGACCGCAACAAGGAGGCCCGCGAGGCCCGGCAGACCCGCGAGGGCCGCTCCGCCGGCCCGCGCGGCTCCGCCGCCGACCTCGCCACCATCGTCTCCGGCATCGGCAGCCTCACCATCGGCGCCGCCAAGCTGATGGACTACGGCGGGGTCAAGCACACCATGATCGCCATGGAGGAGGGCAGCCTGTTCGTGATGTCGATCAGCGACGGCTCGCTGCTCGGCGTGCACGGCTCGGCGGACTGCGACATGAGCGTCGTGGCCTACCACATGGCCCTGTTCGTCGGCCGGGCCGGTCACGTGCTGACGCCCGAACTCCGCAGCGAGCTCCGCAAATCCCTGGAGGAGTCCCAGACGACGGGGAGTGCCCGATGAGCAGCAAGCCCAAGCAGCACCTCCCGGTCCGCGGCGGTGACCGCAAACCCGCCCGGGTCCGCCCCTACTCGCTCACCGGCGGCCGGACCCGCTTCGGCCACGTCCTCCTCGTGGAGACGTTCGTGGCCAGCACGGCGGCGCTGGACGCCCCGGAGGAGCGCAAGGAACTGACGAACGGCAACCTCTCCAGCCGCGTGATGCCGGAGCTGCGGGCCATCGTCGAACTGTGCCGCCGGATGCGTACGGTGGCCGAGATCGCCGCGCTGCTGAAGATGCCGCTCGGCGTGGTCCGCGTGCTCCTCAGCGATCTCGCGGACCAGGGAAAGATCCGTGTGTACGGAACGGGGACCGGCCACGGCACGGGCCGCCCGGACCGCGCTCTGCTGGAAAGGGTGCTGAGTGGACTCCGTCGTCTCTGACGCCGCTCACGGCGTCGCTGCTTCCTCCCCGCTCGCCCAGCCCGACGCGGGCCTGCGCGCCTGGGAGACGGACCGCACCCGGGCCCCCATAGCCACGAAGATCGTGGTGGCGGGCGGTTTCGGCGTGGGCAAGACCACCCTCGTCACCTCCGCCTCGGAGATCACGCCCCTGCAGACCGAGGCGCTGATGACCGAGGCGAGCGAGGCCACCGACGACCTCACCGCCACGCCGGACAAGACCTCCACCACCGTCGCCATGGACTTCGGGCGCATCACGCTCGACGACGACCTGGTGCTCTACCTGTTCGGCACTCCGGGCCAGCAGCGGTTCTGGTTCATGTGGGACGACATCGTGCGCGGCGCGATCGGCGCGGTCGTGCTGGCCGACACCCGCCGCCTGAAGGACTGCTTCCCGGTCCTGGACTACTTCGAGAGCTCCGGGCTGCCGTACGTGGTCGCGGTCAACCACTTCGACGGGGCCGAGCTGTTCGAGCCGGAGGATGTGCGGGAGGCCTTGACCATCCCGCAACACATACCTGTCATGATCATGGACGCGCGTCGCCGGATCTCCGTGATCGAGACCCTCCTGGCCCTCGTCGGCCACGCGCTGGACGAAACCCCCGAGTAGAGGACAGCCCGCATGCGGAAGATACTCGTCGTCGGAGCCGGCCAGTCCGGTCTCCAGATCGCCCTCGGCCTCCAGTCGCAGGGGTACGAGGTCACCCTGATGTCGAACCGGACGGCGGACGAGATCCGCACCGGCCGGGTCATGTCGACGCAGTGCATGTTCCACACGGCCCTGCAGCACGAGCGCGACCTCCAGCTGAACTTCTGGGAGTCCCAGGCCCCGAAGATCGAAGGACTCGGCGTCTCGGTCGCCGCCCCCGGCTCCTGGGCCGAGGGCCCCGCCGCCCGCGCCATCGACTGGCTGGGCCGCCTCGACGGGTACGCGCAGTCGATCGACCAGCGCGTGAAGATGGCCGGCTGGATGGAGACCTTCGCCCAGCGCGGCGGGCAGCTCGTCATCCACGGCGCGGCCGTCGGCGACCTCGACTACTTCTCCCGCACCTACGACCTGGTGCTGGTCGCCGCCGGCAAGGGCGAACTGGTGCAGATGTTCGCCCGCGACCCGGAGCGCTCCCCGTACAGCGAGCCGCAGCGCGCGCTGGCCGTGGCGTACGTCCACGGCCTCGGCCCGCGCCCGGAGCACCCGGACACCGAGGCGGTGCGCTGCAACCTCGTGCCGGGCGTCGGCGAGCTGTTCGTCATGCCGTGCCTGACCACCTCCGGCCGGGCCGACATCCTCTTCTGGGAGGGCATACCCGGCGGCCCGCTCGACGTCTTCGCCGGCGTCAAGGACCCCGCGGAGCACCTCTCCCTGACCCTGGAACTCATGGAGCGGTACGTCCCCTGGGAGTACGCGCGGGCCACCAAGGTCGAACTGACCGACGCCGGCGGCACCCTGGCCGGGCGCTACGCCCCCACCGTCCGCAACCCCATCGGCCGGCTCCCGAGCGGCGGTCTGGTGCTCGGCGTCGCCGACGTGGTCGTGGCCAACGACCCCATCACCGGGCAGGGCTCCAACTCGGCGTCCAAGTGCGCCGCCGCCTACCTCGCCTCGATCGTCGAGCACGGCGACAAGCCGTTCGACGAGGAGTGGATGCGGGCCACCTTCGACCGCTACTGGGACACCGCCCAGCACGTCACCAAGTGGACCAACGCGATGCTCGCGCCGCCGCCCGAGCACATCCTGAACCTCATCGGCGCCGCCGGGGAGATCCAGCCGGTCGCCGACCGCTTCGCCAACGGCTTCAACAACCCCGCGGACTTCGAGAACTTCTTCTACGACCCGGAGAAGACCCAGGCCTACCTGGTCGAGGCCTCCGGCGCGGGCGCCGCCTAGTCCGCGTCGTCCCGGGAGTCCCCGTCACCCTCGTAGCCCTCGTCCGACCCGTCCGTCGCGCCCTCGGGAAGCTCCGGCGGCTCGAAGCGCCGCAGGGGCTTCCCGTCCGGGTCCGGGCGGACGGCGCCCAGGACGGGGTTGGCCGCGATCGGTGACACCTTCACCTTCGCGCCCGGCCGGGGCGCCTGGACGACCTGGCCGTCGCCGAGGTACAGCGCCACGTGCGTGGCCTCCTCGAAGTACACGACCAGATCGCCCGGGCGCAGCTCGTCCAGCCCGATCCGCTCCAGCCGCCTCCACTGCTCCTGGCTGGTGCGCGGGATCGGGATGCCAGCCGCGGCCCACGCCTGCGAGGTCAGGCCCGAGCAGTCGAACGACTCCGGGCCCTCCGCGCCCCACTCGTACGGCTTGCCGAGCTGCCGTACGGCGTAGCGCACGGCCCGGCCGCCCGCCGCGGTCGGCCTGCGGACGGTGTGGGTGCTGCCGGGGGCGCCGAGCGCGCCGGAGGCCATGAACCGCTGCTGCGCCTTCGCCACGCCGTCCTCCTCCAGCTCGGCGACGGCGCTGAGCTGGTCGTCGTCGAGGGAGGCGAGCAGTTCCTCCACGTCGTGCAGCCGTCCGCGCACCGTGTCGCGTTCCTTCTTGCGCCGCTCGGTGAGGGCGAGCTGCTCGTCGAGTGCCTTGCGGGCCTTGCGGGCGAGGTCCCGGGCCTTGCGCTCGCTGCCGGTCAGCCGGCCGAGGGTGCCGGCCCGCTCCCGTGCGATCCGGCCGATCACCCGGCCCTGGTCCACCGCGCGCTCCGGGTCGCGGGCCAGCAGCAGGCGGACGTAGGGGGAGAGGGCGGTGCTGCTCTGGTACTGCTGCCGGGCCAGGCGGCCGGCCGCGCCCCGGCTGTCGTGCAGGGAGAGCCGGGCCCGGGCGAGCGCGCGCTCCAGCCGGTCGGTCTCGGCGCGCTGCCTCCTCAGCTTCTCCTCGGTCGCGTTGTACGCCTCGGTGGCCCGCTCGGCCTGGCGGTACAGCCGCTGAAGGTCGGTCAGGAGCCGTGCGACGGAGGGCTGTTCCGCGTCCGGCTCGGGCGCGGCCGCGGCGGGCAGGGGCGTGAGGGCCGTGCCGGCGGCCGCCGCCGCGACGCAGACCAGTCGCGCAAGGGTTCCTGACATGCCGTCACCTCCGGTGCGGGGGCGGCCCTGTGCCGCCGGACACCGTGAGGATCAGGCGTGTGCGCGGGGTGCGCGCGGTGAGTGTGCGCGGTTCGGCGCAACGACGTCACCCGTCGGCGTCGTCCCGCTTGCCGGGCGGCGTGGCGTCTGGCTTCGACCACGGCCAGTTCAGCCGGCGCGCCGGGGCGCCCTCCGGGTCGTAGGCGTACTTCCAGCGGTTGGTCAGGCCGACCCTGCCCGGTCCGCGGGGCACGCGCCGGTAGACCAGCACGGTGGGCGGTCCGCCGTCCGGGTCCGGGACGGGGATGCGGTACGTCTTGGGCGGGTGGCCGGTGATGCCGAGCAGGACGGGCAGGACCCTGCCGTCCATGGGGCCGCCCTCGAAGGGGGTGTCTTCGCTCTTCACGGGATCAGTGTCAGACATCCTCGGCGAGGGCCAGGACCAGGGCGTCCGTCTGCGGGTCGCGGCGGGCCGTCACCGTCAGCATGGCCACGAACTGCTCGACCAGCCAGTCGCGGAGCTCCGGTGCCGGGGGGGCCTTGTCCTCGTCCAGCCAGATCAGCGACGACGCCTCGACGGCCGTGATCCACATGCGGATGGTCATGCGCAGGCGGGGGCCGGGGTCGGTGACGCCCAGGTGGCTGAGGATGTGCTCGGCCGCGACGCGGCGGACGCCGTCGACGATGGCGGTGGTCCGCGAGGTCTCCACGACGCTGCCGCCCTGGAGGAGGGCGCTGAAGCCGGCGTCGTGCTCGTCGACGAAGGCGAGGTAGCGGTCGAGGGCGCGGGACAGGCGGGGGAGCAGGGGGCCCTCGCGGGGTTCGTCGAAGCAGTGCTGGAGCTCGTCGGCGGCGGAGCGGAGCGCGGCCTCGTAGAGCTGCTGCTTGCCGCCGGGGAAGTACCGGTACACCAGGGGTCGGGAGACGCCGGCCGCCTCGGCCACGTCGTCGAGGGAGACCTCCTCCGGCGCGCGGTGCGCGAAGAGGCCCAGTGCGGCGGTGAGCAACTGGCTGCGGCGCTCCTCGACGCTGAGTCGCCGGTAGGCGGGGGTGGGGGCGGCGGCTGGTGTCATGCTCCGCAGCGTAATCGGGGGGCCGGGGGGCTGCGTAGCGGTGGGCCGGGGCCTGCGGCGCGGGTGGCCGGTTCGGGGCGGGTGGCCGGTTCGGGGCGGGTGCCCCCCGCCCGAGGCGGGGCTTGTGGGTGATGCGCCAGACGGTGAGGGGGGGGGGTCGGTGCCGCGTCGGAGGGTGTCCGTCCTCGGAACGGCGCGATGGAGTTGCGTGCCCACTGACTGTCCGATGCGCTCCGGCGGCCCTACGCCAGCAGGCCCGACGACTTCCACAGGCGGCGGCCCACGCCCCGCAGGACGCCGATGTCGTCGAGGAAGTCCGTGAGCCGCTTGGCGCCGGTCTGCATGACCTCGCGGCGGTGGCCGCTGGCCTTGACCTGGGCGAGTGCCTCGCGCTTGTCGAGGCCCACGTTCGTGTAGACCTCCGGGTTCACGAACGCCACCGAGAAGACCCGGGCGAACTCGCCCGAGGTGATGCGGGTGAACTCCTGGGACCACTTGGGGGCCGTCACCATCTGGCGGCGCAGCTCCTCGCGGGCGTAGCGGACGTGGCGGGCCTCCTCCACCACGTGGATGCGGGTGACGCCGCGGATCAGGGTCTGGACCCGCTCGTCCGGAAAGGTCAGGCGCTGCATCCAGTCGAGGACCTCCTCACCCAGCAGGGTCGCCGTGAAGGAACCCGGGGTGGTGGAGATGGTCTTGAACAGCCGGCCCAGCTGCTGGTGGACGCGGCCGACCGGGTACCAGGGCGTGCCGCCGTGGGTGATCAGCCGGGCGAACATCTTGGAGTGCCGGCACTCGTCCTCGATCTCGGTGAGGGCGTACCGGACGTGCGCGCTGGTCGCCGCCTTGTCGTAGATGTGGCGGACCAGCAGCTGCATGAGGATGATCTCGAACCAGATGCCGAGGGAGGCGAGGGCGGCCGCCTCGTGCTGGGACAGGAGGATGCGCTGCTCCTCGCCCATGCGCTTCCAGAGCGGGGTGTCGTAGAGGGACACCAGCTCAGGGGGCCAGAACCACTTGCCCTCCTCGAAGGGCGCGTCCCAGTCCAGTTCCTTGTCCGGGTCGAAGGAGTGCTTGGCGGAGGAGTCGAGCAGCCGCTGGGCCACCTGCTCCCGGTCCTTCAGCAGGCCCAGGGCGTCGCGCAGGCCGTCGAGCGCGTCGGCTTCCGTCAGGGTCGTCATCGCTGCCCACCTCGTTGTGCACACGTCACCGTCGCCCTTTATGAGACTGCCTGTCAGCAAGCCCGTCAATCCCTTGCGCGCGACTTGTTGCGGTCGATCCGTACGACCTGCCGAACCCACCGGACGAGGCGGTGCCCCTCGCCGGGACGCCGGGTCAGGAACCGGGCGCGCGGTCCCGTGACTTCAGCACCGCCTCCATCACCGCCCGCGCGATCGGCGCCGCGTCGCCGCCGCCGCTGATGTCCCGGCGCTCCTCCTCCGCGTCCTCCACGACGACCGCGACCGCCACGCTCGGCGTCAGCTCCCGGGCGCCCTGCGCCCACGAGATGAACCAGGCGTACGGCATCCCCGAGTTGCCGAGGCCGTGCTGGGCGGTGCCGGTCTTGCCCCCGACCCTCGCCCCGCGGATCGCGGCCCGGCGGCCGGTGCCCTCCTCCACGACCTCCCGCATCAGGGCGCGCAGCCGCACCGCCGTCGAGGGGTACATCGCCTGGCGCACCCCGCGCGGACCGGCGGTCGACAGGACGCTCCCGCCCGGCCGGGTCGTGCGCTCCACCAGATAGGGCTCGCGCACCTGGCCGCCGTTGGCCACGGCCGCCGCGACCATCGCCATCTGCAGGGGCGTGGCACGGGTGTTGTACTGCCCGATCGACGACAGGGCCAGCTGCGCCCGGTCGAGCGTGGTGTCGAAGGTGGAGCGGGCCACCGGGAAGGGGATCGCCAGTTCGCCGTTGTTGAAGCCGAAGGCGCGGGTCGTGGCCGTCATGTCCCGCAGGCCCACCTCCACACCGAGCTTGGCGAACACCGTGTTGCAGGAGAGCGTGAACGCCTTGCGCACGGAGGCGTCCGCACAGCCCCGGGACGCGTTCCTCAACCGGGTCCGCGTCCCGGGCAGGGGGTACGGGTCGGGGGAGTCGGTCGGCGCGTCGAGGTCCGAGACCACCCCGGCGTCCAAGGCGGCGGCCGCGGTGACGACCTTGAAGGTGGAGCCGGGCGGATACGTCTGCCGCACCGCCCGGTTGAGCATCGGCCGGTCCTCGTCCGCGGTGAGCCGCGCCCACGCCCTGGCCGCCGCCGACCCGTTCCCCGACAGCGGCTGGGGGTCGTAGGAGGGCGCGGAGACCAGGGCCAGGATCCGGCCGGTCGCCGGTTCCACGGCCGCCACCGCGCCCTTGAGTCCCGCCAGCCCTTTGAACGCCGCCCGTTGCGCGGCCGGATCGAGGGTCGTCACGACATGACCGCCGGAGCTGCGCGCCCGGGTGAAGTCGTTCCACAGCGGGAACGGCGCGAGCATCGGGTCCGACCCGGACAGCACCCCGTCCTGGGCGTCCTCCAGCAGCGTCGTCCCGTACAGCTGGGAGGCGAAGCCGGTGACCGGGGCGTACAACGGGCCGTCGGCGTAGGTGCGTTCGTAGCGCAGATGCTCGCGGGTGTCCCTCGAGCCGGTGACGGGCCGGCCGCCGACCAGGATGTCGCCGCGCGGCCGCTCGTAACGGGCGATGTCCTCACGCCGGTTGGCCGGATTGCGGTCGTACTCCGGGGCCTGGAACACCTGGACCCGGGCGGCGTTCACCAGCAGGGCCACCAGCAGCAGGGCGCAGAAGAAGCCGGCGTGCCGGATGTGCCGGGTCACCGGGGGACCTGCCCGTCGTGACCGCGCCGGGCCGAGTCGCTCACCCGCAGCAGCAGCGCCACGATCGCCCAGTTGGTGACCACCGACGAGCCGCCCTGCGCCAGGAACGGCATCGCCATGCCGGTCAGCGGGATCAGCCCGGTCACCCCGCCCGCGATCACGAACACCTGGAGCGCCACCAGCGAGGCGAGCCCGACGGCGAGCAGCCGGCCGAACGGTTCGCGCAGCGCCAGACCCGCCCGGAAGCCGCGCTCCACCAGCAGGCCGTAGAGCAGGATGACGGCGGACAGACCGGCCAGGCCCAGTTCCTCGCCCGCCGTGGCCAGGATGAAGTCGGACTTCACCGCGAAGCCGATCAGGACGGAGTGGCCGAGGCCGAGGCCCGTGCCGAGCAGACCGCCCTCCGCGAAGGCGAACAACGACTGCGCGAGCTGGTTGGCGCCCTCGCCCGCCTCGATCGACGCGAACGGGTGCAGCCACGTCTCGATCCTGCCGTGCACGTGCGGCTCCAGCCGGCCGACCGCGACCGCGCCCAGCGCCGCGAGCAGCAGCCCCACGGCGATCCAGCCCGTGCGGCCGGTGGCCACGTAGAGCAGGACCACGAACAGGCCGAAGAAGAGCAGTGAGGTGCCGAGGTCGCGCTCCAGGACCAGCACGCCCACGCTCACCAGCCAGACGGCGACGATCGGGCCGAGGACCCGGCCGGTGGGCAGTTGCAGCCGCCAGACGCGGCGGCCGGTGTAGGCCAGCGCGTTGCGGTTCGCGGCCAGGTACGCGGCGAAGAACACCGCCAGCAGCACCTTCGCGAACTCGCCCGGCTGGATGGAGAACCCGGCGACCCGGATCCAGATGCGCGCCCCGTTCACCGCCGGGAACAGGATCGGCAGGGTGAGCAGCACCAGCGCGGCGACGACACAGACGTAGGTGTAGCGCTGGAGGACCCGGTGGTCGCGCAGGAGCAGCACGACCAGGATGAACAGGGCCACGCCCAGCGTCGACCACACCAGCTGCGCCGGTGCCGCCCGGTCGCCGGGGGTCTCCAGGTCGAGCCGGTAGATGAGCACCAGGCCGAGGCCGTTGAGCAGCACGCCGATGGGCAGCAGCAGCGGATCGGCGTACGGGGCCCGCAGGCGCACCGCCAGATGCGCCAGCAGCGCGAGCACGCCGAGCCCGGCGCCGTAGCC
Organism: Streptomyces sp. NPDC085931; assembly: GCF_044540565.1. NCBI lineage: Bacteria > Bacillati > Actinomycetota > Actinomycetes > Kitasatosporales > Streptomycetaceae > Streptomyces > Streptomyces sp. NPDC085931. The sequence goes on from NZ_JBITSK010000005.1 coordinate 177,025, forward strand.
GGCGGCACCGGGCGGAAGCGCCCCGTGCCGGGCGAGGCCCACGGCGCAGTAGCCGTACACGGACAGCAGTACGGCCAGGACGATCAGGGCGAGTTCGACGCCCCGGCGCCGGGGGAGGCGGCGGACGGCGGGCGCGGGCGGGTCCGCCGTCGCCACGGTGATTCCGGCCTTGCTCATGTCCGGAACCTACCCAAACAGTGCGTCTTGTGTGCCTTTGGATGACGGAGTGTCAGCACCAGCGTGGCGCGGGACCGATGTTGTCGATGTAGCGGGCCGCGCCCCAGGCCCAGGTGCCGTCGGTGAGGAGGTACCAGAGCGGGTTGCCCTTCACGGACTCGCCGCCGGTCTTGCAGAAGATCGAGACGACCTCGCCCTTGTGGGCGTACCGGATGATCTGCGAACCGCGGTTCGGGGCGCTGCGCAGCGCCAGCGTGTTCGCCGTGACGACGCCCTTGTAGAGGTGCTTGCCGTGGTGGCCGTGGTGATCGCCGCCGGTGGGGTCGTAGTGGTGGTTGCCGCCGTTGCCGCCGGTCGCGTCCCAGTCGTCGTGCGCGGCGGCGGCGGGCGTGACGGCGGCCGCGGCGGCGAGGAAGACCGCGGCGGTGACTATGCAGAGGCGGGAGCGCAGGGACATGGGACTACCTCCATGTGGGGGCGAAGGTGCTGAAGCTGACTATTCGCCACATTAGGAGCGGCCCGCCCGGGGCGCCCCTCACAGTGGGCCGAAGGAGGCGCGGCCCGGGCTCAGTCCACCGGCAGTTCGAGCGTCGCCACCGCCCCGCCGTCCGGGGCGTTCGCGAACTCCAGCCGCGCCCCCAGCACCTCCGCCTGCCCCAGCGCGATGGTCAGGCCCAGCCCGTGCCCCCGGGCGCCCCCCTCCGTGCGGAACCGCTGCGGCCCGTGCGCCACCAGGTACTCGGGGAAGCCGTCCCCGTGGTCCCTGACGGTGACCACCGGGCCGTCCACGGTCAGCACCACCGGGCCCCGCCCATGCTTGTGCGCGTTCGCCACCAGGTTCCCCAGCACCCGCTCCAGCCGCCGCCGGTCCGTCTCCACGGCCACGTCCCGTACGACGACGACCTCCGTGCCGCTCCCCGCCGCGCGCACCACCCGCTCGGCCAGCGGCCCCAGTCGCTCGGTGTCCAGCTCCAGCCGCTCCCGCCCGGTGTCCAGCCGGGAGATCTCCAGCAGGTCCTCGGTGAGGGTGCGCAGGGCCGCCACCCGGTCGCGCACCAGCTCCGTCGGCCGGCCCGGGGGCAGCAGCTCGGCCGCCGCGTGCAGGCCGGTCAGCGGGGTGCGCAGCTCGTGCGCGACGTCCGCCGTGAACCGCTGCTCGGCGAGCAGCTTGCTCTGCAGCGACGACGCCATGGAGTCCAGCGCGGCGGCGACCGCGGCGACCTCGTCCTGCGGCCGGTCCCGGACGCGCGGCCGCACGGGGTCGCTCGACCGGGCGGGGTTCTTCGACCGCGCCGGGTTCTTCGACCGGGCGGGGTTCGTCCGCCGGGCGGGGGTTTCCGGCCGGGGGGTGGCTTCCGGCTCGGCGGGGATTTTCTGCCGGGCGGAGGCTTCCGGCTCGGCGGTGGCTTCCGGCCGGGCGAGTTCGTGAGGCCTCGGGGGCTGTCAGGCCTCGGAGGGCTGTCCGGTCGGGACGGGTCCGGGGAACGCGCGTGGCCGCTCGGCCCCGGACGGGGACCGGAACGTGGACGGGGACGGGGACGGGTGCGGGGGTCGTTGACGCGTGCGTCCAGGTCGCCCGCGCTGATCCGCCGGGCCACCAGCGCCGTGGCGTGCAACCGCCGGGTCACCCGCGTCACCGCGAACGCGCCGACCAGCAGCGTCGCCCCGATCGCCAGCCCCGACGACCACAGGATCGCCCGGTCCAGTCCGTCGATGGTGCGCGCCTGCTGGGAGTAGTCGACCGCCACCGCCAGGGCCCGGCCGCCGTCCACCGGCCCCGCCGCCCACATCACGGGCCGCCCCTCCAGGTCCGCGACCATCGTGCCCCGGTCGCCGTCGGCCGCCAGCTCCCGCAGGGAAGCGGGCAGCCCCGGCGGATCCACCCCGGCACCCCGCCGCAGCGCGTCCCCGGCCTCGTACCGCTCGGTCGCCTGCGCCAGCCGTTGCAGCGCCTGCTGGCGGGCCTGGCCGACGGTCTGGTTCGTCACCTGCACGTGCACCAGGACGCCGAGCAGGGCGGCGAGCGCACAGCACATCACCGTGATGAAGACGGCGGCCTTCACGGCGAGCGTCCCCGACCACCGGGGCAGCACGGCTCTCATCCGCCGCTCGCGGGAGGCGACACCGACGGCGAGGACGGGGTGGGGGAGGGGGCGGACGGCGAGCCGGAGGAACGGGCCGACGGCGGGGCCGACGGGTGCCGGGAGTGTCCTCGAGGTCCCGTGCGCAGCATCTCGTCGTGGGTGAGGAGCATGGCCCGCTGGTCCCGGTCCCAGGTCCACTGCAGGCGGTACTCGTAGCCGGCGACCTCCGACGGCGACCGGATGACCAGCGAACGCCCCGCCAGCTCGACGCCGCTGAGCGCGTCCTCCCACGCCATCACCTGCATGAGCCGGTCCTCGTCGACGGTGTAGACCCGCACGGCCGTGGTCTGGCCGGGCAGCAGCCGGAAGCCCAGCGTCAGGTCCTCGTGCCCGTCGCCGGTCAGGTCCCGGTAGTACGGCCTCAGCACGGGGCACTTCCCGTGCCCCGGGCCCTCGGCGCAGTCGGCCATCCGGCGGTCGGTCTCGCGGTAGGGCGCCTTGTCGCCGGCGTAGTCGCCGGGGTTCGCGTCGATCTCGGCCCGGACGATCCCGACCGGGTCCACCCGGCGGATGTCGCCGTCGGCGGGGACGTCGACCCCCTTGACCGGCTCGGTGTTCACCTCGCCGATCTCGAAGGCCGGACTGGACGCCGGGGTCAGTTCCGGCCACAGCCGCGCGGGGCCGACCGCCGTCGGGGTGGACCCCGCGCCCTCCAGCCCGCCGGCGTCCCCGCAGCCCACGGCGGCCGCCAGGACCAGCACCCCGGCGACGGCCCGGCGCACGACCCGGCCGAAGCGGCGTTCAGACGGGCCGGGGCGGCTTCCGGGGCGGCTGCGGGGCACTGCACTCCTACGGTTCACGGTTCCTCACGCGGCGCGGACACGACCACCGGCCGCGTACACCTTATTCGTGGGGAAGTCCCATTTGCGCGCGAGGGCGGCCGTCTGCCGCGCTCCCCGGCCGGCCCCCGCGACGGCCGGCCCGTGGGCCGCGGCCCACGGGCACTCGACGAACCGGTCGTCGTGCACCGCCCGGGGCGAACGGCGGGCGGCCCGGGACCAGTCGGATCGCCCCTCGCCGCGGCAGCACCGCCGCACCAGCGGGTGGGGGACGACCGGCCGGAGCGGCGGTGGTCGCTGAACCGGCGCCGCGGGCCTGCCGCAGGCGCGCCACGATGCCTGCCTGCCCACCCCCACCGCCGGAGGCCTCACCCGGCACCGACCAGGCACGGCACCCTCCCGGCGGCCGGGCCGCCGCCGGTCCGACTCCTCGGCGCGGTCTCCGGCTTCTTGCACCGGCAGCACCCCGCCTGTTCCCATGGTCGGGGGTGATGCCGCATGAACGGACTGCGCGTCGTACCGACCTGGCGGCACGGCCGCGAGCGCCTGTACGTCTGCCTCGCGGACGGCAGGAACATCGCCTGGTACGACCGTGACGCGGCCCGGGTCAATCTGCTCGGCGCGGACCGCGAGGACGACGTCATGACTGCCCTGGGCCCCTTCATCACCGGCCCGGTGACGGTCGGACCGCCACCCGTGCCCACACCGGCCGAACTGGCCCGCCTCGCCCTCCACCCCGACGACGACCTGGCACCCAACCGCCCGGGCGAGGCCCTGCTCGTCGCCCTCGACCGAGACCCCGGCCCGGCCCGCAGGCTGCGACCCGACCCGCGCCGCCGCGCCCTGGAGGCCGAGCAGACGGTCGGGGAGGCCCTGGACCGGCTGGACGGCGCGGGCTGGCACGCCCTGCACTCGGTGCCGCTGCCCGGCGGCGACCGCGTCCACCATCTGCTGATCGGCCCCGGCGGGCTGTTCGCGCTGCACACGCTCCACGCCCGCCGCCACCGCGTGACCGTCGCCGATCCCCTGGTCACCATGGGCCGCCGCGACCCCCACCCCCTCCTGCGCGCCGTCCGCGCCACCGCCGACCGGGCGTCCTACGCCCTGACGGCCGAGGTCCGCCCGGTCCTCGTCCTGGTGGACCCGGTGTCCGTGGCCGTCCCCACACCGCCCCGCGAGGTCCGCGTCCTGACCGACACACAGCTGGACACCCTGTCCCGCCAGGGAGGCGTCCTGAAGCCGGCGGACGTCGAGGCCCTGCACGCGATGGCCCGCGACCGGAACACCTGGGAAAGGGTCTGAACGGGCCCCGGGCCGGGATTCCGTCGCCCGAGGCGCCAAGGCTCTGAACCGGTCCAGAGTTGGACGCGCCAAGGCTCTGAACCGGTCCACAGTTGGACGCGCCAAGGGTCTGAACAGGTCAGGCCCGGGCCCCCATCGCCCGACGCACGCCCGAGCCGGCCTGCACCACACCCCCCATGGGCTACGGCAACTCCCCGGCCCGCCGCCGGTCGAGCAGCGGCGCCAGCAGATCCCCGAAGTCCTGCACCCTCGGCGCGATGTCCCGGGCGTGGAAGTCCAGCCGGCCCGGCGCCCGGCACTCCTCGATCTCCGCCCAGGTCACCGGCGCCGAGACGGTCGGCTCCGCCCGGGCCCGCAGGGTGTAGGGCGTCGCCGTGGTCTTGCGGGCGGCGTTCTGGCTCCAGTCGACGAAGACCTTCCCCGGGCGCAGGCTCCTGGTCATCCGGTGCAGCGCCAGCCGCGGCATGGCCTTCTCCGCCTCCACGGCCAGTGCCTTGGCGTACTCGGACACCCGCTCGGAGGAGGCCCCGCGCACGGCGGCGAGCAGATGCAGCCCCTTGGAGCCGGAGGTCTTGCCGTACGCCTCGATGCCGTCCCGCGCCAGCCGCTCCCGCAGCCACAGCGCGACCTCGCAGCACTGCACCACGGTCGCCGGCGCCCCCGGATCGAGGTCGAAGACGATCCGGTCGGCCTCGTCCGGCGTGCCGACCAGCCACTGGTGGGTGTGGAACTCGGCCACGAGGTTGGCCGCCCACATCAGGCTCGGCAGATCCTGCACCAGCACCATCCGCGACGGCCCCTCCACCCGCGGCACCTCGGCGGTCATGACCCACTCGGGCGTACCCGGCGGCACGTTCTTCGTGAAGAAGACCTGCCCGTCCGGCCCGTCCGGATACCGCAGGAAGGACACCGCCCGGTCCCGCAGATGCGGCAGCAGGACCTCGGCGACGGTCGCGTAGTAGTGCAGCACCTCGCCCTTGGTGAAGCCGCCGGCGGGATAGAGCACCTTGTCCAGATTGCTGAGCGCGAGCCGTCGCCCCTCCACCACTGTGATAGGCGCCATACGATAAGAATCCCACGCAAACCGTGACAAACACTCCCGAGCGTGACCGGAAGGGTGCTGCACGTGAGATCCATCTGGAACGGCGCCATCTCGTTCGGCCTGGTCAGCATTCCGATCAAACTGGTGAACGCCACCGAGAGCCACTCGATCTCCTTCCGCCAGATCCACACCGAGGACGGCGGCCGCATCCGGTACCGCAAATTCTGCGAACTGGAGGACCGCGAGGTCACCCAGGGCGAGATCGGCAAGGGGTACGAGGACGCGGACGGCTCGATCATCCCGATCACCGAGGAGGACCTGTCCAGCCTGCCCCTCCCCACCGCCAAGACGATCGAGATCGTCGCCTTCGTGCCGGCCGACCGGATCGACCCCCTCCAGATGGACGCCGCGTACTACCTCCAGGCGAGCGGCGCCCCGGCGGCGAAGCCCTACACCCTGCTGCGGGAGGCGCTCAAGCGCAGCAACAAGGTGGCGATCGCCAAGTTCGCCCTGCGCGGCCGGGAGCGGCTGGGCATGCTCCGGGTGGTCGGCGACGCGATCGCGATGCACGGCCTGCTCTGGCCCGACGAGGTCCGAGCCCCCGAGGGCGTCGCCCCCGACACCGACGTCACGGTCCGCGACAAGGAGCTGGACCTCGCCGACGCGCTGATGGACACCCTCGGCGAGGTCGACCTGGAGGACCTGCACGACGAGTACCGCGAGGCGGTGGAGGAGGTCATCGCCGCGAAGGTCGCCGGCGAGGCCCCGCCGCAGGCACCCGAACCCGCGGCCGGCGGCAAGGTCCTGGACCTGATGGCGGCCCTGGAGAACAGCGTCCGCGCGGCCCGCGAGTCCCGCGGCGAGGAGGCCGGGGACCACGCCGAGGTCAAGCCGCTGCCGCGCAAGACCTCCCGTGCGGCCCCCAAGCAGGCGGGCGGGAAGAAGTCGACGTCGACGGCGAAGAAGACGGCCGCCAAGAAGACGGCGGCCTCGTCGAAGAAGTCGACGGCCAAGTCGGCCCAGGGCGCGAAGAAGACGGCGGCCAAGAGCACGGCGGCCAAGAGCACGGCCAAGAAGACACCGGCGAAGAAGTCGACGTCCCGCAAGCGCTCGGCCTGAGGGCCGCCGGACGGGTACCCGGCCCTGCGGGGGAGACGGGAGAGCACCATGCACGCCACCCACACCGAGGGCGACACGACCGGCGACACCGTCGACGTCCACTTCGTCGGCAACGCGACGGTGCTGCTGACCTACGGCCCGCTCACCCTGCTCACCGACCCGAACTTCCTCCACCGGGGCCAGTACGCCTACCTCGGGTACGGCCTGCTGAGCCGCCGCCTCACCGAACCGGCCCTGGACGTGCACGAACTGCCCCGTCTCGACGGGATCGTGCTGTCCCACCTGCACGGCGACCACTGGGACCGCCGGGCCCGCCGCCACCTGGACCACACGGTGCCGATCCTGACCACTCCGCACGCGGCCCGCCGCCTGAGGGTCCTGCACGGCTTCCGGCGTACGGCGGGCCTGCGCACCTGGGGGTCCCTCACCCTCGTCCGCGACGGAGCCCAGGTCACTGTCACCGCCCTGCCCGGCCGCCACGCCGGCCACCCGGCGCTGCGCGCGCTGCTGCCGCCGGTCATGGGCAGCATGCTGGAGTTCGGTCCCACCGGCGGCCCACCCCGCCTGCGCCTCTACCTCTCCGGCGACACCCTCCTGCACGACGGCCTCGACGAGATCACCCGGCACTTCCCCGCCGCCGACCTGGCCGTCCTCCACCTGGGCGGCACCACGCTCCCCGGCGGCTTCGTCGTCACCATGGACGGCGCCCAGGGCGCGGAACTGGCCCGCCGCCTGCGCCCCCGCCTGATCCTGCCGGTCCACTACGGCGACTACACGGTGATGCGCTCCCCGCTGTCCGCGTTCCTGGCCGAGGCCGACCGGCTCGGCCTCGGCGACCGCGTCGTCCACTGCGCGCACGGGCAACGCGCCCGCATCACCGGCGCGCCCGGGGCGGTACCGACGGTGTCCTGACGCGACGGCCCTCAGGCCACGCGCCTGCCCTCCTGCCCGCCCCCGGACTCCTCGCCCTCGTCATCCGGCTCATCGGGCAGATGCACGTCGCCGACGGCGATGTTGACCTCCACGACCTCCAGTCCCGTCATCCGCTCCACGGCGCTGATGACGTTGTTCCGGATGTCGGCGGCGGTGTCGGCGATGGCGGCGCCGTACTCGACGACCACGTCCAGATCGACGGCGGCCTGCCGCTCGCCGACCTCCACCTTCACGCCCCGCGTGACCCCACTGCCGGAGCCGGTGCCCGGCACCCGCTGCCGCACGGCCCCGATGGCCCGGGTCATCCCCCCACCCAGGTGATGCACCTCCGGAACCTCCCGTGCGGCCATCCCGGCGATCTTCGCGACGACCGGATCGGCGATGCTCGTACTGCCCCGGGTCCCGGGAGCACCCATGTGCCCCTGCGCTGCCGAGGCCCCGTCCTGCTGCCTGCGCTGAGTGGTCTCCGTCATGACCGTCACCTCGATGGGGGTGAGGGGTGAGGGTGTCGTTCCTCTCCACCGTAGAACACGGGAACGTATGGGGCGAAACAACCGCAGCGCTTCCGATGCCGCTGCTCACCGCACGGTCCGTGCCGACTGGGGGAGTGGAGTCCGCAAGTGAGTCCGCGAGGACACGACGCGACGGTTCGGACCGTCGAGATGGCCCGACAGGTTGACAACTCGCCCGGTAGGGCAGCTGCGTTGATGGTCAAGGGCAAGCGGCCTGCGCGGGTGCTAGTTGCGCAAGGTGAGCGTCACGTCGGCCTTGTCGTCGGGCTGCCCCTCGCTCCAGTTCTGCACATGTACATTCCTGGAAACGCTTGCCCCGGGAAAAATAATCATGTTCGCGAAGGCTGACGTGCCATCCAGATCGCCGGTGTTCTCGCTGGCCCCCTCGTAGAATTTGACGAGGCCCTCGGTGACGCGAATGACACCGTTCGGATCGATGTTGAGTCGGTAGTGCACTTCGACCCTTATCTCTCCGCCACACCGGGATGCCAGTCGGATCTTGTTGGAGAAGCCGCTCTTGACTACGCGGGGAGTGAGCGAGAAGCCGCGGTTGCAGATCGTGTTCGAGCCGACCGTCTCGTAATCCATGATCCGCATGCTGACGTTTCCGGTTACCGTGCGCTCGGCGGCCCGTGCGTCCGTCGCCAGGGCGGGGACTGCTATGGCCGCTGCCACGGGAATGACGAGTGCCCGCCGGAGTGTGGAGCGATGGGAGCCAGGGCGCATGCCTTTTACCTTCATGGTGACCTCCATCCATGCGTGCACAAGGCTGAAACCCCTTCGGTCAACTCTCCCCTGCTTCCAAGCTACGTCCGAGGTCACCCGTCCGCATTCTGAACCGACGCTTCAACTCTGGTTAGTTGAACGGTCAGTTGCCACCTCGCGGTCGTGCCCCTGGCGACCTTCGACCGCATCCCGCACTCCCGGCCGCTGGCGGCCGCGAGTAGCGATGCCTCACGACGGCTGATGAGATACGCCCGGGCGTCGGCACCGGAGCGTGCGCAGAGCCATCCACGCCGGGCACGGGCTCCGGGGGGCGCAACCTGGGTGCTGCCTGTCCCGGTGGAGAGCTGGCGCCGCCGGAATGAGAAACGAGAGAGCGGGAGCCAGTTCCACTGGCTCCCGCTCTCTCATGTCGGCACGCGCCCTGGTCAGCGGCTGATCTGCGCTGCCTGATCGGCGAGTGCCCCCGGCAGGATTCGAACCTGCGCACACGGCTCCGGAGGCCGTTTGGAGCGCATACGTCTTCCCTGGTCAGGCCGCTCCGTCAAGGCTCGATGTGCAGAGCCGTCCACGACTGGTCCAGAAGTCCAAACGGGAGCCGCTGATCAGGTGAACTCGGAGAAGCCTGTGCGAGGCTTGGCGGACACGATCTCTCCTCGACGTTTCATGGCGAGGGCGCCACAGCCCACGCAGCGGTACCACTTAGCAAATTCGACAATACTTTCACCCATACCCACGAGTGAGAGGGTACCGTGACACTCCGGACATCCTTCTGCGATTAGCTCAGCGTGTTCGATATCGTCACGCCATAGAAGGCCGCAATCTGGGCAATCAAAGCGAACGCCAGATCGCCAGATGCGCTTCTTCTTCTCGCCAGGGCTCATTTGTTTCGACTGCTCCCAGACATGCGCTCGTAGAGTGCGCGGTCCTCAGGTGTGACTGCTGCCGCTGACACCAACTTGTAGTGCTGTTCTTGCAGAACAACGATTTCATCGTCCTGTAGGGCGAGCTCGAATAGTGCGATTACCTCGTTGTCCATAAATTGAGCGGCAATTGGGCGCGCTACAAGATCGGGGAACTTGGCGGCGCAAACTGCAAGATCTTGCTCGGCTTGTGTCACGCCCAGTTCGTCTTTACCGCCCTTGGCCTGTACAGGTAGGACGTACTGTGCCCCATGACGGTCAACGGCGACATAGATCTCATCGACCTCCACCTGGCCGATTGTCGGAGCCGTGGTCCTGAGGTGATTCTGTAGGGAGTATGCAGCGACCCCTAGGAATACATCAATGAGACGGTTGTAGCGCACAAGAGCGAGTAGGGCCTGCTCGTCGCCGAGTGCACTAGAGCGAATGATTTCTGGTGTTGCATCGGGAACTTTGGTAACGACCAGATCAGTGCGGGGTAGAACACGAGCTGCGGCGCCTACAGCGACGAATGCATACTTAGCCCTCCCTGTCCCTCGGATTATCCAATGCTTTCCCTTTGGTGCCTTATCGGCAATTGAGGGGGGCATGGATGCCCTGTAGCGCTGAGAATAGACGACGTCACCAAGGTTCTTAGGGAGATCGACACCAAGCTCCTGCGCCCCCTGCTCCAGCGCTGAGCGTTCCCAATGGACCTCAGTGTCCCCCTCGGAATAGTGGTGAAAGAATACCCACTCGATGAGGGCTTGGTAACGGGTGAGCTTTGCCTCACTCATGAAGGGTTAACAGCCTTCCTATCCCGTTGCGGAATTACTCGTTCGGTAAGTCCAAAGTAATTATGGGCGTCAGTGGCATTGAAGCGCAGCAGCTTAGGGTCGCCGGGTACGACTTCTACTCCAGGTTGAGGCGTGAGGCCATCGGCTCGCAGCACCGCTGCCCCAACTGCTCGCCCGAGGTGGGCCGGCACACTGTTGCCGATTTCGCGGAACCCGTTCCACTTAGTGACATGGAACCGAAACCAGTCAGGGTACCCGTGAAGGCGGGCAGCTTCGCGGACGGTTAGCACGCGAGGCAAATACGGATGAATAGGGCGAGGGGCGGTGTAAGCTCCGCGGTCTGAATTGGTTCCCGCGCGGAGAGTGTTACATACACCTTCAGGATGTAGACGGAGGAAGCGAGAGATAGGCTCGCTAGTTCCGGGTGCTGTCGCGGTAAATCTGTCAATTGACTTAGCGGTATGCACCGTTCGCATCGACGAAGTTAGAAGATCGGGATCGAAAATGCGAACATGCGAGTGGTCGTCTGGCTCGCGGATCAACCCTCGGAGTGCTGCAGAATAATCAGACGGTTGGCCATAGGTGGCAATAGTCTGATCATCATGCAGCAGGGCTTCGTAGGAGTCGGCGTCCGGAAGGTCGCAAAGGGCATCACGCACGCTCGGGCCTAGTGGCAGCTTGGCTGCCGACGGCAAGCTTCCATTGATTCTTCGTGGCGTGAAGCGTGGTGCCGGATAGGAAGGAAGGGGAACGTCGTGCCGGGCCCCAATGAGAACTAGGCGCTTGCGTGACTGAGGCGTCCCAAATTCTGCCGCCTGGAGCACCTTGTACGGTAGGAGTACCTGATACTTGGCTTTCCCCATCACATCCACGACCTCGTCAAGAAGCTGGCGATGGTTACCAGAAGTGAGGCCGGAAACGTTCTCCATGATGAAGTAGCGGGGCTGTAGTTCGATGACGATTCGCGCGAACTCCGCAAGTAGGGCGTTCCTCGGGTCGTCGAGGGCGCGCTTACCCATCATCGAAAAGCCTTGACAGGGGGGTCCGCCAGCGACAACGTGGATTTCCTGGTCGCCAATTCCCGAGCGCTGTCGGATCTCAGCTCCCGTCATGGTGGATGCGTCGCGGCAGAACGTAGTCGAGTAGGGGTAGTTGTACTCGTGTACAGCCGCGTGGATTGGGTCGTACTCAACCGACGCTGCGATGTCGAAGCCAGCCTGCTCAAGGCCAAGGGACAGCCCGCCAGCGCCGGCGAACAGGTCCACGGCGAGTGGGCGACGACTGTCGATCATTTTCATGGGAGTACACCTTAAGGCAAGCGAGGCTGGGGGAGGGAGCGGACCCGCAAGCTCGAGCGACCAGGGGCCCATGACCTGGATGGGGCAACGTCATGTATCCCCGTCACGGCCGTAGGCGCGCATCAGGGCAGGTGCCGAGTAAGAGAGCAGGGTCGCAAAGCCAAATGCGGACTCTGAATGATGAGACGGGTGTTTTGGGCCACGTTTCGGTTCGCGGCGTCACGCTCCGGGCCAGGGGCCGGGCGTCGCCACCTCAGGCTCCAGTTCCATCTTCGTGTCGAACAGCCGGAACCCGCGGCGCTGGTAGTTGTCCATGGCGAACTCGCCGTCCTTACTGCATGTGCGCAGCCATACCCGCTTCGTCGGCGGCTGGGCGGGCCACCGCTCGGCCAGGTCCCAGGCGCGGGCCGCGCCGTACGAGAGCAGGTGGCCGCCTATGCGGCGGCCGCGAAAGGCGGGGATCAGGCCGAAGTAGACGATCTCGACCATGCCCTCGTCCTGCGCCTCCAGCTCCACGTACCCGGCGGGGGTGCCGTGGTCGTGGGCCACCCAGGTCTCGACACCGGGACGGTCGAGGTACTTCCGCCACCGTGCGTAGCTCCACCCGAGCCGGTCCGTCCAGCGGATGTCGCCGCCGACCGAGGCGTACAGGAACCGGCTGAACTCGGGGGAGGGGACCTCGGCGCGGACGATTCGGACGTCGCCCTCGGGGGCGGTGGCCGGCAGGAGGTCGGCCGGTGAGGTCTGTTCCAGGGACCAGGTGGTGACGGTGACGCTGCTCATGCGGGCCAGGAAACCATCCCACCGGCCCGCCTGTCGATCAACCAGGTCACTCCGCTCGGGCGCCCGCCTCGTTTCAGGGACTGGTTGAGGGCCGTCAGGGGCACTGCAAACAGCATGCGGTCGGAGAGGGACGCCGTCCAGCTTACTTGGCTTCGGAGTGGAAGGTTCCCCCTTTACCTAGCGCATAAAAGGTCAATCGATCTGCAACGATTTCCTTTAGTTTTCTGGCGGCTATTTCAAGATCTTCGTGCTCCCATATTCGGATAACGAGCCAACCTGCTTCCCTGAGGCGTCGGTTAGTGTCCTCGTCCCTCTCTTTATTGCGAGCGATCTTCTCGGTCCAGTAGGTGACATTGCTTTTAGAATGTGTGTAATGCGTTGGACAGCCGTGCCAGAAGCAGCCGTCCACGAAGACGGCCACTTTAGTGCGTGTAAATACCATGTCCGCCGTCCTGGGTAGCTCTGGAAGGGGCCGCGTAGACACGCGATAGCGAAGTCCCAGTCTGTGTGCGGCTCGCCTTAAGGCGAGTTCTGGGCGCGTGTCTCGACTTCGATTTCCTTGCATGCTGGCACGAGTGCGACTGCTGGTAGCCCATGAATTTGTAGAGGGATCCATGGCTTTGATTGTACCCAATGGGCCATTTCTAGCCTGAGGTAGAAGGCAGGTATAGAAGTCAGCGCGCGGCCCCGCACCGCTGTGAGCTGTCCGGCTCCGTACGTGTGCTCCTTGCAGTTGCTGTGACGATCAAGATGCAGAGTACGTGCTGGCGCGGTGGATGTAACGGATTGAGTACCACGCGGTCGGTGGAGCGGCTTTGGGCTGGAGCTGCTTTGGTGCGAGTGATCATGGCCCCGTAAGGTTCCGGCGCGTCGGGCAGTCTGTGGACCTGCCCGGTAAAGCACGACGTTGGGGTCATGATCTTCGAGGCTCGCACCAAAGTGGCTGCGTAAAGCCGTGGAGCCGACCGCCCCAGTCACGACATACCCTTTTTCTGGCATCAGGCGGCTGGTTGCTGTGCGCGTGGCACGTCCAGCGGGCGGCCCTGTCGCTGCGGTGTCCGGCACGACGGCACAGCCCCGGCCCTCGGCACGCCCTTCGACCCGGACGCATACGACTACGAAGCGGCCGTGCTCTGGAACGCACACGCCGGAGCCCTCTGGCGGCGCTTCTCGATCTACCTGCGCCGTGAGATCGCCAAGCGCGCCGGACTCACCCAACGCGCGTTTCGGCATCACGCGCGCGTCTCCTTCGCCAAGGTCGCCGAGTACCAGAAGCGGGGCGCCGTCCACTTCCACGCAGTCATCCGCCTCGACGGCCCGGAGGGCGGCGACAGGGCCCCTCCGGCCTGGGCGTCCGCCGAGCTGCTGACCGACGCGATCCATGCCGCCGTCACCGCCACCAGAGTCAACGGACCAGACGTCGACGGCCGCGCCCACACCTTCACCTTCGGCCGCCAACTCGACCTACGCACCATCCGCTCCGCCGACTTCGACGGCGGCCAAGAGCTGACCCAACGGGCCGTAGCCGCGTAAATCGCCAAGTACGCCACCAAAGGCGCCGAGACAGCGACCGGCACCCTGGACCGGCCGATCCGCTTCCTTGCCGAACTGGCACAGGCCCGGATCACCGACCACGCCCGCCGCATGATCCGAACCGCCTGGACCCTCGGCGCACGCAAGGACCTCGAACACCTCCGCTTACGCGCCTGGGCCCACATGCTCGGATTCCGAGGTCACTTTTCCACCGCGTCCCGCCGCTACTCCACCACCCTCGGCGCCCTCCGCGACGCCCGCGCCGAATGGCGCCGTGCGCAAGCCGCGACGGCCGCACCCCAGGACGGCGAAACCACTCTCGTCCTCGCCCACTGGGTCTTTGCCGGAACCGGCCTCAACACCGGTGAGCAATGGCTGGCCGCATCCCTCGAACCCGCCCTCGGAACGGAAGGAGAACCGACATGGACGCCCGTCACGACGAGCTGATGACCGTTCGCCAAGTCCTGGATGAGCTGGGCGGGGTCTCCCGTCGGACGTTCTACCGCTGGCGAGAGCTGGGGTACGGGCCGGCCGCATTCAAGCTGCCCAACGGAGAGCTGCGGGTTTGGCGGAGTGACTTCAACACATGGCTGCGACAGCTGGAGGAGGCGGCGTGAAGTCTCTCGATGTGAAGGTCTGGGGAGTCCGTAAGCGGGACATGAAAACGCCCTCGTACGGTGTCCGCTGGTCCGTCGCGGGCAATGTGTTCTCGGAGTCATTCCGCACCAAGGCGCTTGCCGACCACTACCGCACGAAGCTCATGCGTGCGATGCGTGAGGGCGAGGAGTTCGACACTGTGTCGGGGCTTCCGGCCTCCATGGAAGAGAAGAAGTCGGCCGTGTCGTGGTACGCCTTCGCTCTCAGGTACCTCGCCATGAAATGGCCTCATTCCGCCCCCAACACACGGGACGGCATCAACGAAGCCCTCACCAGCGTGACGCTGGAACTCCTCGACGAACGCGCCGGACGACCGTCCGACGAGGAAATCCGCAGAGCGCTGCGCAACTGGGCTTTCGTGCTTTCAGGGCCCGAAGACCGGGAAGTCCCGGACGACGTGCGGAACGTTCTCCAATGGGTGTCCAAGGCATCCCGACCGCTCGCCGATCTCGCAGAAGCGGCCACGGCTCGCACGGTCCTCGACTCGCTGAAGCTCAAGCTCGACGGCACGGCGGCAGCGGCGGAGACCGTGCGGCGCAAGCGTCGGACGCTCGTCAACGCCGCGAACTACGCCGTCGACCTGGGGGAGCTGCGGGAGAACCCCATAACGGCTGTCCGCTGGCAGAAGTCGAAGGTGTCCAACCAGGTCGACCCGCGGGTGGTCGCCAACCCGGAGCAGGCACGGAACCTCCTGGCGGCGGTTTCCTACGTGGGTGGGTACCGGCGTGCCCGTGGTCGCCGCCTCGTGGGCCTGTTCGCCGCCATGTACTTCGGTGGCTTACGGCTGGCAGAAGCGGTCGGCCTCGTCGAGACGGACCTGAACCTTCCCGGGCAGGGCTGGGGATCGGCGCTGCTCCACCGGACCCGTCCGTCCGTCGGCAAGCAGTGGACCGACTCGGGGGAGACTCATGACGACCGCGGGCTGAAGAACCGGCCGACCGAGGACGTCAGGAGGGTGCCCATCCCGCCTCACCTCGTCGCCGTGCTCCGCGAGCACCTGGCCACCTTCGGCACAGCGGACGACGGGCGGCTGTTCTTCAGCGAGAAGGGTTCGATCGTCCCGTCCTCGACCTACTACCGCGTGTGGCAGGAGGCCCGGCTCCTCGCGCTTCCGCCGGCCGTCGCAGCCTCGCCGCTCGCGAGTAGGCCGTACGACCTCCGGCACTTGGCGCTGTCGACGTGGCTCAATGCCGGTGTCGACCCGACAGAGGTGGCCGAGCGCGCCGGCAACAGTGTCGAGGTCCTGCTGACTCGCTACGCGAAGTGCCTCGACGGACGGCAGGACGTCGCCAACCGGCGTATCGAGGACCTGCTTCGCGAATACGAGTGACGCGCGCTGCACTCCGCCGAGGCCCCGGGCATCTTGTCCGGGGCCTCTCTCGTTTTGCGCCCGACCTGCTGCGATGCTTCGAGTCGAGATCAGACGAGGAGGGCTCGTGGAGCTGAAGGTCACGCGCTGGAAGCGGTACGGACTTGATCGCCTGTACGCGAACCTGCCGGATGGCACTGCTATCGGCTGGGTAGACGTGAGGACGGGGGACATCACGGTCTTGGTCGCCGAGTATCGCGACGACGTGATCGCCGTGTTGACACACCACTTACGGGACAGTCCTGACCCGGCCTTGCCACAGAAGGGGCCTGGAGCCGAAGCCCGCCCGATGCTGCCCCCTCTGACGCCGGCAGACGACCTGTCCACCAACCGTCCCGGTGAATCCCTCCGTGTTCTGCTCACCGAGTCCGGCCCAGGCCTCATCGAGCGAGTCGTCTCATTACTGCTGCGGCGCCCCACTGAGTGGGACTCGTGGCGCAAGGGTCTGGCGGGGGAGAGGAGAGTGGGATCCGAGCTGAACCGCTTGGCGCGTCGCGGGTGGCGGGTACTGCATTCATCCCGCTCGCCAACAATGTGGACGTCGATCATTTGCTGATCAGGCCTGGCGGAGTGTTCAGCATCAATACGAAGCACCACCACAACAAGGCCGTATGGGTCGGCGACGACGCTGTGAAAGTCGATCACGGAAAGCCGGCACCCTACGCACGTAAGAGCCGAGCGGAGGCCAAGCGAGTCGTCCGGGTGCTTGAGCACTACTGCGACTTTTCCGTGCCGGTCGAGCCAGTGCTTGTCTTTGTCGGCGTCACCGACCTTAAGGTGGTTGCCACGCAACTCGATGTCCGGGTGTACCAGGAGCGCCAAGTCTCGGCTCTGGCCCCGCTCTCAGGGGTGCTGACCACCGAGCAGGTAGAGCAGGTCTACAGCGTCGCTCGCCATCGCCAGGCCTGGAGCAAGGCTTGAGCCCGTGCTCCGCAGCGTGGTGCCGGGCGGTCCCCTCGCTACTGCGGGCTCCCGTCCTTTTGCGGACGTCACCTGCGGCGATGCCTCAAGATCCCGTCCACGCCTCGTCCACAGACCCCGACATACGGCCGCTCCGGGCTGCACAGGCCTGCACATACGCGAAGACCCCGCTCTCAGCGTTTCCGCTGGTGACGGGGTCTTTAGGCACCTCACAAGGGGTGCCCCCGGCAGGATTCGAACCTGCGCACACGGCTCCGGAGGCCGTTGCTCTATCCCCTGAGCTACGGGGGCGTGTCGGGCGGGAGCTGTTTGCTCGCGGCGACGGGTAGAACACTACCAGCTCCCTCGGGGTGGTCATGAACGGGTTTCCGCTGCCGGGGCGGGGTGTGGTCGCTCGTGCGGGGTGGAAGTGGGGAAAACCCGGACGCGATGGCCGGGGGCGACCTACTCTCGAGTTGTGCCAGGCGCGTGGGGCCGGGTGCTTGTTGTGGACGACAACAAGGTCATCCGGCAGCTGATCAGGGTCAACCTCGAGCTGGAGGGGCTGGAGGTCGTGACCGCGGCCGATGGTGCCGAGTGTCTTGATGTCGTTCATCAGGTGCGGCCCGACGCCGTGACGCTCGACGTGGCCATGCCGCGGCTCGACGGGCTGAGGACCGCCTCCCGGTTGCGCGCCGATCCGCGCACCCGGGACGTGCCCCTCGCCATCGTCAGCGCCTGTACGCAGTACGAGGTCGAGGCCGGACTCGACGTCGGCGTCGACGCCTTCCTCGCCAAGCCCTTCGAGCCTGCCGAACTGGTCGCCATGGTGCGGCAGTTGGTCGAGCGGGCGCGAAGCCAGAGGTTGAGCGACGGGCAGAGTAACGAGCAGAGCCGTGGTCGCATGCGGAGCCGTGGGCGGCAGAGTGGTGAAGGTTCCGCCGCCGCCGACGCCGGCGATGGCACCGGCCCTGGGCTCCTCAACCACGACGGCATCAACCATGACGGCATCAACCATGACGGCATCGGCCATGACGGACTCCGTCATGAAGGACTCCGTCATGAGGGACTCCGTCATGACGGCGTCGACCGCCACAACCTTCCCGGCGCCGACGCCCTCACCCGCGGCGGCCCGGAGCGCGACGTCCTCGATCGTGACGCCCCCGCCCACACCCCTCTCACCCCCGGCACCACCCCGGCCGTCGATCAGCCGGCCGTGTCGTAGAGGCAGGCCGCCGCGACATCGTCATACGCCCCTCTACGCAGGCCTCCCGGGCCTGGACGGGTGGACTCCGTGTCCACATCCCGGACCGTGCGCCAAACCGGCTCGCCTACCCACCCCCCTCCTCCCATACGCTGGTGCCCGTGACCCCCGTCGAGCTCTCCCGCACCGTGCTGCACGCCGTGCGCCGTGCTGTCGACGCCGGGGAGCTGAGCGTGACCGTGCCGGAGCGGGCCGTGGTCACGCCGCCCGGGCCCGGAGGGTGCGGTGACTTCGCCACCAACATCGCCCTGCAGCTGGCCCGCGCGGCGGGGCAGCCGCCGCGGCGCGTCGCCGAGATCCTCCGCGCGCGCCTGCTCGACGAGCACCGCGTCGCCGACGTCGTCGTCACCGGGCCCGGCTTCCTCAACCTCCGCCTGGAGGGCACCGCCTCCGCCGACCTCGTCGGGGAGATCCTGCGCCGTGGGCGGCGGTACGGCCACGGCGTGGGGTCAGGGTCCAGCGGGACGCTCGTCCTGCTCCGGTGCCCGGCCGAGGTCCGTGCCGTGGTGGTCGCCGACGCCATCGCCCGGGTGCGGCGCAGCCAGGGCGACCTCGTCCGTGTGCAGTACGACGGGCCGCCCCCGGTGGAGTGGACGTCGGAGCTGGGCGTCGGCGCCGCCGACCCGCACGAGCCCCGGCCCCGGTCCCGCACCGACGGTGGCGACGTCCACGTCAACGTCCACGTCAACGTCGACCTCGACCTGACCGTGCGCCCCGTGCCCGCCCCCGCCGACCCCCTGCCCCTCGGCCGGGTCGCCGCCCGCTGGGCCCTGCTGTACCCGGCCGCGCACGACCGGCCCCGGATCACCCGTGAGCACCTGGTGCAGCGGGAGACCAACCCCCTCTTCCGCGTCCGGTACGCCCACGCCCGCACCCGGGCCCTGCTGCGCAACGCCGCCGACCTCGGCTTCCACCCCGAGCCCGGCCCCGTACGCCCGATGTCCGGCCCCGAACACGCAACCTCCGGCGCCGGACAATCGGCCACCAGCCCCGTACCCGCAGCCACCAGCCCCGTACGCCGGACCCCCACCCCCGCACCCCCGGCCCCCACCCCCACCCCCGCCCACGAAACGGACGTCACCCCCCTGCTCGCCCTGCTCGGTGACCACCCCCGGGTTCTCGGTGCCGCCCAGGACGCCCCCGACCGCCTAGCGCGGCATCTCGTCGCCGTCGCCGACGCCACGCTGCCCCTGCTCCCGGCCGTGCTGCCGCTCGGGGAGGAGAAACCCTCGGCCGCCCACCGTGCCCGGCTCGCTCTCGCCGAAGCCGCCGGGACGGTGCTGGCCGGCGGCCTGTCCCTGCTCGGCATCGACGCACCCGAACACCTCTGAGAGCCAAGAAGAGGCACACGAGACCATGAGCCGTTCCGCACACCCCGCCGGGCCCCGTCACGCCGATGTCCTGCCCGAGGGCCACTACTCCGCCCCGCCCGCCGACCTCAACGCGCTCGACCCGAAGGTGTGGGCCGAGACCGTCACCCGCGACGCGGACGGTGTGGTCACCGTCGGCGGGATCCCCGTGACGCGGCTCGCGGAGGAGATCGGGACCCCGGCGTACGTCCTGGACGAGGCCGACTTCCGGGCCCGGGCCCGCGCCTGGCGCACCGCCTTCGGGACCGGCGCCGACGTGTTCTACGCCGGCAAGGCGTTCCTGTCCCGGGCCGTCGTGCGCTGGCTGCACGAGGAAGGGCTGAACGTCGACGTCTGCTCCGGCGGCGAGCTGGCCACCGCGCTCTCCGCCGGCATGCCCGCCGAGCGCATCGCCTTCCACGGCAACAACAAGTCCGTCGACGAGATCACCCGGGCCGTCGAGGCCGGTGTGGGCCACATCGTGCTGGACTCCTTCCAGGAGATCGTGCGCGTCGCCCACATCGCTGAGGGTCTGGGCCGGCGGCAGAAGGTGCTCATCCGGATCACCGTCGGCGTCGAGGCGCACACGCACGAGTTCATCGCCACGGCGCACGAGGACCAGAAGTTCGGCATCCCGCTGGCCGGCGGGCAGGCCGCCGAGGCCGTACGGCGGGCGCTGCAGCTGGACGGGCTGGAACTCGTCGGCATCCACAGCCACATCGGCTCGCAGATCTTCGACATGTCCGGCTTCGAGGTCGCCGCCCACCGGGTGGTCGGGCTGCTGAAGGACATCCGCGACGAGCACGGTGTCGAGCTGCCCGAGATCGACCTCGGCGGCGGGCTCGGCATCGCCTACACCAGCGACGACGACCCCCGCGAGCCGCACGAGATCGCCAAGGCGCTCACCGAGATCGTCACCCGGGAGTGCGAGGCCGCCAGGCTGCGCACCCCGCGCATCTCGGTCGAGCCGGGGCGGGCCATCGTCGGGCCGACCGCGTTCACGCTCTACGAGGTCGGCACCATCAAGCCCCTCGACGGGCTGCGCACCTACGTCTCCGTCGACGGCGGCATGTCGGACAACATCCGCACCGCGCTGTACGACGCCGAGTACAGCGTCGCCCTGGTCTCGCGCACCTCCGACGCCGAGCCGATGCTCGCCCGGGTCGTCGGCAAGCACTGCGAGAGCGGGGACATCGTGGTCAGGGACGCGTTCCTGCCGGCCGACCTGGCACCGGGTGACCTGGTCGCCGTGCCCGCGACGGGCGCCTACTGCCGGTCCATGGCCAGCAACTACAACCATGTGCTGCGGCCGCCGGTGGTCGCCGTGCGCGACGGGGAGGCGCGGGTGATCGTCCGACGTGAGACGGAGGAGGACCTGCTGCGCCTGGACGTCGGCTGAGCCTGTCCACCACGGGGTGGAAGATCTCCTGTCTTCCACCCCCGTGAAAATGAAATAGACGTCTCACGATCCGGACCGAGGGCAGAAAGTCCCGTTCGGTGGGTGAGACTGGTTGCACCGTAGACGGTAAAGAGGAAACGAGGTCGGATGATGCGTACGCGTCCGCTGAAGGTGGCGCTGCTGGGCTGTGGAGTGGTCGGCTCAGAGGTGGCGCGCATCATGACGACGCACGCCGACGACCTCACGGCCCGGATCGGGGCCCCGGTGGAGCTGGCCGGTGTTGCCGTCCGCCGCCCCGACCGCGTACGCGAGGGCATCGACCCCGCGCTCATCACCACGGACGCCACCGCCCTCGTCAAACGCGGCGACATCGACGTGGTGGTGGAGGTGATCGGCGGCATCGAGCCGGCCCGCTCCCTGATCACCGCCGCCTTCGAGCACGGCGCCTCCGTCGTCTCCGCCAACAAGGCGCTGCTCGCCCAGGACGGCGCCGCGCTGCACGCCGCCGCCGGGGAACACGGCAAGGACCTCTACTACGAGGCCGCCGTCGCCGGTGCCATCCCGCTGATCCGGCCGCTGCGCGAGTCCCTCGCCGGAGACAAGATCAACCGGGTGATGGGCATCGTCAACGGCACCACCAACTTCATCCTCGACAAGATGGACTCCACCGGCGCCGGGTACCAGGAGGCCCTCGACGAGGCCACCGCCCTGGGCTACGCCGAGGCCGACCCGACCGCCGACGTCGAGGGCTTCGACGCCGCCGCGAAGGCCGCCATCCTCGCCGGCATCGCCTTCCACACGCGCGTGCGCCTCGACGACGTCTACCGCGAGGGCATGACCGAGGTCACCGCCGCCGACTTCGCCTCCGCGAAGGAGATGGGCTGCACCATCAAGCTCCTGGCCATCTGCGAGCGGGCCGCGGACGGGGCGTCGGTCACCGCGCGCGTCCACCCGGCGATGATCCCGCTCAGCCATCCGCTGGCCTCCGTGCGCGGCGCCTACAACGCCGTGTTCGTCGAGTCCGACGCGGCCGGGCAGCTCATGTTCTACGGCCCCGGAGCGGGCGGTTCCCCCACGGCCTCCGCCGTGCTTGGCGACCTCGTCGCCGTCTGCCGCAACCGCATCGGCGGCGCGACCGGACCGGGCGAGTCCGCGTACGCCGCGCTCCCCGTGTCCCCGATGGGCGACGTCGTCACGCGCTACCACATCAGCCTCGACGTGGCCGACAAACCGGGTGTTCTCGCCCAGGTCGCGACCGTCTTCGCGGAGCACGGCGTCTCGATCGACACGGTTCGCCAGCAGGGGAAGGACGGCGAGGCGTCCCTCGTCGTCGTCACGCACCGCGCGTCCGACGCCGCCCTCACCGGGACCGTCGAGGCGTTGCGCAAGCTCGACACCGTGCGTGGTGTCGCCAGCATCATGCGGGTTGAAGGAGAGTAACCAGCAATGACCCACCAGTGGCGCGGAATCATCGAGGAGTACCGGGACCGGCTGCCGGTATCCGACAGCACGCCGGTCGTGACGCTCCGCGAGGGCGGCACGCCTCTCGTGCCCGCGCAGGTGCTCTCCGAGCGCACGGGCTGCGAGGTCCACCTCAAGGTGGAGGGCGCGAACCCCACCGGTTCCTTCAAGGACCGCGGCATGACCATGGCCATCACGCGGGCCAAGGAGGAGGGCGCCCAGGCCGTCATCTGCGCCTCCACCGGCAACACCTCGGCCTCCGCCGCCGCGTACGCCGTACGGGCCGGGATGGTCTGCGCCGTGCTCGTGCCGCAGGGCAAGATCGCGCTCGGCAAGATGGGCCAGGCGCTCGTCCACGGCGCGAAGATCCTCCAGGTCGACGGCAACTTCGACGACTGCCTCACGCTCGCGCGCGGCCTCAGCGACAACTACCCGGTGGCCCTGGTCAACTCGGTCAACCCGGTGCGCATCGAGGGCCAGAAGACGGCCGCCTTCGAGATCGTGGACATGCTCGGCGACGCGCCCGACATCCACGTCCTGCCGGTGGGCAACGCGGGCAACATCACGGCCTATTGGAAGGGCTACACGGAGTACGCCGCCGACGGCGTGGCCTCCGGCAAGCCCCGCATGTGGGGCTTCCAGGCCTCCGGCAGCGCCCCGATCGTGCGCGGCGAGGTCGTCAAGGACCCGTCGACCATCGCCACCGCCATCCGCATCGGCAACCCGGCCTCCTGGAACTACGCGCTCGCCGCGCGCGACGAGTCGGGCGGTTTCATCGACGAGGTGACGGACCGTGAGATCCTGCGCGCCTACCGGCTGTTGGCCTCCCAGGAGGGCGTCTTCGTCGAGCCGGCGTCCGCCGCGTCCGTCGCCGGTCTGCTGAAGGCCGCCGAGCAGGGCAAGGTCGACCCCGGGCAGCGCATCGTCTGCACCGTCACCGGCAACGGGCTGAAGGACCCCGACTGGGCCGTCGCCGGCGCGCCGCAGCCGGTCACCGTTCCCGTCGACGCGGCGGCCGCGGCGGAGCGCCTGGGTCTCGCCTGACGGCGCTCGAACCGGGTCTGACGTGCGCCGACGCATCGAGCGCCGGTGTCACGCCGGACACGTCCGGGCGTAAGACGGCGCCGGGCCGGGGAGATTCCCTACGGGGGGTGCACAGGGGGCTTACGACACGCATCGTGCGCCTCCTGTGCGCCCTATGTCGCCACAGAACCTTCCTTCGATAGGCTGTACTGAACCCGCCCGCCGCATATGCCCCCGCATGGAGCGCGGTGCCGCGCCGTCTCCGCGGCCGGGACAGCGGCCGGCCCCACCGGTCGGCAGCGGCCCCCCGGGTTCCGGTACGCCATCGAATGTCCATCGAACGTCATTCGACAATCACGCAGCTCAAGGAGAGTCATCGAGCGATGGCCGGTCCAGCGTTCCGCGCCGCCGCCGTCCGGGTGCGCGTCCCCGCCACCAGCGCCAATCTCGGCCCGGGCTTCGACGCCCTCGGCCTCGCGCTGGGCTTGTACGACGACGTGGTCGTCCGGGTGGCCGACTCCGGGCTGCACATCGACATCGCGGGTGAGGGCAGCGAGACGCTCCCGCGCGACGAGCGGCACCTCCTCGTGCGGTCCCTGCGCACCGCCTTCGACCTGCTGGGCGGGCAGCCGCGCGGCCTGGAGATCGTCTGCGCCAACCGCATCCCGCACGGCCGGGGCCTGGGCTCCTCCTCAGCCGCCATCTGCGCCGGGATCGTCGCCGCCCGGGCCGTGACCATAGGCGCCGAGGCAAAGCTCGACGACACGGCGCTGCTCGAACTCGCCACGGAGATCGAGGGCCACCCCGACAACGTCGCCGCGTGTCTGCTGGGCGGCTTCACCCTGTCCTGGCTGGAGGGCGGCGCCGCCCGCGCGATCAGGATGGACCCGGCCGATTCCATCGTTCCGGTGGTTTTCGTACCCGCGAAGCCGGTTCTCACCGAGACGGCACGCGGCCTGCTCCCGCGCTCCGTCCCCCACGTCGACGCCGCCGCCAACGCGGGCCGGGCCGCCCTGCTCGTCGAGGCCCTGACCCGGCGCCCCGAACTGCTGCTGCCCGCCACCGAGGACCGCCTGCACCAGGAGTACCGCGCCCCGGCCATGCCGGAGAGCGCGGCACTGGTGGAGCGGCTGCGCGGCGACGGCATCCCCGCGGTCATCTCCGGTGCCGGGCCCACGGTCATGGCGCTGGCCGACGCGGGCACCGCCGACAAGGTCGAGGCCCTGGCGGGCGCGGACTGGGCCGCCAACCGGCTGAGCCTGGACGCACATGGCGCGAGCGTGCTGCCGCTGGCGACCGCCGGTGACATCTGAAAGCGCGCGATTGCCGGATTTCGAGAGGGGGAATGTTTGTTGGATCCGGTAGTGTTAACCTCAAGTCTGCACCCGACCCCACCATGGCGAGGTGCCTCGTGTCCCCGTCCGGGACAGACATTCTTCCGGGAGCCCCCCAAGCCGCACTGTGTTCCGTACGTCGGACCGTACGCCGTACGAGGACACTGAGCGGGGCGCAGGGCACGCTCCGGAACCGGTGCGACCACGCCGCGTGACACTGACACTGGGTGCCACGGCTCATGGAAGCGCCATCACCAGATTCCTCCGCCGCTTAGGCGGACCACCGCCCCGGCACGGTTCACACCACACGGACCGAAGCCGGACAGCACAACCGGTCGCCGAGCCAGACAGGCCGACGTCCGCTCCAGGGAAGGACCCTTCGTGAGCGACACCACCGATCTGATGGGCGCACGTGTCGAGGAGACCGCTGCCGCGCCCGCCACGGACGCCTCCGCGCCTGCCACCGGTGCCGGCTCCCGGCGGCGCCGCGGTACCGGCCTCGAGGGCATGGTGCTGGCCGAGCTGCAGCAGGTCGCATCCGGCCTCGGCATCAGGGGCACCGCGCGTATGCGCAAGAGCCAGCTGATCGAGGTCATCAAGGAGGCGCAGGCGTCCGGCGGCGCCGCTCCGGCCCCGAAGGCCGACGCCCCCGCCGAGACCAAGCCCAAGCGCCGCGCCACCTCGCGGACCCGTACGGGCGACAACGGTGAGAAGGCCGAGAAGAAGGCGGACGCGCAGGAGGCCCCCGAGGCCCCCGCGGAGAAGGCCGAGAAGGCCACCGCCCAGCAGCAGATCGAGATCCCCGGCCAGCCGGCGTCCGACGACGCTCCCTCCGAGCGCCGCCGTCGCCGCGCCACCGCCGATGCCGGATCCCCCGGTTCCGCTCCGGAGACGGTCGCCGCCGAGGCGAAGAACGAGGCCAGGGCCGAGACGCCGGCCGCGCAGCAGCCGCAGAACAACAGCAACAACGACGCCAAGTCCGACGCCGACGGCGGCGAGGGCCGCCGCCGCGACCGCCGCGACCGGGACCGGGACCGCGGGCGTGACCGCGACCGCCGCGGCGGCAAGGGCGACGACCAGCAGGGCGGCCGTCAGGACCGCGGCCAGCAGCAGAACCAGCAGGGCGGCGGCCGCCAGGACCGCGGCCAGCAGCGGGCCGACGAGGACGGGGACGACTTCGAGGGCGGCCGGCGCGGCCGTCGCGGCCGCTACCGCGACCGCCGGGGCCGTCGCGGCCGCGACGACATGGCCACCGAGCCGCAGATCAACGAGGACGACGTCCTGATCCCCGTCGCGGGCATCCTGGACATCCTCGACAACTACGCGTTCATCCGCACCTCCGGCTACCTGCCCGGCCCGAACGACGTGTACGTCTCCCTCGCCCAGGTCCGCAAGAACGGCCTGCGCAAGGGCGACCACATCACCGGTGCGGTCCGCCAGCCGAAGGAAGGCGAGCGGCGCGAGAAGTTCAACGCGCTGGTGCGCCTGGACTCCGTCAACGGCATGGCGCCCGAACACGGCCGCGGCCGCCCGGAGTTCAACAAGCTCACCCCGCTGTACCCGCAGGACCGCCTCCGCCTGGAGACGGACCCGGGCGTGCTGACGACCCGCATCATCGACCTCGTCTCGCCCATCGGCAAGGGCCAGCGCGGTCTGATCGTGGCCCCGCCGAAGACCGGCAAGACCATGATCATGCAGGCGATCGCCAACGCGATCACGCACAACAACCCCGAGTGCCACCTGATGGTCGTCCTCGTCGACGAGCGTCCGGAAGAGGTCACCGACATGCAGCGGTCGGTCAAGGGCGAGGTCATCTCCTCGACCTTCGACCGCCCGGCCGAGGACCACACCACGGTCGCCGAGCTGGCCATCGAGCGTGCCAAGCGCCTCGTCGAGCTGGGCCACGACGTGGTCGTGCTGCTCGACTCGATCACGCGTCTGGGCCGTGCGTACAACCTCGCCGCCCCGGCCTCCGGCCGCATCCTGTCCGGTGGTGTCGACTCGACCGCGCTGTACCCGCCGAAGCGGTTCTTCGGCGCGGCCCGCAACATCGAGGACGGCGGCTCGCTGACCATCCTCGCCACCGCCCTGGTGGACACCGGGTCCCGCATGGACGAGGTGATCTTCGAGGAGTTCAAGGGCACCGGCAACATGGAGCTCAAGCTCGACCGGAAGCTGGCCGACAAGCGCATCTTCCCGGCGGTGGACGTCGACGCGTCCGGCACCCGCAAGGAGGAGATCCTGCTCGGCGGCGAGGAACTGGGCATCGTGTGGAAGCTGCGCCGGGTGCTGCACGCGCTCGACTCGCAGCAGGCGATCGAGTTGCTCCTGGACAAGATGAAGCAGACGAAGTCGAACGCCGAGTTCCTGCTGCAGATCCAGAAGACCACCCCGGCGCCGGGCAACGGCGACTGAGGCACGGACTCCCGCGACAGGGCCGCTCCCGGTACGGGGGCGGCCCTTCGTGCTGTTCCCGTGCCGGTAGGATCACGCTCTCTTCGAACTTGTGATCCCGAGGGGGGACATACGTGGGTACATCCATGCCCGGGGGCGGTCGGCACAGACGCCGGATACGCATCGCCCTGCCCGTCGCGGCGGCCGGTGTGGCGGCCGCGGTGGCCGCGGCGCTGCTGACGACGTCCGCCGGGGCGGCCACCCCGCTGCCGCAGCCCGCCGTCAAGCCCGCCGTGGCCGGTTCGCCGTCCCTCGCCGAGCTGGAGAAGCGCGTCGCCGGCGCCATGGCCGGCGACGACACGGCCGGCAGGACGGGCAAGGCCTCGCTCAGCGCGGGCACCGGCACCAGCAGCACCGGCACCAGCAGCATCGACCCGAAGATCATCGGTGGCAGCCAGACCACCATCACCTCGGCGCCGTGGATGGCCCAGCTCCACTACTACGACGACCGCGGCACCTCCAGCACCGGCGACGACATCGGCTTCTTCTGCGGCGGCGCCGTCGTCGCGCCGACGAAGATCCTCACCGCCGCGCACTGCGTCAAGGGCTACGACTGGCACGGCAACGGCGCCATCGTCACCGGCACCGCCCAGCTGCCCTCGCAGGACGGCACCGACCTGCACGGCGGCACCGTCACCGGCGTCTGGCGCCAGTGGAGCCACCCGTCGTACAGCGCGACGACCATCGACAACGACATCGCGGTCCTCACCCTGCCCGTCCCGGTCAAGGCGACGCCGATCCGCATGACGACGTCCGGCGACACCGCCTCGTACGCGACCGGCACCAGCGCCAAGGTCTACGGCTGGGGCCGCACCAGCTCCACCAGCGACGACATCTCCGAGACGCTGAAGACGGCCACGCTGCCCATCCAGTCCGACGCGACCTGCTCCGCCGCGTACGGCGCGGACTTCGTCAAGGGCCACATGGTCTGCGCGGGCAAGCCCGCCAGCGGCAGCGACTCCGGCACCACCACCGCCTGCAACGGCGACTCCGGCGGCCCCCTGGTCGTCAACAACCGCATCGTCGGCGTCGTGTCCTGGGGCGTGACCGACTGCGTCGCCAAGGGCGCCTACAGCGTCTTCAGCAAGGTCAGCACCTACGTCGGCGCCGCCTACCCGCGGGTCGACGACACCAACATCAACGGCGACCACCGGGCCGACGTGTGGGTGCGCAACGCCTCCACCAGGACCGGCTACTCCAAGAACTCCAACGGCACCACCCTCGCCGCCCGCGAGTCCTGGGGCGACTGGGACGGCGTCAACGTCGTCCTGCAGACCGACCTCGACCGCGACGGCTACCAGGACCTCGTCTACCGGGTCAGCTCCACCGGCGACGTCTACTGGACCCACTACGTCATCTCCAGCGGCACCTGGTCCACCAAGCAGATCGCCGACAACTGGAAGACCCGCACCCGCATCATCACCCCCGGTGACGTCACCGGCGACTACCTGCCCGACCTGCTCTCGGTCGACTCGGCGGGCGCGATGTGGATCTACCCCGGCAAGGGCAACGGCACCTTCGCGCCGCGCGTGAAGGTCGGCACCGGCTGGAACCAGTACAACTCCGTCCGCGGCAAGGGCGACTTCACCGGTGACGGGAAGACCGACCTGATCGCCCGCAGCAAGACCGGCGGCACGATCTACCTCTACAAGGGCACCGGCAAGTCCGGCACCGGGGCGTTCTCCGCCCGGGTCAAGGTGCGCACCTGGAGCAGCACCACGTACAACGCCTTCGACGCCGTCGGTGACATGACCGGCGACGGCAAGGCCGACTTCCTGACCCGCACCCCCGGCGGCACGCTCTACCTGTACGCCGGCACCGGCAAGGCGACCAGCGAGATCTTCGCCACAAGGAAGTCCGTCGCCACCGACTTCAAGCAGTACGACATCTTCGGCTGAAACAGCAGGTGAGCCGGTTCCCTCCGGCACCACCCGCCACACACTGTGCCCACCGCCCCACGCGGTGGGCACAGTCCGTTGTGCAACCCTTTCCCGAGTTTCCCCGTCTGACCAGGCGGAGCGACGATGGTGCGAGGAAGGGTTCCGACCGGCCCACGCCTGGCGCTGACCGCAGGGGGTGACCGACCGTAGACGAGCTGAGGAGCACATGTCCGCCGAGAGCACGCCGGATCCGGGGATACCGGGCGAGACCGGCACCAAGGCGCCGCGTCACCGCGGCAAGGGGCGCCGCCGCGCCCCCCGCACGCGCCACAAGGGCCTGATCGTCACGGCGTGGACCGCCGCGGGCATCGTCGTCCTGGGCGGCGCCGGCGTGGGCTACGTGTACGTCAAGCTCAACGGCAACCTCAAGAGCGTCGACATCGACCAGGCCCTGGGCACCGACCGCCCCGAGGCGGCCGACGACGGCTCGCAGAACATCCTGGTCCTCGGCTCGGACACCCGCTCCGGCAGCAACAGGAAGCTCGGCGGCGGCACCGACGACGGCAGCGCCCGCTCCGACACGGCGATGATCGTCCACCTCTACAAGGGCCACAAGAAGGCCAGCGTGGTCTCGATCCCGCGCGACACCCTCATCGACCGGCCCGCCTGCACGGACACCGAGGGCGACGAGCACCCCGCCGCGCAGAACGCGATGTTCAACTCCGCGTACTCCACCGGCGGCGCCGCCTGCGCCGTGAAGACCGTCGAGTCCATCACCGACCTGCGCATGGACCACTACCTGGAGGTCGACTTCGCCGGCTTCCAGAAGCTCATCGACGACCTCGGCGGCGTCGAGATCACCACGACCAGGAGCATCGACGACCCCGACAGCCACCTGAAGCTGAAGGCCGGCACGCACCGGCTCGACGGCGAGCAGGCCCTCGGCCTGGTCCGCACCCGGCACGGCGTCGGCGACGGCTCCGATCTCGGCCGCATCCAGCTGCAGCAGGCCTTCATCAAGGCCCTGGTCAACCAGGTCAAGGACATCGGCGTCTTCACCAACCCGAAGAAGCTGCTCGACCTCGCGGAGACCGCGACCAAGACGGTCACCACCGACTCCGACCTCGGCTCGGTCAACAAGCTCGCCGCCTTCGCGAGCGGCCTGCGGGGCATCAGCCCCGCCCACATGCACATGGTCACGATGCCGGTCGTCTACGACCCGGCCGACCCCAACCGCGTCCTGCTCCAGAAGAAGAAGGCCGACCAGATCTGGCAGGCCCTGGCGAACGACCGGCCGATCCCGAAGAGCGCGACGAAGGACACGGCCACCGGCGAGGCCAAGGGCGTGGTCAGCGCCCCGTGAGGGGCGCGGGGCCGTGCCGATGTGCGGCTCCGCCGCGGGGCGCGACAAGCCCCGCCGGCCCGCGGGGAACAAACCACGGCTCCCCCCGGTTTTGGGGGATGGCCCCAGTCCTGGCAGACTGGTACGTCGGCTCCGGTTCACGCTTCCGCATCCCGCGGCGGCGACCCGGCGCCCTCCCGAAACCTAGGAGACACCTTGAAGCGCGACATCCACCCCGAGTACGTCGAGACGCAGGTCAGCTGCACCTGCGGCGCGTCGTTCACCACGCGCAGCACCATCCAGTCCGGCACCATCCGGGCGGACGTGTGCTCCGAGTGCCACCCGTTCTACACGGGCAAGCAGAAGATCCTCGACACCGGTGGCCGTGTGGCCCGCTTCGAGGCCCGCTTCGGCAAGGCCGCCGGCTCCAAGAAGTAGCGAGCCCCATTTCGCCGGTCCACGGCAGCGTCCCCACCGAGGGGCGCGCCGGGACCGGCGTTTTTGGTCGCCGCCCCTTCACCCCCGTCCGTACACAGGAGCCCCAAGATGTTCGAGGCCGTCGAGGAACTCGTCGCCGAGCACGCCGACCTGGAGAAGAAGCTCGCCGACCCGTCGGTCCACGCCGACCAGGCCAACGCGCGCAAGCTGAACAAGCGGTACGCCGAGCTGACCCCGATCGTCGCGACGTACCGCTCCTGGAAGCAGACGGGCGACGACATCGAGACCGCGCGGGAGTTCGCCGCCGACGATCCCGATTTCGTGGCCGAGGTCAAGGAGCTGGAGAAGCAGCGGGACGAGCTGACGGAGAAGCTGCGCCTCCTCCTCGTCCCGCGCGACCCCAGCGACGACAAGGACGTCATCCTGGAGATCAAGGCGGGCGCGGGCGGTGACGAGTCCGCGCTGTTCGCCGGTGACCTGCTGCGCATGTACCTGCGCTACGCCGAGCGCGTCGGCTGGAAGACCGAGATCATCGACGCCACCGAGTCCGAGCTGGGCGGCTACAAGGACGTCCAGGTCGCCGTGAAGACCAAGGGCGGCCAGGGCGCCACCGAGCCCGGGCAGGGCGTGTGGGCCCGGCTGAAGTACGAGGGCGGGGTGCACCGCGTGCAGCGCGTGCCCGCGACCGAGTCCCAGGGCCGCATCCACACCTCCGCCGCCGGCGTGCTCGTCACGCCCGAGGCGGAGGAGGTCGACGTCGAGATCAACCCCAACGACCTGCGCATCGACGTCTACCGGTCCTCCGGACCCGGCGGGCAGTCCGTCAACACCACCGACTCCGCCGTGCGCATCACGCACATCCCGACCGGAGTCGTCGCCTCCTGCCAGAACGAGAAGAGCCAGCTGCAGAACAAGGAGCAGGCACTGCGTATCCTGCGCTCCAGGCTGCTCGCAGCAGCGCAGGAAGAAGCGGAGAGGAACGCCGCCGACGCCCGCCGCAGCCAGGTCCGCACCGTCGACCGCTCCGAGAAGATCCGCACGTACAACTTCCCGGAGAACCGCATCTCGGACCACCGCGTCGGCTTCAAGGCGTACAACCTGGACCAGGTCCTGGACGGCGACCTCGACGCGGTGATCCAGGCCTGCGTCGACGCGGACTCGGCGGCGAAGCTGGCGGCTGCGTAAGGCACGAACGAGCACACCGGAGGACTTGCGTGAATCTGCTGCTCGCGGAGGTGGCCCAGGCCACCCAGCGGCTCGCCGACGCCGGCGTGCCCTCGCCGCGTACCGACGCGGAGGAGCTGGCCGCGTTCGTGCACGGCGTCAAGCGCGGCGAGCTGCACACCGTCAAGGACTCCGACTTCGACGCCCGGTACTGGGAGGTCATCGCCCGCCGCGAGGCCCGCGAGCCGCTCCAGCACATCACCGGGCGCGCCTACTTCCGGTACCTGGAACTCCAGGTCGGCCCCGGGGTGTTCGTGCCGCGGCCCGAGACCGAGTCCGTGGTCGGCTGGGCCATAGACGCCGTCCGGGCCATGGACGTCGTCGAGCCGTGCATCGTCGATCTGTGCACCGGCTCCGGCGCCATCGCGCTCGCCCTCGCCCAGGAGGTCCCGCGCTCGCGCGTGCACGCCGTGGAGCTGTCCGAGGACGCCCTGAAGTGGACGCGCAAGAACGTGGAGGGGTCCAGGGTCGAGCTGCGCCAGGGCGACGCCCTGACGGCCTTCCCGGACCTCGACGGCCAGGTCGACCTGGTCATCTCCAACCCGCCCTACATCCCGCTCACGGAGTGGGAGTACGTCGCCCCCGAGGCCCGGGACTACGACCCCGGCCTGGCCCTGTTCTCCGGCGAGGACGGCCTGGACCTCATCCGCGGCCTGGAGCGGACCGCGCACCGGCTGCTGCGTCCCGGCGGCGTGGTGGTCGTGGAGCACGCCGACACCCAGGGCGGCCAGGTGCCGTGGATCTTCGCCGAGGACCGCGGCTGGACCGACGCGGCCGACCACCCGGACCTGAACAACCGCCCCCGCTTCGCCACGGCCCGCAAGGCGCTGCCGTGAGCACCCCGGACATCCCGCGGTCCGCGCGCATGCCGCGGACGTCGCGGACTTCATCCCAGCAGCACGTGTACGAGGAGGCCAGCTAAAGATGGCACGGCGATACGACACCAACGACGCGACCGACCGAGTGACCGGTCTGCGTGAGGCAGCGTCCGCCGTCCGCCGTGGCGAACTCGTGGTGCTGCCGACGGACACGGTGTACGGCATCGGCGCCGACGCGTTCTCCGCGGAGGCGGTCTCCGATCTGCTCCAGGCCAAGGGCCGGGGCCGCAACATGCCCACCCCCGTCCTCATCGGCTCCCCGAACACGCTGCACGGGCTCGTCACGGACTTCTCCGAGCTGGCCTGGGAGCTGGTCGACGCCTTCTGGCCGGGCGCCCTGACCCTCGTGGCCAGGCACCAGCCGTCCCTGCAGTGGGACCTGGGGGACACCCGGGGCACCGTCGCCGTGCGCATGCCGCTGCACCCCGTCGCCATCGAACTGCTCACCGAGGTCGGCCCCATGGCCGTGTCCTCCGCCAACCTCACCGGCCACCCGGCGCCGGAGAACTGCGACGCGGCGCAGGAGATGCTCGGCGACTCCGTCTCCGTCTACCTCGACGGCGGGCCCACCCCCGGCAACGTGCCCTCGTCGATCGTCGACGTGACCCGGGAGGTGCCGCTGCTGCTGCGCGCCGGCGCGCTCTCGGCGGACGAGCTGAGGAAGGTCGTACCCGACCTCGAGGTGGCGAATTGACGGCCCCTGAGGGGCGTGGCATAGGCAACGGGGAGAGCGCGGCGGAGATCACGACGACCTTCGTGGGACTTCCGCGCGACAGCTTCCGCATCCTCCACGTCAGCACCGGCAACGTGTGCCGCTCGCCCATCACCGAGCGGCTGACCCGCCATTTCGTGCAGGAGCGGCTGGGCATCCTGGGCGGCGGCCTCATCGTGGAGAGCGCCGGCACCTGGGGCCACGAGGGCGCGCCCATGGAGGCCCACGCGGAGACGGTCCTGGCCGACTTCGGCGCGGACGCCTCCGGCTTCACCGGGCGCGAACTCCTCGACGAGCACGTGATCCGCGCCGACCTGGTGCTGACCGCCACCCGGGACCACCGCGCGCAGGTCATCTCCATGGGCCACTCGGCGGGCCTGCGGACCTTCACGCTCAAGGAGTTCACCCGCCTGGTCAAGGCGATCGACCCGGCGACCCTGCCGCCCCTGGAGGAGGGCGTGGTCGTCCGCGCGCGTGCCCTGGTGCGCGCCGCGGCGGCTCTACGCGGGTGGCTGCTCGCGCCGAACGCCGAGGCGGACGAGGTCTACGACCCGTACGGCGCGCCCCTGACGTTCTTCCGGTCCATCGGGGACGAGATACACCAGGCCCTCGACCCGGTCGTCACGGCCCTCACCGGCGTCCCCGCACGGACGTAACGACCGAGCGCCCCGGGGGCCCCGGGCCTACATTGGTCGTACGTCACCGTCGACGCCCGGAGCCCACCATGACGGTCACCCCTGCCATCGAGGCCGACGTCCTGCGCCGCCAGGACCCCGAGCTCGCCGACGTCCTGCTCGGCGAGCGTCAGCGGCAGGCGACGACCCTGCAGCTGATCGCGGCCGAGAACTTCAGCTCCCCGGCCGTGCTGGCCGCCCTCGGCTCACCGCTGGCCAACAAGTACGCCGAGGGCTATCCGGGAGCACGGCACCACGGGGGCTGCGAGATCGTGGACGTCGCCGAGCGCCTCGCCGTCGACCGGGCCAAGGCCCTGTTCGGCGCCGACCACGCCAACGTCCAGTCCCACTCGGGCTCTTCGGCCGTGCTGGCCGCCTACGCCGCCCTGCTGCGCCCCGGGGACACCGTCCTCGCCCTGGGCCTGCCGCACGGCGGACACCTCACGCACGGCTCCCCGGCGAACTTCTCCGGCCGCTGGTTCGACTTCGTCGGCTACGGCGTGGAGGCGGAGTCCGGGCTCGTCGACCACGAGCAGGTGCGCGCCCTGGCCCGCACGCGCCGGCCCAAGGCGATCGTGTGCGGCTCGATCGCCTACCCGCGCCACTTCGACTACGCCTTCTTCCGCGAGGTCGCCGACGAGGTGGGCGCCTACCTCGTCGCGGACGCCGCGCACCCGATGGGGCTGGTGGCCGGGGGAGCGGCGCCCAGCCCGGTGCCGTACGCGGACATCGTCTGCGCGACGACCCACAAGGTGCTGCGCGGCCCGCGCGGCGGCCTGATCCTGTGCCGGGCGGAACTGGCCGAGCGGGTGGACCGGGCCGTGTTCCCCTTCACCCAGGGCGGCGCCCAGATGCACACCATCGCCGCCAAGGCCGTCGCGTTCGGCGAGGCGGCAACACCGGCGTTCGCCGCGTACGCCCATCAGGTGGTGGCGAATGCGCGGGTCCTGGCGGCCCGGCTGGCCGCCGAGGGACTGGCCGTCACCACCGGCGGCACGGACACCCATCTGATCACCGCCGACCCGGCCCCGCTCGGCGTCGACGGACGCACCGCCCGGGGCCGTCTGGCCGCCGCCGGAATGGTCCTGGACTGCTGCGCCCTGCCGCACGGCGACGCCCGGGGCCTGCGCCTGGGGACGGCCGCGATCACCACACAGGGCATGGGCGAGGCGGAGGCGGCCCGGATCGCGAAGCTGCTCGCGGGGGTGCTGCGGGGTGTGACGGACCCGGCGAGAGCCCGTGAAGAAGTGCGGGAGCTGACCGGTGCATTTCCGCCCTATCCCCGCTGAGCCGGGATGAGCGCACCGGGCGCACAGCCACTCGTGCAACCATCGTCGCTACCCGGAAGTCCCCACCCATATGCGCGCATCGCTAGGGTGTGGAGCTGAGATGGCCAGCGAGACCTGTGGGGAAGCCCGTGCGTGAATACCTGCTGACGCTCTGCATCACGGCCGCGGTGACGTATCTGCTGACAGGGCCGGTACGGAAGTTCGCGATCGTGGCGGGGGCGATGCCGGAGATCCGGGCACGTGACGTGCACCGGGAACCCACTCCGCGGCTCGGCGGTATCGCGATGTTCTTCGGCCTGTGCGCGGGCCTGCTGGTGGCCGACCACCTGACCAACCTCAACCAGGTCTTCGAGACGTCGAACGAGCCGCGGGCGCTGCTGTCCGGGGCCGCGCTGATCTGGCTGATCGGTGTGCTGGACGACAAGTTCGAGATCGACGCCCTGATCAAGCTGGGCGGCCAGATGATCGCCGCGGGCGTGATGGTCGTGCAGGGCCTGACGATCCTGTGGCTGCCGATCCCGGGCGTCGGCTCGGTGGCGCTGACCCAGTGGCAGGGCACGCTGCTGACGGTGGCCCTGGTCGTCATCACCATCAACGCCGTCAACTTCGTCGACGGCCTGGACGGCCTGGCGGCCGGCATGGTCTGCATCGCCGCCACCGCGTTCTTCCTGTACGCCTACCGCATCTGGTACTCGTACGGCGTCGAGGCCGCCGCCCCGGCCACGCTGTTCTCGGCGATCCTGATGGGCATGTGCCTGGGCTTCCTGCCGCACAACATGCACCCGGCGCGGATCTTCATGGGCGACTCGGGCTCGATGCTGATCGGCCTGGTCCTGGCGGCCGGCGCGATCTCCGTCACCGGCCAGGTCGACCCGGACGCGCTCAACCTGTACGTCGGGTCCGAGAAGGAGGCCGTGCACCAGACGGTCCCCGTCTACATCCCGCTGCTGCTGCCGCTGACGATCATCGCGGTGCCGGCCGCCGACCTGATCCTGGCGATCGTGCGCCGCACCTGGCGCGGCCAGTCGCCGTTCGCCGCCGACCGCGGGCATCTGCACCACCGGCTGCTGGAGATCGGCCACTCGCACAGCCGCGCGGTGCTGATCATGTACTTCTGGTCCGCGCTCATCGCCTTCGGCGCGCTCGCCTACTCGGTCAACTCGGCGTCCATGTGGATCGTGCTCGGCGTGGTGTTCCTCAGCGCCATCGGCCTGGTCCTGCTCCTGCTGCCGCGGTTCACGCCACGCACCCCGCGCTGGATGGAGCGGTTCGTGCCGCCGCGCTACCGGCGCCGCGGGGCGGTCACCGCCCTCGCGCCGGAGGTCTCGGCCCCGGCCTCCGCCGCGGAGCAGCCGGTGCCGTCCGGAGCCGAGAGCCGCACCCCGGTGGCGTCGGGTGTCGCGGGGGTCAACGGTGCGACCGCGGTGGGCGCCCGCTCACGCCTGGCCGATCGGCGCAAGGCCGGGACAAGGTAAGAATCTGACGAGAGCATTGCCAAGTCGTGGGGTGGTGATGGGGGTGCGAAGCGCCCCAATACCAGACATCTCGGCGATGTTCTCGCTCAGACGCGCAGGTTCACTCTCATGTGTGATGGTGCGCACACCTTCAGGTAAAGACTGCATCAAATAGTTTGTGATACGGTTCACGAGAACCCCCGGATAGAGCCGCAGGACCGCAGTGCGACGGTCCAGCGGTGTGAGGTCTCCACTCAGCCCGGGACTACGCTCGTCCATGACGACACCCCTGCCCCCTGCGAAAGCGGAGTTGCCGCCATGCCGTCCCATGACGCCCGGAACCTTCTGCAGTGCGCTGTGCCCACGGCCGCTGCCGGTGTGGTCGCGGCCGCCGTCAGTGGCGTGGTGGCCGGAGGCAAGGGTGCCGTCGGCGCCGCAGTCGGCGCACTGCTGGCCATCCTCTTCATGGGGGTCGGTCTGTACGTCCTGCAGTGGACGGCAAAAACGCTCCCGCAGTTGTTCCAGGCCATGGGGCTGATGCTCTATGTCGCCCAGCTGCTGCTTCTGCTGATCTTCGTCGCCCTCTTCAAGGACACCTCTCTCTTCAACGCGAAGGCGTTCGCCATCGGGCTCGTCGTCGCGACCGTCGTGTGGATGGCTGCGCAGGCCCGTGCGCACATGAAGGCCAAGATCTTCTACATCGACCCGGACTCCGAGAAGAGCGAGAAGCCCGAGAAGACCGGGTCGTCGTCGTGACGAGTAGGGGCGCGATAAAGGGCAGTACGAACTCCTGCTATCGTCCGGTGCCAACTGCGGCATCGCGGGCGCGGGCATCTGAGCTGACGCCTGCTCGAACGCGAGGCTCGATGCCCCCCAGCCGCCCTCACATCCGTAACACCAGTCCGGTGCCGATCCGCGGCTGCGCGCCGCGCCGACACAACGAGGTTGCCGTACCTATGCGTCACACCGAAGGAGCCCGCGGTGAGTGCTGACCAGACCCAGCTCGCCTTCGACTGGAGCTGTCGGATCATGTCCGACGGGTGTGGTTTTCCGGCACCGGGCCTGCACTCGTTCCTCTTCAAGCCGATCGCCACGGTCGGGGGGTACGAGTTCAACAAGGTGATGCTGCTCGCCATCATCACCACCATCCTCGTCATCGGCTTCTTCTGGGCGGCCTTCGGCAAGGCCAAGGTGGTGCCCGGCAAGCTGCAGATGGTCGGTGAGGCCGGCTACGACTTCGTCCGCCGCGGCATCGTCTACGAGACTCTCGGCAAGAAGGAGGGCGAGAAGTACGTCCCCCTGATGGTCTCGCTGTTCTTCTTCATCTGGATCATGAACATCTGGTCCGTGATCCCGCTGGCGCAGTTCCCGGTGTCGTCGGTCATCGCCTACCCGGCCGTCCTCGCCGCGGTCGTCTACGTGACCTGGGTCTCGCTGACCTTCAAGCGGCACGGCTTCGTCGGGTTCTTCAAGAACATCACCGGCTACGACAAGTCGCTCGGCCCGGTGCTGCCGCTCGTGATGATCATCGAGTTCTTCTCGAACCTGCTCGTCCGGCCGTTCACCCACGCCGTCCGACTGTTCGCGAACATGTTCGCCGGTCACCTGATGCTGGTCATGTTCACCGTCGCCTCCTGGTACCTGCTCAACAGCTGGATGATCCCGGCGGCCGGTATCTCCTTCGTGATGACGATGGCCATGATCGTCTTCGAGCTTTTCGTGCAGGCCGTCCAGGCGTACGTCTTCGTGCTCCTCGCCTGCACGTACATCCAGGGCGCTCTGGCCGAGCACCACTGAGCCCCTCCGCCCCCGCAAGTCCCAAGAACGTCCGGTGGCCAACCCCCGCCGGTCCGTGAAAGAGAAGGAAGATTCAGCATGGCTGCCACTGAGACCCTCGCCGCTGTCTCCGGTTCGCTCGGCTCCATCGGCTATGGCCTCTCCGCCATCGGCCCCGGCATCGGCGTCGGCATCATCTTCGGCAACGGCACCCAGGCCCTGGCCCGTCAGCCCGAGGCCGCCGGCCTGATCCGCGCCAACCAGATCCTGGGCTTCGCCTTCTGTGAGGCGCTCGCCCTCATCGGCATCGTTATGCCGTTCGTGTTCGGTCAGTAATCACCTGCTCACCGACACGTTTCGACGAAAGGCACTGATGTGATCGCCAACCTGGTGCAGCTGGCGGCCGAGGAAGAGCAGAACCCGCTCGTTCCTCCGGGCCCCGAGCTGCTCGTCGGCACCATCGCCTTCGCCATCGTGTTCTTCTTCTTCTGGAAGAAGCTGCTTCCGAACATCAACAAGGTTCTGGAGGAGCGCCGCGCGGCGATCGAAGGCGGTATCGAGGAGGCCGAGACCATGAAGGTCGAGGCCCAGAGCGTCCTTGAGCAGTACAAGGCACAGCTCGCCGAGGCCCGGCACGAGGCCGCGCGTCTGCGCCAGGAGGCGCAGGAGCAGGGTGCCGCCCTCATCGCCGAGATGCGGGCCGAGGGCCAGCGGCAGCGCGAGGAGATCGTCGCCGCCGGTCACGCCCAGATCGAGGCCGACCGCAAGGCCGCCGCGTCCGCGCTGCGCCAGGACGTGGGCAAGCTCGCCACCGACCTGGCGGGCAAGCTCGTCGGCGAGTCCCTCGAGGACCACGCCCGCCAGAGCCGCGTGATCGACCGGTTCCTCGACGAGCTCGAGGAGAAGGCCGAGGCCGGCCGATGAACGGAGCGAGCCGCGAGGCCCTGGCAGCCGCACGTGAGCGTCTCGACGCGCTGACGGACTCCACGTCCGTCGACGCGGGGTCGCTCGCCGGTGAGCTGGCCGCCGTCACCGCGCTGCTCGACCGCGAGGTGTCGCTGCGTCGGGTCCTCACCGACCCGGCGCAGTCCGGCGAGGCCAAGGCCGGGCTGGCCCAGCGCCTGCTCGGCACCCAGGTCAGCGGCCCGGCCGCGGACCTGGTGGCCGGCATGGTGCGCTCCCGCTGGTCGCAGTCGCGCGACCTGGTGGACGCGCTGGAGCAGCTGGCCGACACCGCCGACCTCACCGCCGCGCAGCGGGCCGGCAAGCTCGACGACGTCGAGGACGAGCTGTTCCGGTTCGGCCGGATCGTCTCCGGCAGCACCGAGCTGCGCGCCGCGCTGACCGACCGCAAGGCCACCACCTCCGCCAAGAGCGCGCTGCTGCGCAGCCTGCTGGGCGGCAGGGCGCAGGCGGCCACCGAGCGTCTGGTGACGCGCCTTGTGACCGCGCCGCGGGGACGTAGCCTGGAGTCGGGACTGGAGTCCCTGTCCAAGCTCGCCGCCGACCGGCGGAACCGCATGGTCGCCACCGTGACCTCGGCGGTGCCGCTGAGCGACGCGCAGAAGCAGCGCCTGGGCGCCGCCCTGGCGAAGCTCTACGGCCGCGCGATGCACCTCAACCTGGACGTGGACCCCGAGGTCCTCGGCGGGATCCGGGTGCAGGTCGGCGACGAGGTGATCAACGGCTCCCTCGCGGACCGCATCGAGGACGCCAGCCGCCGGCTCGCCGGCTGAGCAGCAACTCAATAGGCACAACGTACTTACGACGGCCCTGGTTGGGCCGTGCAGAAGAATCCTGGGGGTCGCCCCCAGACCCCCTAAGAAACTTCGGGCCCAACAAGGAGAGCAGGGAACCCAGATGGCGGAGCTCACGATCCGGCCGGAGGAGATCCGGGACGCGCTGGAGAACTTCGTCCAGGCGTACAAGCCGGACGCGGCCTCGCGCGAGGAGGTCGGTACGGTCACCTTTGCCGGCGACGGCATCGCGAAGGTGGAGGGCCTGCCCTCGACCATGGCCAACGAGCTGCTGAAGTTCGAGGACGGCACCCT
This sequence comes from Streptomyces sp. NPDC085931, assembly GCF_044540565.1. Lineage (NCBI taxonomy): Bacteria > Bacillati > Actinomycetota > Actinomycetes > Kitasatosporales > Streptomycetaceae > Streptomyces > Streptomyces sp. NPDC085931. The sequence continues at coordinate 217,997 of NZ_JBITSK010000005.1, forward strand.
CGGCCTCGCCCTCAACCTCGAGGAGCGCGAGATCGGTGCCATCGTCCTCGGCGAGTTCAGCGGCGTCGAGGAGGGACAGCCGGTCTCCCGCACCGGTGAGGTTCTCTCCGTCGCGGTGGGCGAGGGCTACCTCGGCCGCGTGGTGGACCCCCTCGGCAACCCGATCGACGGCCTCGGCGAGATCGAGACCGAAGACCGTCGCGCCCTGGAGCTGCAGGCCCCGGGCGTCATGGTCCGCAAGTCGGTGCACGAGCCGATGGAGACGGGCTACAAGGCCGTCGACGCGATGACCCCGATCGGCCGCGGCCAGCGCCAGCTGATCATCGGTGACCGCCAGACCGGCAAGACCGCCCTGGCCGTCGACACGATCATCAACCAGCGCGACAACTGGCGCACGGGCGACCCGAACAAGCAGGTCCGCTGCATCTACGTCGCCATCGGCCAGAAGGGCTCCACCATCGCCGGCGTGCGCGGCGCTCTGGAGGAGGCCGGCGCGCTGGAGTACACGACCATCGTCGCCGCCCCGGCGTCCGACCCGGCCGGCTTCAAGTACCTGGCGCCGTACACCGGTTCGGCCATCGGCCAGCACTGGATGTACCAGGGCAAGCACGTCCTGATCATCTTCGACGACCTGTCGAAGCAGGCCGACGCCTACCGCGCCGTGTCGCTGCTGCTGCGCCGCCCACCGGGCCGCGAGGCCTACCCGGGTGACGTCTTCTACCTGCACTCCCGTCTGCTGGAGCGCTGCGCCAAGCTCTCCGACGAGATGGGCGCCGGTTCGATGACCGGTCTGCCGATCGTCGAGACCAAGGCCAACGACGTCTCGGCGTTCATCCCGACCAACGTCATCTCCATCACCGACGGCCAGTGCTTCCTGGAGTCGGACCTGTTCAACGCCGGTCAGCGCCCCGCGCTGAACGTCGGTATCTCCGTCTCCCGAGTCGGTGGTTCCGCGCAGCACAAGGCGATGAAGCAGGTCTCTGGCCGCCTGCGCGTGGACCTCGCCCAGTTCCGTGAGCTGGAGGCGTTCGCCGCCTTCGGTTCCGACCTGGACGCCGCGTCGAAGGCGCAGCTGGAGCGCGGTCAGCGCATGGTCGAGCTGCTGAAGCAGCCGCAGTACCAGCCGATGGCCACCGAGGACCAGGTCGTCTCCGTCTGGGCCGGCACCACCGGCAAGATGGACGACGTCCCCGTCGCCGACATCCGCCGCTTCGAGAAGGAGCTGCTGGAGTACCTGCACCGCAAGGAGCAGGGCCTGATGACCTCCATCCGTGAGGGCGGCAAGATGTCCGACGACACCCTGCAGGCCGTCGCCGACGCCATCGCGGAGTTCAAGAAGCAGTTCGAGACCTCCGACGGCAAGCTGCTCGGCGAGGACGCCCCGGCTGCCGGCAAGTGACGACGGAAGGGACCTGACTCATGGGAGCCCAGCTCCGGGTCTACAAGCGTCGCATCCGATCCGTCACCGCGACCAAGAAGATCACCAAGGCGATGGAGATGATCGCCGCCTCGCGCGTCGTCAAGGCGCAGCGCAAGGTGGCGGCCTCCACCCCGTACGCGACCGAGCTCACCCGGGCGGTCACGGCGGTCGCCACCGGTAGCAACACCAAGCACCCGCTGACGACCGAGCCGGAGAACCCGACCCGCGCCGCGGTCCTGCTCCTCACGAGCGACCGCGGTCTGGCCGGCGCCTTCAACTCCAACGCCATCAAGGCCGCGGAGAAGCTCACGGCGAAGCTGGAGGCCGAGGGCAAGGAGGTCGTCAACTTCATCGTCGGCCGCCGTGGTGTCGCCCACTACAACTTCCGCGAGCGCAAGATCGCGGAGTCGTTCACGGGCTTCACCGACGACCCGTCGTACGCGGACGCCAAGAAGGTCGCGGCACCGCTGATCGAGGCCATCGAGACGGAGACGGCCGAGGGCGGCGTGGACGAGCTCCACATCGTCTACACCGAGTTCGTGTCGATGATGACGCAGACGGCGATCGAGGCGCGGCTGCTGCCGCTCAGCCTCGACGAGGTCGAGGCGGAGGCCAAGCCCAAGGGCGAGATCCTCCCGCTGTTCGACTTCGAGCCCTCGGCGGAGGACGTCCTGGACGCCCTGCTGCCGCGTTACGTGGAGAGCCGCATCTACAACGCGCTGCTCCAGTCGGCCGCCTCCAAGCACGCCGCCACGCGGCGCGCGATGAAGTCGGCCACCGACAACGCCGGCGAGCTCATCGAGACGCTCACCCGGCTTGCCAACCAGGCCCGCCAGGCCGAAATCACCCAGGAAATCAGCGAGATCGTCGGTGGCGCCAGTGCCCTGGCCGACGCGACCGCGGGGAGTGACTGACAAATGACCACCACTGTTGAGCCGACCGCTCCTGCTGGCGTGGCCACTGGCCGCGTCGCGCGGGTCATCGGCCCGGTCGTCGACGTGGAGTTCCCCGTCGACGCGATGCCGGAGATCTACAACGCCCTGCACGTCGAGGTCGCCGACCCGGCGCTGGCGGGCGAGAAGAAGACGCTGACCCTGGAGGTCGCCCAGCACCTGGGTGACGGCCTGGTCCGCGCCATCTCCATGCAGCCCACCGACGGCCTGGTCCGCCAGGCCCCGGTCGTCGACACCGGCGAGGGCATCACCGTCCCGGTCGGCGACTTCACCAAGGGCAAGGTGTTCAACACCCTCGGCGAGGTGCTGAACAGCGACGAGGTCCACACGGGCGAGCGCTGGTCCATCCACCGCAAGGCCCCCGCGTTCGACCAGCTCGAGTCGAAGACCGAGATGTTCGAGACGGGCCTGAAGGTCGTCGACCTGCTCACCCCGTACGTCAAGGGCGGCAAGATCGGTCTGTTCGGTGGTGCCGGTGTCGGCAAGACCGTGCTGATCCAGGAAATGATCATGCGTGTCGCCAACCTCCACGAGGGCGTCTCCGTCTTCGCGGGCGTCGGTGAGCGCACCCGTGAGGGCAACGACCTCATCGCGGAGATGGAAGAGTCCGGCGTTCTGGACAAGACCGCCCTGGTCTTCGGCCAGATGGACGAGCCCCCGGGCACCCGTCTGCGCGTGGCCCTGGCCGGCCTGACGATGGCGGAGTACTTCCGCGACGTCCAGAAGCAGGACGTGCTGTTCTTCATCGACAACATCTTCCGCTTCACCCAGGCCGGTTCCGAGGTGTCGACCCTGCTCGGCCGTATGCCCTCCGCGGTGGGCTACCAGCCGAACCTGGCCGACGAGATGGGCATCCTCCAGGAGCGCATCACCTCGACCCGTGGTCACTCGATCACCTCGATGCAGGCGATCTACGTCCCCGCGGACGACCTGACCGACCCGGCCCCGGCCACCACCTTCGCCCACCTCGACGCGACGACGGTGCTCTCCCGTCCGATCTCCGAGAAGGGCATCTACCCGGCCGTGGACCCGCTGGACTCGACGTCCCGCATCCTCGACCCGCGGTACATCTCGGCGGACCACTACAACGCCGCGATGCGCGTGAAGAACATCCTGCAGAAGTACAAGGACCTGCAGGACATCATCGCGATCCTCGGTATCGACGAGCTCGGCGAGGAGGACAAGCTCGTCGTCCACCGTGCCCGTCGCGTGGAGCGCTTCCTGTCCCAGAACACCCACGCCGCCAAGCAGTTCACCGGCGTGGACGGTTCGGACGTGCCGCTGGACGAGTCGATCGCCGCGTTCAACGCGATCTGCGACGGCGAGTACGACCACTTCCCGGAGCAGGCGTTCTTCATGTGCGGTGGTCTCGAGGACCTGAAGAAGAACGCGAAGGAGCTGGGCGTCTCCTGAGCCTCGTGCTCGTGTGAGAGCCGTGTGCTCACGGCGGAGGGGGCGGGGAACGTCCCGCCCCCTTCGTCACGCCCCTTAGACTTGTAACCAACACCCGGCACTCCCGCCGGGTGGTGACCCGAGGAGCCACCTTGGCTGCTGAGCTGCACGTCGCGCTGGTCGCGGCCGACCGTGAGGTCTGGTCCGGCCAGGCCACCCTGGTCGTCGCGCGCACCACGTCCGGCGACATCGGCGTCATGCCCGGTCACCAGCCGCTGCTCGGTGTGCTGGAGTCGGGCCCGGTGACCATCCGCACGAGCGACCGCGGGACGGTCGTCGCCGCGGTGCACGGCGGATTCATCTCGTTCGCCGACGACAAGCTGTCGCTGCTGGCGGAGGTCGCCGAGCTGTCGGACGAGATCGACGTCCAGCGCGCGGAGCGGGAACTGGAGCGCGCGAAGGCGGAGGACGACGCGGAGGCCCAGCGCCGCGCGGACGTCCGGCTGCGGGCTGCGACGGCGGCGCGCTGATCCCGCCCGCCGTGTGAAGACGTCACTCAGCCGCGGCTGGGTACCGGAGAGATCCGGACCCGGCCGCGGCTGAGGCGGATGTGGGTGTTTTTACGTTCCGTTACCTAGGAGACGAGGAGGTCGGTGTCGATGGTCCTCGCTCTGACTGTGTGCGGAATCGTGGTGGGCCTCGTGGTGGTGGCCCTGTTCGTCTTCGGTCTGCGCCGCCGGCTGATCCAGCGTTCGGGCGGCACGTTCGACGCCAGCCTGCGCTGGGACGTCGCGGAGCAGGGCGATGCCAGCGGCAAGGGCTGGGCGTACGGGGTGGCCCGGTACAACGGTGACCGCGTCGAGTGGTTCCGCGTCTTCTCGTACTCGCCGCGGCCGCGCCGCGTGCTGGAGCGGTCCGCGATCGAGGTGGCCGGGCGCCGGGTCCCGGAGGGCGAGGAGGAGCTGGCGCTCCTCTCCGACCATGTGATCCTGGCCTGTCTGCACCGGGGCACGCGTCTGGAGCTCGCGATGAGCGAAGACGCGCTGACCGGTTTCCTCGCGTGGCTCGAGGCAGCCCCGCCCGGACAGCGGGTGAACGTGGCGTAGCCACGTTCACCCGCTGGGTGGGGGTCCCCCCGGACGAAGTCCGGGGGGAGCGTCAATGTCGCCTAGGGCCTGTGGCCCTTGGAACTTTTCTTTGAAGCGGTCTACTTCAGACCGCTGTCGATCGCGGTCGCCAGTTCTCCGTTCGCGGTGTCACCGCTGAACTCCCAGAAGAACGCGCCGCCCAGGCCCTGGTTCTTGGCCCAGCTCATCTTGCCCGCGATGGTCGCCGGGGTGTCGTACGACCACCAGTTGCTGCCGCAGTGGGCGTACGCCGTGCCGGCGATGGTGCCGGTGGCCGGGCAGGAGTTCTTCAGGATCTTGTAGTCCTCGATGCCGGCCTCGTAGGTGCCGGGAGCCGCGCCGGTCGCCGAGCCGCCCGGGGCGGACTGGGTGACGCCGGTCCAGCCGCGGCCGTAGAAGCCGATGCCGAGCAGCAGCTTCTTGGCGGGGACGCCCTTGGCCTTGAGCTTGGCGATGGCGTCGGCCGAGTTGAAGCCGTCCTGCGGGATGCCCGGGTACGAGGTGAGCGGGGAGTGCGGGGCGGTCGGGCCGTCCTTGTCGAAGGCGCCGAAGTAGTCGTAGGTCATCACGTTGTACCAGTCGAGGTACTGGGCGGCACCGCCGTAGTCGGCCGCGTCGATCTTGCCGCCGGAGGAGCCGTCGGCGGTGATGGCCGCGGTGACCAGATAGTCGGGACCGAACTCGTTGCGCAGGGCCTGGGAGAGGGTCTTGAAGGCCGCCGGACCGGACGTGTCACAGGTCAGGCCGCAGGCGTTGGGGTACTCCCAGTCGATGTCGATGCCGTCGAAGACGTCGGCCCAGCGCGGGTCCTCCACGACGGCCTTGCAGGACTTGGCGAACGCGGCGGCGTTCTGCGCGGCCTGGCCGAAGCCGCCGGAGTAGGTCCAGCCGCCGAAGGAGTACAGCACCTTGATGTGCGGGTACTTGGCCTTCAGCTGGCGCAGCTGGTTGAAGTTGCCGCGCAGCGGCTGGTCCCACGTGTCGGCGGTGCCGCTGACGGACTGGTCGGCGGTGTACGCCTTGTCGTAGGCGGCGTAGGTGTCGTCGACGGTGCACTGACCGTTCTTGACGTTGCCGAACGCGTAGTTGATGTGGGTGATCTTCGACGCGGTGCCCGACGTCACGAGGTTCTTGACGTGGTAGTTGCGGCCGTAGACGCCCCACTCGGTGAAGTAGCCGAGCTTGACCTTGTCGCCGGTGGGCGGGGGCTCGGTGGTGCCGCCGGTGGTGCGGACGCGGACGGAGCCGCTGACCGGGCCGGTCTGGTCGGCGGTGTCCCGCGCCTGCACGGAGTAGGAGTAGTCCGTGCCCTTGGTCAGGCCGGTGTCCGTGTACGAGGTGCTCGTCACGGTGGCGACCTTGGCGCCGTCGCGCAGGACGTCGTAGTTCTTGACGCCCTTGTCGTCGGTGGCGGCGGACCAGCTCAGCTTCACCGAGGTGTCGGTGATGCCGGAGGCGGTCGGGGTGCCGGGGGCGCTCGGCGCGCTGTCGCCGGGCTCGGTGGTGCCGCCGTCGCAGCTGCCGCCGTTGAGCTTGCAGTTGGCGGGGGAGCCGGAGCCGGAGCCGTTGAAGCCGAACGTGATGGAGGCCCCGGGGGCGAGGGTGCCGTTCCAGGACTTGTTCTTCGCGGTCCAGTGGGTGCCGGAGGAGGTGACGTCGGCGTCCCACGCGGAGGTGACGGAGGTACCGGAGGGGAAGTCCCACTCGACGGTCCAGGAGCTGAGGGTGGTGGTGCCGGTGTTCTTCACCGTCCACTTGCCCTCGAAGCCGGAGCCCCAGTCCTGGGTCTTGGCGTAGGTCGCGGTGGCGGACGTCGCTGCCTGGGCCGGGCTCGCCAGGCCGACGAGGCCGGCGAAGGGGAGCAACAGGGTCGCGAACCCTGCCGCGGCTCTGTGTCTGAAGCGCATGCTGCGCCTCCCTTGATGGAGTTGTGGGGGGCGTGACTGAGCCTCACGCCACACATGGTGCGGTGAGAATAGAAAGGTCTGGACCACCGGTCAATAGGTCTGGACCACCCCGGACCGCTGTGCCCGGCGCCGGATCAGATCCCCAACTCCTGCGCGAGCACCGCCGCTTGCACCCGGCTGCGCAGCTCCAGCTTCGCCAGCAGACGGCTGACGTGCGTCTTCACCGTCGCTTCCGCCATGTCGAGGCGCTCGGCGATGCCCGCGTTGGACAGCCCCTCGCCCAGGCAGGACAGCACCTCGCGCTCACGGCGGGTCAGCCGCTCCAGCACCGCCGGGTCGGCCGCGGGCTCCCGGGCCGGCTTCGCGGCGAACTCCGCGATCAGCCGCCGGGTGACCGCCGGGGCGATCAGCCCCTCCCCGCGCGCCACCGTCCGCACCGCCTCCAGCAGGTCCTTGGCCTCGGTGTTCTTCAGCAGGAACCCGGACGCGCCCGCGCGCAGTGCCCCGAAGACGTACGCGTCCAAGTCGAAGGTGGTCAGCACCAGCACGTCCGCGAGCCCTTCGGCGACGACCTGCCGGGTGGCCGACACCCCGTCCAGCCGGGGCATCTGAACGTCCATCAGCACCAGGTCGGGCCGCAGCTCGCGGGCCAGCGCCACCGCCTGCTCGCCGTCCGATGCCTCGCCGGCCACCTCGATGTCGGGCGCGCTGCGCAGGATGAGGACCAGGCCTGCGCGGACGGCCGACTGGTCCTCGGCGACCAGGACGCGGATCATGCGGTGTCTCCTTCGGCGGTGTCGCTGACGGGCAGGGTGGCGCGGACGGCCCAGATCCTGCCGTCCGGCGAGTCCTCTGGGCCGGCCTCGAAGGTGCCGTCCAGCAGTGCGGCCCGCTCGCGCATGCCGACCAGACCGGCGCCCGAGCCGGGGGCCGTGGGCCCGTCGCGGTCGCCGTAGGGGCTGGTCACCGCCACCGTCAGGACCCCGTCGCAGCGGGCGAGGGACACGGCGACCCGGCCGGCGCCGGCGTGCTTGAGGGCGTTGGTGAGCGACTCCTGGACGATGCGGTAGGCGGCCAGCTCCACCGGCGCGGGGACCGCGCCCCGGGCCGCTTCGAGGTCCGCGTCGAGGGTGACGTCGAGGCCGTTGGTGCGGGCGTTGTCCACCAGGGCGCCCAGGCCGTCGAGGGTGGGGGCGGCGACCGGTTCGGTGTCGCCGCTGGAGTCGCGCAGGATCCCGATGAGTCGCCGCATCTCCGCGAGCCCCTCGACGCTGTTCTCGCGGATGACCACCAGCGCCTCCTGCGAGGTCCTGGGGTCCTGGAGGGAGAGGGCGGCCGTGGAGTGGATGGCGATCGCCGAGAGGTGGTTGGCGACCATGTCGTGCAGTTCGCGGGCCATCCGGGCCCGTTCGGCCGTGACGGCCTGGGCGCGGTCCATCTCGGCGAGCAGCGCGGTCTGTTCGGCGCGCAGCCGGGCCGCCTCGGCGGCGTCGCGGTGGTTGCGGACGATCAGGCCGGTGGCGGCTGGCCCGAAGCTGACCAGACCGGTGAGCACGCCGATGAGCAGCGCCTCGGGCTCGCGCCAGACCGCGAAGGGCACCACGGTCCCGGCCACCGTGAGCAGCCCGGTGATCCGCGGGATGCGGTGCGCCGTGGCGGGCGGCCCGTACAGGACGGCCGCGTACATCAGGTCGGTGTACATCAGGATCGTGACCAGGTTGCCCTGGGTGACGAGGTCCAGCACCAGCGCGGGCGTGCCGATCAGCAGGGCGGCGCGGGGCGCGCTGCGGCGCAGCAGCTCGCAGCCCGCCATCACCACCAGCGGCAGCAGCAGGGGCCAGCGCCCGGGCAGGAGCACGTACGGCTCGGTCGCCGAGCGGGTGGCCAGGCCAACGGCCCACAGGAGCAGCCCGCCGAGCAGACCGCCCAGCGCGACGTGGACGTCGAAGCGGCGGAGGCGGGGGAGTCGTACGGCCATGGCACCATCCAACACGCCCGCCGCGCCCGGCGCCTGCTCCCCGCGAAGGGTCCTGGGCTGCATCTTTCGATGTACCGGGGGTTCGTCACTCGCGACGACGATTCCGGCCGCGCCGCCCGGGAGCCTGGAGGGGTGACCGAGAGGAGCGAACCGTGATCGTCGCCTTGATCGCCGCCTGTGAGATCGGCTTCTGGGTGCTGCTGGCGGCCGGACTGGCCTTCCGCTACGTGCTGCGCATGCCGCGGACGGGGCTGGCGCTGCTGCTGTGCGAGCCGCTGCTGGAGGTCGTCCTCCTGGTCGCCACCGCGCTGGACCTGAAGAGCGGCGCGGAGCCCGACTGGACCCACGGGCTGGCCGCGCTGTACATCGGCTACACCGTCGGCCACGGCCACCGCACCGTGAAGTGGCTCGACGGGCACGCGGCCCACCGCTTCGGCGGGGCGCCGCCGCCGCGGAAGCCGCCGCAGTACGGCATGGCCCGGGCCCGGCACGAGGGCCGGGTCTGGATGGGCACGGTGCTGGGCGCCGCCGTCGCGACCGCGCTCCTGCAGCTCGCCATCTGGTACGTGGACGACCCGAGCCGCGTGACCTCCCTGGAGAGCTGGCGGCACGTGGCCTGGCGTGCGGCCGGGATCCACGGACTGGTCGCGCTGAGCTATCTGGTCTGGCCGCGCAAGGCCCCCGCGGGTGAGCCGGAGTCGGTCACCGATCCGAAAGAAAGGCTCCACCGCTGAGCACCGCCGACGGCCTCGGGCTCACCGCGCGAGCAGGCCCTAGCGCTCCCCGCCGGGGACCCACAGCACGTCTCCGGTCTCCTTGTTCGCGGTCCTCGCCAGGATGAACAGGAGGTCGGAGAGGCGGTTGAGGTAGGTCGCCGTGAGGGGGTTCATCGTGTCGGCGTGGGCCTCCAGGGCCGCCCAGGTCGAGCGTTCCGCGCGGCGGACCACCGTGCAGGCCTGGTGCAGCAGGGCCGCGCCCGCCGTACCGCCCGGGAGGATGAAGGAGCGGAGCTTGTCCAGCCGCTCGTTGAAGCGGTCGCAGTCCGCCTCCAGCCGGTCGATGTAGAACTGCTCGACCCGCAGCGGCGGGTACTCCGGGTTCTCCACGACCGGCGTCGACAGGTCCGCACCCACGTCGAACAGGTCGTTCTGCACGCGGGTGAGGACCTGCACGACCTCCTCGTCCAGGCCGCCCAGCGCGATCGCCGTGCCGATCACGGCGTTCGCCTCGTTGGCGTCGGCGTACGCCGAGATCCGCAGGTCCGTTTTGGCGACCCGGCTCATGTCGCCGAGGGCGGTCGTGCCCTGGTCACCGGTCCTGGTGTAGATGCGCGTCAGATTGACCATGCGGCCAGCGTAGTTACGCCCCGGCCGATCGGAACACGCGTGTGCCCACCGTCACGGACAGCACGGTCAGGCCGACGGCCACCAGGACCCCGTAGAGCATGTCGGCCGTGGCGTAACTGCCGACGTAGGCGTCGCGCACCGCGTCCACCAGATAGCGGAACGGCATCAGGTGCGACAGGACGTCCAGCCATGCCGGGCCCAGGGACATCGGCAGCATCAGGCCGGACAGCAGCATCGAGGGCATCGTCAGCGCGTTCACCGCCGGGCCGAACCCCTGCGGGGTGCTCAGCCGCATCGCCAGCGCGTACGACAGCGCGGACAGCGACACGGTGAGCAGCGCGACGAAGCCGAAGCCGATCAGCACGCCGGCGAGCGGCGCCCGCAGGCCCATCGCCACCGCCGCCAGCACCAGCAGCACCGCCTGGAAGACGAAGACGGTGGCTTCCCGCAGCACCCGTCCGAGCAGCAGGGCCAGCCGGCTGACCGGGGTCACCCGCATCCGCTCGACCACCCCCTGCCCCTTCTCCAGGATGATCGTGAAGCCCGCGAACGAGGCCCCGAACAACCCCAGTTGGAGCAGCAGCCCGGGGACCAGCACCTGCCAGGAGCTGCCCGGCTCACCGAGCGGCAGCCCGGTCAGCAGCGGACCGAAGAACAGCAGGTACAGCAGCGGCATCAGCACGCCGAAGAGGAGCGCGAAGCGCGAGCGCAGGGACTGGCGGAGATAGCGGCCGTAGACGAGGGCCGTGTCGTGGAGCAGCATCGGTGACCTCCTAGACGGCGACGGGGGCGGTGTCGGCGGGCGTGGCGCTGCGGCCGGTGACGGCGAGGAACGTGTCGTGCAGCGAGGCGTCGAGCGAGCCGCCGTAGCGCAGCTTCAGCGCGCTCGGGGTGCCCTCGGCGGCGACCACGCCCCGGTCGACGATCACCAGCCGGTCGGAGAGGGCGTCGGCCTCGTCGAGGTAGTGGGTGGTCAGGAACACGGTCGTGCCGTGCTCGTCGCGCAGCCGCCGCACCAGGTCCCACAGGCCGGCGCGGCTGCCCGGGTCGAGCCCGGTCGTCGGCTCGTCCAGGAACAGCACCTTCGGGCGGTGGGTGAGCGCCATCGCGATGTCCAGCCGCCGCCGCTGGCCGCCGGACAGCGCGCCGCACCTGCGGTCGAGCAGTTCGGCCAGGCCCAGCTCACCGGCCAGTTCCCCGGCGCGCTCGGCGGCCCGCCCGCGGCTCAGCCGGTACAGACGCCCCTGGGTGATCAGCTCCTCGCGCACGCTGATCTGCGGATCGACGCCGCCGGACTGGGCCACGTAACCGCAGACCCGGCGCACTCCCGCCGGGTCGGTCGCCAGGTCGTGGCCCGCGACGGTGGCGGCGCCGCCGGTCGGCTCCAGCAGGGTGGTCAGCATCCGCAGGGTCGTCGTCTTGCCGGCGCCGTTCGGGCCGAGGAAGCCGAGGATCTCGCCCTCGCGGACGGTCAGATCGATGCCGCGCACGGCCTCGACGGGGCCGCGCCTGGTGTGGAAGGTACGGGCCAGACCGGCCGTACTGATGATTGCCATGCCGCCCAGAAAAACAGAGTCTCTTAAATTTTGCAATGCCCCCAAGATTTGGCAGTCCCCAAGGAAGGCTAGGATGCGGGCATGGCTGAGGGGCTCAGGGAACGGAAGAAGCGCGAGACCAGGCAGCGCATCTCCGACATCGCCACCGGGCTGTTCCTGGAGCGTGGGTTCATGAGCGTGACCATGGCGGACGTGGCGGAGGCGGCCGACGTCTCCGTGAACACCGTCTACAACTACTTCCCGGCGAAGGAGGACCTCTTCTTCGACCGCTCCGAGGGGGTCGTCGACCGCCTCTCCCGCTGGGTGCGCGGCCGCGACACCGGGGAGTCGGCCGCCCGGGCGGTGCTGCGGGAACTGCGCGCCGAGGTCGAGGCCGTCTCCCCCCGGCTGGGTCTCATCGAGGGCTACGACCGCTTCATGCGGTGCATCGAGGAGGCGCCCCCGCTCCGCTCCCGGCTGTGGCGCATCCAGCAGGAGGTCCAGGAGAACCTGGAGGCGACCCTGCGCGAGGAGACCCGCGCCGCCGCCGGCGACCCGCTGCCGGGGCTGATCGCCGGTCAGATCTGCTGGGTCCACGGCACCCTCTTCGCCTCGATCGGCCGTGAGATGGCCCGGGGGCGCAATCCGGGCGAAGTGTCCCGGGAGATGCTCGGACTCCTCGACGACATCGAGGGCCTGTTGAGCGAGCAGGTGCTCAACTACGCCGTCCGTGGCGCGGAATGACCCTCGCCGGTGTGATGTCCGTCATGTGAGACGTGACGCGCATTACTTACTGGTCACACGGGCCCTCACGACCGCTAGTGTCCGCCGGAGAGGCAGACACAAGCAGCGCGTCAGGGGAGTCGCACAGTGGCACGGAAGCTCGCCGTCATCGGAGCCGGCCTCATGGGATCCGGCATCGCCCAGGTCTCCGCACAGGCGGGCTGGGACGTCGTCCTGCGTGACGTCACCGACGAGGCGCTGACGCGGGGCACCGACGGCATCAAGGCGTCGTACGACAAGTTCGTCGCCAAGGGCAGGCTGGAGGCGCACGACGCCGACGCCGCGCTCGCCCGCATCACCGCGACCACCGACCTGGACGCCGCGGCCGACGCGGACGTCGTCGTCGAGGCCGTGTTCGAGAAGCTGGAAGTCAAGCACGAGATCTTCCGCGCGCTCGACAAGATCGTGAAGGACGAGGCGATCCTCGCCTCCAACACCTCCGCCATCCCGATCACCAAGATCGCGGCCGCGACGGAGCGTCCCGAGCGGGTCGTCGGCACGCACTTCTTCTCGCCGGTGCCGATGATGCAGCTGTGCGAACTCGTCCGCGGCCACAAGACCAGCGACGAAACCCTCGCCACCGCCCGCGCGTTCGCCGAGTCGGTCGGCAAGACCTGCATCGTCGTCAACCGCGACGTCGCCGGGTTCGTGACGACCCGTCTCATCTGCGCGCTGGTGGTCGAGGCCGCGAAGCTGCAGGAGTCCGGAGTGGCCAGCGCCGAGGACATCGACCTGGCCTGCAAGCTGGGCTTCGGCCACGCCATGGGACCGCTGGCCACGGCGGACCTGACGGGCGTCGACATCCTGCTGCACGCCACGGACAACATCTACACCGAGTCCCAGGACGAGAAGTTCGCGGCTCCCGAGTCGATGCGCCGGATGGTTGACGCCGGTGACATCGGACGCAAGAGCGGGCAGGGCTTCTACAAGCACTGAAACCGCACATGCCCCGGGGGCATCACACCCCCGGGTGAATTCGGTCTCGGTTCGCTTACAGGAAGCAACCTCTGACTCCTCCACACAGTCAGAGGTTGCATCACCCAAAACCAGAACGCGGAGCACGATTCGCACGCACGGGGAGCGCATATGCACATCAGGGGCGACCACGCCGAGCTGGTCGTCGGGGGCCGCCTCGACGTCCGGAGCGCGGCGGACGCCCGTACGGTCCTGCACTCGGCCGTCGACGACGGCGTCGGCGACCTCGTGCTCGACCTGTCCGAACTGGACTCCTGGGACGCCACCGGCCTGGGCGTGATCATGGGTGCCCACCGGCGGGCCGGCCGCTGCGGCCGGCGCCTGGTGCTGCGCGGGGTACCGCCGCAGATGCAGCGCCTGCTGGTGGCCACCCGCCTGCACCGGATCCTGGCGATCGAGGGGGGCATCGGGGTGGAGACACTGCCCCGCGTGTGACCCCGCGTACGGGTGTGAACCGGGCGACCGGGGAGACCCGGACGGACGTCGTCGAACCGTGCGACGCGCACAATCCTCACGAGACCGTGACGTTACGGACGGCGCGGTACCCCGGACTGTCGTAGATACTGTGCGAAGGTTTAAGGTTCGGCTGCCCGCTGCCTTGTCACCCTTCGAGCGGGCCCGGACCAGAAGCGACAGCGCGGTGTGCAGCAAGGCCGGGAGGGGCTTTCACAGCACACACCCGCTTTTGGGGGGCTTGACCTATGGACCCGAACACCCGGGGACCCGAGGAGTACGGCCACGAAGGCGACGGCCAGGGGCCGCGCCAGCGCCCGCCCCGGGAATCCCTCACACCCGACTTCGCACAGCACGCGCCCGCGCTCGCCCGCACGGTGCAGCTCGTCTCCGGCGACTTCCTGCTGACGGTCAACCCCGTCGACGGCAGCGAGATAGAAGTCTGCCCGCCCGCCGAACGGCCCGCCCGGCCCGTGAAGCTCACCGCGGCCGAGCGCGCCGAGGCCGAGCGCGCGGCCCGCCCGCCCGCCCCGGCCGGCCCCGCACAGCCCGCCCTGCCGCTGCTCGCCCGGCAGGACGAGCGCGAGCAGCTGGTGCGCCTGCTCGCCCGCGGCCGCTCCGTCCGCCTCACCGGCCCGGCCGGCTCCGGCCGCACGCGGCTGCTCGACCTCGTCGCGGAGGACTGCGCGGACCTCGCCCCCGACGGGGTGGTCCGCCTCAACGGCTTCGGCCGCGGCTCGGCGGACCTGCTGTACGACCTGTTCCACGCCGTGTACAGCGCCCCCCTGCACCGCCCGGACCGGGACGAACTGCTCACCCACCTCGGGGAGATCGGCGCCGTCGTCGTCCTGGACGACCTGCAGTTCGGCGGAGCCGCGCTCGACGAGCTGCTGGACGCCACCCCCGAGTGCGCCTTCCTGCTCGGCGCCACCCCGGACGTGCCCGCCCCGTCCGCCGCGGCCGCGATCGAGGAGGTCGTCCTCGGCGGCCTGGAGCGGGCGGACGGACTCGATCTGCTGGAGCACGCCGTCGGCCGGCCCCTCACCGAGGAGGAGTCCAACTGGGCGGGCGACCTCTGGTTCGAGTCCGAGGGCCTGCCGCTGCGCTTCGTCCAGGCCGGTGCCCTGCTGCGGCAGCGCGACCGGCTGCGCGCCGGCGCCGGCGCCGTCGACGAGTTCGGCGTCTTCGAGGACGCCCCGCCGGCCGACGCCGCGGACGCCTACGACCTGGGGGACGACGTACCGCTGCCCTCGCTGGGCGAGGCCGCCGCGCCCGCGCCGCTGCTCGCCTCCCGGCTGAGCGCCTCCGCGCGGGCCACCCTGCGCTTCGCCGTCGCCCTCGACGGCGAGATCCCGCACCAGGCGCATCTGCCCGCCCTCGTCGGCGACACCCACGCGGACGCCGCCCTCGGCGAACTGGCCTCCTGCGGACTGGTCTCCGCGGTCGGCTCCCGCTACCGGCTCGCCGCGGGCGTCCCCGCCCAGCTGGAGGCCGCCGGGTACGCCGACGAGGCCGAGGCCCGGGCCCGCAGCGCCGCCCAGCACTACTCCTGGTGGGCCGGGCACCCCTCGGTCACCCCCGAGCGCGTGTGCGCCGAGGCGGACGCGCTCCTCGCCGCCCTCACCGTGCTCGGGCCGCTCACCACCCCGGCCGCCGAGGGCGAGGAGAGCGCGGCCGTGCACCTGGCCCGCACCGCCGCGCCCGCGTTCGCCGCCGGACTGCACTGGAGCGCCTGGGAGCGGACCCTGCGGGCCGGCGCCGAGGCCGCCCGGTCGGCCGGAGAGGTGGCCGAGGAGGCCTACTTCCACCACGAGCTCGGCGTCCTCGCCCTGTGCGGCGGCAGCCTCGACCGGGCCCGCAGCGAGCTGGAGGCCTCCATCGGCCTGCGCGGCGCCCTGTCCGACAAGCGCGGCACGGTCGCGGGCCGGCGTGCCCTCGCCCTGGTCGCCGACCGCGCGGGCACGCCGATCGCGCTGGGGCCCACCGCGGCCGAGGAGGTGCCCGACGCCCGGTACGAGGAGTCGGCGTCGCCCTCCGCCGGCGTTCCGGCCGCCTTCCCGACGCTCCAGCCGCCCACGACCCCGGCCCTGGTCACCCACCGCAGTGCGCCCGCGCCCTCGCGCAAGGCCCGGGGCGGGCTCAAGGGACTGGCCCGGCGCAACCTCGTGGCCGCCGGCGCGGGTGCCCTGCTCGTCGCCGTGCTCGGCACGGTCGTGACGCTCGGCGCCACCTCCGACAACGAGCCGAACACGCCGTCCGACCAGGTCGGCGTCAACCCCTCGGCCAGCCAGGGCGCGGGTGACGGCAGCCTGGGCGCCGACCCCGCGGCCAACGAAGGCGACAGCGGCCCCGGCGCACCCACCAGCCGCCCGACCGACCCGGGCCCGGACGGCACCCTCGGCACGTCCGACGATCCGACCCCGACCGGCTCCCCGAGCGGCTCGGCGGACCCCAGCGGCTCCGCCTCGCCGTCGGATTCGCCGTCGTCCTCCAGGCCCCCGTCCTCGTCCAGGCCGCCGTCCTCGTCGAAGCCGCCGACGACGTCCAAGCCGCCGACGACGTCCAAGCCGCCCACGTCGGAGCCGCCGACCTCCGAGCCGCCCACGTCGGAGCCCCCGACCTCCGACCCGCCGTCCTCGCCGTCCACGTCGGACTCGGCGAGCGGCCCGGCCTCCAGCGCCCCCGCCAGCACCTCGGCGAGCGCGCCGGAGAGCGGCCCGGGGGCGCCGAGCGGCTCCCCGTCGGTGATCTGACGCCTCGGCACACGAACGGGGCCGGGTCCGCGCGGCGGACCCGGCCCCGTTCGTCGTGGACGGCGGTCAGAACAGGCGCAGCTTGTCGTCCTCGATGCCGCGCAGGGCGTCGTAGTCGAGGACCTGGCAGCCGATGCCCCGGTCGGTCGCGAGGACGCGGGCCTGGGGCTTGATCTCCTGGGCCGCGAAGATGCCGCGGACCGGGGCGAGACGGGGATCGCGGTTGAGCAGCTCCAGATAGCGCGTCAGCTGCTCCACGCCGTCGATCTCGCCGCGCCGCTTGATCTCCACCGCGACGGTCTTCCCGTCGGCGTCCCGGCACAGGATGTCCACCGGGCCGATGGCCGTCGGGTACTCGCGGCGGATGAGCGTGTAGCCCTCGCCGAGTGTCTCGATGCGGTCGGCGAGCAGCTCCTGCAGGTGCGCTTCCACGCCGTCCTTGATCAGGCCCGGATCGACGCCCAGTTCGTGCGAGGAGTCGTGGAGGACTTCCTCCATCGTGATGATGAGCTTCTCGCCCGCCTTGTTGATGACGGTCCAGACGCCCTCATCCTCGCCGGTGCCCTCCTTCAGCGTGCAGGGCGGCGACATCCAGTTCAGGGGCTTGTAGGCCCGGTCGTCGGCGTGGATCGAGACGCTGCCGTCCGCCTTCACCAGGATCAGGCGCGGGGCCGAGGGAAGGTGGGCGGTGAGCCGCCCGGCGTAGTCCACGGAGCAGCGGGCAATGACGAGACGCATGGTCGGCAACGCTACTCGACGGGCGTGGGTCCACGCGATTCGCCCTGGAAAACACGTGTTCGGTAATGGCCGATTGTGTGCACGGTGTGCTCAGTGGGAGTGTCTCATCTGCGCATTTTCCTGGTGCCGCCCCCAGCCGTTGCTTACCGTATGAACGGGAGGTCGCGGTGCGTGTACGCAGCGTGTCCGGTATCGCGCTCTCCCTCATCTGTCAGGCAACCCCTGCTCCTTGGGGGTGCGAGAGGAGAACTCATGTCGCTCGACGTCTCACCGGCCCTACTCGAACAGGCCGAGCGAGGCGAGGTCGACGAAGCGGAATTCGTCGACTGCGTCCGGACCTCCCTGCCCTATGCGTGGGAGATGATCAGCTCCCTGGTGGCCCAGCTGAAGGTGGACGGCGGCGCTTTCGCCGACAACCAGACGCCCCCGCCGGACGAGCAGGCACGCGGTCAGCTGCTGCGTGCACTTGCGAGTGACGCGATACGCGGCGCGCTGCAACGGCACTTCGGTGTTCGCCTGGCCTTCCAGAACTGCCACCGGGTGGCCGTGTTCCCGCTTGACTCCTCGGTCGACGAGACGCTGACCCGCTTCACCTCGGTCCGCAGTCAGGTGCTGAACCAGTCGCCCGAGTTCCGGGACTGCTGACGCGGCGCCGCTTGCTTGCCGCTCCGTACGCGGGAGGTGCAGTTCTGTACCGGAGCGGCAAGCCCCCAGGAAGTCACCGCCCGCTCAGACCAGTTGGGGGAGCACCTCGGCCCCCAGCCGCCGTACGTTCTCCTCGGTCGCCGCCAGGTCCCCGGAGCCCTCGACGAGCAGCGCGAAGCGGGAGATGCCGGTCCGCTCGCTGGTCGCCGCCAGCCGGTCGGCGCACAGCCGCGGCGTACCCACCGGGTGCAGCCCGCAGAGCAGTTCGGTGTACGCCAGCGGGTCGCGCATCCGGCGCGTGCGCCCGTCGACCGTGACATGCGCCTGAAGGCCCTGCTTCAGCCAGCCCGGCATCGCCTTCAGCAGCGTCTCCGCCGCGTCGGCCCTGCGGTCCGCGATCTGGCAGACACCGGCCGAGACATGGGACGCGCCGTGGATCTCCTCGGCCGGCCGCCCGGACGCCCGCGCGTGCTGCCGCCACAGGGCGACCATCTCCGCCTTCTCCTCGTCCCCCACGTGCATCCCGAGGAGCATCGACAGCCCGCGCTCGGCCGCCAGCCGCACGCTCGCCGGGGACGTGCACGCCACGACCAGCTCGGGGCCCGCCACCTCGGTGAGCGCCTCCGACGGCCGGGGCACCACCGGGACTTCACGGAAGCGGAAGCGCTCCCCGTCGGCCGCCACGGACGGCTCGCGCAGCCACCGCCGCAGGACGTCCAGGGACTCGGGGAACCCCTTCTCGTAGGCCTCCAGGCCCGCGCCGAACACCTCCAGGTCGACCCACGGGCCGCCGCGCCCGACACCGAGCGTGAAACGGCCGCCGCTCGTGTGGTGCAGCAGCGCCGCCTGCTCGCCGAGGGCCACGGGGTGGACGGTGGGCAGCACGCTGACCGCCGTACCGACCCGGATGCGGCGGGTGCGGCCCAGCAGGAAGGCGGCCAGGGTGATCGCCGACGGGCATGTGCCGTACGGCACGAAGTGGTGCTCGGCCAGCCAGACCGTGTCGAGCCCGGCCTCCTCGGCCACCTCGGCCGAGCGGACCGCGCGGTGCAGCGCCTCTCCCTCGCCCTGACCGGGGAACTGGGCTGCCAACACGAAACTTCCAACGCGCATTGCTTTCCTGCTTCCTTGGCTCCGACACGGAGCTCCCCCACAGGGCATAACCGTCTGACACGTGCCGAGGACACGGCCGGTCGGGGCATTTTGCGGATTGTCTGCAGAATGCGGCGCTCCGCGAGGAATCCCGGGGGAGAGCCGGGCCGGTCCCCGCGGGCGGGCCCGGGGAGCCCGCCTCGCCCGGGAGGGACTTGTGGGGATTGGTGCCTGTACGCGTACCCCGCCCAGCGCCGCGTAGGCTGGACACGGCCCGCTTCCTGTATAGCCCCGAGAGGTGTCCCGTGTCCCCGCGTCGCAACCGACCCAAGGGCGCCGGATCGTCCGGCCGGACTTTTGAGGACGACAGCGGCCGCTACGGCGGCTGGCAGTCCTCGGAGCCCTGGCGGGGCGAGAACTGGAGCGTGCGGCACGTGGCCGGCGCCAGCGCGCAGGGCAAGTCGTACCGCTGCCCCGGCTGCGACCAGATGATCCCCGACGGGGTGCCGCACGTGGTGGCCTGGGCCGAGCACGCGGGCGTCGACGACAGACGGCACTGGCACAAGGCCTGCTGGAACGCGCGGGACCGCCGCACCCCGGGGGTGCAGCGGTCCCGTAACGCGCCGAGGTTCTGAGCCGGCTCAGACGTCCCGCTTCTCCAGCAGCGCGAAGGCGGCGGCGAAGGCGACGGCCGTGACGCCGAGCATGATCCACAGCGGGTCCCAGCCGGACGGGCCGGACGTGCTGAGGGAGTTGGCGTAGAAGACGCTGAGCTGGTTCGGGATCGAGTACTCGAACAGCGCGTCCCGCACGCCCTGCAGCGACTCCGAGAACATGAACAGCGCGATCACCAGGGGGGCCAGGACGGCGCCGATCATGATGGTGATCGCGCCCGCCGAGTGCCGGATGATGGAGCCGACGGCCAGCGAGAGCAGGCCCAGCAGCGCGATGTAGGCGGCGATGCCGACCGTGGCCTTCAGCCACTCGCCGCCCGAGGGGGACCTGGCGCCGTCGCCCTCCAGCATCGCCACGTGCAGGACGGCCACGAGGGACGTCGACACCAGCGTCACGACGAACGCGACCAGGAAGAACACCACGGCCTTGGCCGCCAGCACCCGGCCGCGGCTCGGGCAGGCGACCATCGTGGTGCGGATCATGCCCGTGCCGTACTCCGAGGCCGTGGTCAGCACGCCCAGCGTGATGATGCACATGCTGCCCAGCAGCAGCCCGAAGAAGCCCAGGCCGAGCGGGCTCTCGCCGCCCAGGGCCGGGTCGGACTCGGCCACCACGACGCCGGTCAGCGTGCCGATGCCGAGGACGAGCAGGACGAACACGCCGAGCGTCCACAGGGTGGAGCGCACCGACCGGATCTTCGTCCACTCGGACGCGATGGCGTTCCCCAGGTGCGTGCGCACGACCGGGATCGGCGAGGTGTAGCCGGACGGGAACGAGGTGCCGGGCGCCGCCTGCCAGGCGGGCGCGGCCTGCGGCATCTGGGGCTGGGGGCTGCTCATCGGGCGTCCTCGGGCTTGGTCAGGTCGGCGGTCGGGGCGGCGGGGGCGGACGGGGCGGCGGCCGGCTGGGGCGCGGGCGCCTCGGGCGCCGCGGGCTCCTGCGGTGCGGACGCGGCGCCGGCGGCGGGGGCCTGCCCCGCGGGGGCCTGCGGCGCGGGCTGCGCGGGCGCGGCGGCCGGCCGGTCGGCCCCGCCCTGCGCGGCTGGCCGCGGGGCGCCCTGGGGCGCGTTCTGCGGCGCCGGGGGCGTCTGGGGCGCGGGCTGGGCGTAGGGGTTGGGGCCGCCCGGCCCGGAGGGGCCCTGGGCGGCGCCGTACGGTCCCGCCGGGGCCGGACCGGGCGCGCCCTGCGGCGGCATCGGGAACGGCTGCCCGCCCTGCTGGGGCGGCGGCGGGGCGTACCAGCCGGGCTGGCCCTGGCCGGGCACCGGCATCGGCGGCTGCACACCGGGCGGCAGCGGCTGCTGCAGGCCTTCCTTCTGGTCGATGGTGGAGCGGTAGTCGACCGCGCCCTGCGTCATCCGCATGTACGCCTCCTCCAGCGAGGCCTGGTGCGGCGACAGCTCCCACAGCCGGACGTCGGCGTCGTGCGCGATGTCGCTGATGCGCGGCAGCGGCAGGCCCGTGACGCGCAGCGCGCCGTCCAGCTCCGGCAGCACGTGCCCGCCCGCCTCGGTGAGCGCCGACGACAGCTTCTCCCGCTGCTGCGGCTCGGAGTCCGGCGTGCGCACCCGCGCGAAGTCCGCGGAGTTCGCCGAGATGAAGTCCGTGACGCTCATGTCGGCGAGCAGCTGGCCGCGCCCGATGACGATGAGGTGGTCGGCGGTCAGGGCCATTTCGCTCATCAGGTGGGAGGAGACGAAGACCGTCCGGCCCTCCGCGGCGAGCGCCTTCATCAGGTTCCGCACCCACAGGATGCCCTCGGGGTCGAGACCGTTGACCGGCTCGTCGAACAGCAGCACCTGCGGGTCGCCGAGCAGCGCCGCGGCGATGCCGAGCCGCTGCCCCATGCCGAGCGAGAAGCCCTTGGACCGCCGCTTGGCCACGTCCTGCAGACCGACCACCCCGAGCACCTCGTCCACCCGCCGGGCCGGGATGCCCGACAGCTGGGCCAGGGAGAGCAGGTGGTTGCGGGCGGAGCGGCCGCCGTGCACGGCCTTGGCGTCCAGCAGGGCACCGACCTGGCGGGCGGCGTTGGGCAGCTTGCGGTACGGATAACCGCCGATCGTCACCCGCCCGGCCGTCGGGTTGTCCAGGCCGAGGATCATCCGCATCGTCGTCGACTTGCCCGAACCGTTCGGCCCGAGGAAGCCCGTGACGGCGCCCGGCCGCACCTGGAAGGAAAGGTTGTACACAGCGGTCTTGTCGCCGTAGCGCTTCGTCAGGCCGACTGCTTCGATCATGCTCCGCACCCATCGCAAGGTTCAGGACAGCGGGGCACACGCCCCCGTAAGGGTTAGGAGGATATCGAGGCGCTGACGGTTCCACCCAAGAGCAGGTAAAAGACCGGGCGAGCGCGTCTCCCTAGGCGTCCCGCTTCTTCAGCAGTACGTAGCCGCCGACGAGCGCCGCGAGCACCCACAGCCCCATGATCCCCAGGCCGCCCCACGGCCCGTACGGGGTGTCGTCGTCGAGGGGCGGGACCACCTGCATGATCCTGCTGCCGGCCTGGTCGGGCAGGAACCGGCCGACCTTCTTCGTGGCGTCGACGTTGCCCAGGATGTTGGAGATGAGGAAGAAGAACGGCATCAGGATGCCCAGCGACAGCATCGGCGAGCGCAGCATCGCGGCGACACCCATGGAGAACATCGCGATCAGCGTCATGTAGAGGCCGCCGCCGAGCACCGCCCGCAGCACCCCCGGGTCGCCGATCTCCGCCCGGTGCTCGCCCAGCATCGCCTGCCCCAGGAAGAAGGCGGCGAAGCTGGTGACCAGCCCGACCAGCAGCGCCAGCGCCGTGGCGACCGCGATCTTGCTGAACAGGAAGGAGCCGCGCTGCGGCACGGCGG
Organism: Streptomyces sp. NPDC085931; assembly: GCF_044540565.1. Lineage (NCBI taxonomy): Bacteria > Bacillati > Actinomycetota > Actinomycetes > Kitasatosporales > Streptomycetaceae > Streptomyces > Streptomyces sp. NPDC085931. Next base: position 240,614 of record NZ_JBITSK010000005.1, read on the forward strand.
CCAGCGAGGTGCGGATCATGCCCGTGCTGTACTCGTTGGAGACGACCAGCACCCCGAACACGATCATCGCGAGCTGGCCGAGACTCATCCCCGCGAAGCTGATGAACGTCGCATCGAACTCCGCCCGGTCCTGCGCGTTCATCGAGTCGAACTCGTTCTTCGACAGGGCCGAGATCAGCATGCCGAGCGCGACCGTCACGACCACCACCAGCGACAGGGTCCACACTGTGGACGCCACCGACCGGATCTTGGTCCACTCCGACCGTACGACCTGGGTCACCGCCATGCTCAGCCCCTCTTCCAGCCGTCGCCCCACTGCTGCTGCTGCGGTGGTGGCGGCCCGGCGCTCGTCCCGCTGTGGGCGTGGTACTCCACCGACTCCGCCGTCAGCCGCATGAACGCCTCCTCCAGCGAGGCCTGTTGCGGGCTCAGCTCGTGCAGCGTGATCCCGTGCCGCGCCGCCAGCTCGCCGATGTGCTCGGCCTTGTCGCCGTCCACCTCCAGCACGCCCTCCGCGCTCTCCACGACGGCCACCCCCGCCTGGTGCAGCACATCCAGCAGCCGCTCCCGCTGCGGGCTGCGCACCCGGACGTACGAGCGCGAGTTGCGCGCGATGAAGTCGGCCATGGAGGTGTCCGCCAGCAGCCGCCCCTGCCCGATGACGACCAGGTGATCGGCCGTCAGGGCCATCTCGCTCATCAGGTGGGAGGAGACGAACACGGTCCGGCCCTGCGCGGCCAGCGACTTCATCAGCGTGCGGATCCAGTGGATGCCCTCGGGGTCCAGGCCGTTGACCGGCTCGTCGAACATCAGGATCCGCGGGTCGCCGAGCAGCGCGGCCGCGATGCCCAGCCGCTGCCCCATGCCCATGGAGAAGCCCTTGGTCTTCTTCTTCGCGACCGCCGTCAGCCCGACCGTCTCCAGCACCTCGCCCACCCGGCGGCGCGGGATGCCGTTGCTCTGCGCCAGGCACAGCAGGTGGTTGTAGGCGCTGCGCCCGCCGTGCCAGGCCTTGGCCTCCAGCAGGGCGCCGATGTACGTCAGCGGGTCCTTGAGCTGGTGGTAGCGCTTGCCGTCGATGCGGACGTCGCCGGCGGTCGGGTGGTCGAGACCCAGGATCATCCGCATGGTCGTGGACTTGCCCGCGCCGTTCGGCCCGAGGAAGCCGGTGACGATGCCCGGTCTGACGGTGAAGGACAGGTTGTTGACCGCCACCTTCTCGCCGTACCGCTTGGTCAGCCCCGCCAGCTCAATCATGCCCGCCACGCTAGAACGGGACAAAGCCCTCTGCCACCCGAGCGGCAGAGGGCTTTGCGGAGGTTCAGACTCCGTATGCCGGGCTGTTACCGGGACTGCTGGGCCGGCACCCCGCGGGAGATCGGCTCGTCCTCGGTCGGCGTGCCGGCGGCGGCCACCGCGGCGCCGGTGAGCGTCGCGAGCATCTCGCGGACGTTCGTCAGCTGCGCGTTGATGCTGTCGCGGCGGTTGGTGAGGGCGGCCAGCTCGCGCTCGGATTCCGAACGGATGCGGTCGGCCTTGGCGTTGGCGTCGGCCACGATGTCCTCGGCCTGGCGCTGGGCCGTCTCCACCGTCTGGCGGGCGCGGCGCTCGGCGTCCGTGCGGAGCTTCTCGGCCTCCAGGCGCAGCTGCTCGGCGCGGTGCTCGATCTCGGCGAGGCGCTTCTCGGCCTTGGCCTGCCGGGAGGCCAGGTCGCGCTCGGACTGCTCGCGGCGCTTGGCGAGGTTCGTCTCGAAGTCGGCGGCGGCCTGCGCGGCCTTGGCGCGGGTCTCCTCGAAGAGGGCGTCCGCCTCCTCGCGCTTGGACTGCGCGTCCTTCTGCGCCTCGGCCCGCAGCTGCGCGGCGTCACTCTTGGCCTTCTCGACGATCCGCAGGCCCTCGTCCTCGGCCTTCGCCTTGCGCTCCGCGGAGTACGACTCGGCGTCGTTGCGCACCTGCTGGGCCGCCGACTCGGCGAGCTCGCGGTGCTGCTCCGCCGCGCGCCGGGCCTCCTCGCGCAGGTCCTTCGCCTCTTCCTCGGCGAGGCGGAGGATCTTCTCCACGCGCGCGCCGAGACCCGCGTACGACGGCTCGGCGTCGGTGATCTGGGCCTGGGCGTTCTGCGTCTCGAGGTGGAGCTCTTCGATGCGCTTTTCCAGAGCGGTGATGCGGGCGAGAGCGCTGTCACGGTCGGAGACGAGCTTGGAGATACGTTCGTCCACCTGAGCGCGGTCGTACCCACGCCGCACAAGCTCGAAGCCGTAGGGGGAAGTGTCGCTCATGGGGTTCCTGTCGAATGAGACCGGTGAGGTGATAGGTGGAATCCTAGGGGCCGAAACGGTGTGTCATCGAGCGGATGCGCGTTTGATCTGGAAAATGACACCCCTTTTGGGTGGCTGACCGTCGGACTGCTTGCCAAAGTCTTGGTCAAAGCCCCTCAGTCCACACCGGATTCGCCCCACTTCGCTAGCTTTCCGAGCCCTTGCCACCCGATCGGGGTGCGCCGACCGTCGCGCCCGCCTTGACCCCGCCGTCCTTGGCGGCGGGCGGGGCCTCGAAGGACTCCAACGCCTCCAGCACGTCCTGGACACGGGAGATCTCGGCGTTGATGTCCTCGCGGCGCCGGACCAGGACCTCCAGCTCGCGCTTGCCCTCCTCGACCGTGCGCTTGGCCTCGCGGATCGCCTCGGCCTTCAGCTCCTCGGCCTCCCGGACGAGCGTGTTCTTCTTCTGCTCGGCCTCCTTGAGGAGCCCTTCCGCCTTCTTCACCGCGGCGATGCGGACCTTGCCCGCCTCCGAGTTGGCCTCCGAGACGATCTCCTTGGCCTTCGCCTGCGCCTTGGCGAGCTGCTCCTCGGCCGCCTTGACCAGCGCGTCGCAGCGGTCGCCCGCCGTCTTCATCGCCTCGGCCGACTCCCGGCGGGCCCGCTCGTGCAGCTCCTCGATCTCTGCGGTGATGCGGTCGCGCAGCTCCTCGGCGCGCTCCCTTATCTGCGTGGCGTCCCGGCGCGCACCGACCAGCAGCTCGTCCGCGTCCGTACGGGCCTTCTCCACCAGGGAGTTGCCCTCGACCGTCGCCTCGGAGACGATCCGGTCGGCCTCCGTACGGGCCGCGCCCACCATCGTGTCGGCCTGCGCCTCGGCCTCCGCGGTGGTCTTGTGCGCCTGCTGCTGCGCCTCGGTGAGCAGCTTGTCCGCCTCGGCCGTGGTCTCCGTGATGAGCTTGTCGACCTGCTCGGCCGCCTCCGAACGCCGCTTGTTGGCGTCCTTGCGGGCCTCGTCCAGGGTGCGGTCGGCCTCCTCGCGCGCAGTGGCGACGAGCCGCTCCGCCTCCGCCTGAGCGTCGGCCTTGACGCGCTCGGCCTCGGAGCGGACCCGCTCCGCGTGCTGCTGCGCCGAACCGACCGTCTCGGCGGCCTCGGCCCGCAGCCGCTCCGCCTCGCCGGTGGCCTCCCCGACCAGCTGGTCGGCCGTGGCGACCGACTCCGCCCGCAGCCGCTCGGCCTCCGCGGCCGCCTCGGAGCGGACGCGCTCGGCCTCGGAGAGGGCCTCCGTGCGGACCCGCTCGGCCTCGGTGACCGTCTCCATCCGCAGCCGGTCGGTCTCCTGGACCGTCTCGGTGGTGAGCCGCTCCGCCTCGCTGCGCGCCTCCGTGATCAGGGCGTCCGCCTGCGCCGCCGCGTCCGACCGGATGCGGTTGGCGTCCTCGCGGGCGTCCGCCCGGGTGCGCGAGGCGCTCTGCTCGGCCTCGGCGATCGTGTCCGACGCCTCCGTGCGCACCCGCTGAGCGTGCTCGGCGACCTCGGTGCGGATCCGCTCCGCCTCCGCGATCGCCTCGGACATCGTCCGCTCGGCGAGCGCCTTGGCCGCCTCGGACTCCTCGTGGGCCTCGCGGCGCAGCCGGCCCGCGTCCTCGCTCGCCCGCTCGCGCTCGGCGTAGGCGTCGGAGCGTACCCGGTCCGCCTCCTCCTGCGCCTCCCTGCGCGTACGGTCCGCCGCGTGCTCGGCGGCGGAGCGCAGCCCGGCGATCTCCTCCTGCGCCTGCTCGTGCAGCCCGGCGACGGAGTCCCGGACCTGCTGCGCGTGCTGCTCGGCCGCCGACACCGTCTCCGTGGCGCGCCGGTCGGCCTCCTCGACCAGCCGGACGGCCTCGGTCTGCGCCTCCTCCACGCGCTTGCGCGCCGAGGCCAGCAGCTCCTCGCTCTGCTCCCGGGCCCGCTCGCGCTCCTGGTCGGCCTCCTGCCGGGCGCTGCCCAGGACCTCCTCGGCCTCGCGGCGGCGCCGGTTGGCCTCCTCCTGCGCGGCGGCCAGCGTCTCGGAGGCCTCCGTGGCGAGGCGCTCGGCGGCGGCCTGGGCCTCCGCGCGCATCCGGTCGGCGCTCTCCTGCGCCTCCGACCTCAGCCGCTCGGCCTCGGCCGCGGCCTCCGAGCGCAGCCGGACGGCGACGGCCTCGCCCTCGGCCCGCGCCGCGGACGCGTCCGACGCGGCCTCGTCGCGCAGCCGCTCGGCCTCGGCCTCGGCCTGCTGCTGGAGCGTGCGGATCCGCTCGGCGGCCTCGGCGCGCAGCCGCTCGTTCTCCTCGGCGGCCTCGCGGCGGATCCGCGCGGCCTCCTCCCGGGCGTCCGACAGCGCCTGCTCGGCCGCCGTCAGCCGCTCCTCCGCCTCCGCCTGGAGGCGCCGCAGCTCCTCGGCGGCCTCCGCGCGCCGGGCCTCCACGGCCCGCTCGGTCTCCTCGTGCAGCTCGCGCGCCGCGCGCTCGGCCTCCGCCTTGAGGGCCTCGGCCTGCTCGACGACCTCCTCGCGGTGCCGCTCGGCCTCCTGCCGGGTGCGCTGGAGGGTCTCCTCGGCCTGCCGGCGCAGCGTGGTCGCCCGCTCGATGGCCTCGGTGCGGACCTTCTCGCTGTCCGTCTGGGCCGTCGTGCGCAGCTCGTCCGCGTCCGCCTTGGCCTTGGCGAGCAGCTCCTCGGCGGACTTCGCCGCCTCCTCGATCTGCGCCACGGCCTCCTTGCGGGCCTCGGCGCGGATCTTCTCGCCCTCCTCGACGGCGTCCGCCCGCAGCTGCTCGGCCTCGCCGCGCAGCCGGCGGGCCTCCTCCTGCAGCTCGACCGTCTTGGCGCGGTACTCCTTGGTGTCGTCCTTCGCCGCGCCCTTGAGCTGCTCGGCGATGTCGTGCGCCTCGGCGCGCAGCCGGTCCGCCTCGGCCTCGGCCTCCTTGCGGATCCGCTCGGCCTCCTCGGCGGCGGCCTTGGTGGTCTTCTTGGCGTCCTCCGACGCCTTGTTGAGGACCTCCTCGGCCGTCCGGGCCGCCTTGGACAGCTGGGTCGCGGTCTCCTCGGCGGTGAGCGTGCGGGCCTTCTCGGCGGCCTCGGCGACGATCTTCTCGGCCTCGGCGCGGGCGTCCGCGACGATCTGCTCGGCCTCGGACTTGGTGCTCTCGGCCTCCTTCGTGGCCTCCTCGACCAGCCGGGCGACCTGCTCCTTGGCCGTGCGCGTACGCGTCTCGTTGGCGGCCTCGGCGCTCGCCAATGCCTTGGCGGCGGCCTCCTTGGCCTCGGCGACCAGCTTCTCCGACTCGGCCTGCGCCTTGCGCAGCGCCTCCTCGGCCTCGGCCATCCGCTGCTCGGCGGCCCTGCTCAGCTCCTGGGCGCGGCGGCGCGCCGACTCGGACTCCGAGACGGTGGACGTGCGCAGCTGCTCGGCGTGGTCGGTGGCCTCCTGGGCCTGCGTGGAGGCGGCGTTCAGCAGCCGTTCGGCGTCCGTGCGGGCGCGCCGCAGGATCTGCTCGGCCTCGGCCCGCGCCTCCTCGGCCGCGTTCGTCAGCCGCTGCCGGGCCTCGGTGGCCAGCCGCTCGGCCTCCGCGCGGGCGGTGGCCAGGGCCTGCTCGGCCTCGGCCCGGGACTCCTCCAGCAGCCGGCGCGCCTGCTGCTCGGTGCGGGCGCGCAGCTGCTCGGCCCACGCCACGTTCTCGTTGACGTGCGACTCGACCGTCTGGCGGCGCTCGGCCAGCTCCTGGTCCAGCTGCTGGCGGCGGGTCACCGCCTCCTGGTGCAGCTCCGCCTGGAGGCGCGCCGCCTGCTCGGCGTGCTCCTGGAGGATCCGCTGGGTCTGGGCCCGGGCCTCGCTCAGCTCGCGGTCGGCGTCCGCGCGGATCTGGTCGGCCTGCATCTGCGCGTTGCGCAGCAACTGCTCGGCCTGCCAGCCGATGTCGCCGCCGTCGAAGGAGGGCCGGGACATGATGGTGCGCCGCGCCTCGTGCAGCTTGGCGCGCAGCACCTCGACCTGGTAGCCGAGGTCCTCGGCGTGCTGGATCGCCTTTTCCCGTTCGGTCTTCAGCCGCTTCATCTCGGCTTCGAACCGAGAGAGGTGGTCGACGTCAGCCGCCGGCTCTCGCTCCTGGCTCTCGTAGCCCCGCACTGCGCGGTCCCATCCGTCCCCTGGTCGCAACTCTTTCCGAACGAGCTCCGTCCATCCGCCGAACGGGGCCCCCGGGGAATGGTGTCAGATCATCGGCGGAGCAGAGGCTGCTGCCCCGGCGCTCGTCCCCCGAAACCCGGACCCCGGTGGTCCTGCCGTCGCACGGCGGGACCGCGGTCACCCTGGCTGAGCGGCGACCGCACCCAACCCTACCGGCCCCTATGTACGAGGGTCAGTGCTCAGGTGACTCAACAGGCGCCGAAGTGACCAGTTCTGTCAGTACGCCATGACAGTCCTTGGGGTGCAGGAAGGTGATCCGTGACCCCATGGAACCGCGTCGGGGCTCTTCGTACAGCACGCGGACGCCCTTGTCGCGGATGTCCGCGGACTCCGCGTCCACGTCCGCCGTGCCGAAGGCGATGTGGTGGACGCCCTCGCCGTTCTTCGCCAGCCACTTCGCGACCGTGGAGTCCTCGCGGGTCGGTTCGAGAAGCTGCAGGTAGGAGGCGCCGCCGTCGGACGTCTCGTTGATCTTGAGCATGGCCTCGCGCACGCCCTGCTCCTCGTTGACCTCGGAGTGGAACACCTCGAAGCCGTAGGTGGCACGGTAGAACTCGACGGTCTTGTCGAGGTCGAAACAGGCGATTCCGATGTGGTCGATTCGCGTCAGCATGAGTTCAGTGCAGCGCCCCCGGGGTGGTTACGCAACGTGCGCGCGATCACACCGACAGCCCGATGACGGCACGGAGTGCCACTCAGTACATTCGAAGTAAACCCTCGTTCACTCCTCGGCTGTGCAGCCGGTAAGGGGATCGCAGCTCATGTCTTCTGCAACGACCAGCTCGGTCATCGTCTCGGGCGCGCGTACGCCCATGGGACGGCTGCTGGGCTCCCTGAAGTCCTTCTCCGGAGCCGACCTCGGCGGCTTCGCGATCAAGGCCGCCCTCGACCGTGCGGGGATCGGCGGCGACCAGGTGCAGTACGTGATCATGGGCCAGGTGCTCCAGGCCGGGGCCGGGCAGATCCCGGCACGCCAGGCCGCGGTCAAGGCCGGCATCCCGATGAACGTCCCGGCGCTGACCATCAACAAGGTCTGCCTGTCCGGCCTCGACGCGATCGCCCTCGCCGACCAGCTCATCCGCGCGGGCGAGTTCGACGTGATCGTCGCCGGCGGCCAGGAGTCCATGACCAACGCCCCGCACCTGCTGCCCAAGTCCCGCGAGGGCTTCAAGTACGGCGCGGTCCAGATGCTCGACGCCATGGCCCACGACGGTCTGACCGACTCCTTCGAGGGCATCGCCATGGGCGAGTCGACGGAGAAGCACAACACGCGCCTGGGCATCGGCCGGGCCGAGCAGGACGAGATCGCCGCGCTGTCGCACCAGCGGGCCGCCGCCGCGCAGAAGAACGGCCTGTTCGAGGCCGAGATCACGCCCGTGGAGATCCCGCAGCGCAAGGGCGACCCGGTGCTGTTCAGCAAGGACGAGGGCATTCGCGGCGACACCACCGCGGAGTCGCTCGGCAAGCTGCGGCCGGCGTTCTCCAAGGACGGCACGATCACGGCCGGTTCCGCCTCGCAGATCTCCGACGGCGCCGCCGCCGTGGTCGTGATGAGTAAGGCCAAGGCGCAGGAGCTCGGCCTGGAGTGGATCGCCGAGATCGGGGCGCACGGGAACGTGGCCGGGCCGGACAACTCGCTGCAGTCGCAGCCGTCCAACGCGATCCGGCACGCGCTGAAGAAGGAGGGGCTGGAGGTCTCCGACCTCGACCTCATCGAGATCAACGAGGCGTTCGCGGCGGTGGCCGTGCAGTCCATGAAGGACCTCGGCGTGTCCACCGAAAAGGTGAATGTCAACGGTGGTGCCATTGCCCTGGGTCACCCGATCGGGATGTCCGGTGCGCGGCTCGTGCTGCATCTGGCGCTGGAGCTGAAGCGGCGGGGCGGTGGCGTCGGCGCGGCCGCGCTGTGCGGTGGCGGCGGTCAGGGTGACGCGCTGATCGTCCGGGTACCGAAGGCCTGACCGGCGGTCCACTGATCGCCTTGTGAGAACGGAGCTGTGATGCAGGACGTCTCCACGCTGGTGGCCCAGGCCAGACAGGGGCGGCCGCGGGCCGTCGCCCGGCTGATCTCGCTGGTGGAGGGGGCGTCCCCGCAGCTGCGTGAGGTCATGGCGGCGCTGGCGCCGCTGACCGGCGGGGCGTACGTGGTGGGGCTGACCGGGTCGCCCGGGGTCGGCAAGTCGACGTCGACCTCGGCGCTGGTCACCGCCTACCGCAAGCAGGGCAAGCGGGTCGGCGTGCTCGCCGTCGACCCGTCGTCCCCGTTCTCCGGCGGCGCGCTGCTCGGGGACCGGGTGCGGATGTCGGAGCACGCGTCCGACCCGGGCGTGTACATCCGCTCGATGGCCACGCGCGGGCACCTGGGCGGGCTGGCCTGGGCCGCTCCCCAGGCGATCCGGGTGCTGGACGCGGCCGGCTGCGACGTGATCCTCGTCGAGACGGTGGGGGTCGGGCAGTCCGAGGTGGAGATCGCCTCGCAGGCCGACACGTCCGTGGTGCTGCTGGCGCCGGGAATGGGGGACGGGATCCAGGCGGCCAAGGCCGGGATCCTGGAGATCGGGGACGTGTACGTCGTCAACAAGGCGGACCGGGACGGGGCCGACGCGACGGCCCGCGAGCTGAACCACATGCTGGGGCTGGGGGAGGCGCGGGGGCCGGGCGACTGGCGTCCCCCGATCGTGAAGACCGTCGCCGCGCGGGGCGAGGGCGTGGACGAGGTCGTCGAGGCGCTGGAGAAGCACCGGGCCTGGATGGAGGAGCGGGGCGTCCTGGCGGAGCGGCGGACGTCCCGGGCGTCGCGCGAGGTCGAGACGATCGCGGTGACGGCGCTGCGGGAGCGGATCGGGGACCTGCACGGGGACCGGCGCCTGGGTGCGCTGGCGGAGCGGATCGTGGCGGGGGAGCTGGATCCGTATCGGGCGGCTGACGAACTGGTGGCGGGGTTGACGCAGGGCTGAGGGCGGGCGGTGCCTGCGGCGGCCCGTGACTGCCGGGTGGGGTGCGCGTTCTTCGCCGCTCGCCGGTGGGGGGTCGGGGCCGCGCCGGGGGGTGTCCGTCCTCGGAACGGCGCGATGGGGTGAGACACCGACTCACTGGTGTTGACGCGCCAACCGCTGCGGGCGGACACCCCCCGACTCGTCCCCTTCCGTAGTACGGCGGGTGCGGGTCCGCCCGCTGCGCCGGGTTGCGCGACGCCCCGGCGTCAGCACGGACGCCGGGGCGGTTGAGACCTGGCAGTTGGAGGTCAGTCCTGGTCGTCGTCCTGGGCATCGGTACGGTCCGCCGTGACCTTGCCCGACGTCAGGTCGATCGTCCAGTCCTGCTCGGCGCCGCCGGACGTACGGGTCTCGGCCTCCCAGGACTTGTCCTTGCCGTCCTCGTCGAGGCCGACGGAGGTCACCACGCCCTTGCCGGCCGCGGCCTTCGCGGCCTCCTCGGCCGTCACCGAGGCCCCCTTCAGCGCCGCCCGCACCTGCGCCGTGTCGTCCTCGTCGTCGGCGTGCGAGCCGAGCACCTTCCCGTTCGACGGGTCGACGCTCACGCTGCGCCAGGTGTCGCCGGACAGGACGTCGACCTTCCAGACCACCTTGCCGCCGTCGTCCTCGTCGTCCAGCTCGGCGGAGACGGCCGTACCCGAGGTGTGCTTCAGCGCGGAGGCGATCGCCTCGGGCGCGGTGACGTCGGCGGAGGCGACCCGTTCGGCGTCGTCCTGGTCGTCCTGGTCGTCCTGGTCGTCCCGGTCGTCCTGGTCGTCCCGGGCGTCGTCGCCCGTCAGCCGGGTGTCGGCCGCCTGCCGCGCCGGACGCTCGTCGTCTCCCGTGGTCGCGAGGGCCGTGGCCGTACCGCCTCCGATCAGCGCGGCGGCGGTCACAGCGGCGATCACGATGTTGCGCTTCATGCGGGTTCCTCCCGAGTCGTTTCGTTTTCGATGTCTTCGACTCTGGCGGACGGAGGCTGAGTGGAACCTGAAGGCCCCTGAAGGGATCTTCAGGTTCCCTTTGCGACTCTTGACTCATGCGCCTGTTGATCGTGGAGGACGAGAAGCGGCTGGCTCTGTCGCTGGCCAGGGGCCTGACGGCCGAGGGGTACGCCGTGGACGTCGTCCACGACGGGCGGGAGGGGCTGCACCGGGCCTCGGAGGGTACGTACGACCTGGTCGTCCTGGACATCATGCTGCCCGGGCTCAACGGCTACCGGGTCTGCGCCGCCCTGCGCGCCGCCGGGCACGAGGTGCCGATCTTGATGCTGACCGCCAAGGACGGCGAGTACGACGAGGCCGAGGGCCTCGACACGGGCGCGGACGACTACCTGACCAAGCCGTTCTCGTACGTCGTGCTCGTCGCCCGGGTCAAGGCCCTGCTGCGGCGGCGCGGGCAGGGGGCGGGGGCCTCGCCGGTGCATGTGCACGGGGACCTGAAGGTGGACACCGCGGCCCGCCGGGTGTTCCTCGGCGAGGAGGAGATCACCCTGACGGCCAAGGAGTTCTCCGTGCTGGAGCAGCTCGTGCTGCGGGCCGGCGAGGTGGTGTCCAAGTCCGAGATCCTGGAGCACGTCTGGGACTTCGCGTACGAGGGCGATCCGAACATCGTCGAGGTGTACGTCAGCACCCTGCGGCGCAAGCTGCGGCCGGGGCTGATCCGGACCGTGCGCGGCGCCGGGTACCGGCTGGAGACCTCGCCGTGAGGCGGCTGTTCGGGTCCGTCCGGGCGCGGGCCACACTCGGTGCCACGCTGGTCGTCGCGGTGGCCCTGGTCGCGGCCGGCGCCGCCGTGCTGCTGTCCCTGCGGTCCAACCTGATGGGCGAGGCCGGCACCCAGGCGGAGCGCTCCGCGCGGGCCGTCGCCTCGGAACTCGCGGCCGGGACGCCGTACGACAAGCTCTCGGGGCTGGACGGGGACATCGGGCCGGTGCAGGTCCTCGACGAGGACGGGCGGCTGGTCGCGGTCAGCGAGGACCTGGAGCGGATCAGCGGCACGGACAGCGACCGGGTCCGGGCGCAGCGGACCGCGGCGCCGGGCGGGGACGAGGACGACTCCGGCGACGAGAGCCTGGAACCCGGCGAGATCTCCGGCGAGAGCGTCTTCCGCAACGGGTCGGCGACGGTCGACGGGGACACGGAGGACTACCGGTTCGCCGCCGTGGAGGTGGAGACATCCGACCGGGGACACCTCACGGTCTTCGCCGGTGCGCCGCTGGCCGCCGAGCACGGGGCCGTGCGGACCGCGCTGACCGTGATGCTGATCGGCTTCCCGCTGCTGCTCGGCGTCGTCGCGGGCGTGACCTGGCTGGTCACCCGGCGGGCCCTGCGGCCGGTGGAGGGCATCCGGCGCGAGATGGCCGCGATCACCCGGTCGGAGGACCTCGCCCGGCGCGTGCCGGAGCCGGACACGCACGACGAGATCGCGCGGCTCGCCAGCACCACCAACGAGACGCTGGCGGCGCTGGAGACGTCCGTGGAGCGGCAGCGGCGGTTCGTGGCGGACGCCTCCCACGAGCTGCGCAGCCCGATCGCCTCGCTGCGCACCCAGCTGGAGGTGGCCGCCGCCCATCCCGAGCTGCTGGACCTCGACGGGGCGGTGGAGGACACCGTCCGGCTGCAGCGGCTCGCCGCCGACCTGCTGCTGCTGGCCCGGCTGGACGCGGGGGAGCGTCCCAACGACACACGGGTCGACCTCGCCGGGCTCGCCCGGGAGGAGGCCGAGGGGCGGACCGGGGTGACCGTGGCGGCGGAACCGGTCGAGGTGGCCGGGTCGCGGGGGCAGCTCGGGCGGGTGCTCGCCAACCTGCTGGACAACGCCCAGCGGCACGCCCGGTCGGCCGTGACGGTGAGCGTGCGGCGGGAGGGCGACCGCGCCGTGGTCGGGGTGGCCGACGACGGGGACGGGGTGCCGGAGGCCGACCGGGAGCGGATCTTCGAACGGTTCGTCCGGCTGGACGCCGCCCGCAGCCGCGACGACGGCGGTGCCGGGCTGGGGCTCGCCATCGCCCGGGACGTCGCCGTACGGCACGGCGGCACGCTCACGGCCGGGCAGGGGCCCGCAGGCGGAGCCCTGTTCGAACTCCGCCTGCCGCTCGTCTAGCGGACCGCGGTCACGGGCGTCCGCGCTGGCCGCGCAGGTGCTCCGCGATGGGCTTGAGGGCCTTGTCGAGCTCCGTCAGGGCCTCGGGGGACAGCAGGTCGATGAAGTGCCTGCGCACGGACGCCACGTGGTGCGGCGCGACCTTCTGCATCGTCGCCATGCCGTGGTCGGTGAGGACCGCGTAGAGGCCCCGGCGGTCCGACTCGCAGTTCTCGCGCCGGACCAGGTTCGCGTTCTCCATGCGCGTGATCTGGTGCGAGAGGCGGCTCTTGGACTGGAGGGTGGCGGAGGCGAGGTCGCTCATCCGCATCCGCAGATCCTCGGACTCGGAGAGATTCACCAGGATCTCGTAGTCGTTCATCGTCAGGCCGAACGGCTGCAGGTCCTTCTCGAGCTGGTACGTCAACAGCCTGTTGACCTCCAGGTGGGTGCGCCAAGCGCACTGCTCCGCATCGGTCAGCCAGCGGGTGGCCGTCTCGGTCTCCATGAATGAAGTCTACCTAAAAGGTTGAAAGGCGAACTAGTGAGGGGTGGCGTGTGACGGCGCACACCTGGCGAACAACAGTGCGCAGGCGTTCGATGTCACACTCCGCAGACTACCGCTCACAGCCCGAAGCGACGCTGGAGGTCCCCCAGCTGTCCGGGAAGACGCGGTACCCCGGACTGGCCCGGCTGAGGTGCGGACGGTCCGCCTCCGGGCACCCCCGCCTGCTGCGGGACGGCCCCCGTGGCCTGCTCGGCCATCAGGGTCTCGGACGACTGGAGCAGGACCGTGCCGGCGCCGACGAACTCGAACTGGTGCTCCTCGCCGGAGGCCCCGCCCAGGCCCGTCAGCGCACGTAGACCGCCCATCACGCCGGTCATGTACCCGTGGTCGTAGTGGTGGCAGGGCGAGGGGCAGTCGGCCCAGCCGACCAGGGCCTGCGGGTCGACCCGGATCGGGGGCTCCATGAAGACCACCGGGCCGTTCGACGCCGCCACGAACTTTCCGGTTCCGATGAGGGTCAGGAAACCGGGCACGATCGACTGCTTCAGCGACAGAGTTGGCTGAAAAGCAAGCAAGTTGCCCGAGCGAATGGTCAGGTTGCCGTCTTCGAGGTCGTACGAATTGACGTCGAAGGCCCGGTCGGCGAGGAGCATCTTGCCCGAGCCCTCCGCCACGACCCAGTCGCTCGCGTGCAGTGGCGAATGGAACGAGGTACGGACCAGACGGTCCAGCCGGCCGTGTCCCACACCGTTGAAGTCGATCGAGCCGTAGTAGGCGATCATCTTCCCCTTCTGCAGGAACCACTGGCCGCCCTTGAGCTCCACGCAGAAGGTGTAGGGGTTGACGTTGTCGTCGGGCGGCAGGGTCGCCGGGTCGAAGACCGCGGGGCCGGCGCCCGGGGTTCCGTAGGTGCTCACAGCTTCTCCTCCGACGCCTGGACGTACACCGCACCGCTGCCGCTGAGCTCCAGCTGGAACGCCTCGCCCGAGCCGCGGCCCACCATGTCCCGCCAGCCCAGGGCCGTGGACAGCTTGTTGCGGACCTCGCCGTGGTGGGCGACGTAGGCCTGCGGGTCCACGTGCACCGGGCGCTGCGGGGTGATCGGGATCTCGATCACGCCGCCGTGCGCCATGACGGCGACGGCCCCCTGTCCCTGCAGTGTGGTCGTGAACAGCCCCTGCCCGCTGACCTGTCCGCGCACCATCCCCATGACGCCGCCCTGCGAGCCCAGGAACATCGTGCCCTGCCGGAGCGTGCCCTCGAAGGCCAGCAGCCGGTCCGCCTCGACGTACAGGGTGTCGCCGGTCAGCCGGATCACCTGGATGTGGTGCCCGCCGTGCCCGAACAGGACCGTGCCGCTGCCCTCGACGGTCATCAGGGGCGTGTCCTCGTCCGCGACCCGGCGGCCGATCATCGACATGATCCCGCCCTGGCCGCCCGCCGTGTTGGGCGTGAAGGACACCTCGCCCCGGTAGGCGAGCATCGCGCCGCGCTGGCTGAACAGCCGCTGGCCGGGCGTCACCGTCGCCTCGATCATCTTCGCGTTGATCTCCCGGAAGGCCATCTCACACGTCTCCCGCGATCGTGTTCCGCTCGCTCGGCTGCACGTACACCAGGCCGTCCCCCTCGAACCGCATCTGGAAGGCCTCGCCGCCGCCCTCCCCGAGCAGCGTGCGGAACGTCACACCGGACTGGAAGGACTGCCGCAGGTTCCCCTGGTGCGCCACGTACGCCCCCGGGTCCACGGTCAGCGGGTACTGCGGGCTGACGCGCAGCACCACGGCCGGGCCGTCCGACATGATCGCCGCCTGGCCGTGGCCCTCGACGGTCGTGGTGAACAGCCCGTTGCCCTGCGAGGCCCCGCGCAGGCCGGTGAACTCGGTCCCCGTGCGCAGCCCGCCGTCGGTCGCGAGCAGATTGCTCGACTCGACGTAGAGCTTGTCGCCCTGGAGGCCGACCAGGTTGATCTCGGAGGCGCGGTCGGCGAACCAGCAGGTCCCCCGCCCCTTCACCTCCATCAGCGTCATCTGCTCGCCGGTGAGCCGCCGGGTCACCATCCCCCGTATGCCCTCGCCGCCGCCGCTGAGCTTCTTGAAGGCCATCTCGCCGTCGTACGCGACCATCGAGCCGTTCTTCGCCTTGACGGCGTCTCCGGTCATGTCGACGGCGAGCACCTTGCTGCCTTGAAGTCGGAACATCGCCACATACGGGAAGGTAGCCGCAGGCCGGGCCCCACCGACAGGTCCCCAGGGTGGAGAACGACCCTGAGCGCACCCCTACGGACCGGGGTCCCGGGCGGTTTGCCACAATGGGCGGGACGCTTGTGCGTGCGTTCACAAACCGTTCTCTCCCACCGAAGGTGACCCGTGGACCTCAAGACCGCCACCGCCCTCCGCCGCCTCCGCCTGGTCTCGGCCCCCGAGGCGATCTCGTTCCTCCTCCTGCTGGTCTGCTCGGTGCTGAAGCGGACCACCGACTTCAACGCCGTGCCGGTGATGGGGGCGGTGCACGGCGCGCTGTTCGTGCTGTACGTGATCTTCTGGGCGGACGCGTGGAACCGGGCGAAGTGGCCGCTGCAGACGGCCGCGGTGTACTTCGTGCTCTCGGTGCTGCCGGCCGGCGGGTTCTTCGCCGAGCGCAGGCTGCGGCGCGAGGCCGAGGACGCGGTCATCGCGTCCCGGGCGCGCAACGAGGGCGTGGTGAACGCATGATCGTCGCCTTCTCCGTGACGCCGCTGGGCGTCGGCGAGGACGTGGGGGAGTACGTCGCCGACGCGGTGCGGGTGGTGCGGGAGTCCGGGCTGCCGAACCGGACGGACGCGATGTTCACGTCCGTCGAGGGCGAGTGGAACGAGGTGATGGACGTGGTCCGCCGCGCGGTCGCCGCGGTGGAGCGGCGCGCTCCGCGGGTCTCCCTCGTGCTGAAGGCGGACATCCGCCCCGGTGTGACGGACGGCCTCACGTCCAAGGTGGAGACGGTGGAGCGGCATCTCGCGGAGTAGCCCCACCGCGTCCCGACGCGAAGCGAACCCCGGTTCCTCGGAGAGCCGGGGTTTTCGCGTGCCTGCCACCGGGTGGTGGCGGCCCGCGGCTGAACCGACCGGCGCCCGCACCCGCCCTCCCGGCACCCCACCCGCCTGGACGCCCCCAGTTCGACACTGCCCCAAAGGTCCACTTTCGTAGGGGTATCGGGGTATTGCGCTTCGATCAGGTCTCAACCATCTGGAGGGCGCTGTGCGGCCGGAGGGCTACGACTACGACTCCCACAGCCGACTCGCCGGACCGCTCACGGAGCCGTCCGGTGAGGCGTACCGGGTGCAGTACGCCTCGCTCCTCGCCCGCGAGCCCCGCCGAATACGAGCCGTCCTGCTGATGTGCCTCGCCCCGCTGCTGACCGGCGCCCTGCTGGTCTACCTCGTCTGGCCCACCCACTGGGTGGAACGCGAGGGCGGCGAACGCTGGCTCGTCGGCCTCGACGTCACCATGCTCGTCTCGATCGGCCTGATCGAACTGTTCATGCTCGTCAACGTCGCCTCGGTCGCCCACGCCACGATGGTCGCCCGCGACCCCGTCCCCGTGGTCCCCGAGCCCGGCACCCGCGTCGCCTTCCTCACCACCTACGTCCCGGGCAAGGAACCCCTCTCCATGGTCCGCGCGACCCTGGAGGGCGCCGTCCGCATCACCCACACCGGCCCGCTCGACGTCTGGCTCCTCGACGAGGGCGACGACGACGACGTCAAGGCCCTGTGCGCGGAGCTGGGCGTCCGGCACTTCTCCCGGCTCGGCGTCCCCGAGTGGAACCGCTCCGAGGGCGTCCACAAGGCCCGCACCAAGCACGGGAACTACAACGCCTGGATCGCCATGCACGGCGACGCCTACGACTTCTTCGCGTCCGTCGACACCGACCACGTGCCGCTCCCGAACTTCCTGGAGCGGATGATGGGCTACTTCCGCGACCCGGACGTCGCCTTCGTCGTCGGACCGCAGGTGTACGGCAACTACCACAACCCGGTCACCAAGGCCGCCGAGTCCCAGCAGTTCCTCTTCCACGCCCTGATCCAGCGCGCCGGCAACCGCTACCGCGCCCCCATGTTCGTCGGCACCAACAACGTCGTACGGATCTCCACCGTCAAGCAGATCGGCGGCCTGTACGACTCCATCACCGAGGACATGGCCACCGGCTTCGAGATCCACCGCCACCGCAACCCGGCCACCGGCCACCACTGGCGCTCCGTCTACACCCCGGACGTGCTCGCCGTCGGTGAGGGCCCCGCCTCCTGGACCGACTTCTTCACCCAGCAGATGCGCTGGTCGCGCGGGACCTACGAGACGCTCCTGAAGCAGTACTGGAAGGCGCCCTTCAGCATGCCCCCGGGCCGCCTGCTGTCCTACACGCTGATGCTCGTCTACTACCCGATGACGGCCGTGAACTGGCTGCTGGGCATCCTCAGCTGCGTGCTGTTCCTCTGGTTCGGCGCCTCCGGCACCCAGGTCTCCGCCTCGGTGTGGATGATGCTGTACAGCGACGCCGCCGCCCTGCAGGTCGGCCTGTACCTGTGGAACCGCCGGCACAACGTCTCGCCGCACGAACCGGAGGGCTCCGGCGGCCTGGCCGGCATGGCGATGTCGGCCCTGTCCGCGCCGATCTACCTCAAGTCCCTGGGCGAGGCCGTGCTGCGCCGCCCCAGCCGCTTCGTGGTCACGCCCAAGGGCGGCGACGCCAGCCCGGACCGGCCGGCCACCTTCCGGATCCACCTGTTCTGGGCCGCCCTGCTGGCCACGTCCCTGGCCGCCTCGATCGCCCTGGACCACACCCACGCCGCGATGCGCACCTGGGCCGTCCTCGCCCTGGCCATCTCCCTGGCCCCGGCCGGGGTGTGGGCCGTGACCCTCCTCAAGGAGTACCGCCGGCTGCACCCGCGGCCCGTGCGGGCACCGCAGTCCGCGCAGGCGCCCGCCGCCACCCCCACGCACGCGCGCGTGCCCGAATCCAAGGAGCCCGCCCCGGCGCTGGCCACCGTGTCCCCGGCGGCGGCCCCCGCGACCGGCACCACGACAGGAGGCAACTAGCCCATGGCGTACCAGCCCTCGCAGAAGACCAAGAAGACCGTCCTGGGCATCGGCGGCATCGCGGTCCTGGCGGGCCTGAACGCCCCGGCCGCACTCGACTTCGCCTCCACGCAGTACCACGAGTACAAGATCGCCCAGCCCGGCTACAAGGCGAAGTACGGCTCCTGGGACCAGGTCGCCATCCCCGAGGAGTACCGCACCAACGCCATCCACGCCGCCCTGCTGCACACCGGCAAGGTGCTGATCGTCGCCGGGTCGGGCAACGAGCAGCGCAAGTTCGACAAGGGCGAGTTCGACACCGTCCTGTGGGACCCGGAGAAGAACACCTTCAAGAAGGTCCCCACCCCGGAGGACTTCTTCTGCGCCGGGCACGCCCAACTGCCCGACGGGCGGCTGCTGGTGGCCGGGGGCACCGCGCGCTACGAACTGCTGGACGGCGAGGTGACCCGGGCCGGCGGCGGCATGCGCGTGAAGAACGAGAGCCCCGACAAGGCCGTGTTCCTGAAGAAGGGCACCCGCTTCCGCTCCCCGGCGGGCGTCGAGTACGTCACCCGGTTCGACGTCACCGTCCCCAAGGCCAAGCGCAGCTTCAAGGTGACGTACAACAGCCGCGGGGTGATGCAGCCCTGGAAGACCAAGGTCACCGCCAGCGAGGCCCGCGTCTTCGTGGAAGCCGTCAAGAAGGGCGAGCGGTCGGTCACCGAGAAGCAGGCCCAGTACGCGGTCGTCGGCCTGAAGGGCCGGGCCGCCGAGAACGTCTACGGCCTGTCGGAGAAGATCACCCTCGACAAGCAGGACTTCCAGGGCATCCGCGCCGCCTACGAGTTCGACCCGAAGGCCGAGAAGTACGTCCCGGTCGACCCGATGGACAAGGCCCGGTGGTACCCGACGCTCGTCGGCCTGGACGACGGCCGGGTCCTCGCGGTGTCCGGCCTGGACGACGTCGGCATGATCGACCCGGGCGACAACGAGATCTACGACCCGGAGACCAAGAAGTGGTCGCCCGGCCCCAAGCGCTACTTCCCGACGTACCCGGCCCTGTTCCTCACCAAGGGCGGCAAGCTGTTCTACTCGGCCTCCAACGCCGGGTACGGGCCCGCCGACCAGGGGCGCGAGCCGGGGCTGTGGGACCTGGAGACCAACACCTTCAAGAAGGTGCCCGGTCTGAAGGACCTCGACCAGACCGAGACCTCGGCCTCCGTGCTGCTGCCCCCGGCGCAGGACCAGAAGGTGATGATCCTCGGCGGAGGCGGCGTCGGCGAGTCGCGCAAGTCCACCCCGCGCACGGCCGTCGTCGACCTGAAGAAGGACAATCCGGCCTTCGAGACGGGGCCCGACCTCCCGCAGGGCACCCGCTACCTGAACAGCGTCATCATGCCGGACGACACCGTCTTCACGTCCAACGGATCGAAGGACTACCGCGGGCGCAGCGCCAGCAACATCCTCCGGGCGCAGTTCTACGACCCGAAGGCCAACGCCTTCCGCGAGGCCGCCGCGCCCAAGGTGGGCCGCAACTACCACTCCGAGGCGCTGCTGCTGCCCGACGGCCGGATCGCCACCTTCGGCTCCGACCCCCTCTTCGACGACCAGCAGAACACCAAGCTGGGCCACTTCGAGCAGCGCATGGAGGTCTTCACCCCGCCCGCGCTGCACAAGAACGCCCGCACCCGCCCGGTGCTGAAGGAGGGTCCGCGGACGCTGGACGACAACCACCGCATCACGTTCCCCACGGACCACCCGGAGCGGGTGGCCGCGGCCCGGCTGATGCGGCCCAGCGCGGTCACGCACACCACGGACGTCGAACAGCGCTCCATCGAGCTGGACATCACCAGGAAGGGCGACGCGGTGACCTTCGGCGTGCCGCGCGACCCGGCCCTCGTGCCGCCCGGCTGGTACATGCTGTTCGTGACGGACGCCGAGGGCACGCCCTCCAAGGCCAAGTGGGTGCACGTGGAGTGAGCGGGCGGGTCAGCCCTTGGCGTTGCGCGCCAGCTCCAGGGCGTACTCGGGCCACCAGCGCCCGGCGGCCGGCCCGCCCTCGCAGGTCCCGTCCGACTCGCCGGGCCGCTTGATCCACAGGTAGGCGTCGACGACGGGCCGGCCGGTGGCGGTGGTGGGCGGGGTGCCGAGCGCCCTGCCCGGCGGGTTGCACCAGACACCGGGCAGGGGGCCGTTGCCGTTGCGGCTGGTGTCGACGACGAAGTGCTTGCCGCCGAGGGCCTCGGCGAGCCGGCCGCCGTACTCGGTGGTGACCTCGTCGGTCTGGAAGTTGGAGACGTTCAGGGCGAAGCCGTCGGCCCGTTCGATCCCGGCCCGCTTCAGCGGCTCGACCAGCTTCTGCGACTCCCGGATCCAGTCCGCGTTGCCCGCGTCCAGGTAGACCTTGGTGTTCGGCTGCTGCTTCAGCCGGGCGATGGCCTCGCCGAGCAGCTGCTCGCGCTCGGCGTGGTACTCGCCGGGGGTGCAGCCGTCCACGACGTGCGCGACCGCGTCGGGCTCCAGGACGACCAGCGCGTCGGCCTCGCCGAGGGCGTCCGCGAACTTCCCGATCCACTCCCGGTAGGCGTTCGCGTCCGCCGCCCCGCCCGCCGAGTGCTGGCCGCAGTCCCGGTGCGGGATGTTGTACGCGACGAAGACCGCCGTCTTGCCCTCCCGGCCCGCGGCCGAGGCCGCCGCCCGGACCGCCGGCGCCGGGTCGAGCTCACCGGCCGGCCACAGCGCGACCGGCTGGTTGGCGATCCGCTTGATCAGCGTCGCGTCCTGCTCCCGGCCCTGCCGCTGCCAGAGCCGGGCCTGCCGGGCGGCGGGGCTGTCCGGGTCCACCCAGAACGGGGAGGCCGCGTAACCGGCCTGCGTGGTGTCGACGTCGGTGGCGTCCTCGTCGCGGTCCGCGGACGTGCAGCCCGCGGCGAGACCGAGCACCGCGAGGGCCGCGAGGGCGTGGATCAGCCGAGTCATGCCGCTCCCTGGAGGATGGTGACGGTGGGTGACGAATGGAAGGCAATCGTGACACACCGGTAGGAATCGCAACGGAAAGGACATGACCCGCCGCACCCCCGGAGGCGGCCGGACCGAAGGGCGAGACAGGGCTGACCACCATGTGACCGGCCGGTAAGGTCTGGACCGTGCCGAAGCCGCTCAGTCTCTCCTTCGACCCGATCGCGCGCGCCGACGAACGCTGGAAGCAGCGCTGGGGAAACGTGCCGTCCATGGCCGCGATCACCTCGATCATGCGCGCCCAGCAGATCCTCCTGGCCGAGGTCGACGCGGTGGTCAAGCCGTACGGGCTGACGTTCGCGCGCTACGAGGCGCTGGTGCTGCTCACCTTCTCCAAGTCGGGCGAGCTGCCGATGTCCAAGATCGGCGAGCGGCTCATGGTCCACCCCACCTCCGTGACCAACACCGTGGACCGCCTCGTGCGGTCCGGCCTGGTCGCCAAGCGGCCCAACCCGAACGACGGCCGGGGCACCCTCGCCAGCATCACCGACAAGGGCCGCGAGGTCGTCGAGTCGGCCACCCGCGACCTGATGGCGATGGACTTCGGGCTCGGGGTGTACGACGCCGAGGAGTGCGCGGAGATCTTCGCGATGCTGCGCCCGCTGCGGGTCGCCGCGGGGGACTTCCAGGAGCAGTGACCCGGGGCAAGATCCCCCGGAACGGGTGGTTACGCTCGACGGCATGAAAAAGAGCGTGCTGACCCGCTACCGCGTGATGGCCTACGTCACCGGCGTGCTGCTGGTCCTGCTGACCCTGGGCATGATCGGCAAGTATGTGCTCGACCTGGACGGCGCGGCCGACTTCACGCGCGTCGTCAGCATCGCGCACGGCTGGCTCTACGTCGTGTACCTGGTCTTCGCCTTCGACCTGGGCTCCAAGGCGAAGTGGCCGGTCGCCAAGCAGCTGTGGGTGCTGCTCGCCGGCACCATCCCCACGGCCGCCTTCTTCGTGGAGCGCCGGATCAGCCGCGAGCTGGGCGACCGGGTCGCGCAGGACGCGCCCGCGCCCGTCAAGGCGTAACCGCACCGCCGTACGGAGCAACGTACGGCGGTCTGCCATCGACATTTACTAGGACGTCCTAGTAAATTCGAGGGTATGGACGCTCACGCCATAGAGGAAGGCCGCCGTCGCTGGCAGGCCCGCTACGACGCCGCGCGCAAGCGCGAGGCCGACTTCACGACGCTCTCCGGCGATGCCGTGGAGCCGGTGTACGGCCCCCGGCCCGGGGACACGTACGAGGGCTTCGAACGGATCGGCTGGCCGGGGGAGTACCCCTTCACCCGCGGCCTGTACGCGACCGGCTACCGGGGGCGGACGTGGACGATCCGGCAGTTCGCCGGGTTCGGCAACGCCGAGCAGACCAACGAGCGCTACAAGATGATCCTCCGCAACGGCGGGGGCGGGCTCTCGGTCGCCTTCGACATGCCGACCCTGATGGGCCGCGACTCCGACGACCCCCGCTCGCTGGGCGAGGTGGGGCACTGCGGCGTGGCCATCGACTCGGCCGCCGACATGGAGGTCCTGTTCAAGGACATCCCGCTCGGTGACGTCACGACGTCCATGACCATCAGCGGCCCGGCCGTCCCGGTCTTCTGCATGTACCTGGTCGCCGCCGAGCGGCAGGGCGTGGACCCGTCCGTGCTGAACGGCACGCTCCAGACGGACATCTTCAAGGAGTACATCGCGCAGAAGGAGTGGCTCTTCCAGCCCGAGCCGCACCTGCGGCTCATCGGCGACCTGATGGAGCACTGCGCGGCCGGCATCCCCGCCTACAAGCCGCTGTCCGTCTCCGGCTACCACATCCGCGAGGCCGGGGCGACGGCCGCGCAGGAGCTGGCCTACACCCTCGCGGACGGCTTCGGGTACGTGGAGCTGGGCCTCTCGCGCGGCCTGGACGTCGACGTCTTCGCCCCCGGCCTGTCCTTCTTCTTCGACGCGCACGTCGACTTCTTCGAGGAGATCGCCAAGTTCCGCGCGGCGCGCCGCATCTGGGCCCGCTGGATGCGGGACGTCTACGGCGCGAAGTCCGACAAGGCCCAGTGGCTGCGCTTCCACACGCAGACCGCCGGCGTCTCCCTCACCGCGCAGCAGCCCTACAACAACGTCGTACGCACGGCCGTGGAGGCCCTGGCGGCCGTGCTCGGCGGGACGAACTCGCTGCACACCAACGCGCTCGACGAGACCCTCGCCCTGCCGAGCGAGCAGGCCGCCGAGATCGCGCTGCGCACGCAGCAGGTGCTGATGGAGGAGACCGGCGTCGCCAACGTCGCCGACCCGCTGGGCGGTTCCTGGTACGTCGAGCAGCTGACCGACCGGATCGAGGCCGACGCCGAGAAGATCTTCGAGCAGATCAGGGAGCGCGGCCTGCGGGCGCACCCCGACGGGCGGCACCCGATCGGCCCGATCACCTCCGGCATCCTGCGCGGCATCGAGGACGGCTGGTTCACCGGCGAGATCGCCGAGTCGGCGTTCCGGTACCAGCAGGCGCTGGAGAAGGGCGACAAGAAGGTCGTCGGCGTGAACGTCCACACCGGCTCGGTCACCGGCGACCTGGAGATCCTGCGGGTCAGCCACGAGGTGGAGCGCGAGCAGGTGCGCGTCCTGGCCGAGCGGAAGGCGGCCCGCGACGACGCGGCGGTGCGTTCCGCGCTGGACGCGATGCTCGCCGCCGCGCGCGACGGCTCCAACATGATCGGGCCGATGCTCGACGCGGTGCGCGCCGAGGCCACGCTCGGCGAGATCTGCGGGGTCCTGCGGGACGAGTGGGGGGTCTACACGGAGCCGGCCGGTTTCTGAAGCCGTCCCCCGTCGCTCCTCGGGTTCAGCGCCTGCACCCGAGGAGCATGCCGCTGCGGGGCTCGCCGTAGGCGATGCCCGACAGGTCGTACACGTCGGACGCGGGCTCCTGGCACCAGACCGTGTTCAGCCTGCCGGTGACCTGGACCGTCCCGGCGTGCTGCACCCACACCGAGTTCTCGTGCCCGTAGACGTACAGCCCGTCACAGGACCCGGTGAGGGTCAGGGCCACGTCGTCGGCGTAGACCTCCACCGCCCCGCCACGGCAGTGGTGGGTCCGCCGGCCGCCGTCGGTGTCGATCCGCAGCTCCGTCGGCACCGGCGACGTGTCGGGCGACTCGGTCGGGGTCGGGCTCGGAGCGGGGCTCTGCGTCGGATCCGGGGGCGGAGGGTTCTGCTCGTTCGGGTCCTCGGCGGACGCCTCGCACCAAGGCGTCGACGAGGCGTCGGCCGGGGGCCTGTCGTCGGAGATCCCCAGTCCGCGCAGGGCGGCGGCGGCCTGGGCGAGGGCGACGGTGTCCGTCGTCGAGCGGCAGATCGGCCGGTGATCCCCGACCTGCGCCACGACGACGACGTTCTCCACCCGGATCAGGGCGTACGACGGGGTGCCGGGGCCGGACACGGCGGCCTCCTGGCCGAGTCCGCGGACGTCCCGCTCCGCTCCCCACTCCTCCCGCAGAAGATCGAACATCTCCGACGCCACCTCCACGGCGCTGCGGGAGGTCCTGGGGCGCGCGACTTCGACGAAGACGTTGAGGAAGTAGGAACCGACGTAGCTGTTGTCCGGAACCGGGAACCAGCTCGACGCGTCCAGCAGCGGCGCCGAGGCGGCGTCCGTCTCACCTTCCCAGGTGCACGAGTACCGGTCCTTGTCGGCATACTCGTTCTTCGTCTGCCGGTAGCCCTTCGGCACCTGCAGCAACGGGCAGCCCAGCTCCTCCCCCTCGTACGGCCCCGGCGCACCCGGTGTGAGACTCGCGCCGAGCAGGATCAGCAGGGCGGCGGGAACCGCGGACAGGTTGACCGGCAGGGGAGGGAGGGGAAGGCGCCGGGGCGGGGCCGGCTCGGGCGCGGGGCCACCGGCGAGGCGCTCTTGGAGCCGGGCGTGGCGGAACTCGTACACACCGCCGGCCTGGCGCAGGACACCCCGGTCGTGGGCGTCCTCCAGGAACGCGCCGAGCGCCCAGGGCAGCCGGCCGGTGGTGGCGAGGGCGATCCGCGTGGTCGTGAATGCCCACCACGCCGACGCGGCGAGCCCGAGCAGGGCGAGCGCGACCAGGGAGCCGGCCGCGGCGACCGTCCAGATGAGCGGGCCGACCGCGGCGTGACCGCCGGTGCGGTTCCACGCGGTCACCACCAGCAGCGGACCGAGGGCCGTCCAGGCGAGGAGCCAGGAGCGGACGGCGGCCGGTCCCTCGCCGCGCAGCGCGTGGACGGGGGCCAGGAGCAGGACCGAGGTGCGGTCCGAGCGCAGCAGCTGCCAGGGGCTGCCGGCCTCGGTGACGTCGACGGCGTGGTCGACGAAGGCGCGTGCCGCGAACAGCAGCAGGAGGGCGGCGAGCACGGCGGGAGGGATATGCAGGGGGAGTCCGATGGGCAGGACCACGGCCGCGGCGATCGCACCCTGTCCGAAGAACGCCCGCCACCGCCCGCGCACGGCGACCCGGCGTGGCGCGATCCCGCTGTCCGGGGTGCCGAAGGGCCTGGTCAGCAGCGCGGCCAGGCACGCCGTGGCCTGAACGCCGAGGACGTACGGCGGGGGCGGTTGCTGGGGCCGGGGCGGCTGCCCCAGGACCAGCCAGCCGGTGACGCCGAGGGTGAGGACGAGGGCCAGGACCTCCAGCGCCGCGCGGGCCGCTTCGGGGACACCCGGAGTCAGACGCCACCAGGTGATCTCGCGCAGTCCCAGGCGCTGGAGGCGCTGGGCGAGGGTGGTCAGCCACGCCCGGGCATGGGCGGCGGTCCACTCGGGGCCGGGCTTCCCCGTGGCCGGGTCGGGACCCGGACCACGGCGGTAGACGGCGGCGACGAACTGGTCGAGGAGGTGGTGCTCGACGGCGTCCCGGTCGGGAAAGGCGTCCTCCCGCAGCAGTTCGGACGGGAAGGCGCCGGTCTCGCTGTAGGCGGCGCGGGCGAGGGCGACCATCAGCGGGGTGGACAGAACCTCGCCGAGGAGGGCGCCCCGGGCGCCGGGAGCGTTCAGCACCTCCCTCCAGGAAGAGCCGTCGTCGCCGTTCCGGCGGGCAGGGTCGACCGTCCGGGGCAGAAACTCCCTCAGATCCTCCGCCGCGAGCGGTGCCAGCTCAACCACCTCGGCGGGCCGCAGCGACGCGCCACCCCCGGCGACGGCCTTCCGGTATTCCTCGCGACGGCTGGTCAGCACCACGGGCCCGGTGCGCCCGCCCTGCCGTTCATTGAGCGCCTCGATGAGCCGGGGGCGCGCAGCGGCGGGCAGCTCGTCGAGGCCGTCGAGGACCGGGAGGAGCCGGCCCGTGCGGTACAGCTTGACCGCTGTGTCGGGATCCCCCAGATCGGCGAGCCGGGGACAGGCCCGCACGATGCGGGTCGCGACCCACTCCTCGAAGGGGGTCGCAGGGTTCCAGGAGGCCAGAGGCAACAGAACCGCCACCGGCGCCCCGGGATTCTCGTTCCTGCGGTGGGCGAGATGGGCCAGCACGAACCGCGCGGCCAGTACCGACTTGCCGGCCCCGGGACCGCCGAGCACCACCAGCCGCCGCGACGGGGCCGCCTCGAAAGCGTCCCGGATGCGTTCGAAACTCCCGTGCGGCTCCCGAAGGCCGGTACGCGGACCAGGCGGAGGTTCCCGGAGCGAGGGGTCGACCCGGTGCCAGCGCACCGGCAAGGGTGCCGGGTCGTACAGCAGCCGGGCCTGCTCCTCACGCTCCCAGGCGGCCTCGGTCGTCGCCGCGAGCAGCGCGGCGGCCGAGTTCAGCCGGTACTCCTCGTCGAGGGCGCGGTAGCCCCGCCATCTGCGTCTGGCCCGTCGCAGCTGAAGGACGGCACCGGCCAGGCAGAGCAGCGCGCCCCCGGCCAGCAGCCAGGTGATCACTGGCTGCCGCTGGGAGCCCAGCCGGTCCAGCGCCTGCCAGCCGAGCAGTCCGGTGGTCCCGAACAGTGCGAAGGCGAGGGCGTAGCCGGTCACCACGGGCCAGGCGTTGACGCCGCTGCCCGGAAAGACGAGATGGCCCACGATCGTCCGTGCCTGCACGACGACCTGGGCGTTGCCGCTGTAGACGTTCTGCGATGCCGGCTGCCGATTCCCCAACTCGTCCGGCTGCCCGTTCGGTTCAGCCGTCATACGCACCTCGTAAGACCATCGTGCGGCACCATACCCATCAGGGCACGTTTCGCGAACAACTGGAGGACCGGCGTGGAACCCATCACGGCAGGACTGCTCTTGGCCCTGGCCTCGGGGACGGCCGGTGCGGCCGGGGAACAGATGTGGGCGTCCCTGCGCGAGCTGGTCGTCCGAAGGGGCTCACGTTCCGGCGAGGAGGAGCCGGCGGTGCCCGCGGACCCTCCGCGCAGCGAGGAACGGGCCGGGCAGCTCGCCGAGCTGCTCAACGAACGCGCCCGGCAGGACCCCGACTTCGCCGACGCGCTGGAGATCTGGCGGCGACGGGCCGGCGCGCAGGTCGCCTCCCGGTCCGGGGACGTCACCAACACCATCACGGGCGGTTCTCAGGGAACGGTGATCCAGGGCCGGGACTTCCACGGCGGCTTCACCATCGGCGGCGGCTCCTCCTGAGCCAGGCCGCACCGCACACCCGGATGCGGGCATGGCTCAGCCGGCCGCCGGGCGCGCGGACTGCGCCGCCAGTCCCCGGAGCAGCACCTGGGTGAAGCCGTGGACCCACTCCTCGTCCACCGGCTCGCCGCTCACCAGAGTGCGGTGGACCACCGCGCCCGCCACCATGTCGAAGATCAGGTCCACCGTCCGGGCGGCCGCCCCGGGGTCCGGTTCCGGCGGGAGTTCGCCTCTCGCCTGGGCCCGGGCGCGGCCCTGGAGGACCAGGCGCTTCTGCCGGTCGACGACCGAGGCGCGGACGCGTTCGCGCAGGGCCTCGTCGCGGGTGGCCTCCGCCACCACCGCCATCAGGCCGCTCTTGGCCTCGGGCAGGGCCAGGATCGCGGCGAACTGCGCGACCACGCCCTCGATGTCCGCCGCCAGGGAGCCGCGGTCGGGCAGTTCCAGCGCGTCGAAGAGTTCGGCGACCGCGTCGACGACCAGTTCGTTCTTGCCCGCCCAGCGGCGGTAGAGCGTCGTCTTCGCGACCCCGGCCCGGGTCGCGACGTCTCCCAGCGTCAGCTTGGACCAGCCCAGGTCCACGAGCGCCTCCCGCGTGGCGGCCAGGATCGCGGCGTCCGCCGCGGCGCTGCGCGGGCGCCCGGTGCGGCTGGCTGGGCTGCGGCTGTGCATGTCCCGACGATAAACCGGCGGTTCCCGTGCGGCGCCGTGAGGGAGATCACCGGGGCGGGGTGTCCCCGGGGTGCGGCATGGCATTACGCTACGACTCGTAGCGAAAGCCTGTGCGGGACGTGTACGGGCCTCGCGCACCCGGCGCGGGCGGGGACCCGGCGCCGAACGACGACCGGCCGGCCTTGCTTTCACACCGTTTTTCACACGCGCGCGCAGTACGGGGGAGGATAGACGCATGCAGCCACGGAACATGTCCATGAGCGGAGTCGTCGACCTCGCCGCGGTGAAGGCGGCCCAGGAGGCCAAGGCGAAGGCGGAGCAGGCGCGCGCCCAAGCAGCCCGTGAGGGCGGGGCGGGGGCGATCTCCCCGGCCGATCTCGTCATCGACGTCGACGAGGCGGGGTTCGAGCGGGACGTCCTGCAGCGGTCCGCCGAGGTCCCGGTCGTCATCGACTTCTGGGCCGAGTGGTGTCAGCCCTGCAAGCAGCTGAGCCCGGTCCTGGAGCGGCTGGCCGTCGAGTACAACGGCCGCATCCTGCTCGCCAAGATCGACGTCGACGCCAACCAGATGCTGATGCAGCAGTTCGGCATCCAGGGGATCCCCGCGGTCTTCGCGGTCGTCGCGGGGCAGGCGCTGCCGCTCTTCCAGGGCGCCGCGGGCGAGGAGCAGATCCGGCAGACCCTGGACCAGCTGGTGCAGGTCGCCGAGCAGCGCTTCGGCCTGACCGGCCTCACCGTCGACCCCGACGCCGAGCCCGGCGCCCGCACGGCCCCGGAGCGGCCGGCCGGCCCGCACGACGGGCTCCTCGAAGCCGCCGTGCAGGCGCTGGACTCGGGGGACCTGGGCGGTGCCGTCCAGGCGTACAGGAACGTGCTGGCCGAGGACCCGGGCAACGAGGAGGCCAAACTGGGCCTCGCGCAGGCCGAGTTGCTCCAGCGCGTGCGGGGCGTCGACCCGCAGACGGTGCGCCGGGAGGCGGCCGAGAAGCCGGCCGACGTGCAGGCGCAGATCGCCGCCGCCGACCTGGATCTGGTGGGCGGCCATGTCGAGGACGCCTTCGGCCGGCTCATCGAGACCGTGCAGCGCACGGTGGGTGACGACCGGGACACCGTGCGCATGCGGCTGCTGGAGCTGTTCGAGGTGGTCGGACCCGAGGACCCCCGGGTGATCGCGGCTCGCCGGGCCCTGGCGCGCGCCCTGTTCTGACCAGTCGTTAAACGCGCGGGCCGGTGAGGCCCGCGTGAAAAGTTCACTCCGGACGTGTCACCGCGGCCGCGCTTTGCCAAAACTTGGCAAACGCGGCCGCTGTTACTGCGAGTAAGTCGCAGGCGTTGATCTGTCGGATTCTGTCCAGCGATCAACAGCTTTGTACCGCCCCTTCGGGCCACCCTGAGTCGCCGACCGAGACCGATGGGTCGTTGTTCGGTTATCCGGCCGTTACTAGCGAGTAACGAACCCCCTTGTGCGGGCGGCGAGAATGCACCACGATCGGCCACGCTCGGTCCAATCCCGTACCCCGGCAGCCGGTTGGGTCGCGGGACGTCCTGGGTCCCCACCGAGCAGAGCCGGCGGCAGTGGCGCCGGCTCTTGGACAGGGGGGTCTTCGCCCGTCCGGCGAAGCCTGTCCAGCAGGGTTGTGCGTGATGCGTGTCAGGCGCGACCAGTGGTTGTCGCTCGGGGGTGATCGCCGGTGATTCGGGCGCAGTTGCGCCGCCGAGTGCAGGCGCTCTCCTTCCCGAGGACGTAGCACTTCTCCCATCCCTGCCCGGCTGAGCCGCGACTCGGGGCGAGCCAGGACAGGAGATGTACGTCCGAGAAGGAGGAAATATGGAGTCCCAGGTGCGTGGCGGGACCAGATGGAAGCGGTTCGCTGTGGTCATGGTGCCCAGCGTCGCCGCCACGGCTGCGATAGGTGTCGCCCTCGCGCAGGGCGCTCTCGCCGCGTCGTTCAGCGTCTCCGGCCAGTCGTTCAAGGTCACGACCGACCAGCTCGTCGGTGAGGGCTTCTCGCAGTACGGCGCCCTCGACGAGGGATACACGCTCGACGGCAAGAAGTCGGTTCACCCGGTCGCGGTCTCGTCGTTCAAGTCGGCGACGATCAAGAACCTGTGCCAGTCGGTCGTCACCCCGAACATTCCGGTGCTCGGGAACGTCAGCCTGATCCTGCGTGCGGGTCAGGGTGCCAAGCCGGTCGAGGCGCAGAACCTCTACATCGACGTCGCCGACCTCAGCGCGGACGCGACGTTCGAGAACATCGACATCGGTGTGGCCGCCAAGGACGCCAACAAGGGTCCGGCCATGAGGAAGGGCGAGACGGCGAACCCGTACGGCTTCGCCCAGCAGGCGGACCGGGCCACCCTGACCGACGTGAAGCAGACGGCGTGGGCGACCACCGCCGGAACCTTCAAGCTCAGCGGCCTGAAGATGTCGCTGTCGACGGGTGTCAAGGAGTGCTACTAAGCACTCGATGACGGGCGGGGGAGCCGGTGGCGCCCCCGCCCGTCCACCTTCCGGCCGCGCCTTCACGCGCGGCCCACATCACCACCACAGCAACGCCGTACCAGGGAGCTGTTTTTCCATGAGCGCCGAGACTCCTGCCGCAGGCGGCCAGTTCACTCTCCGGAGGCAGCAGTTCCGCGCCTGGCGGGGTACGCGGCCGTTCTGGGCCGGGCTGTTCGTCCTGCTCAGCGGACTGCCCATCGCCTACTTCCCGTACGCCAACCTCCAGATCGGTCACCTGACGCTGGCGATGGCGACCACCGCGGGTGCCGGGTCCCTGATCATCGGTGTGCTGCTCGTCGTACTGGGCGTCAGCCTCTGGTTCCAGAAGCACGTCCGCGTCTTCGCGGGAGTCGCGGCCATCCTGCTGGCGCTGGTGTCCATCCCGGTGTCCAACCTCGGCGGCTTCCTCATCGGCTTCCTGCTCGCCCTCGTGGGCGGCGCGATGGCCGTGGCCTGGGCGCCGGGCGCACCGCCCGCCGGGCAGCCCGCCACCCACGCCGCCGAGGGCACGGGCGGGGCTCCCGGGGCGACCGGCCTCGACACCACGGTGATCAAGCCCGTGGACGGCCCGGACGCGCCGAACGATCTGTCAGGAACGAACCCGGCCAACGGGGCGAACGGGAGGCACAGTGCCGGCTGACGAGGTGACCCACGGGACTGATGTGGAGGCGTCCCGTGTGAGATCCGGGCCGCGCCACGCGGCACCCAAGAAGCCGCTGTTCACCAGGTTCAACAGGCCGGCCGGCAAGGCGATAGCCATGGCGGCGATGCCGACGGCGGTGCTCATGGGGATGGGCTTCACGTCGACGCTCGCGCTCGCCGACAGCAACAACCCGGCGGCGCCGACGGCCAAGAGCCTGACGGTGGACGAGTACAAGGACTGCGTGGCGGCCCTGGAGGACGAGGGGAAGACCGCCGAGGACGACGCCTCGGCCTCGCCCACGCCGTCCCCCTCGGCCAGTGACGGCGCGACGGACGACCAGGACGACCACAGCGGCACGGCCCCGCAGCCGTCGCCCTCCACCGGCACGGGCGGTACGGGCGGCACGGACGACAGCGAGGGCGGCTCCTCTTCGCCGGATTCAGGTTCCGACGACGAGGACGAGCCCGCGCCCGCCCCGGCCCCCAGCAAGCCCGCCACGGGCGGCGACGACGCGACGGCCACGCCGTCCCCCTCGCCGTCCGGGAAGGACGGCGGCCTGCTGGAGGGCATCGGCGACGCCATCGGCGACATCGGCGACATCCTGGGCGGCGGCGGCAAGGCGGAGGCGAGCCCGAGCCCGACCCCGTCCGCCACGGCGTCCGAGACGGCCGGCAAGCCCGCCGAGGACGCCGCCGCCCCCGCCCCGGAGGCGACCGGAAAGGCCACCGGCCCGGCCGGGGACACCGCCGGCAAGACCGTGGAGGACAGCGCCGGGACGGCCGGCCGGCCCGCCGGGACCGCCGGGGGCGCCGCCAAGGCCGTGGAGAAGGCGGCCGAGGAGAAGGGGCCCGAGGCCACCGCCTCGCCCAGCCCGACCCCCAGCGCGAGCGCCACCACGGACCCCGACGACTGCCCGGCCGCCACCGACGCCGAGGGCGGCGTCGACAACACGGTGCCGCTGCCCGACGACCCCTGGTACCTCAACGCCAGCTCGCTGACGCTCAAGGGCGCCGACTACAAGGGCGTCGTCGAGGTGCGCACCGCGGGCGGCTCGGTCAAGAA
Source organism: Streptomyces sp. NPDC085931 (assembly GCF_044540565.1). Classification (NCBI taxonomy): domain Bacteria; kingdom Bacillati; phylum Actinomycetota; class Actinomycetes; order Kitasatosporales; family Streptomycetaceae; genus Streptomyces; species Streptomyces sp. NPDC085931. The sequence continues at coordinate 273,163 of NZ_JBITSK010000005.1, forward strand.
GGTGCTGAAGTACGTCATCTCCGGCGGCACCGACATCGGCGACCTCCACCAGACGGTCAAGGACAAGCAGTCCGGCAAGACCTACCACGTGCAGGCGGCCAAGGGCTCGACGTCCACGATCCGCGACGGCGACACCGTGATGTACACCGAGAGCATCTCGGGCAACCTGCTCGGGCTGATCCCGATCACGTTCGACCCGGAGCACCCGCCGCCGCTGAACATCCCGCTGATCTACTTCACCAACGTGAAGGTGACCCAGGCGGGCCAGTTCGGCGGGACCCTGCACGTGCCGGGACTGCACAACTACATCGACTGAGCGCCCACAGAGCCCGTTCGGGAGCCGCACACACCGAGGGCGCCCCCTGGAATCCAGGGGGCGCCCTCGGCGTCGTGCACGGCCCCGCGGGGGCCTGCGCCGGATCAGCTCTCGGAGCCCAGGTGGTGGACCCGCACCATGTTGGTGGTGCCGGGGACGCCGGGCGGCGAACCGGCCGTGATCACCACGATGTCGCCCGTGTTGAAGCGGTTGAGCTTGACCAGCTCCTGGTCCACCAGGTCGACCATCTCGTCGGTGCTGTTCACGAACGGCACCACGTACGGCTCCACGCCCCAGCTCAGCGCCATCTGGTTGCGGGTGCCCTCGTCGGTGGTGAAGGCGATGATCGGCTGCTGCGCGCGGTAGCGGGACAGCCGGCGGGCGGTGTCGCCGGACTGCGTGAAGGCCACCAGGCCGCGGCCGCCCAGGAAGTCGGCGATCTCGCAGGCCGCGCGGGCCACCGAACCGCCCTGCGTGCGCGGCTTCTTGCCCGGCACGAGCGGCTGCAGGCCCTTGGACATCAGCTCCTGCTCGGCCACGGTGACGATCTTCGACATCGTCTTGACGGTCTCGATCGGGTACGCGCCCACGCTCGACTCGGCGGACAGCATGACCGCGTCGGCCCCGTCCAGGATCGCGTTGGCCACGTCGGAGGCCTCGGCGCGGGTCGGACGGGAGTTGGTGATCATCGACTCCATCATCTGGGTCGCCACGATCACCGGCTTGGCGTTGCGCCGGCACAGCTCGATCAGGCGCTTCTGCACCATGGGGACCTTCTCGAGCGGGTACTCGACGGCGAGGTCACCGCGGGCGACCATCACACCGTCGAACGCCATCACGACGTCCTCCATGTTCTGCACCGCCTGCGGCTTCTCCACCTTGGCGATGACCGGGACGCGGCGGCCCTCCTCGTCCATGATGCGGTGCACGTCCTGGACGTCCTTGGCGTCGCGGACGAAGGACAGCGCGACCAGGTCGCAGCCCATGCGGAGCGCGAAGCGGAGGTCCTCGACGTCCTTCTCGGACAGGGCGGGCACGTTGACGGCCGCGCCGGGCAGGTTGATGCCCTTGTGGTCGGAGATGACGCCGCCCTCGATGACGATCGTCTTCACCTTCGGGCCCTCGACCTCGGTGACCTTCAGCTCGACGTTGCCGTCGTTGATGAGCACCTGGTCGCCCTTGTTGACGTCGCCGGGCAGACCCTTGTAGGTCGTCCCGCAGATCGTCTTGTCGCCCGGGACGTCCTCGGTGGTGATGGTGAACTCGTCACCGCGCACCAGCTCCACGGGGCCCTCGGCGAAGGTCTCCAGCCGGATCTTCGGGCCCTGCAGGTCGGCGAGGACACCGATGGCCCGGCCGGTCTCCTTGGCGGCGGCCCGGACCCGGTCGTACCGGCCCTGGTGCTCGGCGTGCGTGCCGTGGCTGAAGTTGAAGCGGGCCACGTTCATGCCGGCTTCGATCAACGCGACAAGCTGATCGTGGGAGTCGACCGCGGGGCCGAGAGTACAGACGATTTTCGAACGGCGCATGGGGGCGATCCTATCGGTTTGTTTCCCAGCGGAATATTCCGTCTGGCGGAAAATACAAAAGGGCGGGATGCCGCTCAGGTGTGATTCCCCGAACCATTTACCAGCGCGTAGGTCTGTGTCGCGATCTCCAATTCCTCGTCGGTGGGGACCACCGCCACCGCCACCCGGGCGCCCTCGGGTGAGATGAGCCGCGCCTCGTCGCCGCGCACGGCGTTGCGCTCGCCGTCCACCGCGATGCCCAGCTCCTCCAGGCCCGCCAGGGCGGCCTGGCGCACCGGAGCCGCGTTCTCGCCCACACCGGCGGTGAAGGCGATCGCGTCCACCCGCCCGAGCACGGCGTAATAGGCGCCGATGTACTTCTTCAGCCGGTGAATGTAGATGTCGAACGCCAGCTCCGCCCGCTCGTCGCCCGCGTCCACGCGGCGGCGGATCTCCCTCATGTCGTTGTCGCCGCACAGACCGATCAGACCGCTCTTCTTGTTGAGAAGAGTGTCGATCTCGTCGGCGGACATTCCCCCAACACGCATCAAATGGAAGATGACGGCCGGGTCCATGTCACCGGAGCGCGTACCCATCACGAGCCCCTCCAAAGGCGTCAGGCCCATGGAGGTGTCCACGCAGCGGCCGCCCCGCACCGCCGAGGCCGACGCCCCGTTGCCCAGGTGCAGCACGATCACGTTCACCTCGGACGGGTCCTTGCCCAGCAGTTCCGCCGTGGCCCGGGAGACGTAGGCGTGGGAGGTGCCGTGGAAGCCGTAGCGGCGGATGCGGTGCGCGTCGGCCGTCTCGACGTCGATCGCGTAGCGCGCGGCCGACTCCGGCATCGTCGTGTGGAAGGCGGTGTCGAAGACGGCGACCTGCGGCAGGTCGGGCCGCAGCGCCTGCGCGGTGCGGATGCCGGTGAGGTTGGCCGGGTTGTGCAGCGGGGCCACCGGGATGAGCCGCTCGATCTCGGCGAGCACCCGCTCGTCGATCACGGTCGGCTCGGTGAAGGACCTGCCGCCGTGCACCACGCGGTGGCCGATCGCGGCCAGCTCCGGGGAGTCCAGGCCGAGGCCGTCCCTGGCGAGTTCCTCGGCCACGGCCTTCAGGGCGGCGTCGTGATCGGCGATCGCCCCGCCGCGCTCCCGGCTCTCGCCGCCGGCCGGGGTGTGCTTCAGCCGGGAGGTCCGCTCGCCGATGCGCTCGACCAGGCCCACCGCGAGCCGGCCGCTGTCCCGCATGTCCAGCAGCTGGTACTTGAGGGACGAGGAACCGGAGTTGAGGACGAGGACACGGGTGGGGCTCACTGGGCTGCCGCCTTCTCGCTCGGGGTCTGGGCCTGGATCGCCGTGATGGCGACGGTGTTGACGATGTCCTGGACCAGGGCGCCCCGGGACAGGTCGTTGACCGGCTTGCGCAGGCCCTGCAGCACCGGCCCGACGGCGATCGCGCCGGCCGAGCGCTGCACGGCCTTGTAGGTGTTGTTGCCGGTGTTCAGGTCGGGGAAGATCAGCACGCTCGCCTGGCCGGCGACCTCGGAGCCGGGCAGCTTGGTCGCCGCGACCGACGGCTCCACGGCGGCGTCGTACTGGATCGGCCCCTCGATCCTCAGGTCGGGCCGGCGCGCGCGGACCAGCTCGGTGGCCTCGCGCACCTTGTCCACGTCGGCGCCCGAGCCGGAGGTGCCGGTCGAGTACGACAGCATCGCGATCCGCGGCTCCACCCCGAACTGCGCGGCCGTGGCCGCCGACTGGACGGCGATGTCGGCGAGCTGCTCGGCGTCCGGGTCCGGGTTGACCGCGCAGTCGCCGTAGACGAGCACCTTGTCGGCCAGGCACATGAAGAACACGGACGAGACGATGTCCGCGTCCGGCTTGGTCTTGATGATCTCGAAGGCCGGGCGGATGGTCGCGGCCGTGGAGTGCACCGAGCCCGACACCATGCCGTCGGCGAGGCCCTCCTGGACCATCAGCGTGCCGAAGTAGTTCACGTCCGAGACGACGTCGTAGGCCAGCTCCACCGTGACGCCCCGGTGGGCGCGCAGGGCCGCGTACTTCTCGGCGAAGCCGTCCCGCAGCGCGGAGGTGGCCGGGTCGATCAGCTGCGTCTCGCCCAGGTCCACGCCGAGGTCGGCGGCCTTCTTGCGGATCTGGTCGACCGGGCCGAGCAGGGTCAGCTCGCACACGCCGCGGCGCAGCAGCACCTCGGCGGCGTGCAGCACGCGCTCCTCGGTGCCCTCGGGCAGCACCACCCGGCGCAGGTCGCTGCGGGCCTGCTCCAGCAGCTTGTGCTCGAACATCATCGGGGTGACGCGGTCGCTGCTGGGCGCGGAGACGCGGCGCGCGAGGTCGCCGGTGTCGGCGTAGCGCTCGAACAGGCCCAGGGCCCGCTCCGCCTTGCGCGGGGTGGCCGCGTTGAGCTTGCCCTCCAAGGAGAACAACTGCTCGGCGGTGGGGAAGCTGTTGCCGGTCACCGACAGCACCGGAGTGCCGGGCGCGAGGCGGTCGGCGAGGGTGAGGATGTCCTGGCCGGGCACCTCGTTCAGGGTGAGCAGGACACCGGCGATCGGCGGGGTGCCGGCGCTGTGCGCGGCGAGGGCGCCCACGACCAGGTCGGCCCGGTCGCCCGGGGTGACGACGAGGCAGCCCGGAGTCAGGGCGCCCAGGAAGTTCGGCAGCATCGCGCCGCCGAAGACGAAGCCGAGCACGTCCCGGGCGAGCCCGGAGTCGTCGCCGAGCACCACCGTGGCGCCGAGGGCGTGACTGATCTGCGAGACCGTCGGAGCGGACAGGGCCGGCTCGTCGGGCAGCACGTAACAGGGCACCGGGAGCCGGGAGTCGAGCTGGCGGGCGATCTCGTCGCGGTCCTCGCGGGCGACCCGGTTGGCGACCATGGCCAGGACGTCGCAGCCGAGGGTGTCGTAGGCGCGGTAGGCGTTGCGCGTCTCGGCGAGCACGGCCTCCACGGGCTGCTTGCGGCCGCCGACGACCGGGAGCACGGACGCGCCGAACTCGTTCGCCAGCCGGGCGTTGAGCGACAGCTCGTCCGGGAGCTGGGTGTCGGCGTAGTCGGTGCCGAGGACCAGGACGACGTCGAAGTCGCGGGCGACCCGGTGGAAGCGGTCGACGAGGGTGGACACCAGCTCGTCCGTGCCGGCCTCGGCCTGGAGGGCGGACGCCTCGTGGTAGTCCATGCCGTACACGGTCGCCGGGTCCTGGGCGAGCCGGTAGCGGGCGCGCAGCAGCTCGAAGAGGCGGTCCGGCCCGTCGTGGACCAGGGGGCGGAAGACGCCCACCCGGTCGACCTGGCGGGTGAGGAGTTCCATGACCCCCAGTTCGACGACCTGGCGGCCGTCACCGCGGTCGATGCCGGTCACGTACACGCTGCGGGTCACGCGAGCTCTCCGTTTCGTTCCGAGTGGGGGTGTGCGTCTGGCCACCGTCTGTCCAGCCGGGGGCACAAAAATCGCCCACCGAGGTGAGCAGAACCCTCTTGACAATACCTCTGCCGCTATATAAGGCGCCCGTCAGACCGGGGTGCCGCAGCGGGCTGTGGAGCGTGAAAGAATCGGCAGTGGCTCACCGGTGTCAACAGCGAGCAGGAGACACAGCACGATGCGTATCGGAGTTCTCACCGCAGGCGGCGACTGCCCCGGCCTGAACGCCGTGATCCGGTCGGTCGTGCACCGGGCGGTCGACAACTACGGCGACGAGGTCATCGGGTTCGAGGACGGCTACGCCGGGCTCCTCGACGGGCGCTACCGCACCCTCGACCTGAACGCGGTCAGCGGCATCCTCGCCCGCGGCGGCACGATCCTCGGCTCGTCCCGGCTGGAGCGCGACCGGCTGCGCGAGGCGTGCGAGAACGCCTCCGACATGATCCACGAGTTCGGCATCGACGCGCTCATCCCGATCGGCGGCGAGGGCACGCTGACGGCCGCCCGCATGCTGTCCGACGCTGGGCTGCCCGTCGTGGGCGTGCCCAAGACGATCGACAACGACATCTCCTCCACGGACCGCACCTTCGGCTTCGACACCGCGGTCGGCGTCGCCACCGAGGCGATGGACCGCCTGAAGACCACCGCCGAGTCCCACCAGCGGGTGATGGTCGTGGAGGTCATGGGCCGGCACGCGGGCTGGATCGCGCTGGAGTCCGGTATGGCCGCCGGCGCGCACGGCATCTGCCTGCCGGAGCGCCCGTTCGACCCGGCCGACCTGGTGAAGATGGTCGAGGAGCGCTTCTCCCGCGGCAAGAAGTTCGCCGTCATCTGCGTCGCCGAGGGCGCCCACCCGGCCGACGGCACCATGGACTACGGCAAGGGCGCCATAGACAAGTTCGGCCACGAGCGCTTCCAGGGCATCGGCACGGCCCTCGCGCACGAGCTGGAGCGGCGCCTGGGCAAGGAGGCCAAGCCGGTCATCCTCGGCCACGTCCAGCGCGGCGGTGTGCCGACCGCCTACGACCGGGTGCTCGCCACGCGGTTCGGCTGGCACGCGGTGGAGGCCGCGCACCAGGGCCGGTTCGGCCACATGACCGCGCTGCGCGGGACGGACATCGTGATGGTGCCGCTCGCCGAGGCCGTGACCGAGCTGAAGACCGTGCCCAAGGACCGCATGGACGAGGCCGAGTCGGTCTTCTAGCCACCCTCCCGGCCGTCGTCCCGCAGCTTCGCCCAGAAGTGCTCGACGATCCGGTCGAGGAAGTCCTGGCCGGCGCCGCCCGCGTCACCGGCGCCGCCGCCCCAGCTCAGGGTGGCGGCCATGTGCCCCTGGTAGTCCTCGTGCAGGCTCCGCAGGGCTGCCTCCAGGAACCGCCGGTCCAGGGGGACGAGCCGGGCCACCGGGCGTACGTAGGCCTGCCAGCGGGTGGTGACCGCGCTGCGCAGCAGGTCGCCCAGGCGTGCGTCGCGGCCGGTGACGGTGACGAAGTCGGGCAGGCCGAGGCCCAGCAGCTCGGCCAGCGCGGCGGACTGGCGCTCGGTGCCGCGCCAGCTGTCGGTCTCCTCCATGCGCAGATACGCGTGGACGTCGTGCCCGACCGCCCGGGCCACGTCCTCGGGGGCGAGGCAGCGGGCGATGCGGTGTTCGCGCAGGGTGCGCGGTCTGCCGATGAGCTCGGCGGGTGAGCACCACAGCACGCCCGCGAGGGCGGTGAGTTCGGAGCCGGACGGGGCCGTGATCCCGCGCTCCCAGGCGATGACGTGGTCCGGGGAGATGTGCGGGTGCCCGTACGAGACGCGCATGCCGTGGGCGACGTGCTCGGGGGCCATGCCGAGGGCCGCGCGCAGCCGGCGCGCGGCGGGGGCGTTGAAGGGCGGAGTCGTCGTGGGGGAGGGCTCGCTCGGGCGGGGTGAAGGTCGGCGCACGGGCCACAAGCTAGGGCCGCCGGACTGCGGCGACTACGGTCTGTTCGGCCAGGATCACGGATTGTAGGAAGCTACGGCTACCGGTGGGTTCACCGGCACCGGGGTCCGCCTGTCCGAGGGACGGGTGTGCGGGCGCGGGACGCGCCCCGAGCGGCGACCGGGACGGGCGGCGGCCGTGCCTCCGGTGAACGGCAAGCTCAACGGGCATATTCGCGTTCCTGATCCCCCGTGTCGCGCAGTGGTGGGCGCGGTCCGGGCGGCCTCGGCGCCGTCCGCCCGGGCGGGAGCCGGCGTCGCGTGCGCCTCGGTCGCCGGCCCGGCGGGGCCGGAGCCCGGACGAACGTGCGGCGTGATTCATGCGGTCCGCCGCGGACGGACCTCCCGTGTGATTCGTGATCGCCGGGCCATTGACCCACGCCGTTCACCCACTTAGCCTCCATCTGCATACGTAGACGTCGTCTGCATACAGAGATGGGTCACCGGTTCAAAGGGGAACTGCCTTGCCTCTGCTCGTCGTCGGGATCAGCGTCCTGATCCTGCTGCTCCTCATGACCAGACTGCGGCTGAACGGCTTCGCCGCCCTGCTGCTGGTGGCGGTCGGGGTCGCGCTCGTGCAGGGCATCCCCGTGGCGACCGTCCCGGACGTCCTCTCCGAGGGCATCGGGGACCAGATCGGCGACACCATGCTGACCATCGGGCTCGGCGCCATGGTCGGCCGCGTGATGGGGGACTCCGGAGCCGCGCAGCGCATAGCCGGCAGGCTCCTGGACGCCTTCGGGCCGCGCTGGGTCCAGGTGGCCATGGTCGTCACGGCCATGCTGATCGGCGTCACCATGTTCTACGAGGTCGCGTTCATCATCATCGTGCCGATCGCGTTCACGCTGGTCCGGGTCACCGGGGCCAAGCTGCTGTGGGTCGGGCTGCCCATGTCCATCGCCCTGTCCACCATGCACAGCTTCCTGCCGCCGCACCCCGGGCCCACCGCCGTCGCCGCGACCTTCCACGCCTCCGTCGGACTCACCCTGTTCTACGGCCTGTTCATCGCCGTCCCCGCCGGGGCGCTCATCGCCCTGACCTGGCCGCGCCTGCCGTTCGTCGCGCGGCTGACGCCGTCCATCCCCAAGGGCCTGGTCAGCGAGCGGGAGTTCACCGAGGAGGAGATGCCCGGGCTCGGCTGGTCGCTGTGCGTGGCGCTGTTCCCGGTGGTGCTGATCGTGGCCGCCGCCGTGACCGACATGACCACCTCCGGGGAGAGCCCGCTCCTGCACACCGTCGCCTTCGCCGGTTCGGCGCCGATCGCGCTGCTGCTGACGCTGTGCCTGGCGGTCTGGGCGTTCGGGCCGCGGATCGGGCGCAGCCTCGGCGACGTCGGGGCGTCCTGCACGTCGGCGGCCCAGGCGATGGCGATGATCCTGCTGGTGATCGGCGCGGGCGGGGCCTTCAAGAACGTCCTGGTCGAAGGCGGGATCTCCGGCTACATCAAGGACGTCACCGACGGCTGGCCGGTCTCGCCGATCGTCCTCGCCTGGCTCGTCGCGGTCATCCTGCGCGTCGCGCTCGGCTCGGCCACGGTCGCCGTCGTCACCGCGTCCGGGGTGGCGCTGCCCCTGCTCGCCGGCGGCGGGGTCCACCCTGAGGTCATGGTGCTGGCCGTGGCCTGCGGCTCCATCGCGTTCTCCCATGTGAACGACCCGGGCTTCTGGCTGTTCAAGGAGTACTTCAACCTCTCCGTCGTCGAGGCGATCAAGGTGCGCACGTCCTACACGACCGTGCTGGCCGTGCTCGGGCTCGGCGGGGTCCTGGTGGCCGAGGCGGTCCTCGACGTCCTCGGTCCGTGAGTCATTTCCGTCGCCGCAGAAAGGGCACTTGATGAGCATCGGGCAGCAGCCGACCGTGACGGCGTTCGCCGTCTACCCCGTCGCCGGCCGGGACAGCATGGAGCTGAACCTCTCCGGCGCGCACGGTCCGTACTTCACCCGCAACGTGGTCGTCCTCACCGACTCCGAGGGGCGGACCGGGCTCGGGGAGGTGCCCGGCGGGGAAGGGATCACCCGGACCCTGCGGGACGCCGAGCCGCTGGTCGTCGGGGCGAAGGTCGGGGACTACAAGCGCGTGCTGCGGGAGATCGGGGAGCGGTTCGCCGGCCGGGACGCGGGCGGGCGCGGTGCGCAGACCTTCGACCAGCGGACCACCGTGCACACCGTCACCGCGGTCGAGTCGGCCCTGCTGGACCTGCTCGGACAGCACCTCGACGTGCCGGTCGCGGCGCTGCTCGGGGACGGGCGGCAACGGGACTCCGTGCGGGTGCTGGGCTACCTGTTCTACGTGGGCGACGCCGACCGGACCGACCTGGAGTACGTGCGCGAGCCCGGCTCCCCGGTCGAGTGGTACCGGGTGCGGCACGAGGAGGCGCTGTCGCCGGAGGCGATCGTGCGGCAGGCCGAGGCGGCCCACGCGCGGTACGGGTTCCGGGACTTCAAGCTCAAGGGCGGTGTGCTGGAGGGGGCCGAGGAGGTCGCGGCGGTGCGGGCGCTGAAGCGGCGGTTCCCGCAGGCCCGGGTGACGCTGGACCCGAACGGGGCGTGGTCGCTGCGGGAGGCGGTCGAGTTGTGCCGGCCGCTGGTGGGGACGCTGGCGTACGCCGAGGACCCGTGCGGGGCGGAAGAGGGGTACTCGGGGCGGGAGGTGCTCGCGGAGTTCCGCCGGGCGACCGGGCTGCCGACGGCGACCAACATGATCGCGACGGACTGGCGGCAGCTGGCGCACGCGCTGGCCCTGCAGTCGGTGTCCATCCCGCTGGCCGATCCGCACTTCTGGACGATGCAGGGGTCGGTGCGGGTGGCGCAGTTGTGCCAGGCCATGGGGCTGACGTGGGGATGCCACTCCAACAACCACTTCGACATCTCGCTGGCGATGGTGACGCACTGCGGGGCGGCGGCGCCGGGGGAGTACAACGCGCTGGACACGCACTGGATCTGGCAGGAAGGGCTGGAGCGGCTGACGGTCGACCCGCCGCGGATCGTGGACGGGGAGATCGCGGTGCCCCGCGTGCCGGGCCTGGGCGTCACGCTCGACCGGGACCGGCTGCTGGCGGCGCACGAGCTGTACCGGGAGAAGGCGCTGGGCGCGCGGGACGACGCGGTGGCGATGCGGTACCTCGTACCGGGGTGGTCGTTCGACCCGAAGCGCCCTTGTCTGGTGCGGTAGCACGCCGGCCGGTGGCCTGCGTCCCTCAGCCCTTCACCGCGCCTCCCAGGGCGAAGCCCGCGCCCAGGCGCCGGGCGATCAGGACGTACAGGAGGATCACCGGGGTGGAGTAGACGAGGGAGAACGCGGCGAGCTGGCCGTACGCCACCATGCCCCGGTTGCCGAAGAAGTCGTTGATGCTGACCGAGGCCGGCATCTGGTCGGGGGTGAGCAGGAGCATGAAGGGGACGAAGAAGTTGCCCCACATCATGACGAAGGAGAAGACCGTCACCACGGCCACGCCCGGGCCCATCAGGGGCAGCACGATGCGGGCGAGGGACTGGAAGGAGGAGGCGCCGTCCGTCCAGGCCGCCTCCTCCAGCTCCTTCGGGACGCCGTCCATGAAGTTCTTCATCAGCCAGATGGCGAACGGCAGTTGGGAGGCGGTGAAGAAGAGGATCGTGCCCTGCATGGTGTCGATCAGGTCGACCCGCACGAAGAGCGCGTAGACCGGGACCATGATCGCGGTGATGGGCAGGCTGGTGGCGAACAGGATCGTCAGCAGGAACGGCCGGTTGAAGCGGGAGCGGAAGCGGGACAGGGGATAGGCGGCCAGGGCCGCGCAGACCACGGTCAGCAGCGTCGCGCCGCCGCACAGGATCAGGCTGTTGAGCAGGGGGGTGAAGGTGATCTCGGGGGTCAGGACGGCGTCGAAGTTGTCCAGGGTCAGGCCGTCGGGCGCCTTCACCCGCAGGCCGGCGTGCGGATCGAGGGCGGAGAGGACCACCCAGGCCAGGGGCAGCACGAACGCGGCGGCGACCACCAGCAAACCGGCGTCCGCGGCCAGGCGGCGGGTGGTGCGGCGGGAGGCGAGGGAAGCCATGCGGGTCAGACCTCCGTCCGCAGCAGGCGCAGGTAGAGCAGGGAGAACAGGGAGCCGACCAGCAGCAGGAGCAGGGCGACCGCCGTGCCGTAGCCGATCAGGCTGTTCTGGAAAGCCTGTTCGTACATGAACAGCGGCAGCGTCTGGCTCCGGCCGCCCGGACCGCCCCGCGTCATCACCCAGATCAGGCCGAACACCGAGAGGGTCTGCAGGGTGTTGAGCATCAGGTTCGTGCCGATGGAGCGGCGGATCATGGGCAGCGTGATGTGCCACATGCGGCGCCGGCCGCCCGCTCCGTCGACCTCGGCGGCCTCGGTGATCTCGCGCGGGATCTCGTTCAGCGCGGCCGAGTAGACCAGCATCGAGAAGGCCGTGCCCCGCCAGACGTTGGCGAAGGACACCGCCAGGATGGGCAGGGTGTACAGCCAGTTCTGGGACGGCAGGTGCAGCCAGTCCAGGACGGCGTTCAGGGTGCCCTCGCGGCGGAAGAAGGCGTACAGCAGGAAGCCCGCCACCACCTCCGGCAGGACCCACGCTGTGACCACGATGCCGCCGGTCAGGGTGCGCACCGGCTTCGACGCGCGCCGCATCAGCGCGGCGAGCGCCAGACCGAGGGTGTTCTGCCCGATCAGCGACGACAGGACCGTGAACACCAGCGTCAGCCACACGGCGTTGAGGAACGCCTCGTCCCCGAAGGCCCGGGTGAAGTTCTCGAAGCCGACGAACGACTCCTCGGCCTGGCCGGTGAGCTGGAGGTCGGTGAAGGCGATCCAGACGCAGTACGCGATCGGGCCGGCCAGGAAGAGGAGCAGCAGGACGACCGCGGGGGCCAGGGGCAGGGCCCGCACCGGCAGGCGGGGGCCGTGTGCCGGGCGGGTGGCCTCGGGTGCCTTGGCGAGCGGCGGGCGGGGTGCGGTGGCGGTCATGCGGGCCGGCCCCCGCTCACCGCTCCACCACCTGGTTGTCCGTCGCGTCCCTCAGGGCGTCCGTGTAGGCGCTCGTCGCCTCGTCCACCGACGCGTCGCCCGTGGTGACGCTCTCCATCGCCTCCTGGATGGCCGTGGAGACCTTCGGGTAGGCCGGATAGGCGGGGCGGTAGTGCGTCGAGGCCACCAGGTCGGTGAAGAACTCGATGCCGGGCTGCGCGTCGACGTACGCCGGGTCCTCGGCGACGTCCTCGCGCACCGCGATGCCCGAGTTGGCGATGTACCACTTCTGCGCGTTGGCCTTGGTCTGCATCGTCTTGATGAACTCGAACGCGAGGTCCGGGTTGCCGGCCTTGGCGGGGATGGACCAGGTCCAGCCGCCGGACATGCTCACCTTGCCGGGTGCCTGGCCGTGCTGGGTCGGCATGGCGGCCAGGCCCAGTTCCTTCGACCATCCGGGCCATTCGTGGCCGCTGCCGGGCAGCCAGTCCTGCGGCAGCCAGGAGCCGTCGAGGGCGATGCCGAGCCTGCCCTGCGGGAGCCACTCGCCGCGCACCCGTGTCCCGACGTTCGGGTCGAGCGCGTCGGAGACGTCCGGCCCGAGCTTCTCCCGGTAGACCGTCTCGACGAAGGCGAGCGCGTCCTCGAAGCCCTGCCCGCCGGCGACCCACTTCTTGCTCGCCTTGTCGTACAGCGGGTCCGTGGAGCCGTCGTTGGTGCCGTAGAGGAGCATCTCGAAGGTCTGCATGGTGGCGGCCTCGCCGACCGGCTTGCCCGTGTAGACGTTGAGGGGGATGACGCCGGGGACCTTCTTCTTGACGGCGCGGGCGGCGGCGAGGACGTCGTCCCAGGTCTTCGGCTGCCAGTCGGCGGGCAGGCCGGCCTTGGCGAAGACGTCCTTGTCGAACCACAGGCCGCGGGTGTCGGTGCCGTCGGGGACGCCGTAGGTCTTGCCGTCCTCGCCCCGGGCCGCCGCCTTCGCCGTGTCGATGAACCGGTTCCAGTCGGGCCACTTGGCGAGGTAGGCGTCGAGGGGCTTCAGATACCCGCTGGTGATGTCCGAGTTGATGAGGAACGTGTCCTCGTAGACCAGGTCGGGGGCGGTCTTGGGGGAGCGGAGCATCTGCTGGAGCTTGGTGTAGTACTCCGAGTCCGGGGCCTTGATCGGGACCAGTTCGACCTTCTTGCCCGGGTGGGCCTTCTCGAACTGCCTCTTGATGTCCGCGAGATAGGTGTCCATCACCTTCACGGAGTTGTCCGTGGACTGCTTGAAGGAGACCTTCACGGTGTCCGGGTCGCTGCCGGATCCCCCACCGCACGCGGTGAGGGCCGTGGCGGCGAGGAGCAGGGCGGCGAGGGGGGTGAGGGCGGCGGTGGGGCGCACGGGCACGACCTCCTGCGGGCGCACTTCGTTGTGGCCGGGTGGCTGCGTCGTGAACCTAGGTTGAGTGCTCCGGTCAGGTCAACGGGTGTGCGGGGGTTTGATCTGCGGCTGATGGGCCGTCACGGGCCGGTGACCCAGCGGTACTGCAACTCCGGCCGCCCGACCGTGCCGTACTGCGGGCGGCGGGCCGCGCGGCCCGCGTCGACCAGGTGCTCCAGGTAACGGCGGGCCGTGATGCGGGAGATGCCCACCGTCTCGGCGACGCCCGCGGCCGTCAGGCCCTCCGCGCTGTCGCGCAGGGCGAGGGTCACGCGCTCCAGGGTCGGCGCGCTCAGGCCCTTGGGCAGGGCGGCCGGGCCCGGGGCGCGCAGGGCGGCGAGCGCCCGGTCCACCTCGTCCTGTCCGCTGGCCTCGCCGACCGCCGCGTGGAACTCCGCGTACCGCACCAGCCGGTCGCGCAGGGTCGCGAAGGTGAACGGCTTCAGCACGTACTGCACCACGCCGAGCGAGACACCCTCGCGCACGACGGCCAGGTCGCGGGCCGAGGTCACCGCTATCACGTCGGCGTGGTGCCCGGCCGCGCGCAGGGAGCGGGCCAGGTGCAGCCCGTGCACGTCGGGCAGGTGCAGATCGAGCAGGAGCAGGTCGACGGGGGTGCGCTCCAGGACCCGGCGGGCCTCCGCGCCGGTGTGCGCCTTGCCCACGGCCACGAAGCCGGGCACCCGGCCGACGTACAGGACGTGCGCGTCGGCGGCCACCGGGTCGTCCTCCACGACCAGGACGCGGATGTCCTTGCCTGTCGTCGGGTCGCTCGTCATGCGTCGCCTCCCCTGGCCTTGGACGTCGGGCCCCGGGAGGCCCCGGGCGCCGGCCCCGCGGGCAGCGGGAGCGCGGCGGCCGGGTCCGCCGGTGCCGAGCCGCCCCCGGCGGGTCCGCCGGGCGTCGCGGACGCCGCCCGGCTCAGCGGCAGCCGTACCTCGAACTGTGCCCCGCCCCCGTCGGCGCCCGTCACCGACAGGGTCCCGCCGTGCCGGTGCGCCGCCTGCCGGACCAGCGCCAGGCCCAGCCCCCGGCCGCCCGGACCGGCCGGCTTGGTCGTGAAGCCCCGCTGGAAGACGGCCTCGGCGTGCTCGGGATCCACGCCCGGCCCCGTGTCCGACACCCGCAGCACCAGCTCCGCAGGGCCGCCGGCGGTCTCGGTGTACGCGGCCACCGTCACCCGGGCCCGCACGCTGCCCTGCGCCGCGTCCACGGCGTTGTCGATCAGGTTGCCCAGGATGGTCACCAGGTCACGGGCCGGCAGGGACTCGGGCAGCAGTCCGTCGTCGAGGTTGCTGTCCTCCGACACCACCAGTTCCACGCCCCGTTCGTTCGCCTGGGCGGTCTTGCCCAGCAGCAGGGCCGCCAGCACCGGCTCGCTCACCGCGGCCACCACCTGGTCGGTGAGCGCCTGGGCCAGCTCCAGCTCGGCCGTCGCGAACTCCACGGCTTCCTCCGCCCGGCCCAGCTCGATCAGCGAGACGACCGTGTGCAGCCGGTTCGCCGCCTCGTGCGCCTGCGAGCGCAGCGCCTGGGTGAAGCCCCGCTCGGAGTCCAACTCGCCCATGAGCGACTGGAGTTCGGTGACATCGCGCAGGGTCACGACGGTACCGCGCCGCTCCCCGCCCGACACCGGCGAGGTGTTGATCACCAGGACCCGGGAGGCCGTGAGGTGCACCTCGTCCACCCGGGGCTCCGAGGCCAGCAGCGCGCCGGTCAGCGGGGCGGGCAGCCCCAGCTGCGCCACCGACCTGCCCACCACGTCCCCGGCCACGCCGAGCAGCTCCCGCCCTCCGTCGTTGATCAACGCCACACGGTACTGCCCGTCCAGCATCAGCAGCCCCTCGCGCACCGCGTGCAGGGCGGCCTGGTGGTAGTCGTGCATCCGGCTCAGCTCGGCCGCGTTCATCCCGTGGGTGTGGCGGCGCAGCCGGGCGTTGATGACGTACGTGCCGACCGCGCCCAGCACCAGCGCGCCGGCCGCGACACCGAGCAGGGCCGTGAGCTGCTCCTGGACCCGCTGGGTGATCTCCTCGACCCGGATGCCGGCGCTGACCAGGCCGACCACCCGCGAGCCGTCCCGGATCGGGGTGACCGCCCGGACCGACGGGCCGAGCGTGCCGGTGTAGGTTTCGGTGAAGGTCTGGCCGCGCAGCGCCTTGTCGGTGTGGCCCTGGAAGGTCTGGCCGATCTGCCGCGGGTCGGGATGCGTCCAGCGGATGCCCCGCGGATCCATGATCGTGACGAAGTCGACCTCGGTGTCCCGCATCACCCGCAGCGCGTACGGCTGCAGCTCGGCCGTCGGGTCGGGGGTGCGGATCGCCGCGAGCACGGACGGGGAGTCGGCGACCGACCGCGCCACCG
Source organism: Streptomyces sp. NPDC085931 (assembly GCF_044540565.1). Taxonomy (NCBI): domain Bacteria; kingdom Bacillati; phylum Actinomycetota; class Actinomycetes; order Kitasatosporales; family Streptomycetaceae; genus Streptomyces; species Streptomyces sp. NPDC085931. The sequence continues at coordinate 289,137 of NZ_JBITSK010000005.1, forward strand.
CCCTGGCCTGGCGCGCCGCGGCCTCCTCGGCCTGGCTGCGGTCGCTGACGTAGGTGAACAGCGCGTATCCGGCCACGACGACCGCTATCAGCACGGCCTGCATGGCGAAGAGCTGGCCCGCCAGGCTGCGGGGTCGGGGGACGGTGAGGCGCATGCCGTCAGTCTGCCTGGTGGCCGATTGTGAACTAAATGAACGGAAGGGTGACCGCGCTCACAGCGCACGACATAGTCACGGCATTCCCCATAGCGCAGCTCCGGGAGCCCCGCTCCCCGCTTCGCGCAGTTCCCCGGAGATTTCCCGGACGTGAGCCGCACGCCGGTGATGCCGACGACGTCGTCAAGGAGGGCCGCCGTGACCAGCGCAGCCGATACGGCACCTGCCGCACCCAAGGCCAAGCGAGACCGCACGCACTATCTCTACATCGCGGTGATCATCGCCGTCGCCGCCGGTATCGCGGTGGGGCTGGCCGCACCGGACTTCGCGGTCGAGCTGAAGCCCATCGGCACGGGCTTCGTGAACCTGATCAAGATGATGATCTCGCCGATCATCTTCTGCACGATCGTGCTGGGCATCGGCTCCGTGCGCAAAGCCGCCAAGGTGGGCGCCGTCGGCGGTATCGCCCTCGGCTACTTCATGGTGATGTCGCTGGTCGCGCTGAGCATCGGCCTGGTCGTCGGCAACATCCTGGAGCCGGGCACGGGCCTCGCGGTCACCGACGCGGTCAAGGACGCCGGGCACGCGCAGGTCGACGCCGAGGCCAAGGACACCACCGAGTTCCTGCTCGGCATCATCCCGACCACGATCGTCTCCGCCTTCACCAACGAGTCGGTGCTGCAGACCCTGCTGATCGCGCTGCTCGCCGGTTTCGCGCTGCAGGGCATGGGCGCGGCCGGCCAGCCCATCCTGCGCGGCATCGAGCACATCCAGCGGCTCGTCTTCCGCATCCTCGCCATGGTGATGTGGGCCGCCCCGATCGGTGCCTTCGGCGCCATCGCCGCCGTCACCGGCTCGGCCGGCCTGGACGCGCTCAAGAGCCTCGCCGTGCTGATGCTCGGCTTCTACGTGACCTGCTTCCTCTTCGTCTTCATCGTGCTCGGCATCCTGCTGCGCGTGATCTCCGGCCTGAACATCCTCACGCTGTTCAAGTACCTCGGCCGTGAGTTCCTGCTGATCCTGTCCACCTCCTCGTCCGAGTCCGCGCTGCCGCGGCTCATCGCGAAGATGGAGCACCTCGGCGTCAGCAAGCCGGTGGTCGGCATCACCGTCCCGACCGGCTACTCCTTCAACCTCGACGGCACCATGATCTACATGACCATGGCCTCGCTGTTCATCGCCGACGCCATGGGCACCCCGATGTCCGTCGGCGAGCAGATCCCGCTGCTGCTGTTCCTGCTGGTCGCCTCCAAGGGTGCCGCCGGTGTCACCGGCGCCGGCCTCGCGACCCTGGCCGGCGGTCTGCAGTCGCACAAGCCGGCCCTGGTGGACGGCATCGGCCTCATCGTCGGCATCGACCGCTTCATGAGCGAGGCCCGCGCCCTGACCAACTTCGCCGGCAACGCCGTGGCCACCGTGCTGATCGGCACCTGGACGAAGGAGATCGACCGGGAGCGGGTGGACCAGGTCCTCGCCGGCCGGCTGCCCTTCGACGAGAAGACGCTGCTGGACGACGGCCACGGCGCCCCGGCCGGCGACGACCACGCCGAGGTGCCCGAGCCGGGCGGCGAGAAGGAGCTGGCCAAGGCCTGACGGCCGCGCCGCCCCGCCCCAGGACTCCGGGCGGCTGGGTGTCCCCCCGTCGCTCAGCCGCCCGGTCCCCTCTCGCCGCCCCAGCGGAAGAATCAGTCGTTCAGCCCCGCCACCAGCTCGGTGGCGGTCGAGGCGGGCACGCCCGCCGCGGTCAGGATGGTGACCGCGGCGCAGCGGCCCGCCTCTTCGGCTGCCACCAGCCCGTCGTTCACCGCCTCCATCAGCGCCACCAGCATCTGCTCGTGCACGTACGCCAGGGCCGGGGCGGGCAGCGGTGAGCTGAAGACGCCCTCGTCGAGGCCGCGCCGCAGCATGCCGGCGGCGGTCTCCCGGACGGGGGCGAGCCGCTCCCTGATGCCCTGCATGGTCACCGTGCGCTGGGCGAGCGCGATCAGCAGCCGGTAGCGGTCGGCGATCTCCCACACGGCCAGCACCGAGCGGGCCACGGCCTCGGCCGGTTCCCGCACGCCCTCGCGGCCCGCCGCGTGCGCGGCCGCGAGGGCCTCCACGGCCTCGTCGACGAGGGTGCTGATGAGCGCCTCGCGGTTGGGGAAGTGCCCGTAGACCGTGCGGCGGACGACGCCCGCCGCGCGGGCGATCTGGTCCATGGACGCGTCGGGGTCCCGCAGCAGCTCGGCGAGGGCGACGTCGAGGATGCGGCGGCGGTTGGCGTCGGCGCGGCTGGTGGTGCCCGTGGTCATGGACGTCATTGTGCCCCTCCGGCGGCAAGTTGCACAGTGCTGTGCAACGGCGTAGATTGCACAGCGTTGTGTAAATGCACAGCCATGTGCAAATCAGCGAGGAAGGCACCCCTGCCATGCGACTCGTCCTGACCGAACCGGCCGAGAGGACGGACCGCCCCTACCCGCGCCGCTGGTGGGCGCTGGTCGTGCTCTGCCTGAGCCTGCTGATCATCGTGATGGCGAACACCGCCCTCACCGTGGCCGCGCCGGCCATGACCGAGGATCTGGGCCTGTCCAGCGCCGACCTGCAGTGGGTCATCGACGGCTACACCGTCCCGTACGCGGCGCTGATGCTGCTGCTCGGCGCGATCGGCGACAAGTACAGCCGCCGGGGCGCGCTCGTGCTCGGGCTCCTGGTGTTCGGCGGCGGGGCCGTCTTCGGCTACCTCGCCGGCAGCGCCACGGCCGTCATCGCCGCGCGTGCCGTGATGGGCGCCGGCGCCGCGATGATCATGCCCGCCACGCTGTCCCTGCTCGCCGCGACCTTCCCGCGGGCGGAGCGCGCCCGGGCCATCACCCTGTGGACCGCCACGGCCGGACTGGCCATCGCGGCCGGGCCGCTGGTCGCCGGGGCGCTGCTGGAGCACCACGGCTGGTCGTCGACGTTCCTGATCAACGTCCCCGTGGCCGTGCTGGCACTGATCGGCGCGTTCGTCCTGGTCCCGCCGTCCAGGGCCGCCGGCCGCGGGCGCATCGACTACGGCGGCGGGCTGCTGTCCGTGGTGTGGATCGCCGCGCTGGTCTACATGATCATCGAGGGGCCGCACTTCGGCTGGGGCGCCAAGGCGATCACGGCCGCGGTCGTGGCGGGTGCCGGGCTCGTCGCCTTCGTGGTGTGGGAACTGCGCCATCCGCGGCCGCTGCTGGACGTGCGCCGTTTCGCCGACCGGCGCTTCGCGGGCTCCAACCTCGCCGTCGCGCTGTTCTTCCTGGCCGTCTTCGGGGCCTTCTACTACCTGACGCAGCACCTGCAGTTCGTCCTCGGCTACGACGCCCTGGACACCGGTGTGCGGATGCTGCCGCTGGCGGGTGCCGTGTTCGTCGGCGCGGCCCTCACCGGGTACCTCACCCCCCGGGTCGGCATGAAGTGGACCGTCACGGCCGGGATGGTCGGCGGTACGGCGGCCCTGGCCCTGCTCACCCGGATCGACTCCGGTTCGGCGTACGGCGACTTCGTCGCGCCCCTGGTCGTCCTCGGCCTCGCGATCGGGCTGGCGCTCTCGCCCTGCACGGACGCGATCATGGGGGCGTTCCCCGAGTCGGAACTCGGCGTCGGCGGCGCGGTGAACGACACGTCGCTGGAACTGGGCGGCTCGCTCGGCATCGCCATCCTCGGCTCGCTGCTGGCCACGTCGTACTCCGGCCGGCTCTCCGACGCCACGGCCGGCAGCAGGCTGCCCGCGTCCTCGCTGGAGACCGCCCAGGACTCCGTCGGCGCCGGATACGCCGTGGCGCAGGGCATCGGCGACAAGGCGCGGCACCTCGCCGAGCAGGCCGCACGGGCCGGGGACCCGCAGCAGGCCGGACAGCTCAAGGCCCAGGCCGAGCAACTGGCGGGCGGCGCACGGCGGATGGCCGACGCGGTGGGTTCCTCCTTCGCCGACGCGGTGGCGCACACGAGCCTGGTCGGAGCCGCGGTCCTGGGCATCGGCACGGTGGTGGTGGCACTGCTGCTGCCGGGGAGCGGGAAGCCGGAGGCGGAGCCCGCCGCCGAGGAGCGGGGGCCGGAGAACGCGGGGGCGCGCTGAGGTGTTGCCTTGACCTCGGCGTCAAGGATTACGTTCGGTGCCATGCGAATCGGCGAGCTGGCCGCACGCGCCGGGACCACGACGCGGACGCTGCGGTATTACGAGGCGCGGGGACTGCTGCCCGCGCGGCGCGCGGGCAACGGCTACCGGACCTACGACGAGGACGATCTGCGGCTGCTGACGCAGATCCGCACGCTGCAGGACTTCGGGTTCGACCTGGAGGAGACACGGCCCTTCGTGGAGTGCCTGCGCGCCGGGCACCCGGAGGGCGACTCCTGCCCGGCGTCCCTCGCCGTCTACCGGCGCAAGCTGGGCGAACTCGACGCACTGATCGGCCAGTTGAGCGCCGTGCGGGACACCGTCGCGCGACAGCTGGCGCGGGCCGAGCTGGCCGCCGAGGCCGAGGCTCCGGGCGGTCCGGAGCCCCGCTGCGAACTGGGGAGGCACCCATGGTGACCGACGTGACGGACGCGGACTTCGAGGCCGAGGTGATCGGCGCCGACCGGCCGGTCCTGGTGGAGTTCACCGCCGACTGGTGCCCGCCCTGCCGCCAGATGGCGCCGGTGCTCACGGCCCTCGCCGCCGAGGAGGGCGACCGGCTGAAGGTCGTACAGCTGAACGTGGACCGCAATCCGCTGACCACCAACGCCTACAAGGTGCTGTCCATGCCGACGTTCCTGGTGTTCCGCGACGGCGAGCCCGTGAAGTCCATGGTCGGCGCGCGGGCCAAGCGGCGGCTGCTCCAGGAGTTGTCCGACGTGCTGTGAGGCACCCGGTCCCGGAGAACGGAAAAGCCCCCGAGCAATGGTGCTCGGGGGCTTTTCTCGCGTATATTGATTCATTCGTGACTTCACATGGATGAGGTCGCGAAGAAGTTCAGTGAGCACAGTATATCCGGGCGGGAGCGGAATTGTCAAACACCGAATTTCCGGACGATGAATTGCGGCAGGAACAGGAATTCATCGACGGGTTGTACGCGCGCGTGGACGCGCTGCGCGGCGACGCCGAGACCTCCGTTGCGGACGCGCTCGCGCAGGGCAACACACCCCAGCAGGCCCGCCTGGAGCGGGACATCCTCGTGGCCGAGCGCTCCGGGCTGCTCGCCGCGCTGAACGCGGTCGACGGGTCCCTGTGCTTCGGCCGGATCGACCTCACCTCGGGCGTCACCCACCACATCGGCCGCATCGGCCTGCGCACCGACGACGCCGAGCGCACGCCCGTCCTGATCGACTGGCGCGCCGACGTCGCCCGCCCCTTCTACCTGGCCACCGGCCACACCCCGATGGGCCTCAGGCGCCGGCGGCACATCGCCACCGAGGGCCGCCGGGTCACCGGCCTGCACGACGAGATCCTCGACCTCGGCGACCGGACCCGCACCGGCCACGAGGACCCCACGGGCGACGCCGTGCTGTTGGCCGCCCTGAACTCGGCGCGCACCGGCCGCATGAGCGACATCGTGCGGACCATCCAGGCCGACCAGGACCGCATCATCCGCGCCCCGCACCGCGGCGTCCTGGTCGTGGAGGGCGGCCCGGGCACCGGCAAGACGGCCGTCGCCCTGCACCGCGCCGCCTACCTGCTCTACGAGCACCGCGAGCTGCTCGCCAAGCGGGCCGTGCTGATCGTCGGCCCCAACCCGGCGTTCCTCGGCTACATCGGCGAGGTGCTGCCCTCCCTCGGCGAGACCGGCGTGCTCCTGGCGACCGTCGGCGAGCTGTACCCCGGCGTGAGGGCCACCGCCACCGATGCGCCCGAGGCGGCCGCCGTGAAGGGCCGCGCCGGCATGGCCGACGTGCTCGCCGAGGTCGTCCGCAGCCGGCAGGCGCTGCCCGACCCGGTCATCGCCATCGAGCACGACCGCGAGGTCCTGATGCTCGACGACGGCCTGGTCAACGTCGCCCGCGAGCGCACCCGGGCCACCAAGCTGCCGCACAACGCCGCCCGCGAGCACTTCGAGGGCCACATCCTCAACACCCTCACCGAGCTGTACGCCGAACGCATCGGCACCGACCCGTTCGACGGGTCCAGCCTGCTCGACCCCAGCGACATCACGCAGATCCGCGACGACCTCGCCGAGAACCCCGAAGTCTGGGCCGCCATCGACCAGTTGTGGCCGGTGCTGACCCCGCAGCGGCTCGTCGCGGACTTCCTCGCGGCGCCCGAGGAGTTCCTGTCCGCCGAGGACGCCGACGCCGTGCGCCGCCCGGTGACCCGGCACTGGACCGTGGCGGACGTGCCGCTGCTCGACGAGGCCGCCGAACTGCTCGGTGAGGACGACCGGCTGGCCCGGGAGCGCGCCGAGCGGGAGCGGGAGCGGCAGATCGCCTACGCGCAGGGCGTGCTGGACGTGTCGTACGCGTCCCGGACCTACGAGTTCGAGGACAAGGAGGAGGACGACCCCGAGAGCTCCGAGGTGCTCTCCGCGCACGACATCATCGACGCCGAGCGGTTCGCCGAGCGGCACGAGGAGGACGACCACCGCAGCGCCGCCGAGCGGGCCGCCGCCGACCGCACCTGGGCGTTCGGGCACATCATCGTCGACGAGGCGCAGGAGCTGTCGCCGATGGCGTGGCGGCTGCTGATGCGGCGCAGCCCGACCCGTTCGATCACCCTGGTCGGGGACCCGGCGCAGACCGCTGAGGCGGCCGGGGTCGGCTCCTGGGAGGCCATCCTCGCCCCGTACGTGGAGGACCGCTGGGAGCACACCCGGCTGGGCGTCAACTACCGCACCCCGGCCGAGATCATGGACGTCGCGGCGGCCGTGGTCCGCGCCGAGAACCCGCAGTTCGAGCCGCCCGGCTCAGTCCGCTCCACGGGCGTACGGCCCTGGGCCCGGGCCACCGACGACCTGCCCGGCGCCGTCGCCAAGGCGGTCGGGGAACTCACCCCGGCCGAGGGACGGCTCGCGGTGATCGCGCCGCGCGACCTCCACCGCTCCCTCGCGGCGCGGCTGGACGGCGTCACGGCGGGCGCCGAGCCCGACCTCACCCGGACGGTCGTCCTGCTCGACCCGCGCCAGGCCAAGGGCCTGGAGTTCGACTCGGTCCTCGTGGTGGAGCCCGGCCGGTACGGCACCAGCGACCTGTACGTGGCCCTGACCCGGGCCACCCAGCGGCTCGGCGTGCTGCACACCGGGGCGCTGCCCGCGCCCCTGGCGGAGGCGCTCGGGTAGCCCCCGCCGAACGCCCTCACACCAGCAGCGACTTCGGATCGCGCAGGGCGTGCCACAACCCGGCGCCGAGGGGCACGACCGTCAGGGCGAAGAAGACCCAGAACAGGAACGCGGCCCCGGGCGCGAGGTCGTGGACGGTGCCGTCCTCCCACACGCAGTAGGCGCGTGGGGGGAAGGCGGTGGAGACGCCCGAGACCGCGCCGCTGCCGATGACGCCCTCCCGCAGGGGCTCACGCGGGCAGGGGGCGGTCTCGGGGAACAGGAACGGATCGTCCGCGGTCATGATGAATGCCCAGGTGACGGCCGCGAGCGGCGCCGCCCAGAACACCGCGGTCCGTACCCACAGCGGCAGCAGCGGATGTGTCAGCAGTCCGCGCAGCGCGACCCAGGCGACCACCAGCCCGGCGAAGACCGGCAGCAGAGTCATGGGGCGGCGGCCGCCCCGCGGGCCCGCAGCTCGCTCGCGTAGCCGGCGCCGATGGCGAGCAGGGCGGCGGACAGGGCGAGCACCGCCGTCGCCCCGTTCATCCACCCGTAGTACGGGTCACTGGCGTAGACGGAGCCGTCGTCCCGGACGCAGTCGAACCGCAGCGGCAGGTACGAGGACCGGTGGTGGCTCAGGCCTTCGATCGTGGCCGGGGCGAAACCGTCGCGGCAGGCCGGGGCCGGGACCGAGTTGGCTCCGTCGCCGAAGGCGGACTCCGAGTCCAGCACGGAGAAGAGGCCGAGGGAGTACACGGCTGCGGCCGCCCACGCCGCGGCGGCCGCCGCCCGGCGCATCAGCTGCACGGACCACGGCTCGGGCCGCCCGGGCAACGCCATGGCGAGGGCCCCCGCGGCGGCGACGAGCGCGGCGACGGCACAGACCGCCGCGAGACCGAGACCCACCAGCACGGGCCTCAGCGCTTTCCGGACCGGCGGGGGAGTGGGGTGGCACGCATGGGGCCACCCCACCACTCCCGGAGGGGACGGGCTGTGACGGAGGCCACTCCTCCGGTCACACTCCTGTCACAGGGCGCCTACGCCGGGCGCAGCCAGACCGTCGCCAGCGGTGGCAGGGTCAGGCGGATGCTGGCCGGACGCCCGTGCCACGGCTGCGCCTCGGGCTTGACCGGGTCGGGATGGGTGACGTCGCTGCCGCCGTAGCGGGCCGCGTCGGTGTTGACCGCCTCGTGCCAGGCCGGGACGTCCTCCGGCACGCCCAGGCGGTAGTCGGGGCGGACCACCGGCGCGAAGTTCGACACCGCCAGCAGCGGATTGCCCTCCGGGTCCAGCCGCAGGAACGCGAGCACGTTGTCGTCGGCCGCGTCACCGGTGATCCACTCGAAACCGGCCGGGTCCGTGTCCAGCCGCCACAGCGCGGGGGTGGCGCGGTAGACGTCGTTGAGGTCGCGGACCAGGTCGCGCACGCCCCGGTGCTCGGCCTCCGCCCCGTAGCCCGGGTCCAGCAGCCACCAGTCGGGGCCGTGCACCTCGGACCACTCGGCTCCCTGCGCGAACTCCTGTCCCATGAACAGCAGTTGTTTGCCCGGGTGGGCCCACATGTAGCCCAGGTAGGAACGGACCCCGGCGCGCTGCTGCCACCAGTCGCCCGGCATCTTCGACACCAGCGAGCCCTTGCCGTGCACGACCTCGTCGTGGGAGATCGGCAGCACGTAGTTCTCGCTGTAGGCGTACACCATGGAGAAGGTCATCTCCCCGTGGTGGTACTTGCGGTACACCGGCTCGTGGCTCATGTACTGCAACGTGTCGTGCATCCAGCCCATGTTCCACTTCAGCCCGAACCCGAGCCCGCCGAAGCCGCTCGGGCCCTTGTGGTGGGTGGCCCGTGTGACGCCGTCCCAGGCGGTGGACTCCTCCGCGATCGTGACCACGCCGGGCACCCTGCGGTACACCGTCGCGTTCATCTCCTGCAGGAACGCCACCGCGTCCAGGTTCTCCCGGCCGCCGTGCTCGTTCGGCGTCCACTGCCCCGGCTCGCGCGAGTAGTCGAGGTAGAGCATCGAGGCGACCGCGTCCACGCGCAGCCCGTCGATGTGGAACTCCTCGCACCAGTACACGGCGTTGGCGACGAGGAAGTTGCGCACCTCGTTGCGCCCGAAGTCGAACTCCAGGGTGCCCCAGTCGGGGTGCGCGGCCCGCAGCGGATCCGCGTGCTCGTACAGCGGGCGGCCGTCGAACTCGGCCAGCGCCCAGTCGTCACGCGGGAAGTGCGCCGGCACCCAGTCCATGATCACGCCGATGCCGGCCTGGTGCAGCCGGTCCACCAGGTACCGGAAGTCGTCCGGCGTGCCCAGCCGGGCCGTCGGCGCGTAGAAGCCGGTGACCTGGTAGCCCCAGGAGCCGCCGAAGGGGTGCTCGGCCACGGGCATCAGCTCGACGTGCGTGAAGCCCAGGTTCTTCACGTAGCCGGGGAGCTGCTCAGCCAGCTGACGGTAGGTCAGCCCCGGGCGCCAGGACGGCAGATGGACCTCGTAGACCGAGAAGGGCGCCTCGTGCGCCGGGGCCTCGGCACGCCGGGCGAGCCACTCGGCGTCGCCCCACTCGTACCGGGAGGACGTGATGACCGACGAGGTCGCGGGCGGCACCTCCGTGCGGCGGGCCATCGGGTCGGCGCGCATCGTCTTCGAACCGTCGGGCCGGGTGATCTCGAACTTGTACAGCTCGCCCTCGCCGACGTCCGGCAGGAACAGCTCCCACACGCCGGACGAGCCCAGCGAGCGCATGGCGTGCCCGGTGCCGTCCCAGAAGTTGAAGGTGCCGGCCACCCGCACGCCGCGCGCGTTCGGCGCCCACACCGCGAAGCGGGTGCCGGTCACGCCCTGGTGGGTCATCGGGTGCGCGCCCAGCGCCGTCCACAGCTCCTCGTGCCGGCCCTCGCCGATCAGGTGCAGGTCGAGGTCGCCGAGCGTGGGCAGGAAGCGGTAGGCGTCCTCGGTGTCCAGCAGCGTGCCCTCGTACTGCACGAGCAGCCGGTACTCCGGAACCTCCCGCAGCGGCAGCAACCCGGAGAAGAAGCCCTCCCCGTCGGCGTGCAGTTCCGCCCGCACCTCCCCGGCGACGACGGTCACCGACAGCGCGTAGGGCCTGAACGCCCGGAAGGCGATGCCGCCGGGCACGGGGTGGGCGCCGAGCACGGTGTGCGGGTCGTGGTGCGTGCCGTTCAGCAGCCGCTCGCGGTCACCGGCGTCCACGGCGGGCGAGACCGCGACCTCCATCTCCGGCGGCAGGAGCTGGGCCGGGGCGGCCTGCGCGGCGGCGCCCTTGCGCGGGGCGGCCTTCCCCGCCGTCGCCTTCTTCACGGGACTCTTCTTCACCGGGCTCTTCTTCACCGGGCTCTTCTTCGCGACGGCCTTCTTCGCGACCGCCTCGACCACCGGGCTCTTCCCGGCGGCGGCCTCGGTGCCGGAGGGCTCGGCGGCAGCGGCCTGCGCGGCAGCGGCCTTGGCGGCGGTGGTCCTGCCGGCGGCGACCTTCGTCGGAGCGGCCTGGCCGGCCGATGCCTTGGTCGCGGCGGCCTTCACGGTGGCCGCTTTCTTCGCGGCGGCCTTCGTGGCGCCCGTCTTGCCAGCGGTCGCCTTCACCGCGGCGGCCTTCCTGGTCGTCGCCTTCTTCGCGGCCGCCTTCTTGACCGAGGTTTCCTGGACGGGCGTGTCCTGGACCGGCGTCTGCGGCACCGGTGTCTCGCCGGCCGCCGCCTTCTTCGCGGTGGCCTTCTTCGCCGTGGCCTTCGTGGTCTTCGTGGTCTTCGCCGGGGCCGTCTTCTTGGCGGCAGCCTTCTTCGCGGTGGCCGTCGCCTTCTTGGCCGCCGCCTGTTTCGGCACCGCCGTCTTCTTCGCGGCGCTCTTCTTCTGCGCGGCCGTGGGCTGCTCGGGGATCTTCTCCCCGGCCGTCCCCTTGGGACGCGGACCGCTGGATTCAGGGCGGGGGGTCACGGGCGGAGCCTCCTGGGCGAAGGGGGTCTGTCAGGTCAGGTGGCCGGACGAGGCGAGCCGGTCTACGGCGGCCAGCGGCACCGGCAGCCAGTCGGGGCGGTGCCGGGCCTCGTAGACCACCTCGTAGATCGCCTTGTCCGTCTCGTAGGCGCGCAGCAGCACCGGGTCGGTGCGCGGATCGCGGCCGGAGGCCTCCGCGTAGCCGGAGCAGTACGCGGAACGGCAGGTCTCGGCCCAGTCCGGCTGGGGCGGGTCGGCCGAGCGCGCCGCGTAGTCGAAGGAGCGCAACATCCCGGCGACGTCCCGCACGGTCGGCTGCGGCATGCGCCGCTCGGCCAGCGGCCGGGCCGGCTCACCCTCGAAGTCGATCAGTTTCCACTCGCCGGCGGGCGAGCGCAGGCACTGCCCGAGGTGCAGGTCCCCGTGCACGCGCTGCGCGGTCCAGGTGCGGCCCTCGGCGGCCAGATCACCCAGCGCCGTGAACGCCGACCGCAGGCCGCCGGCGTACGGCCGCAGCGCGGGCACCGCCTGGACGGCCGCGTCCAGCCGCTCGATCATGCCGTCCACCATGAGCCGGAGCTGGGCATGACCGAGCGTGACCGTCGGCAGCGCACGGGCCAGCGCGGTGTGCACCTCGGCGGTGGCCCGCCCCAGCGCCCGCGCCTCCGCGGCGAAGTCCTCGCCCTTGGCCAGCTCGCGCAGCGCCAGCTCCCAGCCGTCGGAGGCGCCCTGCACGAACGGCTGCAGCACGCCCAGCACATACGGCTGGCCGGCCAGGTCCACCGGTCCCGTCGCCACGACCGGGTCCGCGGCGGGGTCGACGTCCGCCACCATCCAGGCCGTCGGCGCGGGGACACGCGGGCAGCCCTCGCGGGCCAGGGCCAGCGGCAGCTCCAGATCCGGGTTGACCCCGGGCACGATCCGCCGCAGCAGCTTCAGGATGAACGTATCTCCGTAGATGATCGACGAGTTGGACTGCTCCGCGGTCACCACGCGCGGGACCAGCCCGGACCGGATGTCCTGGCCGGGGTCCCGGTCGAAGCGGAGCGCGCCGATCCGGGCCCGGGTGCGCAGCGCCTCCAGGAGCAGCTCGGCGGGCCTGGTGTCGTGCAGGGCGTCGTAGACCGTCCGGCCGGCCAGCGGGCCCGACGGCACATGTCCGATGAGCGCGGGCGCCAGCCGAGGCGGCAGCGCCTCGCGCACGCCTATGAGCAGTTGGTAGCAGTCACCGGGGTGCCCGGGCGCCCCGTGGGACGGCACGAGCGGCTGGTGGGCGCGGACGAGCAGGTGGTACAGCCCGAGCTTGGCCGAGGGTGGCAGCAGCTCGGTGGCCTCGACGAGCGTGAACCCGGTGACCGGCCGCCCCTTGCCCGCGAACCAGCGCTGTCGCGGCAGCCATTCCCGCAGCAGTGGGTCGAGGGAGGCAAGAAGGCCGGGCGGGGTGGTGACGGTGCGTGTGACGGCTTCCGACATGACGTCGCGTCCTTTCACCCAGTTCTGGTGCGCCTCCGGACACCTGCGGAGGGCCCCGGACGGCGCTCCTCCGGCTCACGCGGGTGGGCGGGGTGTTACTGATGCGTGCCCCGGGCGGGGCGGAGGAAACGCCCCGCCGGGGGAGTTTGCGCCCTGCCCCGCGCATCGGGCCTGATCAGGCCGGAACCGGCCTCATACGGCGTCCTTGCGGAGCCGGAACCAGTAGAAGCCGTGACCCGCCAGCGTCAGCAGGTACGGCAGCTCGCCGATCGCCGGGAAGCGCACCCCGCCGAACAGCTCCACCGGGTGCCGGCCCTCGAAGGCGCTCAGATCCAGCTCCGTGGGCTGTGCGAAGCGTGAGAAGTTGTTCACGCACAGCACCAGGTCGTCCTCGTACTCGCGCAGGAACGCCAGCACCGCCGGGTTGCTCGACGGCAACTCCGTGTACGAGCCGAGTCCGAAGGCGGGATTCTGCTTGCGGATCTCGATCATGCGGCGGGTCCAGTGCAGCAGCGACGACGGCGACGCCATGGACGCCTCGACGTTGGTGACCTGGTAGCCGTAGACCGGGTCCATGATCGTGGGCAGGAACAGCCGCCCCGGGTCGGACGAGGAGAAGCCCGCGTTGCGGTCGGGCGTCCACTGCATCGGCGTGCGCACCGCGTCCCGGTCGCCGAGCCAGATGTTGTCGCCCATGCCGATCTCGTCGCCGTAGTACAGGATCGGCGAGCCGGGCAGGGACAGCAGCAGGGCCGTGAACAGCTCGATCTGGTTGCGGTCGTTGTCCAGCAGCGGAGCGAGCCTGCGGCGGATGCCGATGTTGGCGCGCATCCGCGGGTCCTTGGCGTACTCGGCCCACATGTAGTCGCGCTCTTCGTCGGTGACCATCTCGAGCGTCAGCTCGTCGTGGTTGCGCAGGAAGATGCCCCACTGGCAGCCCGCGGGAATGGCCGGGGTCTTGGCGAGGATCTCGGAGACCGGGTAGCGGGACTCGCGCCGGACGGCCATGAAGATGCGCGGCATGACCGGGAAGTGGAACGCCATGTGGCACTCGTCGCCGCCGGCGGCGTAGTCCCCGAAGTAGTCCACGACGTCCTCGGGCCACTGGTTGGCCTCGGCCAGCAGCACCGTGTCCGGGTACTGCGCGTCGATCTCCTTGCGCACCCGCTTGAGGAAGTCGTGCGTGGCCGGGAGGTTCTCGCAGTTGGTGCCCTCCTCCTGGTAGAGGTACGGCACCGCGTCCAGCCGGAACCCGTCGATGCCCAGGTCCAGCCAGAACTTCAGCGCGGAGATCATCTCCTCCTGCACGGCCGGGTTCTCGTAGTTGAGGTCCGGCTGGTGGGAGAAGAAACGATGCCAGTAGTACTGCTTGCGGACCGGGTCGTAGGTCCAGTTGGAGGCCTCGGTGTCGACGAAGATGATCCGCGCGTCCTGGAACTGCTTGTCGTCGTCCGCCCACACGTAGTAGTCGCCGTAGGGCCCGTCGGGGTCCTTTCTCGACTCCTGGAACCAGGGGTGCTGGTCGCTGGTGTGGTTCATGACGAAGTCGATGATCACGCGCATGCCGCGCTGGTGGGCGGCGTCGACGAACTCCACGAAGTCGGCGAGGTCGCCGAACTCGGGCAGTACGGCCGTGTAGTCGGAGACGTCGTAGCCGCCGTCGCGCAGCGGCGACTTGAAGAAGGGCGGCAGCCACAGGCAGTCGACGCCGAGCCACTGCAGGTAGTCGAGTTTGGCGGTCAGTCCCTTCAGGTCACCGACGCCGTCGCCGTTGCTGTCCTGGAAGGAACGGACGAGTACCTCGTAGAAGACGGCGCGCTTGAACCACTCCGGGTCGCGGTCCCTGGCGGGTGTGTCCTCGAAGGTGTCCTGAACGGGTTCGTTGACGATCATGTTGTGGGTGACCCTCCGATCTGCGGGTGGGACGGTCGCAGAACCGAGAAGACGTGCGCGGGACGGTGGCCCGGTTCGAGGCGCACATAGTTGGCCCTGCCCCAGTGGTAGGTCTCGCCGGTGAGCTCGTCGCGCACCGGAACCGACTCGTGCCAGTCCAGGCCGAGTTGCGGCATGTCCAACGAGACCGTGGCCTCCTGGGTGTGGTGGGGGTCGAGGTTGGCGACCACCAGAACCGTGTTCGAACCCTTCCGCTTCGAGTAGACGATCACCGCGTCCTGGTCCGCGTGGTGGAAGTGGAGGTCGCGCAGTTGCTGGAGGGCCGGGTTCTCCCGCCGGACGGCGTTGAGCCGGGTGAGCAGGGGGGTGATGGTGCGTCCCTCGCGTTCGGCGGTGTCCCAGTCGCGGGGGCGGAGCTGGTACTTCTCGGAGTCGAGGTATTCCTCGCTGCCGTCGCGCAGCGGGGTGTTCTCGCACAGTTCGTAGCCGCTGTAGATGCCCCAGGAGGGGGAGAGGGTGGCGGCGAGGACGGCGCGGACCTCGAAGGCGGGCCGGCCGCCGTGCTGGAGGTAGGCGTGCAGGATGTCGGGGGTGTTGGGGAAGAAGTTGGGCCGCATGTAGCTCGCGGCCTCGCCCGACAGTTCCGTGAGGTATTCGGTGAGTTCTTCCTTGGTGTTGCGCCAGGTGAAGTAGGTGTAGGACTGCTGGAAGCCGATCTGGGCCAGGGTGTGCATCATCGCCGGGCGGGTGAACGCCTCGGCCAGGAAGATCACGTCGGGGTCGGTGCGGTTGATGTCCGCGATGACCCGCTCCCAGAACACGACCGGTTTGGTGTGGGGGTTGTCCACCCGGAAGATGCGCACCCCGCAGTCCATCCAGTGCCGCAGCACCCGGCAGGTCTCGGCGACCAGGCCGTCCATGTCCGCGTCGAAGGCGATGGGGTAGATGTCCTGGTACTTCTTGGGCGGGTTCTCCGCGTAGGCGATGGTGCCGTCGGGGCGGTGGTGGAACCACTCGGGGTGCTTGTGCACCCAGGGGTGGTCCGGGGAGCACTGCAGCGCGAAGTCCAGCGCGATCTCCAGGCCCAGGCCGCGCGCCTGCTCCACGAACCAGGTGAAGTCCTCCAGCGTGCCCAGGGCGGGGTGGACGGCGTCGTGCCCGCCCTCGGGCGAGCCGATCGCCCACGGCACCCCCACATCGTCCGGGCCGGGGGAGAGGGTGTTGTTCTTCCCCTTGCGGAAGGTGGTGCCGATGGGGTGGATCGGCGGCAGGTACACCACGTCGAAGCCCATCGCGGCGATCGCCGGCAGCCGCCGGGCGGCGGTGCGGAAGGTGCCGTGCGGCTGCTCGGGGGTGCCCTCGGAACGCGGGAAGAACTCGTACCACGACCCGTACAGCGCCCGTTCCCGCTCCACCAGCAGCGGCAACGGCTCACTGCTGGTGACCAGGTCCCGCAGCGGATGCCGGTGCAGCACCGCGTCCACCTCCGGCGTCAACGCCGCCGCCAGCCGGGACGCGGCCGGGCGGGTCTCGTCCCGCAGGGCGTCGACGGCGGCCAGGATCACGGCCCGCAGGCCCTCCTCCTCGGGCACGCCGGCCGCCGCCCGCTCGTACAGGCGCGCGCCCTCCTCCAAGACGACGTCCGTGTCCAGGCCCGCCGGGATCTTGATCCGCGCGTGGTGGCGCCAGGTGCTCACCGGGTCGCCCCAGGCCTCCACGGCGAACGTCCACAGGCCCGGCTCCCCGGCCGTGACCGTGGCGCCCCACCGGTCCGTGCCGGGCGCCAGCTCCCGCATCGGCGTCCACGGGCCGGGGCGGCCCTCGGGGTCCCTCAGGACGACGTTGGCGGCGACCGCGTCGTGCCCCTCCCGGAACACCGTCGCCGAGATCTCAAAGGTCTCCCCGGTCACGGCCTTGGCCGGGCGGCGCCCGTGCTGGACGACCGGGCGGACGTCGAGGACGGGTATGCGCCCGACGGCGGTCGTCCCGTCCCCCGGGGGTGGCTGCGGGACGGGTGGGCCGGTGTCGGCCGGGCGCGCGGGGCGTGCCGCGCCGCCTGGTGGGCGCGCCCCGGTGGTGCGGTGGTCGGGGAGTGCTGACGAGTGGTGCTTGGCGGGCATGACCGCTCCTGTCCGCGTCAACGTGGGTGGGCGGAGGTGTATGGGGAGGTGGGTCCTGCGTGGTGCTCCTGAGAGGGGTACCCGCAGGAGCCTTCCCACCCTATTCGGGTGGGCAATCCGGCACTTTGTTAACTACTCACGCGTATGTCGACACACAAGACCGGCCTCGTCCGCGGCGGACGAGGCCGGTCCTTGCGCGCGTCTGCTGCTTCCGCCTACCCCCGCGGCACCCGCAGTAACGTGTCCGGTGAACCGATTCCCCGGCCGGACACCCTCCCGGCCGCCGCGGCGGTGGTCAGAGCCGCGCTGACCTGCGCCGGAGTCGCCTTCGGGTGGGCGGAGAGATACAGCGCGGCGGCGCCCGCGGCATGCGGGGAGGCCATCGAGGTACCCGAGAAGGCTGCCCGCGCGGTGTCGCTCGCGGCGGTCGCGGACGTGATGGCGACGCCCGGGGCGAACAGATCGAGGGCCGGGCCGTGGTTGGAGAAGGCCGGTTTTGCATCCCTGCGGTCGGTCGCCCCGACCGTGATCGCCTGCCTGACGCCCGCCGGGGAGTACAGCTCCGCCGGCCTGCCGTCGTTGCCCGCGGCGACCGTGTACGTGACGCCGGAGGCGATCGAGGCGCGCACGGCCGCGTCCAGCCGGTCGTTGCGCGGCCCGCCCAGGCTGAGGTTGGCGACCGCCGGCTTCCTCGCGTGCCGGGTGACCCACTCGATCCCGGCGATCACCCGGGCCGTGGTGCCCCCGCCCCGTGCGTCGAGGACGCGCACGGAGACGACCCGGGCCTTCGCGGCGACGCCGTACGCGGCACCGGCGACCGTGCCGGCGACGTGCGTGCCGTGGCCGCTCGCGTCCGAGGCGACCGGGTCGTCCCCGACGAAGTCCCAGCCGTGGCGCGCCCGGCCGCCGAAGTCCCGGTGCGTGGTGCGCACGCCGGTGTCGATCACGTAGACCGTCACCCCGGCACCCGCCGGCGCGGGCGAGGTGTAGGTCCCGTCCAGCGGCAGCGCCGGCTGGTCGATCCGGTCCAGCCCCCAGGAGGGCGGTCTCACCCGGGCGCCCTCCAGCCGCACGCGGGTGTCCTGCACGACCGAGGCGACCCGGGGGTCGGCGGCCAGCCGCCGCGCCCGTCGCTCGTCGGCCCGGACCGCCCAGCCGTTCAGGACCGTGCCGTAGGTGTGGCTGATCTCCACCCCGTACGTCGCGGCCAGGTCCCTTCCGGCCGCGGACCCGGCCCGTGTGCCCTCCTCCAGGGTCACCAGGTAACTGCCGTGCACGGAGCCGGGTGCGCCGGCGCCGAGTATCCGCCCCTCCGGTACGGCGTGCGCGGGCAGGGCGGTGGCCGAAAACGCGAGGGCGCAGAGCGCCGCGGCCAGACCCCCCGTTCCGCGCAGACGCCGCTGTCGCGTCCGTGCCATGGTCCGAGTTCCCCTCCTCGACTCGGCGTACGGCTGCCGCGCGGGGGCCGCGTGCGGCCGGCGCGGGCCGGTACGCCAGGGGCAGCCTCTCGTGGCGGGTGAAACACCACAAGGACGCCTGTGGGGGCGGAATCGGCCATATCCGCGGACGGGCCTGTTCAGGCCGATCGGGGGCACGGTGGCGGAGCGTCCGCGAGGGCGGCACCCTCGCCGGTACTGTCGTAGGAGACGTCGTTGAAGCCCTGCAGCATCCACAACGCGCCGAGGTGGAACCCGTGAAGGCGATCCGTCGATTCACCGTCCGACCCGTGCTCCCCGAACCCCTCCGGCCGCTCAGCGATCTGGCGCGCAACCTGCGCTGGTCCTGGCACGCGGAGACCCGTGACCTGTTCCAGGCCGTCGACCCCGAGCGGTGGGCCGCCTCGGGCGGCGACCCGGTCCGGCTGCTGGGCAGCGTGCCGCCCACGCGGCTCGCCGAGCTGTCCGAGGACCGCCGTTTCCTGCGCCGCCTCGCCGCGGTCGCGGGCGACCTGAACGACTACATGACCGGCGACCGCTGGTACCAGGCCCAGCCCGAGGACCTGCCGGCCGCCATCGCCTACTTCTCACCCGAGTTCGGCATCACGGCCGCCCTGCCGCAGTACTCCGGCGGCCTGGGCATCCTCGCCGGCGACCACCTGAAGGCGGCCAGCGACCTCGGCGTCCCGCTGATCGGCGTCGGCCTGCTCTACCGGCACGGCTACTTCCGCCAGACCCTCTCCCGGGACGGCTGGCAGCAGGAGCACTACCCGGTCCTGGACCCCAACGAGCTGCCGGTCGCCCAGCTGGAGGAGCCCGACGGCACACCCGCCCAGGTCGCCCTCGCGCTGCCCGGCGGCAAGCAGCTGCACGCCCGGATCTGGCTGGCGCAGGTCGGCCGCGTGCCGCTGCTGATGCTGGACTCCGACGTCGAGGAGAACGACCTCGGCGAGCGCGGCGTCACCGACCGGCTCTACGGCGGCGGCAGCGAGCACCGGCTCCTCCAGGAGATGCTCCTCGGCATAGGAGGGGTCCGGGCGGTGCGCACGTACTGCCGGCTGACCGGGCACCCCGCGCCCGAGGTGTTCCACACCAACGAGGGGCACGCCGGCTTCCTCGGCCTGGAGCGCATCGCCGAACTGTGCGCCGACGGCCTGGACTTCGACTCGGCGCTGGAGGCGGTCCGCGCGGGCACGGTCTTCACCACCCACACCCCCGTCCCGGCCGGCATCGACCGCTTCGACCGCGAGCTGGTCGCCCGCCACTTCGGGCCCGACGCCGAACTGCCCCGCATCGACGTCGACCGCGTCCTGCGGCTCGGCATGGAGACCTACCCCGGCGGCGAGCCCAACCTGTTCAACATGGCCGTGATGGGCCTGCGCCTGGCCCAGCGCGCCAACGGCGTCTCCCTGCTGCACGGCAACGTCAGCCGCGAGATGTTCTCCGGCCTGTGGCCGGGCTTCGACCCGGACGAGGTGCCGATCACCTCCGTGACCAACGGGGTGCACGCCCCCACCTGGGTCGCCCCCGAGGTGTTCCGGCTCGGCGCCCGGCAGATCGGCGTGCAGCGCGCCGAGGACGCCCTGACGCTCGGCGGCTCGGAGCGCTGGGACTCCGTGACGGACATCCCCGACCAGGACATCTGGGATTTGCGGCGGAGCCTGCGCGAACAGCTCGTCGAGGAGGTGCGCGAGCGGCTGCGGGCCTCCTGGCGGCAGCGCGGCGCCGGCACGGCCGAACTGGGCTGGATCGACGGCGTGCTCGACCCGGACGTCCTCACCATCGGCTTCGCCCGGCGCGTCCCGTCGTACAAGCGGCTGACGCTGATGCTGCGCGACCGCGACCGGCTGATGGAGCTGCTGCTGCACCCCGAGCGGCCGATCCAGATCGTCGTCGCGGGCAAGGCGCACCCGGCGGACGACGGCGGCAAGCGGCTGGTGCAGGAGCTGGTGCGCTTCGCGGACGACCCGCGGGTGCGCCACCGGATCGTGTTCCTGCCCGACTACGGCATGGGGATGGCGCAGAAGCTCTACCCCGGCTGTGACATCTGGCTGAACAACCCGCTGCGCCCCCTGGAGGCGTGCGGCACGTCCGGCATGAAGGCGGCGCTCAACGGCTGCCTCAACCTGTCCGTCCTGGACGGCTGGTGGGACGAGTGGTTCCAGCCGGACTTCGGCTGGGCGATCCCCACGGCCGACGGCGCGGGGACCGACCCGGACCACCGCGACGACATAGAGGCCGCGGCGCTGTACGACCTGCTGGAGCAGCGGGTGACGCCCCGCTTCTACGAGCGCGGGCGGAGCGGGCTGCCCGACCGGTGGATCGAGATGGTCCGGCACACGCTGAGTTCCCTCGGGCCGAAGGTGCTGGCCGGGCGGATGGTCCGGGAGTACGTCGAGCGGCTCTACACGCCGGCGGCGCTCGCCCACCGCGCCATGGACCCGGACGCGGCCCGGGACCTCGCGGAGTGGAAGGGCCGGGTGCGGGCCGCGTGGCCGGGCGTCACGGTCGACCATGTGGAGACCTCCGCCGCCGAGGCGCTGGCGGAGCTCGGTACGACGCTGGGGCTGCGCGTGCGGGTCGGTCTGGGCGCGCTCGGGCCGGACGACGTGGAGGTGCAGGTCGTCTCGGGGCGGGTGGACGAGGAGGACCGGATCGGGGACGCGACGATCGTCCCCCTGAAGCCGGTGGGCGCCGCCGAGCAGGACGGGCAGTGGGTCTACGAGGGGCCGTTGTCGCTGGATCGCACCGGACCCTTCGGGTACACGGTGCGGATCCTCCCCGCGCATCGGCTGCTGGCGTCGAGCGCGGAGCTGGGCCTGGTCGCCGGTCCCTCCGAGGAACTGGTGGCGGCCGGGGGGCTGTTGATGCGCTGAGCGGGCTCAGGGCGGCGTGGCACCCTGGGCGGCGAGGGCGCGCAGGACCGTGCCGCACCTGCGCGCGTAGGCGTGCTGGAAGCCCCGGGTCGCCGGGCCGCCCGCCTTCGCGTACCACTTGGCGGCCCGGCTGAAGGCGTTCACCGTCAGCCAGACCGTGCCGTCACCGGTGCGGTCGACCACGAAGGACTCCTCGCCGCTCTCCGGGTGGCCCGGCAGGGTGCCGTACGCCCAGCCGGCGCGGCGGGGTTCCTCCAGCGTCCACACCACACGGCAGGGGGCCTTGATCATGCCGGCCAGGGTGACGGTGACGTCGACGCCGGGGGCGGCCCGGTCGGCGGTCGCGTCGACGCCCACGCCCATGGCCCGGTGCATCTCCCAGGTGAGGACGGCTTCCGACGCCCGGCGGAAGACGTCCTCACCCTCGCCGAGACGGGTACGGACGTGCAGGGGGCGAAAGCCCGGCGGGCAGAAACCCGGCTCGCGGGTGGCGCCGACCTCGGCGTAGGTGAAGTCCTCCGAAGACATGGTCACCAAGAGTAGGGCGGTACCCGGACCCGCCTTCGGTCCGGGTACCGCCCAGGGGCGTGGACCGGTCAGCCGACGTTGACGGCGGACCAGGCGGCCGCGACCGCCTTGTACTCGGCGCTGGACGCGCCGTACAGCGCCGAGGCCGCGTTCAGGGTGGCCGTCCGGGCCTGCGCGTACTTGGTCGTCGACGTCATGTACGTCGTCAGCGCCTTGTACCAGATCTGCAGCGCCTTGGTGCGGCCGATGCCGGTGACCGTGGAGCCGTTGGAGGTGGGCGAGTTGTAGGCCACGCCGTTGATCGTCTTCGCGCCGCTGCCCTCGCTCAGCAGGTAGAAGAAGTGGTTGGCGGGGCCGGAGGAGTAGTGGACGTCCACGCCGCCGAGGCCGGAGGACCAGTAGTCCTTGGAGGCGCCGTCCTTGCTGGGTTTGTCCATGTAGCGCAGCGGCGTGCCGTCGCCGTTGATGTCGATCTCCTCGCCGATGAGGTAGTCACCGACGTCGGACGAGTTGTTGGCGAAGAACTCCGCGCCCGCGCCGAAGATGTCGGACGTCGCCTCGTTCAGGCCGCCGGACTCGCCGCTGTAGTTGAGGCCGGCCGTGGCCGAGGTCAGGCCGTGGCTCATCTCGTGGGCGGCCACGTCGAGCGAGGTCAGCGGGTTGGCGTTGCCCGAGCCGTCGCCGTAGGTCATGCAGAAGCAGCTGTCGGACCAGAAGGCGTTGACGTAGTTGTTGCCGTAGTGGACGCGCGAGTAGGCCGCCTTGCCGTCGTTGCGGATGCCGCTGCGGCCGAAGGCGCTCTTGTAGAAGTCCCAGGTGACTTGGGCGCCGTAGTGGGCGTCGGCGGCGGCGGTCTCCAGGTTGGACGGGCTGCCGTTGCCCCAGACGTCGTCGGCGCCGGAGAAGAGGGTGCCGGTGCCGGAGGTGCCGCGGTTGAGGTTGTACGTCCTGTGGCCGCCGCGGGTGCCGTCCGTGAGGTTGTAGGAGGTGCCCGACTTGGTGGTGGAGAGAGTCACCGTGCCGCTGTACGTGGTGTTGCCGGTGCCGGTCTCGATGGCCTGGTGCTCGTAGAGCTTCTCGCCGGTGGCGGCGTCGGTGACGACGTGCAGCTCGTTGGGCGTGCCGTCCTCCTGGAGGCCGCCGACGACCGTCTCGTAGGCGAGGACGGGCTTGCCGTCGGCCGCCCAGATCACCTTGCGGGGAGCGGAGTCCGCCTCGGTCTTCTCCGAGCCGGCCGCCTTGGCGAGGGTCACGGCCTGCTGCTCCGCCTTGGCGGCGGGCACGGCCGGTTTGAGCGAGGCCACCTTGATCGCGGCCTTCGTCGCTCTGGTGACGCCCTGCGTCCGGCCGGACTTGGACTCGTGCACGACGAGGTCGCCGCCGAGGACCGGCAGGCCGGCGTAGGTGCGCTCGTAGCGGGTGTGGACGGTGCCGTCGGCGTCCTTGACGACGTCCTTGACGACCAGTTCCTCCTGCGCGCCGAGGCCGATCTCACCGGCGGTGGCGGCGGCGTCCGCCTGCTGCTCACGGATGAGCGCGGTGCGGGCGGGCGCCGTGAGGAGGACGGGGGCGGCGGCGAGGACCGGCTTGTCCTGCGCGTCGGCGGCGGCACTGCTGCCGGAGGCCAGGCCGGTGGTGAGCAGGGCGCCGGCGGCGACCGCGGTGGCGATGGCCAGCGTGGTGCGCCGGTGACGCGCGTAGTGGGGGGTGATCACACGAGCTCCTAGGTGTGGGGAACTGCTGGGTGCTGTGCGGCGGGTGGGGGAAGAGTGGCACTCCGGACGCGTACATGTCAGGAGTGCCACATGATGTTGGCCGGAAATCGACGGCGAGATGTGCGTCCGGAGCGGGAGAAACGGGCGCCGCCCCGGGGGATTCGAACCCACCGGGGCGACGCCCTGACTCGGGACCGTCCGGGGCTTACGGGAAGGTGAGCTTCCAGCTGTTGATGTAGCCGGTGTCGGCCGCCGCGTTGTCCTGGACCCGCAGCTGCCAGACGCCGTTGGCCACCTCGGAGGAGGCGTTCACCGTGTAGGTGGTGTTCAGGTTGTCCGCGCTGCCGCCGGTGCCGTACCCCTTCAGCGTGTACGCCGTGCCGTCGGGGGCGACCAACTGCACCTGGAGGTCACCGATGTAGGTGTGGACGATGTCCACGGCGACCTGGAGGTCGGACGGCGCGTTGCCGGTCCGGCCGGTGACGGTGACGGACGAGGTGACCGCCGCGCCGCGGTCCGGGATCGCCACGTCGGCGGTGTTCTCGAAGGACGTGCCCCCGCCGCCTCCGCCGCCCGAGCGGGCGCCGACGTTCACGCCCGCCCACGCGTCCTGGACCGCCTTGTACTCGGCGCTGTCGGTGCCGTAGAGCTCACCGGTGGCCGCGAGGGTGCCGGTGCGGGCGCCCGCGTAGTTGGTGGTCGAGGTGAACTTGGTGGTCAGCGCGCGGAACCAGATCTTCTCCGCCTTGTCGCGGCCGATGCCGGTGACCGGCAGGCCGTCCGAGGTGGGCGAGTCGTAGGTGACACCGTTGATGGTCTTGGTGCCGCTGCCCTCGCTCAGCAGGTAGAAGAAGTGGTTCGCCGGGCCCGAGGAGTAGTGCACGTCGATCGAGCCGAGGCCCGAGTACCAGGCGTCCTTGGAGGCGCCGTCCTTGCTGGGCTTGTCCATGTAGCGCAGCGGCGTGCCGTCGCCGTTGATGTCGATCTCCTCGCCGATGAGGTAGTCACCGACGTCGGAGGAGTTCTTGGCGAAGAACTCCACGGTCGAGCCGAAGATGTCGCTGGTCGCCTCGTTCAGGCCGCCGGACTCGCCGCTGTAGTTCAGCCCGGCCGTGTTCGAGGTGAGCCCGTGGGTCATCTCGTGCGCGGCCACGTCGATCGACGTCAGCGGGTTGGCGTTGCCCGAGCCGTCGCCGTAGGTCATGCAGAAGCAGCTGTCCGACCAGAAGGCGTTGACGTAGTTGTTGCCGTAGTGCACGCGCGAGTACGCGCCGACGCCGTCGCCGCGGATGCCGGAGCGCCCGTGCACGTTCTTGTAGTAGTCCCACGTCAGGGCGGCCCCGTAGTGGGCGTCGGCGCCCGCGGACTCCAGGTTGGACGGGCTGCCGTTGCCCCACACGTCGTCCGGGCCGGAGAAGAGGGTGCCGGTGCCGGAGGTGCCGCGGTTGAGGTTGTACGTCCTGTGGTTGCCGCGGGCGCCGTCGGTGAGGTTGTACGCCGACCCGGACTGGGTGGTGGTGAGGTCGACCGTGCCGGAGTACACCGTGTTGCCGGTGCCGGTCTCGATGGCCTCCCACGCGTACAGCTTCGCGCCCGTGGTGGCGTCGGTGATCACGTGCAGTTCCTGCGGCGTGCCGTCGTGCTGGAAGCCGCCGACGACCGTCTCGTAGGCCACGACCGGCTTGCCGCTCGCGGCCCAGATCACCTTGCGCGGCTCGCGGTTGATGCCGGGGCTCTTGGCCTCCTCGGCCTTCCCGGCGGCCAGGGCCTGCTGCCGGGCCTTCGCGGCGGGCACCGCCGTCTTCGTCGTGGCCGGCTCGACGGCGGCGCGGGTGGCCTTCACGACGGCGGCGGTGTCGTCCGCCTTCGTGCTCTTCACGACCAGGTCGCCGCCGAGCACCGGCAGACCGTCGTAGGTGCGCTCGTAGCGGGTGTGCACGGTGCCGTCCCGGTCCTTCAGGACGTCCCGCACGACCAGCTTCTCCTTGGCGCCCAGGCCCAGGTCCTTCGCGGTCCGGGCCTTGTCGGCGTCGGCCTCGCGGATCAGCGCGGCGCGCTGGGCCGGGGTGAGCTTCACCGACTCCGCGCCGGGGATCGCCTTGCTCGCGGCCCGCGGTGCCTTCTCCGGGGCTGCGACGGCGGTGCCGCTCTGCACGGCCGCGGCGATCAGCGCGGCGACGCCGGCGAGGGCCACGGCCGCGGTGCGGCGGGGGGTGTGGGGAGTGCGTCTGTGGGAGGTGCCTCTGCCGGAGGAACTGCTACTCAACACGGACTCCTTCTGCGGGACCGGGGATCGCCCGGCCTGGGGAGGTGGAGGTGTTGCTGTGGGGTTGCTGTGGAGCAGTCGTGGGAAGCGTGGCAGGGGACCGCGCTTTCTGTCAGGAGCGCGTCAATACAATGGCCGGATTCGGTTCGTTGACCGGAAGTTCATGTTCGGTATACGGACGCGTAAGGGACGGCTGCCGTGAGGCGCGGCTGCTGTGAGGTGCGGCTGCTGTGAGGGGCGGCTGCCGTGAGGCCGGCGGCTCCGGCCTCACGGCGTGCGGCGGCTACGCCAGACTGTCCCGCCACGCCCGGTGCAGTTCCGCGAAGCGGCCCGTGCCCGCGATGAGTTCGGCCGGTTCGCCGTCCTCGACGATCCGGCCGCCCTCCATCACCAGCACCCGGTCCGCGATCTCCACCGTCGACAGCCGGTGCGCGATGACCACCGCCGTACGGCCCTTCAGCACCGTCGCCATGGCCCGCTGCACGGCGCGCTCGCCCGGGACGTCCAGCGAGCTGGTCGCCTCGTCGAGGATCAGCACCGCCGGGTCGGCCAGCAACGCCCGCGCGAACGCCACCAGTTGGCGCTGCCCGGCCGAGATGCGGCCGCCCCGCTTGCGGACGTCGGTGTCGTAGCCGTCGGGCAGGGCGCTGATGAAGTCGTGCGCGCCGATCTCCTTGGCCGCCCGCTCGATCTCCGCGCGGGTCGCGTCCGGCCGGCCGATCGCGATGTTGTCGGCGACCGTGCCCGAGAACAAAAACGCCTCCTGCGTCACCATCACCACCCCGCGCCGCAGTTCGGGCACGGCCAGGTCGCGCAGGTCGACGCCGTCGAGCAGCACCCGCCCCGCGGACGGGTCGTAGAACCGGGCCAGCAGCTTGGCCAGCGTCGACTTGCCGGCGCCCGTGGAGCCGACGACCGCGACCGTCTGCCCGGCCGGGAGCGTCAGGTCGAAGCGGGGCAGCACCTCGCCGCCCGTGCGGTAGCCGAAGCCGACGCCGTCGAAGACGACCTCGCGGCCCGGGTGCGCGCTTCGCAGCGGCGGGAGCGTCCGGGGCTTGTCGGGCTCCGGCACGGACGGCGTCTGGGCGAGCAGCCCGGCGATCTTCTCCAGGGAGGCCGCCGCCGACTGGTAGGAGTTGAGGAACATGCCGAGCCGGTCGATGGGGTCGTACAGCCGGCGCAGGTACAGCACGGCCGCCGCCAGCACACCGAGCGCCAGGGTGCCGTCCGCGACCCGGTGGGCGGCCCACAGCACGATCGCCGCCACCGCCGTGTTGGCGATCAGCCGCGAGCCGGTCACATAGCGGGCCATCTCCAGCAGCGCGTCGCCGTTGGTCCGCTCGTGCCGCTGGTTCAGCCGGCCGAAGTCGGCGTCGTTGGCGGCCTCGCGCCGGAAGGCGCGCACCGGCCGGATGCCGTTCATCGTCTCGACGAACTTCACGATCACCGCGGCGATCGCGGTGGACCGCGCCCGGTACACCCGTCCCGCCCGCCGCTGGTAGAGCCGCACGAGCGCGTACAGCGGCACCAGGGACGCCACCGCCACACCCCCGAGGCCGAGATCGAGCCAGAGCAGCATCGCCGAGATGTAGACGAACGACAGCACGACCGTCACGAGCTCCTGCAGCCCCTCGTCGAGCAGCTCGCGCAGCGACTCCACGTCCGTCGTGGAGCGGGAGATGAGCCGGCCCGAGGTGTAGCGCTCGTGGAAGTCGACGCTGAGCGCCTGGGCGTGGCGGAAGATCCGGCCGCGCAGGTCCAGCAGCACGTCCTGGTTGACGCGGGCCGCCGCCGCGATGAACGCCCACTGCAGCGCGCCCGCGGCCAGCGCACACCCCAGATAACCGGCCCCCACCGCGATCAGCGGCCCGTGGTCCCCCGCCCGGAACGCCGGTACGGCACGGTCGATGGCGTACGCCACGAGCAGCGGGCCCGCCTGCACCACCGCCTGCTGGAGCAGCAGCAGGAGCGTCGTGACCGTGACCCGGGCCTTCATGGGCGCGAGCAGGGAGCGCAGCAGGGCCGCGGTCGCGCCCGGGGCAGTGGGCAGGAGGTCCCGGTCGAAGGGGTCACCGGGTGCGGGGCCGCGGTCGTCGGGCTTGCCGCCGGCCGGTGCCGTGGTGGCCGCCGTCATCGGGCCTCCTCCTGTTCCCCCATGTCCGCTCCGGACATCAGGTGCGCGTACTCGGCGTTGCCGCGCAGCAGTTCGTGGTGGGTGCCGACGGCGGCGATCCGGCCGCCGGACAGCAGGGCGACCCGGTCGGCCAGCAGCACCGTGGACGGGCGGTGCGCCACGATCAGGGCGGTGGTGTCGGCGAGCACCCGCCGCAGGGCGGCCTCCACGGCCGCCTCCGTGTGCACGTCCAGCGCCGACAGCGGGTCGTCGAGGACGAGGAACTCCGGCCGCCCCACGACCGCCCGGGCCAGGGCGAGACGCTGCCGCTGGCCGCCGGAGAGGCTGAGCCCCTGCTCGCCGACCTGGGTGCCGGTCCCCTGCGGCAGGGCGTGCACGAAGCCGGCCTGGGCGACGGCCAGGGCGCGCTCCAGGGCGGCCGGGTCCGCCGTGTCCCCGGCCCCCATGAGGACGTTGTCGCCGACCGAGGCGGAGAAGAGCGTGGGCTCCTCGAAGGCGACGGCGACCTTGGCGCGCAGGGTCTCGCGGGGCAGGGCGGTGATGTCGACGCCGTCGAGGGTGATGCGGCCCGAGGTCACCTCGTACAGACGCGGGACGAGCGCGGTGAGCGTCGTCTTGCCGCTGCCGGTGGCGCCGACCAGGGCCATGGACTCGCCGGGGCGGATGTGCAGGTCGATGTGGTGCAGGACGGGAGGGGAGCCGGGCGGCGCGTCGGGGTAGCGGAAGGTGACGTCGTGGAAGCGCAGCCCCCGGTCGTCCGGGTCGGCCGGGGCCGCCCCCGGCACCGGATCCGTCTCCTCGGCCGGCTCGTCCATCACCTCGAAGAACCGCTCGGTCGCGGTGGCCGCCTCCTGGGTCATCGCCAGCAGGAAGCCGATCGACTCCACCGGCCAGCGCAGCGCCAGCGCCGTCGACAGGAAGGCCACCAGCGTGCCCGCCGACAGCGCGCCGTCGGCGACCTGGACGACCCCGACCACCAGCGCGGCGCCGATCGCCACCTCCGGCAGCGTCACGATGACGCCCCAGATCGTCGCCAGCAGGCGGGCCTTGCGCAGTTCCGTGCCGCGCAGCCGCTGCGACAGCTCGCGGAAGGCCCGCGCCTGGCTGCGGTGGCGGCCGAAGCCCTTGATGATGCGGATGCCGAGCACGCTCTCCTCGACGACCGTCGTCAGATCGCCCACCTGGTCCTGGGCGCGGCGGGCCGCGGTGGCATAGCGCTTCTCGAAGACCACGCAGGTGACCAGCAAAGGCACGGCGGGCCCGAGGACGACCAGCCCCAGGCTCCAGTCCTGCACCAGCATGATGACCACGCCGACGATGATCGTCACGCCGTTGACCAGCAGGAACGTCAGCGGGAACGCGAGGAACATGCGCAGCAGCATCAGATCCGTCGTCCCCCGGGACAGCAGCTGCCCGGAGGCCCAGCGGTCGTGGAAGGCCACCGGCAGCCGCTGCAGGTGCCGGTACAGCGCCGCCCGCATGGAGGCCTCGACACGGGACAGCGGACGCGCCACCAGCCAGCGCCGCAGCCCGAACAGCAGGGCCTCCGCGAAGCCGAGCAGCAGCAGGTACAGCGCCCCCAGCCACACCCCGGCCGGGTCCCGGCCGGCGATCGGCCCGTCCACCATCCACTTCAGCACGAGCGGGATCACCAGGCCCACGCACGAGGCGAGTATCGCCACGAACGCGGCGGTGAACAGCCGCGCCCGCACGGGCCGGACATACGGCCACAGGCGCAGCAGTGTACGCACGACGGAACGGTCCTGGGCGGGTGCGGGTGTCGTGGCCATCAGCAGCGAGCCTACGGTTCGCCACTGACACTTCCCACCGGGTTTTTCGCCCGACCCGCCTCGGCCGTTGGTCCTACGACCTGCGGCTCTCCGCCCCTTCCACCCGAACGGCGGACCCCGCCCGGCAAGGCCGCCTCAGCCCGCCACCCGCAGCAGCAGCACCGCCCGCGCCGGGACCGTGATCTCCGTCCCGGCCGGATGCTCCACCCCCGGTGCCTCCCCCTGCTCCTCCAGGCTCGTGTCGACGACGACCTCGTAGCGCTCCGCCCACGGCGGGCCCGGCAGCACGAAGCGCACCGGGCCCTCGCCCGCGTGCAGGACCGCCAGGAAGCTGTCGTCGAGGATCTGCCGCCCGTGCTCGTCCCGGCCGGGGATGTCCCGGCCGGAGAGGTACATGCCCAGCGTGGCCGCGGGCGCGTACCAGTCCTGCTCGGTCATCTCCGTGCCCCGCGAGGTGAACCAGGCCAGATCGCGCAGCCCGTCGGCGGTCTGCGCCCGGCCCGAGAAGAAGGCGCGGCGGCGCAGCACCGGATGCCGGTGGCGCAGCGCGATCAGCCGCGAGGTCAGCGCGCACAGCTCCCGCCAGCCGGGGTCCTCCAGCAGCTCCCAGTCCACCCAGCTGATCTCGTTGTCCTGGCAGTAGGCGTTGTTGTTGCCGCGCTGCGTGCGGCCCAGTTCGTCGCCCGCGACCAGCATGGGCACCCCCGTGGACAGCAGCAGGGTGGTGAGCAGGTTGCGCAGCTGGCGGCGGCGCAGCGCCAGGATCTCCTCGTCGTCGGTCTCGCCCTCGACGCCGCAGTTCCAGGCCCGGTTGTCGTCCGTGCCGTCCCGGTTGCCCTCGCCGTTGGCCTCGTTGTGCTTGCGCTCGTAGGACACCAGGTCGCGCAGGGTGAAACCGTCGTGCGCGGTGATGAAGTTGACCGACGCGTACGGCCGGCGCCCGCCCCAGGCGTACAGGTCGCTGGAGCCCGACAGGCGGTAGCCCATCTCGCGCACGTCCGGCAGCGCGTGCCGCCAGAAGTCCCGCACGGCGTTGCGGTACCGGTCGTTCCACTCCGTCCACAGCGGCGGGAACGCCCCCACCTGGTAGCCGCCGGAGCCCACGTCCCACGGCTCGGCGATCAGCTTCACCCGGCGCAGCACCGGGTCCTGGGCGATCACCGCGAGGAACGGGGAGAGCATGTCCACGTCGTGCATGGAGCGGGCCAGCGCCGCCGCCAGGTCGAAGCGGAAGCCGTCGACGCCCATCTCGGTGACCCAGTAGCGCAGCGAGTCCGTGATCAGGCGCAGCACATGCGGCTGGACCACGTGCAGGGTGTTGCCGCAGCCGGTGTAGTCGGCGTAGCGGCGGGCGTCGTCCTGGAGGCGGTAGTAGCCGCGGTTGTCGATGCCCTTCAGGGACAGCGTCGGGCCCAGTTCGCCCGCCTCGGCGGTGTGGTTGTAGACCACGTCGAGGATGACCTCGATGCCGGCCGCGTGCAGGGCGCGCACCATGCGCTTGAACTCCCCGACCTGCTGCCCGCGCGTGCCGGAGGCGGCGTAGGCCGCGTGCGGCGCGAAATAGCCGATGGAGTTGTAGCCCCAGTAGTTGCGCAGGCTCCTGCGCAGCAGGTGGTCCTCGTGCGCGAACTGGTGCACCGGCAGCAGCTCCACCGCCGTCACCCCCAGCCTCACCAGGTGCTCCACCGCCGCCGGGTGCGCGAGGCCGGCGTAGGTGCCGCGCAGCTCCTCGGGGATGCCCGGGTGCAACCGGGTGAAGCCCTTGACGTGCAGCTCGTAGATCACCGAGTCGGCCCACGGGGTCTTCGGGCGCCGGTCGTCGGACCAGTCGTCGTCATCGTGGACGACGACGCCCTTGGGCACGTACGGCGCCGAGTCCCGGTCGTCGCGCACGGTGTCGGCGACGTGCTGCTGGGGCCAGTCGCGGACGTGCCCGTACACCTCCGGCGGCAGCCCGAAGTCGCCGTCGACGGCCCGTGCGTACGGGTCGAGCAGCAGCTTCGCCGGGTTCCAGCGGGCGCCCGTCCAGGGGTCCCAGCGGCCCTGCACCCGGTAGCCGTAGCGCTGCCCGGGCAGCACGCCCGGCACGAAACCGTGCCAGATCCCGTGGGTCAGCTCGGCGAGCCGGACCCGCGACTCCTTGCCCGCCTCGTCGAAGAGGCACAGCTCGACTCCCTCGGCCCCGCCCGCCCACACGGCGAAATTGGTCCCGGCCACCCCGTCCGGGCCGGCCCGGAACCGGGCGCCCAGCGGGGTCGGCGCGCCCGGCCGGGCGGGCACGACGGGCGGCGGCGCGGCCCGCCGCGTGCCGTTCACGGCGGCGGCCTGGCGCCCGTTCCCGGTGGCCTGATGACCGGCCACCGCCTCCTGCTCGGCTGCGCTGGACACCTGTCAGCCTCCCGCGGCTCGTGGAACG
The DNA here is from genome assembly GCF_044540565.1 of Streptomyces sp. NPDC085931. NCBI lineage: Bacteria > Bacillati > Actinomycetota > Actinomycetes > Kitasatosporales > Streptomycetaceae > Streptomyces > Streptomyces sp. NPDC085931. The sequence continues at coordinate 321,129 of NZ_JBITSK010000005.1, forward strand.
ACGGGGGACAGAAGGGGTGCGGCCCTGTGCTGCGGCCCGGGTCGCGGCCCCCCTGCGCGTCGTCCTCCTCACTGTTCTGCCCAGAGCATGGGTCGCACTCACGTTTCCCCGGGGGCGGGCATGGTCGTTTCCCGGGGACGCGACCGGTCGTTGGGCACCTCGTGAGGCACGTACAAGGGCGCGCGCGGCGCGCGAGGGCCGCGCTGGCCGCCGTAGTGACATGGGCAGGGCTCCTCGCCGGGGCCACCGGCTGCACCTCGGACGACGGCGGCGGTATCGCCGGGGTGTTCGGCGCGCCCCCGGTGCCCGAGGACGTCATCGAGGTCTCGCCCGGCGACGGCACCCGGGGCGTGCGCCCCGGGGAGGACCTGCGGGTGCGCGTGCCCGACGGCCGGCTGGAGTCGGTGAGGGTCGTCCGCTCGCAGGACGCGCAGGAGACCCCCGTGCCCGGGCACATCCTGGCCGACGGCCTGACCTGGGAACCCGAGGAGAAGCGGCTCGCGCTCGGCGCCAGGTACACGGTCGACGCCGTGGCCGTGGACGGCGACGGACGCCGCTCGGCCCGGCGCACCACCTTCACCACGTACGTCCCGAAGGAGCGTTTCATCGGCTACGTCACGCCGGAGCACCGCGCCACGGTGGGCACCGGCATGATCGTCTCGCTGCAGTTCAGCCGGCGGATCGCCGACCGGGCGGCCGTCGAGCGCGCGGTGCGGGTCACCGCCCGCCCGGCCGTCGAGATCCGCCCGCACTGGTTCGGCCGGACCCGGCTCGACTTCCGCCCCCAGCACTACTGGAAACCCGGCACGAAGGTCACCGTCGCGCTGCGCCTGCGGGACGTCAAGGGCGGCCCCGGCCTCTACGGCCTGCAGGACAAGAGATTCTCCTTCACCGTCGGCCGCAGCCAGATCTCGGTGGTCGACGCCGCCCGGCACTCCATGGAGGTGCGGCGCGACGGCGAACCGCTCGCCACCGTGCCGGTCACCGCCGGGGCCCCGAGGACCACCACGTACAACGGCAAGATGGTGGTGACCGAGATGCTGGAGGTCACCCGCATGAACGGCGCCACGGTCGGCTTCAAGAAGCGGAACGGCAAGGGCGAGTACGACATCCCCGACGTCCCGCACGCCATGCGCCTGACCGACTCGGGCACCTTCCTGCACGGCAACTACTGGGCCCACCGCAGCGTCTTCGGCCGCACCAACGTCAGCCACGGCTGCATCGGGCTGCGCGATGTCAAGGGCGGCGGCTCGGACACCCCGGCCGGCTGGTTCTTCGACCGCAGCCTGGTCGGGGACGTCGTCGAGGTGGTCAACAGCAATGACAAAACGGTCGCTCCCGACAACGGGCTCGGGGGCTGGAATATGGGCTGGAATGCGTGGAAGGCGGGCAGTGCGGTGAAGTAACCGGACAGGGGGGCGCGTTGACCCGGCCGCCGTTGGGACCGAACAGTGACATTCGCGGGCCGCCGGGGCCGCTCACTTGGTGGTTACTATTCGCCGGTGCGCGGGGGACACGCGCCGGGGAGCGGGCCTGACCAGGTCCGGGGAGGGGAGAACCACTTGAACGTGCGACCGATATCGGGGGCGTCGGTTGGACGCGGGACCGGCAGGCTCGCGCTCGCCGTCGGCGCGCTGCTGTTCGCCGTGACGGCGTGCGGCGGCGGGGACGGCGGCTCCGGTTCCGGCGCGGACGGCGGCAAGGGCAAGGGCGCGGACACCGCGCAGAGCAAGCAGTCCGAGGCCGTCGTCAGCATCACGCCGAAGGACGGGGCCAAGTCCGTCGAGACCAGCGGGGCACTGAAGGTCACCGCGGCCAAGGGCAAGCTCTCGGAGGTCGTCGTCAAGGACGCCGAGGGCAGGCGGATCGACGGGAAGATGTCCGGCGACGGCGCCACCTGGACGCCGTCCACCCACCTGGCCGGTGCCACCAAGTACACCGTCCACGCGGTCGCCAAGGACTCCGAGGGCCGCACCGCCGCGGAGGACGCCGGCTTCACGACGCTGACGCCGAAGAACACCTTCATCGGCACCTTCACGCCCGAGGACGGCTCCAAGGTCGGCGTCGGCATGCCGTTCTCCCTCCGCTTCTCCCGGGGCATCACCAGCCCGGAGGCCGTCGAGAACGCCATCCGCATCAAGACCGAGCCGGCCGTCGACGTCGAGGGCCACTGGTTCGGCAACGACCGGCTCGACTTCCGCCCCGAGAAGTACTGGAAGCCCGGCACCAAGGTCACCGTCGACCTCAACCTCGACGGCGTCGAGGGCCGCCCCGGCGTCTACGGCGAGCAGGACAAGAAGGTCGAGTTCACCATCGGCCGCAACCAGGTCTCGGTCGTCGACGCCAAGAAGCTGACCATGAAGGTCACGCGGGACGGCAAGGTCGTCAAGACCATCCCCGTCACCACCGGCAAGCCCGGCATGGAGACCTGGAACGGCCAGATGGTCATCAGCGAGATGCTCACGGTCACCCGGATGAACGGCGAGACCGTCGGCTACGGCGGCGAGTACGACATCAAGGACGTCCCGCACGCCGTCCGCCTCACCACCTCCGGCACGTTCCTGCACGGCAACTACTGGGCGAGCGGAGCCTTCGGCAACTACAACGCCAGCCACGGCTGCATCGGCCTGCGCGACGTGCGCGGCGGCTGGGACAAGAAGGTGCCGGCCGCGTGGTTCTTCGACAACTCCATGGTCGGCGACGTGGTCGTCGTCAAGAACTCCGAGGACCGGACCGTCGACCCGGACAACGGGCTCAACGGCTGGAACATGTCGTGGGAGAAGTGGAAGAAGTAGCACCCCTCGACTGACGGCAGGGCCCCGGTGTGACCGACCGCACCGGGGCCCCGTCCGTTAATCCCCGTTAACCTGCTGCCCATGACCGTCTCTCTCGAAGTCGCTGAAGGCGTCGGCACGCTCCGGCTGGACCGACCGCCCATGAACGCGCTGGACATCGCCACGCAGGACCGGCTGAAGGAACTCGCCGAGGAGGCCACGCGCCGCGACGACGTGCGGGCCGTGGTGGTCTACGGCGGCGAGAAGGTGTTCGCGGCCGGCGCCGACATCAAGGAGATGCAGGCGATGGACCACGCGGCGATGGTGCTGCGCGCCCGCGCCCTGCAGGACTCCTTCACGGCGGTGGCCCGCATCCCCAAGCCGGTCGTCGCGGCCGTGACGGGCTACGCCCTGGGCGGCGGCTGCGAGCTCGCGCTCTGCGCGGACTACCGCATCGCCGGCGAGAACGCCAAGCTCGGCCAGCCGGAGATCCTGCTCGGCCTGATCCCCGGCGCCGGCGGCACCCAGCGCCTGGCCCGCCTGGTCGGTCCCTCCAAGGCCAAGGACCTCATCTTCACGGGCCGGATGGTCACGGCCGGCGAGGCCGAGGAGATCGGCCTGGTCGACCGGGTCGTGCCCGCCGACGAGGTCTACGCGCAGGCGCACGCCTGGGCCGCGCGGCTGGCCAAGGGCCCGGCCCTCGCGCTGCGCGCCGCGAAGGAGTCGATCGACGCGGGCCTGGAGACGGACCTCGACACCGGTCTCGCGATCGAACGGAACTGGTTCGCCGGCCTGTTCGCCACCGAGGACCGCGAGCGCGGGATGCGCAGCTTCGTGGAGGAAGGGCCGGGCAAGGCGAAGTTCCTCTGAACATCCCCCGAGGGGGTTGCAATTGACACCGTGTCTGATCCGGGTCCCTCGATGGGGCGGTTTATGGCAGCCTTAAGGCAACCTTAAGCATGCTCGGTCGAGGGAGGCCGCCGATTGCTCCGGAACGGTCCGTTCCAGCAGGTCAGCCCGGGTGCGGACCAGGCCGAAGTGCCGTTGGCATATGACGGAGGACCGTCGGCCCGGGGTCCGTCCCCCGGGGCGCATTCACCGGGAACGGCCACGGCGGACGGCCCGGACGGCCATGATGGGGGCATGGCGGGGCTGGAGGGTAGGGAACAGCCGCGGGGGCACGCTCATGCGGCCGCGGCGCGCTGGTCGCCGGCCGTCGAGGACGAACACGCGCTGAAGGCGCTGGAGTTGTACGGCAACCCGGCGGAGGCAGAGGTTCCACTGCCGTCCCGCCCCGAGTCCGCGGCCACCGCCAGGCGGCTCACCCAGGTCGTCGTCCTGCGGCACTGGGGGCTCACGCCCAGGACCACGGAGGACGCGGTGCTCCTGGTCTCCGAACTGGTCGGCAACGCCGTGCGCCACACCGGCGCCCGTGTCTTCGGGCTCCGTCTGCACCGGCGGCGCGGCTGGATCCGCGTCGAGGTGCGCGATCCCTCCCGCGGGCTGCCGTGCCTGATGCCGGTGCAGGAGATGGACGTCAGCGGCCGGGGGCTGTTCCTGGTCGACAAGCTGGCCGACCGCTGGGGGGTCGACCTGCTGCCCCGCGGCAAGACCACCTGGTTCGAGATGCGGGTCGCCGACCGCTGAGCGGGCCGGGGCAGCGGGCCCGCGCGGCACGGCCCACCCGGTCCCCGGGGCTCGGCCCACCCGGTCCCCGCGGCTCGGCCCACCCGGCCGCCGGTCGGGCGAATAGCCCGTTTCCGGGAACACCGCCCCTTAAATGGGGGAATGCACCGTCACCTCGTCAAGACCGCCCTGGTCACAGGCGCCGCCCTCGCCGTCCTCGCCGCCTGCGGCACGGACGGGGAGCAGGCCTCCGAGGCGCGCGGCACCAAGGCCGCCGTGCCCGCCCCGCCCGAGAAGAAGCCCGTCGAGGGCCTGCCCGGCATGCCGCCGGTCCTCGACCCGCAGGACGTGTACGCGGCCGACCGGCCGAACAAGCTGTCCCCGGTGGTCAAGGACTTCCCGTCCCGGGTCTACGTCCCCAACACCGAGTCCGACACCGTCTCCGTCATCGACCCGAAGACGTACGAGATCGTCCGGACGATCCGCGTGGGCCGGCAGCCCCAGCACGTGGTGCCCTCCTGGGACCTGAAGACGCTCTGGGTCAACAACAACCGCGGCCACACCCTCACCCCGATCGACCCGAAGACCGGCAGGGCGGGCAAGGAGGTCGAGGTCCACGACCCCTACAACCTCTACTTCACGCCCCACGGCAAGTACGCCGTCGTCATGGCCTCCCTCGACCGCGAGCTGGTCTTCCGCGACCCGCACACCATGGCGGTCGAGAAGACCGTCCCGGTCTCCTGCTACGGCGTCAACCACGCCGACTTCTCCCTCGACGGCCGCTACTTCATCGTCTCCTGCGAGTTCAGCGGCGAACTGCTCAAGGTCGACACCGAGAAGATGGAGGTCGTCGGACAGCAGCGGCTGCCGTTCGAAGGCGCCATGCCGCAGGACGTGAAGATCTCACCCGACGGCAAGAGGTTCTACATCGCCGACATGATGGCCCACGGCATGTGGGTCCTGGACGGCGACCGCTTCACCGAGCCCACCCTGCTGCCCACCGGCAAGGGCTGCCACGGCCTCTACGTCAGCCGCGACTCCCGCGAGATGTACGTGTCCAACCGCGGCGAGGGCACGATCTCCGTCTTCGACTTCACGCGCGACCAGCTCACCAAGAAGTGGCGGCTGCCCGACGGCGGCAGCCCCGACATGGGCGGCGTCTCCGCCGACGGCAAGGTGCTGTGGCTCTCCGGCCGCTACGACGCCGAGGTGTACGCCATCGACACCCGCACCGGCGCCCAGCTCGCCCGCATCCCCGTCGGCAGCGGCCCGCACGGCCTCGCGGTCTACCCGCAGCCCGGCCGCTACTCGCTCGGCCACACGGGCGTCTTCCGCTGACGCCCGTCCGCCGTCCGCGAGGCGGCCGGGACCGCCGCTTGAGTCTCCGGCCGCTGGAGGGTCCAGACTCGCGCACATGACCGACGACGGCACCGCACTGCTCACCATCGGCGCCCTGGCCCGGGCCACCGGACTGACCGTCCGCACCATCCGCTACTGGTCCGACGAGGGCGCCCTGCCCCCGGTGGCCCGGTCGGAGGGCGGATACCGGCTGTACGACGCCGCCTCGGTGGCCCGCCTCGAGCTGATCCGGACGCTGCGCGAGCTCGGCCTGGGCCTCGCGGACGTCCGCCGGGTGCTGGCCGGCGAGGCGACGGTGGCGCAGGTCGCGGCCGCCCACGTCGTCGCACTGGACGCGCGGATCCGGTCGCTGAAGGTCACCCGAGCGGTGCTGTCGACGGTCGCCCAGCGCGGTTCCGGAGCGGAGGAGATGACCTTGATGAACAAGCTGGCACGGCTGTCGGCGGCCGAACGGCGGCGCATCCTGGAGGAGTTCGTGGACGAGATCTTCCACGGGCTGGACACGGCCGACCCGCTGATCCGCGAACGCATGCGGCACACCGCCGCCGACCTGCCCGAGGAACCGACGCCCGAACAGGTCGACGCCTGGCTGGAACTGGCCGAACTGCTGCAGGACCCCGGCTTCAGGGCCGAGATGCGCGGGGTCGCCGAGTCCAACGCGGCCGACCGCGGCCCGGACGCGCCCGCCGGGGCGTCCCTGCGGTTCTCCCGGCGGCTGGTGCGGCTGGGAGCCGAGGCCCGCGAGCGGGGCCTCGCCCCCGACTCGCCGGAGGCCGGCCGGATGCTGGACGACCTCCTGGGCCAGGCCGACCCCGCCGCCGTACTCGACCGGCTGCGTGCGCACGCCACCCACCGGATCGCCCGTTACCGGGAGTTGCTCGCCGTCGTGAAGGGCGCCGGGCCCGGGGTGGCCCGCCGGGAGGAGTTCGCCTGGGTGGCCGCCGCACTGGAAGCCCGTGCGGGCGGTTAATCTGACCTGCGTCAGCACGACGTACAGCACGAGACGAGGGGCGACCGGTGGCGGACATCGAGGAAGCACGCAAGCAGTTCGAGCGGATCGATACGGACGGTGACGGACTCATCACCGCTGCCGAGTTCAAGACCGCCCTGGCCCGGTCGGGTGACTGGAACGTGACCGAGTCGGTCGCCGAGGTCGTGATCAAGAGCCGCGACCTGGACGGCGACAAGAAGCTGAGCTTCGACGAGTTCTGGGGCTACCTGAACAAGTAGGCCGCCCGTACGCGCGAACGAAGGGGCCCGGTCCGTGTCCGCACGGACCGGGCCCCTTCGTCCTTCCCGCGTGCGGCGAGGAATAGCGCTCCCGCCCTGGGGGTTGACCCCGGGCACAAGGATCCGCGAGGCGCTATCCACCCCCCGGAAGGGCGAGGACATGAAGATCGGCATCATCGGAGCGGGCAACATCGGCGGCAACCTGACCCGGCGGCTCACCGCCCTGGGCCACGAGGTGTCCGTCGCCAACTCCCGCGGCCCGCACACCCTCACCGCCCTGGCGGAGGAGACCGGCGCGACGCCCGTACCGGTCGGGGAGGCCGCGCGGGGCGCCGAGATCGTCGTGGTGACCATCCCCCTGAAGGCCGTCCCGGACCTGCCGTCCGGCGTGCTCGACGGCGCGGCGGAGGGCGTCGCGGTCATCGACACCGGCAACTACTACCCGCAGCAGCGCGACGGCCGGATCGCCGGGATCGAGGACGAGGGCCTCACCGAGAGCCGCTGGACGGAACGGCAGCTGGGCCACCCCGTGATCAAGGCCTTCAACGGCACCTACGCCCAGGACATCCTGGACCGCCACCGCCCGGCCGGCGACCCCGGCCGTCTGGCCCTCCCGGTGGCCGGCGACGACGAGGCGGCCAAGGGGAAGGTGCGCGCGCTGATCGAGGAACTCGGCTTCGACACGGTCGACGCGGGCGGCCTCGACGACTCCTGGCGCCAGCAGCCCGGCACCCCCGTCTACGGCCTGCGCGGCGGGATCCAGGAGGTCACGAAGGCCCTGTCGGAGGCGTCCCCGGAGCGCACGGCGGACTTCCGCGGCTAGGGCCTGTCGTTTGGATCAGGTCGCAGGAACGTGACGGTGCTGTTCAGCGCCGGGGAGCGTGGTCTGGTGCGTGCAGCTGCAAGGTGGAGGAGGAAGTCGACGCGGAGCGTCGGCGACCGACGACAACGCCGCAGATGTGCGTGCCGGACCACGCGTCTGCGACGTGATCCAAACGACAGGCCCTCGGCCGGGGGAGGTCAGGCGCTCGTGGCCCACGTGCGCAGTGCCGCCCTGGTCCCGAAGTCGGCGACGTTCTTGTCCAGCGGGTCGTCGGTGTACTGGTGGAAGCGCCACTTCGCCTTGATGCGGGGCTTGCCCGCGGTGACGTAGTCGGCTATCCACAGCCCGTCGCCGGCATAGGAGGTCGTGTCCACGTTGAGCCAGAAGTTCCGGTTGCAGTAGAGCACCACCCGGTTGTCCGGGCGGAGTTCCTTGAGCTTGCGCAGGAACCGGTCCTTCTCCGCGTTGCTCGCGTGGGTGCCGTCGCCGGTCGTCTCCCAGTCGACGGCGAGGATGTCGCCCGCCCGGTCCGGTGCCTTGCCGAGGAAGTACTCGGCCTGGGCGGTGAGGTTGCCGGGCCACAGGAAGTGGTAGAAGCCGACGACCAGCCCGGCGTCCCGCGCCCGCTCGGTCTGGGCGGCCAGCTTGGGGTTCACGTAGGACCGCCCCTCCGTCGCCTTCACGAAGACGAAGGAGAGGCCGTCGGTGTCGTAGGAGGAGGACTGGTAGGAACTCACGTCGATACCGCGCAGCATGGAGGGCTCCCTGAAGTGCTGGTGGGGGAGGGGGAGTCGGTGTCCACCACCATGGCACGGGCTGCTGCGGGCCGATGCGGAAACGTCAGCTTTCGCGGGGCGCGGTGACGGCGGGGGCCGGGTCGCCGGCGGGGGCCGCCTCGCCCTCGTCCAGGGAGACGTGCCTGGTCTCCTTGCCGAGGAGCAGCGCGATCAGCGTCAGCAGGGCCATCGCCGAGAGGTAGAGACCCACCAGCCGGGGCGAGCCGTCCCCGGCCTCCCACAGCGCCACGGCGATGAACGGGGCGACCGCCGCCCCCAGGATCGAGCTGACGTTGTACGAGATGCCGGAGCCGGTGTAGCGCACGCTGGTCGGGAACAGCTCGGGCAGCAGCGCGCCCATGGGGCCGAACGTCAGGCCCATCAGGGTGAAGCCGAGCACGAGCCACAGCACCACGCCGAAGGTGCCCAGACCGATCAGCGGCGCCCAGACCAGGCCGAAGACCACGATCGCCGAGGTGGTCAGGATCAGCGTGGTGCGCCGTCCGTACCGGTCGGCGAGCGGGCCGGAGACCAGGGTGAAGGCGGCGAAGAACAGCACGCCGAAGATCAGCATCAGGACGAAGGTGGTGTAGCCGTACCCCAGTCCGGGCACGGCGGCGTCCTTCGCGGCGCGTCCGTAGCTGAGCGAGAACGTGGTCATCAGGTAGAAGAGCACATAGGTCGCCAGCATGATGAAGGTGCCCAGGACCAGCTGCCTGCCGTGGTCGCGCACCACGGTGGCCAGCGGCAGCCGCCGCACCCCGCCCGCCGCGCGGGTCCTGGTGAACACCTCCGACTCGACGAGGCGGGAGCGCACCCACAGGCCGATGGCGACCATCACCGCCGAGAACAGGAACGGCACGCGCCAGCCCCACACGAGGAAGGCGTCCGAGGGCTGCGAGGGATCGGCGCCGGCCGCGGAGGGCAGCAGCGCGCCCATGGCCAGGAACAGGCCGTTGCCGATGACGAACCCCAGCGGGGCGCCCAGCTGCGGGAAGGTGCCGTACAGGGCGCGCTTGCCGCTGGGGGCGTTCTCGGTGGCGACCAGGGCGGCGCCGCTCCACTCCCCGCCGAGCGCGAAGCCCTGCGCGAGCCGCATCAGCACCAGCAGCGCGGTGGCCACCCAGCCGGCCTGGGCGTAGGTGGGCAGGACGCCGATCAGGAACGTGGCGATGCCCATGGTCAGCAGGGAGACGACGAGCGTCTTCTTGCGGCCGAGCCGGTCACCGAGGTGCCCGAAGACCACCGCGCCGACGGGGCGGGCGACCATGGCGGCGCCGAAGACCGCGAAGGACGACAGCAGCGCGGTGGTCGGGTCGCTGTCCGGGAAGAACAGCTCGGGGAAGACGAGCACCGCGGCGGTCGCGTAGATGTAGAAGTCGTAGAACTCGATCGTCGTGCCGACGAGGCTGGCGACGAGGACGCGCGACCGCGGGTTGACGGGCGTCGGGGCTGGACCGGTGGCTGGCATCGCTGGGTCTTTCACGCGTGAAACATGGCTGCCGCCACCATGCCAGCCATCTTGTTTCGCGGTACAGCCATCTCGCGATGTGGGACGTCGGCCCGCACGGCCGTCAGCACTCGATGATGTTCACCGCGAGCCCGCCGCGGGCGGTCTCCTTGTATTTCACGGACATGTCCGCGCCCGTGTCCTTCATCGTCTTGATGACCTTGTCCAGGGACACCTTGTGGGAGCCGTCGCCGCGCATCGCCATGCGGGCGGCGGTGACGGCCTTGACCGCCGCCATGCCGTTGCGCTCGATGCACGGGATCTGGACCAGGCCGCCGACCGGGTCGCAGGTCAGGCCCAGGTTGTGTTCCATGCCGATCTCGGCCGCGTTCTCCACCTGCTCCGGGGACCCGCCGAGGACCTCGGCCAGTGCGCCCGCCGCCATGGAGCAGGCGGAGCCCACCTCGCCCTGGCAGCCGACCTCGGCGCCGGAGATGGAGGCGTTCTCCTTGAACAGCATGCCGATCGCGCCCGCGGCGAGCAGGAAGCGGACCACGCCCTCCTCGTCGGCGCCCGGCACGAAATTCATGTAGTAGTGCAGGACCGCCGGGATGATGCCGGCCGCGCCGTTGGTCGGGGCGGTGACGACCCGGCCCCCGGCCGCGTTCTCCTCGTTCACGGCCATGGCGTAGAGGGTGATCCACTCCATCGCCAGGGCCTGCGGGTCGCCCTCGGAGCGGAGCTTGCGCGCGGTGTTGGCGGCCCGCCGGCGCACCTTCAGACCGCCCGGCAGGATGCCCTCGCGGGACATGCCGCGCGCCACGCAGGACTGCATCACGCGCCAGATCTCCAGCAGGCCCGCGCGGATCTCCTCCTCGGTCCGCCAGGCCCGCTCGTTCTCCAGCATCAGCGCCGAGATGGACAGGCCGGTCTCCCGGGCCATGCGCAGCAGCTCGTCGCCCGTGCGGAAGGGGTACTTCAGGACGGTGTCGTCGAGCTTGATGCGGTCCGCGCCGACCGCGTCCTCGTCGACGACGAAGCCGCCGCCGACCGAGTAGTAGGTCTTGGTCAGCAGCTCAGCGCCCGAGGCGTCGTACGCCCACAGCGTCATGCCGTTCGCGTGGTACGGCAGGGCCTTGCGGCGGTGCAGGACCATGTCGTCGTCGAAGGAGAACGCGATCTCGTGCTCGCCGAGCAGGTTCAGCCGGCCGCCGGCCTTGATCGCCTCCACCCGCTCGTCGGCCGTCTCCACGTCCACCGTGCGCGGCGAGTCGCCCTCCAGGCCGAGCAGCACCGCCTTGGGCGTGCCGTGGCCGTGGCCGGTGGCGCCGAGCGAGCCGTACAGCTCCGCCCGGACCGAGGCGACGGACCCCAGAAGCTCCTCGTTGCGCAGCCGCCGGACGAACAGGCCGGCCGCGCGCATCGGGCCGACGGTGTGGGAGCTGGACGGGCCGATGCCGATCGAGAACAGGTCGAAGACCGAGATGGCCACGGGGGGAACTCCTGACTACGGGGGTGGTGCCAAGGGGGCGGGTGCCGCGCCCGCTTGTGGCCGGCGCGGCGCCCGAAAGGTTTCTTCGCGACGGGTGGCCGTCGCTCGTTACGGGTTCAGACCCGGGTACAGCGGGTGCCGGCCGGCCAGGGCCTTCACCCGGGTCCTGAGGGCCTCCGCGTCGTACGACGGCTTCAGCGCCTCGGCGATGACGTCCGCGACCTCGGCGAAGTCCTCCGCCTGGAATCCGCGGGTGGCCAGGGCCGGGGTGCCGATCCGCAGACCGGACGTCACCATCGGCGGACGCGGGTCGTTGGGGATCGCGTTGCGGTTGACGGTGATGCCGATCTCGTGGAGCCGGTCCTCGGCCTGCTGCCCGTCCAGCTCGGACTCGCGCAGGTCGACCAGGACCAGGTGCACGTCCGTGCCGCCGGACAGCACGTCCACGCCCACGGCCCGGACGTCGTCCTTCACCAGACGCTCGGCCAGGATGCGGGCACCCTCCAGCGTACGGCGCTGGCGCTCCTTGAAGTCCTCCGAGGCGGCGACCTTGAAGGCGACGGCCTTGGCGGCGATCACATGCTCCAGCGGACCACCCTGCTGACCGGGGAAGACAGCGGAGTTGATCTTCTTGGCCAGTTCGGCCGTGGAGAGGATCACACCGCCGCGCGGGCCGCCGAGGGTCTTGTGGGTCGTGGTGGTGACCACGTGCGCGTGCGGCACCGGGTTGGGGTGCAGCCCGGCCGCCACGAGACCGGCGAAGTGGGCCATGTCGACCATCAGGTACGCGCCGACCTCGTCCGCGATCCGGCGGAACCCGGCGAAGTCCAGCTGCCGCGGGTAGGCGGACCAGCCGGCCACGATCAGCTTCGGCCTGGACTCCTTGGCCAGCCGCTCGACCTCGGCCATGTCGACCCGGCCGTCCTCGCCCACGTGGTAGGCGACGACGTCGTAGAGCTTGCCGGAGAAGTTGATCTTCATGCCGTGGGTCAGGTGACCGCCGTGGGCGAGGTTCAGGCCCATGATCGTGTCGCCCGGCTTGAGCAGCGCGAACATCGCGGCCGCGTTGGCCTGGGCGCCCGAGTGCGGCTGCACGTTGGCGTGCTCGGCGCCGAACAGCTCCTTGACCCGGTCGATCGCGATCTGCTCGACCACGTCGACGTGCTCGCAGCCGCCGTAGTAACGGCGGCCCGGGTAGCCCTCGGCGTACTTGTTGGTGAGGACCGAGCCCTGCGCCTCCATGACCGCGACCGGGGCGAAGTTCTCCGAGGCGATCATCTCCAGCGTGGACTGCTGGCGGTGCAGCTCGGCGTCGACCGCGGCGGCGACGGCCGGGTCGAGCTCGTGCAGGGGTGTGTTCAGGACGGACATACGGCTACGACTCCTCAGCCGGCGGAGAACGCGGTGTACTCGTCGGCGGAGAGCAGGTCGCCCGGCTCGTCCGTGACCCGCACCTTGAACAGCCAGCCGCCCTCGAAGGGGGCCGAGTTCACCAGCGACGGGTCGTTCACGACGTCCTCGTTGACCTCGGTGACCTCACCGGAGACCGGGGAGTACAGGTCGGACACCGACTTGGTCGACTCCAGCTCGCCGCAGGTCTCGCCCGCGGACACCGTGTCACCGACCTCGGGGAGCTGGACGAAGACCACGTCGCCGAGCGCGTTGGCCGCGTGCTCCGTGATGCCGACCGTCGACACGCCGTCCTCGGCGGCCGACAGCCACTCGTGCTCCTTGCTGTAGCGCAGCTGCTGGGGGTTGCTCATGGCCTGAATTCTCCTGTACGCGCGGGAGTGCTGGTGAAGGGGGACCGCTGGTGAGCGGGGTGAGGGGGCGTGAGGGGCCGGGCCCGGGGCCCTGCGGCGCCCGTGGCCCAGTGTCTACTTCTGGCGCTTGTAGAAGGGCAGCGCCACGACCTCGTACGGCTCGTGACTGCCCCGGATGTCCACGCCCACGCCGGGCGTGCCGGGCGCGGCGTGTGCGGCGTCCACGTAGGCCATGGCGATCGGCTTGCCCAGGGTGGGGGAGGGGGCGCCGGAGGTGACCTCGCCGATCACCTCGCCGCCGGCGACGACGGCGTACCCGGCGCGCGGGACGCGGCGGCCCTCGGCGACCAGGCCGACCAGCACGCGCGGCGGGTTCTGCTCGGCCCGGGCGGCGGCCTCGCGCAGGGCCTCGCGGCCCACGAAGTCGCCCTCCTTGTCGAACTTCACCACGCGGCCGAGACCGGCGTCGAACGGCGTCAGGGAGGTGGTCAGCTCGTGCCCGTACAGCGGCATGCCGGCTTCCAGGCGCAGCGTGTCGCGGCAGGACAGCCCGCACGGGACCAGTCCGGCGCCCTCGCCGGCCTTGGTCAGCGCCTGCCACAGCTCCACGGCGTGCTCCGGCTTCACGAACAGCTCGAAGCCGTCCTCGCCCGTGTAACCGGTGCGGGCGATCAGGGCCGGGACCCCGGCGACCGTGCCGGGCAGGCCGGCGTAGTACTTCAGCCCGTCGAGGTCGGCGTCGGTGAGGGAGGCCAGGATGCCGGGGGACTCGGGGCCCTGCACGGCGATCAGCGCGTAGGCGTCCCGGTCGTCGCGCACCTCGGCGTCGAAGCCGGCGGCCCGCTCGGTCAGCGCGTCCAGCACGACCTGGGCGTTGGAGGCGTTGGCGACGACCATGTACTCCGTCTCGCCCAGCCGGTAGACGATCAGGTCGTCGAGGATGCCGCCGTCGGCCCGGCAGATCATCGTGTAGCGGGCGCGGCCCGGCTTCACACCGCCGATGTTGCCCACCAGGGCGTAGTCGAGCAGGGCGGCGGCCTGCGGACCGGTGACGGTGATCTCACCCATGTGGGAGAGGTCGAACAGCCCGGCCCGTGTGCGCACGGCGGTGTGCTCGTCGCGCTCGGAGCCGTAGCGCAGGGGCATGTCCCAGCCGGCGAAGTCGGTCATCGTCGCGCCGAGCGAGCGATGCAGGGCATCGAGCGCGGTGTGACGGAGTTGTCCTGTACTGCTCACGGTCGGTCGTCTCCCAAGGCAATGACGGCGAGGTCGTTCCTCCCCATCTGTCATCGGAACCTGAGAGGTTCGCCATGACCGCGCTGGTCCATGGCTTGCACCTTGGGTGGAGCCGGCCTGCCGGGGGCAGGGGAGGGCCCGCTTTTCAGATGTGCCTCGCCCGCGCGGTAACGGTGCCTGAGAGATTCAAGGGAGGGACTTGCTCCTTCGGCGCCCCAGCGTCAGCGGTGCTGGGAACTCTCCCGCGCGGATTCAAACGGCCGGTATGCAGTTGGCGCGCACATCATTGCACGCATCCTTCGGGCGCGGCAGGGGGACCTTTCACAGGGAGTGCGCGAGTCCCGAGCGCCGCCGGACCGGCGACCTGTAGCAGCCCTGTTGCAGGAAGAGCACGGAAATGAGAGGTCTGCGGCATTACCTTCTCTTTACACTCGGCGGGGATGGGACTCCGTACCTGGCCCCAGGGGAGGACGATCACGGTGAACAGGACCAGGGCGTACGCCACGACCACGGGCATCGCGCTGCCCGAGCAGCCGGCCGTTCCGGCCCGGGCGGTCCGCGGCCCGGCGCCGGTCGTCCGCGATCTGCGCGACCGCCCCGGCCCGCACGCGCTGCTGTTCGGTCCCCGGGACATCGTCGTGGTCACGGGCCTGCCCGGCAGCGGCAAGTCCACGCTCATGCGGCGCACGGTCCCCGGCCGGCGCGTCGACTCCCAGGACACCCGCGACCGCTGGGAGCGCCGCATGCCGGGCTTCCTGCCGTACGCGGTCTACCGGCCGCTGGTCCGGCTCGCCCACTACGCCGGGCTGCGGCGCGCGCTGCGCTCGGGCGAGGGCCTGGTGGTGCACGACTGCGGCACGCAGGCGTGGGTCCGCCGCTGGCTCGCCCGCGAGGCCCGCCGCCGGGGCGGCGCCCTGCACCTGCTCCTCCTCGACGTCACCCCCGAGCAGGCCCTGGCCGGCCAGCGCGACCGCGGCCGCGGCGTCTCGCGCTACGCGTTCCTGCGCCACCGCGCGGCCACCACCCGCCTGCTGCGCTCCGTGGCCCAGGGCGACCTCCCCTCCGGCTGCGGCTCGGCCGTCCTCGCCGACCGGGCCACGGCGAACGCGCTCCGCCGCATCGGCTTCACGGGGTGACGGCCGGCACCGGCCGAGCGCCCGGGACGGCCGCGACACACGGAGAACGGCACGACGACCACGAGCCGGCTGGGCCGGAGGCGACCCCCGAAACCCCACCGAACGGCTCCGCCGGCCACCGGCTGAGCCCGACGGACCGACCCGCCGGGGCGCCGCGGCCGGACCGCGGGCCGACGCCGCGCCGCGGGCGGACCTGCCGGTCGAAGGCCCCGCGCTCGCGTGCCGGGGACGGACCTGCTGGCCGGTGGTCCCGCGCCGCGGACTAACCCGTGGGCCGACGGCCCCGCGTGACGGACTGACCTGCTGGCCGCTCCTGGGCCGGGATGGACCTGCTGGCCGAGGGCCCCGTGCCGCGGACGAACCCGTGGGCCGATGGCACCCGTGTGGCGGACTGGCCCGCCGGCTGCTCCCGCGCCGGGGATGGACCTGCTGGGCGATGGCCCCCCGGCGGGGCCTCACCCGTCGGCGGACGGCCCCGTGTGGCGGACTGGCCTGCCGGCCGCTCGCGTGCCGGGGACGGACCTGTCGGTCGAAGGTCCCGCGCCGTGACCTCACCCGTCGGCGGACGGCCCCGTGTGGCGGACTGGCCCGCCGGCCGCTCCCGTGCCGGGGACGGTACCTCCGGGCCGACGCCCCCGTGCCGCGGAAGAACCCGTCGGCCGACGGGCCCGTGCGGCGAATTGACCACCGGCCTCTCCGCGCCGGGGACGGACGGACCTGCCGGCCGAAACCCCCGCGCCCCGGACTCACCCGTCGGCCGACACCCCCGCACCACGGCGGCGTGACGCCCACCCCCCCCCGGTGCGGACAGCCCGCCGGGTGGCCGCTCGGTGGAACGGCCCGGGGCCGGGAGGCGGGGTGTGGGGCGGCGTCCGGCCCCTGGTCGAGGACGGCCGCCGGTCGGCGGACGGTCGTAACTCGGCGGACGGTCGGACGGTCGCAGCTCGGCGGGCGGTCGGAGCTCGGTGGCGGGCCGGTCGGTCCGTGGGCGGGTGGCCGGTCGGCATGATCCGGTCACTCGTGGCGTCCGAGCCGTTAGCCTTTTCGCCTCAGCAGTGGTTTCAGGCAGGCGGTAGGCAGATGGACTTCCCGGCGGACTTCTCCGCGGACTTCCCGGCGCAGACGCAGACCCACCCGCACGGTGGCTGGCCCGGCAACGAGCTGGAGGAGGTGCTCTCGGCGGCGCTCGGCGCCGGCCCCGCGGCGGGCGGGCGGATCGTCGAGGTGCTCGGCCGGAGTTTCGTCTGGGTCCCGCTCCCCAACGGCGGCGGCCCGCACAGCGGCCCGCTCGACCTGCCCGCCGTCGAGATCGACGGCCAGGCGTTCGTGCCGGTGTTCAGCTCGGAGGAGCAGTTCCGCCTGGGCGCGGGGCCGCACATGGCGTACACCATCGCGCCCGCCGTGGAGTTCGCCCGCGGCCTCCCCCCGCACGCGGGGATCGTCGTCAACCCCGGCGGCGTGGTCGGCATACCCCTGCCGCCCCCCGCCGTCGCCGACCTGTGCCGGGCCGGCCGGACCCCGCTGGACGGCCCCGCGAGCGGCGGCCGGGTCCGCCTGTTCGAGCCCGACTGGCAGGACGACCCGGTGGACTTCCTGGCCGCCGCCTCCGCCGAGTTCGAGGCGATCGGTGTCGTGCTCACCGCCCGCCGCTGCCTCGCCGCGATCGAGACGGCCGACCCGGTGATGTTCGTGGGCGTCGAACTCTCCCAGTGGGAGGGCGACCTGCGGGCCCTGCCGCTGGAGGCCCTGACCCGGGCCGTCACCGCGGCGCCTGCGCCCTGGCCCGTCAACCTCGTCCTGCTCGACGTGGCGGAGGACCCGGTGGGCCACTGGATGAAGGACCGGGTCCGGCCCTTCTACCAGCGGTAGGGCGGCCGGCCCGGACGCGCGGCGGACCACGCGCGGATCCGCACGCGCCGCACGAGGCAAGTCCCGAGCCGGTGGGCGGGCTTAAGCTAGGTCACGGTCGAGGCGTTGTACGAAGGGGCGGTAAAGGTGAGCGCGAGCGGCACGGCCGCGGCCGGACAGGTCGAGCACATGCTGCGCCAGGTCACGCCCGGGCGCTACGACGCCTACGAGGCACTCCTGCGCGCGCTCGCCACCCCGCACACCGGCCAGATCTGGATGCTCCTGTGGCACGGCCAGGCCGGCTCCCCGGACGCCCAGTACGGAAACATGGAGGTCGACGGCTACGGCTACGCGCCCTGCGTGACCTCCGCGCAGGAGCTGTCGGCCAGCGGCTGGAACCGCTCCTACGAGGTGGTCGACGGCGTCGACGTGGCCCGCGCCCTCTACCCCGACCACTACGGCCTCTGGCTCAACCCGCACGCCCCGGGCGGCGGCGTCGGCATCCCCTGGCTCGACCTGCGCAGAATCGCCACGGGCCTGGACCGCCAGCCCGCCGGACCGCTGCGGCTGTCCGAACCCGCCATCGAGGTCCCGCAGTTCTACGCCCTGCTCGCGCAGAACGCCCACCGCACCCCGGCCGTCCGCGCGCTGCGCCGCGCCTGGGTGCAGCCCGCGCTCGGCGCGCCGTACCTCGCCATCGGACTGGAGGTGTACGACACCTCGCCGCCGGCCGTGGACTCCGTGCGCGCGATGATGCAGCAGTCCCTCGGCGCCGTCCCGGACGGACTGCCCGTCTCCACCGTCGCGATGTCCGACGAACACGACCCGGTCGCCATGTGGCTGCGGGCGAACGCCCGCCCCTTCTACGACCGCGAGGCCCACGCCACGGCCCCCGTCCAGGCCCCCGCGTCCGGCTACGGATACCCGCCCGCCCAGGGCAGGTTCTGAGCCGTCCGGCACCCCTGCCGAGGCCGGTTTCCCACCCCCGCGCGAAGACGAGGAAAGTTCAGCTCTTCGCGCGTAGATAAGGGTGAGATGCTCAGGTACGTCCTAAAATGCCCCTAGCTCGACGCGTCCGACCCCTGTTACCCGTCGTCCGGATAACGGAACCCCCCAGACAGCATCACGTTTACGCATCCTTTCACCGCCAAGTCTGGCAACTGATCGCCAAAGCGTTGAAGACTCCCGGCAAGACACGGGCCGGCAGGTCGCGTGTACGAGACAAACAAAACCGCTACAGCGGCAGCCAGGGGCTAGGCGATCGCCGGCCCGAGAGGGGTCAATCGCACCGTGACCGCACCGATCGAGACCACCGGGGCGGAAGCCGGAGCACAGCCCGAGGCCGTGCTCTCCGGGGTCAAGAAGAGCCAGATCGAGGGGCGCTCGCTCACCCAGATCGCCTGGATGCGCTTCAAGCGGGACAAGGTGGCGATGGCCGGCGGCGTCATCGTCGTCCTGCTCGTGCTGATGGCGGTGTTCTCCAAGCCGATCCAGTGGATCTTCGACCTCGATCCCAACAAGTTCAACCAGGACCTGATCGACCCCGCGCTGCTCGCCCCCAAGGGCGGCTGGGGCGGCATGAGTTGGGACCACCCGCTCGGCGTGGACCCGCAGTACGGCCGCGACATGCTCGCCCGCATCATCGACGGCTCCTGGGTCTCCCTGCTGGTCGCCGGCGGCGCCACGCTGCTGTCCGTGTGCATCGGCACCGTGCTCGGTGTGATCGCCGGCTACTACGGCGGCTGGGTCGACAGCGTCATCAGCCGGCTGATGGACACCTTCCTGGCGTTCCCGCTGCTGCTGTTCGCCATCTCGATCTCCGCCTCCGTGCAGGACGGGTTCTTCGGTCTCGACGGCCTGTCCCTGCGCATCTGCGTGCTGATCTTCGTGATCGGCTTCTTCAGCTGGCCGTACATCGGCCGCATCGTGCGGGCGCAGACCATGACCCTGCGCAAGCGGGAGTTCATCGAGGCCTCCACGAGCCTCGGGGCGCGCGGCCCGTACATCCTGTTCCGGGAGCTCCTCCCGAACCTCGTCGCGCCGATCCTCGTCTACTCGACGCTGATCATCCCGACGAACATCCTGTTCGAGGCCGCGCTGAGCTTCCTCGGCGTCGGTATCGCTCCGCCGCAGGCCTCCTGGGGAGGCATGCTCAGCAACGCTGTGGATCTCTACACGGCTGATCCGCAGTACATGTTCGTGCCCGGACTGGCGATCTTCATCACCGTCCTGGCCTTCAACCTGCTGGGTGACGGGCTGCGTGACGCCCTCGACCCTCGCAGCAAGTGATCCATCGAATGAGGGGGCTTCCTCAGGTGAAGACGAGAAGGGTGACCGCCGGCGTTGCGTCGGTCCTGGCACTGTCGCTGGGTGCTGCCGCGTGCGGCGGCGGCGGTGACGACAACGACGGGGGAGGCAGCGGCAAGAAGGACGCCGCGCTGAACTCGATCGTCAACGCGTCGGACAAGAAGGGAGGGACGGTCACGTACGAGCACTCGGACGTGCCGGACTCCCTCGACCCGGGCAACACGTACTACGGCTGGGTGCAGAACTTCTCCCGCCTCTACGGCCGGACGCTCACCACGTTCAAGCCGGCGGCGGGCAAGGAAGGCCTGGAGGTCGTGCCGGACCTCGCCGAGTCCCTCGGCAAGTCCAGCCCGGACGCCAAGACCTGGACGTACAAGCTGCGTACCGGAGTGAAGTTCCAGGACGGCACCCCGGTGACGTCCAAGGACGTCAAGTACGCCATCGAGCGCTCCAACTTCGCGCCCGAGGCGCTGTCCAACGGCCCGACGTACTTCAAGGCCTACCTGGAGGGCGGCGACAAGTACAAGGGTCCCTACAAGGACAAGTCGGCCGACGGCATCAAGTCCATCGAGACGCCGGACGACCGCACGATCGTCTTCAAGCTGAAGCAGCCCTTCGCCGACTTCGACTACCTGGCGACGTTCTCGCAGACGGCGCCCGTGCCGAAGGCGAAGGACACCGGCGCGAAGTACGTGCAGGCGATCCAGTCCTCCGGCCCGTACCAGTTCCAGTCCTACGAGGAGGGCCGCGGCGCCACCCTCGTGCGCAACAAGCAGTGGGACCCGAAGACGGACCCGATCCGCAAGGCCCTGCCGGACAAGATCACGATCAAGTTCAAGGTCAACCCGGTCACGGTCGACAACAACCTGATCTCCGACAAGATCACGGCTGACGCGGCCGGCACCGGTGTGCAGCCGCAGACCCAGCCCAAGGTCCTGCGCGGCAAGCTCGCCAACCAGACGGACGGCTCCTACGCGGGCGCCACGCAGTACATCGCGCTCAACGTCAACGTGAAGCCGTTCGACAACGAGCACTGCCGCAAGGCCGTCCAGTGGGGTCTGGACAAGCAGTCCGTCCTGGACGCGATGGGCGGTTCGCCGAAGGGCGACGTGGCGACCACGCTGCTGCCGCCGTCGGTCAACGGCTACACCAAGTTCGACACCTACGCGACCGACGGTCACAAGGGTGACGTCGCCAAGGCCAAGGCCGAGCTGAAGGCCTGCGGCCAGCCGAACGGCTTCAACACGATCCTCACGGCCCGCTCGGACCGGCCCGCCGAGGTCGCGGCCGCCACGGCCGTCCAGGCGTCGCTGAAGAAGATCGGCATCAACATCGAGATCAAGCAGTTCCCCTCCGGCAAGTACTTCTCCAACTTCGCCGGTGTCCCGTCCTACGTCCACGAGAACAAGCTCGGCATGCTCTCGATGGCGTGGGGTGCCGACTGGCCGACCGGCTACGGCTTCCTCGACCAGATCATCAACGGTGCCGCCATCAAGCCCTCCGGCGGCAACAACCTGATGGAGCTGGACGACCCGAAGATCAACAAGGCCCTGACGGACGCGATCGCCAACACCGACGACGCCGCCCGCACCAAGGCCTGGGGCGACATCGACAAGATGGTCCTCGACAACGCCTCGGTCGTCCCGCTGATCTACCGCAAGAACCTGCTGCTGCGGCCCACGTCCGCGACCAACGTCACGGTCACGCAGGCCTACCTCGGCATGTACGACTACCTGCTGATGAGCTCCGCGAAGTAAGTCAGCAGGCCGGATCCTTTCGAAAGGCAGGTGAAGGCACCGGGTGGGCGCGGGGGGCCCCCCCCCCCCCCCCCCCCCCCGCCGGGCCCCCGGGGGGGGGGGCGCCCCCCCCCCCCCGCCCCCCACCCGGGGCCGTACAGCTGTGGCTGCGTACATCCTCCGACGCGTCATGGGCGCGGTGCTGTTGCTGCTGGTGGTCAGCGCAGTCACCTTCGCCATCTTCTTCCTGGTGCCCCGTCTCGGGGGCCAGACGGCCGACCAGTTGGCCACCCAGTACGTCGGCAAGGACGCGAACCCCGAGTCCGTCGCCGCGATCAAGAAGAACCTGGGACTGGATCAGCCCGTCTACGAGCAGTTCTGGAACTTCGTCAAGGGCCTCGTGGCGGGTGCCGACTACCGGTTCGGTCCCGAGGCGACGCACTGCAGCGCACCCTGCTTCGGGTACTCCTTCAAGAGCCACATCGAGGTGTGGCCGCAGTTGGAGCAGCGGATCCCGGTCTCCTTCTCGCTGGCCGTCGGCGCGGCGGTGATCTGGGTGATCTCCGGTGTGACGACCGGTGTCATCTCGGCCCTGCGCAAGGGCCGGCCCATCGACCGCATCTCCATGTTCATCGCGCTCGCCGGCGTCTCGCTGCCGATCTTCTTCACCGGCCAGATCCTGCTCGCGCTGTTCGTCTACGAGATCCCCGTCTGGGACAGCATCGACTACGTCCCCTTCACCCAGAACCCCGCCGAATGGGCCTGGCATCTGATGCTGCCCTGGATCAGCCTCGCCTTCCTCTTCTCCGCGCTCTACGCCCGGCTCACCCGGGCGGGCATGCTGGAGACGATGAGCGAGGACTACATCAGAACGGCCAGGGCCAAGGGTCTGAAGGAGACCACGGTCGTGACCAAGCACGGCCTGCGCTCCGCGCTCACCCCGATCGTCACCATCTTCGGCATGGACTTCGGCACCCTCGTCGGCACCGCGGTGCTCACCGAGACCGTGTTCTCCCTCCAGGGCATCGGCGCCTACTCGGTCCAGGCCATCAAGGACAACGACCTGCCCATCGTGATGGGCGTGACCCTGGTCGCCGCGTTCTTCATCGTCTTCTGCAACTTGATCGTCGACCTGGTGTACGCCGCCATCGACCCCCGGGTGAGGTACTCGTGAGCAAGCTCGACAAAGCCGCGCTCGGCGAACCGGACACCACCGCCCCGTCCGTCCCGGACGACGTGTTCCTGTCCGTCCGCGATCTGCGCATCCACTTCGACACCGACGACGGCCTGGTCAAGTCCGTCGACGGCGTCAGCTTCGACGTGCGCAAGGGCAAGACCCTGGGCATCGTGGGCGAGTCCGGCTCCGGCAAGTCCGTCACCTCCCTCGGTGTGATGGGCCTGCACCGCTCGGCGCGCGCCCACGTCTCCGGCGAGGTCTGGCTGGACGGCCAGGAGCTGATCGCGGCCGACCCCGACGACGTACGGCGGCTGCGGGGCCGGAAGATGGCCATGATCTTCCAGGACCCGCTGTCGGCGATGCACCCCTACTACACGGTGGGGCAGCAGATCGTCGAGGCATACCGCGTCCACCACGACGTCAGCAAGAAGGTCGCCAAGCAGCGCGCGATCGAGATGCTCGACCGGGTCGGCATCCCCGAGCCCGCCAAGCGCGTGGACGGCTACCCGCACGAGTTCTCCGGCGGCATGCGCCAGCGGGCCATGATCGCCATGGCCCTGGTGAACAACCCCGAGCTGCTCATCGCGGACGAGCCGACCACCGCGCTGGACGTGACCGTGCAGGCGCAGATCCTGGACCTGATCCACGATCTGCAGAAGGAGTTCGGCTCCGCGGTCATCATGATCACCCACGACCTGGGCGTGGTCGCCGAGATGGCCGACGACCTGCTGGTCATGTACGGCGGCCGGTGCGTGGAGCGCGGTCCCGCCGAGGACGTCTTCTCCGCTCCCCGCCACCCCTACACCTGGGGCCTGCTCGGCTCGATGCCGCGGCTGGACCGCGAGGAGACCGACCGGCTCATCCCGATCAAGGGCGCGCCGCCCTCCCTGATCAACCTCCCGTCCGGCTGCGCCTTCCACCCGCGCTGCCCGTACGCGGACATCCCGAAGGACAACGTCACCCGCACGGTCCGCCCCGAGCTGACCGAGGTCGGCGGCTCGCACTGGGCCGCCTGCCACTTGAGCCAGGAGCAGCGGGAGCGTATCTGGACCGAAGAGATTGCGCCGAAGCTGTGAGCGACGACAAAACGGTGAGCGAACCGGACACCAGCGGCAGCACCCTCACCCAGGACACCACCGCCGACGGCGAGATCCTGCTGAAGGTGACCGGCCTGCAGAAGCACTTCCCGATCCGCAAGGGCCTGCTCCAGCGGCAGACCGGCGCGGTCCGGGCCGTCGACGGCATCGACTTCGAGGTCCGCAAGGGCGAGACGCTCGGCGTCGTCGGCGAGTCGGGCTGCGGCAAGTCCACCATGGGCCGGCTGATCACCCGGCTGCTCGAACCGACTGGCGGCACGGTCGAGTTCGAGGGCAAGGACATCACGCACCTGAAGACCGGCGAGCTGCGCCCCATGCGCCGCGACGTCCAGATGATCTTCCAGGACCCGTACTCCTCGCTGAACCCCCGGCACACGATCGGCACGATCGTCGGCGCCCCCTTCCGGCTCCAGGGCGTCCAGCCCGAGGGCGGCGTGAAGAAGGAGGTCCAGCGGCTGCTGTCGGTGGTCGGCCTCAACCCCGAGCACTACAACCGCTATCCGCACGAGTTCTCCGGCGGTCAGCGCCAGCGCATCGGCATCGCCCGCGCGCTCGCGCTCAACCCCAAGCTCGTGGTGGCCGACGAGCCGGTCTCCGCGCTGGACGTGTCGATCCAGGCCCAGGTGGTGAACCTGCTGGACGACCTCCAGCAGGAACTCGGCCTGACGTACGTGATCATCGCGCACGACCTGTCGGTGGTCCGGCACGTGTCCGACCGGATCGCGGTGATGTACCTGGGCAAGATCGTCGAGCTGGCCGACCGCGACAAGCTCTACAAGTCGCCGATGCACCCGTACTCCAAGGCCCTGCTGTCGGCCGTGCCGATCCCGGACCCCAAGCGCCGGGGCGTCAAGAGCGAGCGGATCCTGCTCAAGGGCGACGTGCCCTCGCCGATCGCCCCGCCGAGCGGCTGCCGCTTCCACACCCGGTGCTGGAAGGCCACGCAGATCTGCAAGACGACCGAGCCGCCGCTGGTGGAGCTGCGGGCCGGGCAGCGCGTCGCCTGCCACCACCCGGAGAACTTCGAGGACCAGCAGCCGCAGGACACCGAGCTGCTGTCCTCGGCCAAGGAGGCCGCCGCGGCGAACGGCGCCACCGCCCCCGTGGCGAAGTGACTCCGCCCGAGCCCCCGCCCTCGCACATCAGGGCGGGGGCTCACCCGTGGGGGAAAATGCACGGGTGCTCCAGCAACTGTTCAGTCCGTCCGTCCAGCACACGCTCGACCTGATCGGCATCTTCGTCTTCGCGATCTCCGGCGCCCTGCTGGCCGTGCGCAAGAACTTCGACGTGTTCGGCATGGCCGTCCTCGCCGAGGTGACCGCGCTGGGCGGCGGGCTCTTCCGCGACCTGGTCATCGGGGCCGTGCCGCCCGCCGCGTTCACGGACCTGGGGTACTTCCTCACCCCGCTGCTCGCCACGCTCCTGGTGTTCTTCCTGCACCCGCAGGTGGAACGCATCCAGGTCGCCGTGAACGTCTTCGACGCGGCCGGCCTCGGCCTATTCTGCGTCGCCGGCACGATCAAGGCGTACGAGTACGGGCTCGGCCTGACCGCCTCGGCCGGCCTGGGCCTGACCACCGCGGTCGGCGGCGGTGTGCTGCGGGACGTCCTCGCCAACGAGGTGCCCTCCCTGCTGCGCTGGGACCGCGACCTGTACGCGGTCCCGGCGATCGTCGGCTCCGCCCTGGTCGCCCTGTGCATCCGCTACGACGCCCTGAACCCGTTCACCAGCGCCCTCGCGGTGATCACGGCCTTCGTGCTGCGCCTGCTGGCGATGCGGTTCCACTGGCGAGCTCCGCGGGCCTGGCACCGGCGGTCGACGGTGAGCGAGGAGGAGCAGCCCGTCCTGCCGTGACGGGCCAGGAGCCCGTCTGCTGCGTCAGCCAGGCGAAGGCCGGCACGATCTGCGGCCGCCACAGCGCCATGGTGTGCCCGCCGGCGCTCTTCGGGATGTACACCACGTGCACGGTGGTCGGGGCCTTCGCGATCCGCTCCAGGGCCACGCCCGCCTCGTAGCCGTCCTGCGGCTGGCCGGAGAGGTAGAGCGCGATCCGCGGCGGGACGGGGGCCCGGCGCAGCAGCAGGCGGGGGTTGTTCGCGTCGCGCAGCGCGGGGGTCCGCGCGGCGAGCGAGTCGCGCTCGCCGATGGGGTCGTTGTAGCCGGACAGGCTCACGGCGGCCCGGTAGCGGTCGGGGTGGGCGACGGCGAGCTTGGCCGCGCAGTGCGCCCCGGCCGAGTAGCCGGCGACGGACCAGCCCTCGGGGGCGGGCCGGGCGCGGAAGTTGTCCATGACCATTCTCGGCACGTCGAGACTCAGCCAGCTGTCGGCGTTGACCGTGCCCGGCACGTTGGCGCAGCCGGTGTCCACTCCGGCCAGCAGGTTGGTGCGGGGCGCGACCAGGATGAAGGGGGCGATGCGGCCGTCGCGCATCAAGGGCTCCAGCTGCTCGTGCGCGTGCAGCGGGCCGAACCAGGCCTTGGCCGAGCCGGGGTAGCCGGGCAGCAGCTCCACGACGGGGAACCGGTGGTGCCGGTAGGCGGGGTCGTCGTACTGGGGCGGGAGCCAGACGTACACCTCGGCGTTCACGCCGGACACCCGTCCCTCGAGCCGGGTGACCCGCACTCCGCCGGCCGCGCGCATCCCCGGTCCGGCGGCGGGTTCGAAGCTCTGCCGGACCGGGGGCAGCCGCCGCAGGGCGATACCGCCGGTGCCGTCGGCGCCCAGGTCCGGCGCCCGTTCCACGTGGTCACCGGTGCCGAGCAGGTCGGCCCAGTCGTCGTAGAGGCCGTTGGCGTTGTTGACCAGGGTGAAGACCAGTGCCACGGCCGTCCCCTGGGCGAACAGGAGCATCAGCGTCCGGGCCGCCGCCCGCAGGAGGCGGGGGCCGCGGACCCGTGACCAGAGGGTCAGCGGCAGCGCGAGGGCCACGACGGAGAGCACGATCAGCGCGCTGAGGAACGGGGTCCCGGTGAGGCTCATGCCCCTACAGAGGGCGCAACCGGCCGCGGGGTTGACCGGACGAGTCGGGCACTTACCAAGAAGTTGCCCATGTCTCACCCGGTCCGCGCGCCGGACGGACAGCAAAGCTACCGCTTAGTAGTCACTTCTTGTACTGTTCAGCCATGCCTGAAACAGCCTCCGCACCGGCCGTCCGGGCCACGATCGGCGACAGCGAGTTCGACCGCGACACCGCGCTCACCCGCCGCGCGCCCGGCGTCTACGACATCGACCTCTCCGCCGGCTGGACGATCATCAGCGCCGTCAACGGCGGCTACCTGCTGGCCGTCCTCGGCCGGGCGCTCGCGGACGCCCTGCCGCACGCCGACCCGTTCACGATCTCGGCGCACTACCTGACCGCGTCCCAGCCCGGCCCGGCGGTCGTCCGCACGGACGTCGTCCGCACCGGCCGCACCCTGTCCACCGGCCAGGCCTCGCTGTTCCAGTACGACGACGAGGGCCGCGAGGTCGAACGCATCCGCGTCCTCGCCTCCTACGGCGACCTGGACGCCCTGCCTGACGACGTCCGCACCACGGCCCGGCCGCCCGCGATTCCGCCGATGGAGCACTGCTTCGGCCCCGAGGACGGGCCGGCTCCGGTGGAGGGCAGCTCGGCCATCACCGACCGGCTGATGCTCAGGCTCGACCCGTCGACGCTGGGCTGGGCCCTCGGCCGGCCCTCCGGCAAGGGCGAGATGCGGGCCTGGTTCGGCCTCAAGGACGGCCGCGACCCCGACCCGCTCTCCCTGCTGCTCGCGGTGGACGCGCTGCCGCCGACCGCCTTCGAACTCGGCCTGAAGGGCTGGGTGCCGACCGTCGAGCTGACCGTGCACGTGCGGTGCCGTCCGGCGCCGGGCCCGCTGCGCGTGTCGATCACCACGCGCAACCTCGCCGGCGGCTTCCTGGAGGAGGACGCGGAGGTGTGGGACAGCGCGGACCGGCTGGTGGTCCAGTCCCGCCAGCTGGCCCGCGTCCGGCTCGGCTGAGCGGCTCGGCTGACCGGCTCGGCTGACCGGCTCGGCTGCGACGGGTCGGTCGCGGGGCGGCCCGCGCGGAGGGGTCCCGCCGGTGCGCGGTGGGGCCGGAAGACGTCAGGGGCGGTGCGCTCGGGCATGAGCGCACCGCCCCTCGGGTGTCGTGGGGTACGGCTCAGTCCAGCCAGTGGTGACGCCCGAGGCCGATCAGCCGCAGCTGACGGGTCGCCACCCGGGCGACCTCCCGCCGCCGCTCCTCGCGTGCCTCCGGCGGCCCTTCCAGCGCCTCCAGGAAGAGCGACGCCGTGATCAGCATCTGGTCGACGTACAGGTGCGCCAGCATCAGCAGGTCGTCCTCGCTCCAGCCCCGCGACACCGGGTCCTTGGCCAGCTCGTCCCTGACCTCCCCGGCGAACCGGGACAGTTGGTCCCGTATGGCCTCCCGCACCGGCTGGACTCCGCCGTGCCGTTCCCGTGCGATGAAGCGGACGTGTGCGGGGTACCCGTCGACGTGACGGGCGATCAACTCGATGGCGCGCGCGATGCGTTCCTCCTGGTCACCCGTGCCGGACACCGTCGTCCGGATCATCGGGTGAAGGCTGCCCAGCGCCTCCTCGACCAGGGCCACGCCCAGGTCCGCCGTGGAGCGGAAGTGGCGGTAGAAGGCGGTCGGGGCGACACCGACGGCGCGGGTGACCTCGCGCAGCCCGAGGCTGCTCAGGCTCTGCTCCTCCAGCAGCCCCAGGGCCGCGTCCAGGAGTGCCTGCCGGGTCTTCTGCTTCTGGGCCTGCCGGATGCCGAGGGTGTGACTCATACCATGCAGTTAACAACTGTTCTCTGGAATTGAAAAGTCATGAGAGCCGCTAGACTGGGAAGTCAGTGAACAACTGTAACTACAACCGTTCACCAGAACTTCTGGGGGCTGTTTCCCATGCTGTTCATCGTCGCCGCACTCCTGCTGCTGGGGTTCATGCTGGGCACCGTGGCCCACGCGCCGCTCGGCTTCTCCCTCGTCACCGGCGCCGTCATCGCCGTCTGGCTCGGCGTCTTCGCGCTGCGCGAGCGCAACCGCCGCCGCCATCCGCAGGCCCACTGACCACCGCACCTTCCGACCCGGGAGTCGATCACCATGCAGCTCACCGCTCCGGCCTCGCGCCGCACCGGCATCCGCGACACCGACGGCATGGCCGTCGCGTCCTTCGTCCTCGGCCTGCTCGGCCTGCTGGTCCTCAACGTCTTCCTCGGCCCGATCGCCATCGTGCTGGCGAGCGTCGCCCTGTGGCGCGGCACCGAGCGCCGCGGCCGCGCCCTGCTCGGTCTGGGCCTGGGCGTCGCCGACCTGCTGGTCCTGGCCGCCTTCGTGCAGTCCGACAGCACGCTCTCCTGGAGCTTGTGAGCCGCCGTCGGCCGACCACGCGCCGGTGAGCCGCGGCCGGGCCCGGGGACGACGGGCCGCCGCAGCGCCGTCCGGCCGTTCGCCTTCGGCCGGCCTTGATCCCGGGTCCGCCCGAGGGGAGCCGTAGAATCGGGCTCACCATGGCTTACCTCGACCACGCCGCGACCACCCCGATGCTCCCGGAGGCGGTTGAGGCGTTCACCGCCCAGCTGGGTGCCACCGGCAACGCGTCCTCCCTCCACGCATCCGGCCGGCAGGCCCGCCGCACCGTCGAGGAGGCCCGCGAGACCCTCGCCGAAGCCCTCGGCGCACGCCCCAGCGAGGTCGTCTTCACCTCGGGCGGCACGGAGGCCGACAACCTCGCCGTCAAGGGCCTGTACTGGTCACGCCGCGACGCCGACCCGGCCCGCACCCGCGTCCTCGCCAGCCCCGTCGAGCACCACGCGGTCCTCGACGCCGTGCACTGGCTCGGCGAACACGAGGGCGCCACCATCGAGTACCTGCCGGTCGACGCCCACGGCCGGGTCCACCCGGACACCC
Source organism: Streptomyces sp. NPDC085931 (assembly GCF_044540565.1). NCBI lineage: Bacteria > Bacillati > Actinomycetota > Actinomycetes > Kitasatosporales > Streptomycetaceae > Streptomyces > Streptomyces sp. NPDC085931. The sequence continues at coordinate 350,867 of NZ_JBITSK010000005.1, forward strand.
TGCGCGAGGCCATCGCCCGCAACCCCGGCGACGTGGCCCTCGCCACCGTCATGTGGGCGAACAACGAGATCGGGACGATCCTGCCGATCCGTGAACTGGCCGACGTCGCCGCCGAGTTCGGGGTTCCGCTGCATTCGGACGCGGTTCAGGCCTTCGGCCAGGTCCCCGTGGACTTCAGCGCATCCGGCCTCGCCGCGATGACCGTCTCCGGCCACAAGATCGGCGGCCCCTACGGCATCGGCGCGCTGCTCCTCGGCCGCGAGTACACCCCCGTGCCCGTCCTGCACGGCGGCGGCCAGGAGCGGCACGTGCGCTCCGGCACCCTGGACGTGCCCGCCATCGCCTCCTTCGCCGTCGCCGGGCGGCTGGCCGCCGAGCAGCGCGAGTGGTTCGCCCGGGAGATCGGCGCCCTGCGCGACGCCCTGGTGGCCGCCGTCCGCTCGGCCGTGCCCGACGCGATCCTCGGCGGCGACCCGGATCCCGGGGGGCGCCTTCCGGCCAACGCGCACTTCACCTTCCCCGGCTGCGAGGGCGACTCCCTGCTGCTCCTGCTCGACGCCCAGGGCATCGAGTGCTCCACCGGCTCCGCGTGCACCGCCGGCGTCGCCCAGCCCAGCCACGTCCTCCTCGCCACCGGTACCGACCCCGACCTGGCCCGCGGCACCCTGCGCTTCTCCCTCGGCCACACCTCCACCGAGGCCGACATCGAGGCCCTGGCCAAGGCCATCGGCCCGGCCGTGGAACGGGCCCGGGCGGCGGGGCTGACGTAACGCCCGGCGCGTACGCACCCGGGCGCGCGGCGGTCCGCGTGCGCCCCTGCCGGGGGCCGGGCCCGGGCGGGGAGACCGGCCGGCGGGGGCCGGTCAGGCGGGCGTCGTACGGGCCCGGCGCACCAGCCGCAGGTACTTGTCCCAGTCCCAGTGCGGCCCCGGGTCCGTGTGGTCCGTGCCCGGGACCTCCACGTGGCCGATGATGTGCTCGCGGTCCACGGGGATGCCGTACCGCGCGCATATCCGGGCGGTCAGCCGCGCCGAGGCCTCGTACATCTCGTCCGTGAGGTCCTGCGGGCGGTCCACGAAGCCCTCGTGCTCGATGCCCACACTGCGCTCGTTGTAGTCGCGGTTGCCCGCGTGGTACGCCACGTCCAGCTCGCGGATCATCTGCGTCACGTGCCCGTCCTGGCGGACGATGTAGTGCGTGGCCGCCTGGTGCCCCGGGTCCCGGAAGGCCTTCACCGCGCTGTCGAAGCTGCCCTGCGTGACATGGACGATCACCATGTCTATGCCGAAGTCGTCGGGCCGGTCCGCACGCCGCCAGTTCGCCTCCGAGGCCGCCACCCAGCGCGCCCCCGCGAAGTCGACCTCGCCCTCCGTGCGCGGCTTCTCCACGCCCGGGGTGCGCCACCACAGCCGCGCCAGCTCGTCCCGGGCCAGCACGGCCGTGCCCGCCGCGGCCGCCGCACCGCCGATCAGCAACGCGCGGCGCCCGACCTTCCGGTCGCCGTCCCTCGATGCCTTCCGCTCTCCCATGTGATCGTCAACGGATACCCGCCGGTCCTGGTTCCCGCGCCCCCTTACCCTGGAGGGGTTATGACTGACACCCCGCAGCGCCCCCGCCCCCTCCGCGTCCTGGCCGCCATGTCCGGCGGCGTCGACTCCGCCGTCGCCGCCGCCCGCGCGGCCGAGGCGGGCCACGACGTGACCGGCGTCCACCTCGCGCTCTCCGCCAACCCGCAGTCCTTCCGCACGGGCGCGCGGGGCTGCTGCACCATCGAGGACTCACGCGACGCCCGCCGCGCCGCCGACGTCATCGGCATCCCGTTCTACGTGTGGGACCTCGCCGACCGCTTCCGCGAGGACGTCGTGGAGGACTTCGTCGCCGAGTACGAGGCCGGCCGCACGCCCAACCCCTGCCTGCGCTGCAACGAGAAGATCAAGTTCGCCGCGCTGCTCGACAAGGCCCTCGCGCTCGGCTTCGACGCGGTCTGCACGGGCCACTACGCCAAGGTGATCGTCCGCGAGGACGGCACCCGCGAACTGCACCGCGCCTCCGACCTGGCCAAGGACCAGTCGTACGTCCTCGGCGTGCTCGACGACCGGCAGCTCGCCCACGCGCTGTTCCCGCTCGGCGACACGGTCACCACCAAGGACGAGATCCGCGCCGAGGCCGAGCGCCGGGGCCTGGCGGTCGCCAAGAAGCCCGACTCCCACGACATCTGCTTCATCGCCGACGGCGACACCCAGGGCTTCCTGGCGCAGCGCCTGGGCAAGGCCGAGGGCGACATCGTCGACGAGTCCGGCGCGAAGCTCGGCACGCACGAGGGCGCGTACGGCTTCACCATCGGCCAGCGCAAGGGCCTGCGCATCGGCACCCCGGCCCCCGACGGCAAGCCGCGCTACGTGCTCGACATCTCCCCGGTCACCAACACGGTCACCGTCGGCCCCGCCGCCGCGCTGGACGTCACCGCCCTGACCGCGATCAGGCCGCGCTGGTGCGGCGCGGCCCCCACCGGCCCCGGCACGTACACGGCCCAGCTGCGCGCCCACGGCGGCGAGACCGAGGTGACCGCCGAGGTCGTCGACGGCTCCCTGGAGGTCTCCTTCGCCGAGCCGGTCCGCGGCGTCGCCCCCGGCCAGGCGATCGTCCTGTACGACGGCACGCGCGTGGTGGGCTCGGCGACGATCGCGTCGACCGTGCGGGCGACGGCGGGCGTCGCCTGACCCCGGCCCCGCCCCCGCCCGAAAGCGGCTCCACGCGCGCGTGGAGCCGTACACGGGCCGCTCAGCCCCGGCTGAAGAACTCCGTCAGCACCGGCGCCAGCACGTTCGGCTCCACCATGTGCGTCTGCCCCTGCAGCGTGCGGTACGACCCGTCCGGGACGCAGTCCGCGATGGCCCGGGCCGCCTCGCGCAGCCAGGCCGGGCTCGCGTCGCCCGCCACCGCCAGGGCCGGCACACCGACCGAGGCCAGCCGCTCCCGGGGGACCCGGCCGTCCCCCATGACGGCGTCGTCGTAGGCGAGGCTCGGGGCGAGCGTCTCCATGCCCGCCCACATGGGGGACTGACGGGCGCTGCGGATCACGCTCTCGGCCAGGCCGGTCAGCCGCAGGAACAGCTCCACCGCGTCCCCGCGCCGCCCCTCGCCGAGCGCCTCCGTCAGCTCCCGGGTGTACTCCGCGCGCTCCTTCGCGCCCTCCTCCGACATCGCGAACGGCGTCTCGTACACGGCCACGCGCCGCACCGGCAGCCCGCTCGCCGCCGCCTCCAGGGCGAGCGCGCCACCGGAGGAGATGCCGTACAGCAACGCCTCGCCGCCCACCGCCTCGATCACCGCCGCCAGGTCCTCGATCTCCCGCTCCACCGCGTAGGGCGCGGTGTCGCCGCTGGCACCGCGGCCCCTGCGGTCGTAGACGACGGCCTGGAAGCGCTCCGACAGCGACACGGCCAGGGGCGCCAGCGTGCCGCCCGTCGACATCGCGCCGCTCACCAGGACGACCGCGGGGCCCCGGCCGGTGCTCTCGTAGGCGATGCGGGTGCCGTCGCGCGAAAACGTCTTCTTGTCCATGCCTGTCGAGACTGCCGCACGGCACGGTGTTCCTGGGTGAGGCGGGCCGTGCGTCAGCCGATCACGTGACGTCCACGTCGTAGAAGCACAGGTGGTCCTTGATCCCGGCGACGTCCGGCTTGGGGTCCGGATACGCCCAGACGAGGTCGGCCGCCCCCGGCAGCGACCAGTAGGACGCGGTGCCCTTGAAGGGGCAGTACGTCCGCGTGCCGGACGGGGTCAGCAGGTCGAGGCGCACGTCCTCCGGCGGGATGTAGTACCGGTCGGGACAGCCCGTCTCGCGCAGCAGCAGCGACCGGTCGCTCTCCGCGAGGACCTGCCCGTCGCGCACCACGCGCACGTGCCGCTCGCTCCGTTCGACGGTGATGCGGTGCCCTGTCGTCACGATCGCCCTCCTCGGGTAGCCGGCTCCTGCGATACAGCGCAGTCTGAAGCCGAGTTCTTCCCCCGCCGCAGGAGGCCCCGATGCGCGCCACGGAACCGGCCAGGAACCGCAGCAGCCTGGTCCACCAGCTCCGGTACGCCCTGCGCCACCCGGAACGGGTGCCCGCGCACGCCCGGCGGCTCCTGCGGGACGCCCTGCTGCGGCTGCGCCACCGCGACCACATCGCCTACTACCGGGCCGTGATGGCCTCGGACGCGGCGCGCAGCGCGGAGGCGGCGGTGGGGCACAGCCCCTCGCGCGAGGCGTGGACGCGGATCGGGCGCATGCAGTTCGAGTACCTGCTGGGACACGGTCTGCGGCCGCACCACCGCATGCTGGACATCGGCTGCGGCAACCTGCGGGCCGGCCGGCTGTTCATCGACCACCTCGACACCGGCCACTACTACGGCATCGACATCTCGCCGCACATCCTGCTCGCCGCCCAGGACACCCTCGTCGCCGACAAGCTCCAGGCCAAGCTGCCGTACCTCGCCCTCGCCGACGACCTGACCTTCGACTTCCTGCCCGACGCGCATTTCGACGTCGTGCACGCGCACAGCGTCTTCTCGCACTCGCCGCTGCCCGTCATCGAGGAGTGCTTCGCGCACGTGGGGCGGATCCTCGCGCCCGGCGGGTTCTTCGACTTCACCTTCGATCGCACCGAGGGCGAGGAGCACCAGGTGCTGCACGAGGACTTCTACTACCGGACGCGGACCCTGACCGACCTCGCCGCGCGGCACGGCCTGGCCGCCCGGTTCATGGACGACTGGGAGCGGCTGCCGCACCGCCAGTCCAAAATGCGCCTCACCGCGGCCCCCGACCGGGCCCGTACGGTGGGTCCATGAACATCTGTGTCTTCCTCTCCGCCGCCGACCTCGACGAGCGCTACACCCGCCCCGCGCGGGAGTTCGCCGAACTGCTCGGCAAGGGCGGCCACACCCTCGTGTGGGGCGGCTCCGACGTCGGCCTGATGAAGGTCGTCGCCGACGGCGTGCAGGAGGCGGGCGGCCGGCTCGCCGGTGTCTCCGTGCGGTTCCTCGCCGCCAAGGCCCGCCCGGGCGTCGACGAGATGGTCATCGCCGAGGACCTCGCCGAGCGCAAGCGGCTCCTGCTGGAGAAGGCCGACGCGGTGGTCGTCATGGTCGGCGGCACGGGCACGCTCGACGAGGCGACGGAGATCCTGGAACTGAAGAAGCACGGGCACACCGACAAGCCGGTGGTCCTGCTCAACACCGCGGGCTTCTACGACGGCCTCAAGGAGCAGTTCCGCCGCATGGAGGACGAGGGCTTCCTGCCCCGCCCGCTGGCGGACCTGGTGTTCTTCGCGGAGGAGCCGGTCGGGGCGCTGGCCTACCTGGAGGAGAGCCGGGGCATCGCCTGAACGGCCCTGATGCGAGCATGGCGGGCATGGCTACTCATGTGATCACCGGGGCCGGATCCGGCATCGGCGCGGCCGTGGCCCGCCGTCTGCACGCGCGCGGGGACGACCTCGTGCTGCACGCGCGCGACGCCGCCCGCGCCAAGGAGCTGGCGGCCGGCTTCCCCGGCGCCAGGACCCTGGTCGGCGACCTGGCGGATCCCGACAAGCTCTCCTGGGCCTTCTCCCACCAGTCCCTGCCCGACCGGGTGGACTCGCTGCTGCACATCGCCGGGGTCGTCGACCTCGGCCCGGTCGGCGAGCTCACCCCGAAGACCTGGCGCCACCAGCTCAACGTCAACCTCGTCGCCCCCGCCGAGCTGACCCGCCACTTCCTGCCCCAGCTGCGCGCCGCCCGCGGCCACGTGCTCTTCGTCAACTCCGGCGCCGGCCTCAACGCCCACGCCGACTGGTCCGCCTACGCCGCCTCCAAGCACGGCCTGAAGGCCCTCGCCGACGCGCTGCGCCACGAGGAGCACGGCAACGGGGTACGGGTCACCTCGGTCTACCCCGGCCGCACGGCCTCCCCCATGCAGGCCAAGGTCCACCAGCAGGAGGGCAAGGAGTACGACGCCTCGCAGTGGATCGACCCCGAGTCGGTGGCCACGACGATCCTGATGGCCCTGGACCTGCCGCGCGACGCCGAGGTCAACGACCTGACGGTGCGGCCGGGCGCCTGACGGTGCGGCCGGGCGCCTGACCCCGGCGGCCGGTTCACTAGGCTGTTGCGGTGAGCGAAAACAGCCAGTTCAGGTTCGGTGCGGCCACCGGTGTCGGCTCCCTGCCCGGAGGTGACGCCCGGGAGGCCGCCAGGACCGCCACCGGATCCTTCGAGGACTTCCCCTTCCTGCCCGAACTGCCCGCCCGGGGCCCGGGCGCGGACATGATCGGCCGGACCGCCGGGATGCTCGTCGAGCTGTACGCGCGCGTGGAGCCCAGCGGCTGGCGGCTCGGCGACCGGCCCGGGCGGGACACCAGGCGGGCCCGCTCCTGGCTCGGCGAGGACCTCGACGCGCTGGAGGAGTTCACGCAGGAGTATCAGGGGCCGCTGAAGGTCCAGGCCGTCGGCCCCTGGACCCTCGCCGCCGGCCTGGAGCTGCGCAACGGCGAGGCGGCCCTGTCCGACGCCGGTGCCTGCCGCGACCTGGCCGCCTCCCTCGCCGAGGGACTGCGCCAGCACCTCGCCGAGGTGCGGCGGCGCGTCCCGGGCGCGCAGCTCGTGCTCCAGCTCGACGAGCCGTCCCTCACCGCCGTGCTGCGCGGCCGGGTGAAGACCGCCAGCGGTTACCGCACCCACCGGGCCGTCGACCGGCAGATCGCCGAGCAGACGCTGCGCGACCTGGTCGGAACGCATCCCGACGGCCCGGTCGTCGTCCACTCCTGCGCCCCGGACGTCCCGTTCGCCCTGCTGCGGCGGGCGGGGGCGGCGGCCGTCTCGTTCGACTTCTCCCTGCTCACCGAGCGTGACGACGAGGCGATCGGTGAGGCGGTGGAGGGCGGCACCCGCCTCTTCGCCGGTGTCGTCCCGTCCGCGGAGGGCCCATTGTCAGACCCTGCCGGTAGCGTCATGGGTGTCAGGACGCTGTGGCGCAGGCTGGGGCTGTCTCCGGGGCTTCTCGCGGAGGCGGTCACGCTCACCCCGGCGTGCGGACTCGCGGGGGTCTCCCCGGGGTACGCGCGCCAGGCTCTCGCCCACTGTGTCAGGGCGGCGAGATCCCTCGCGGACAACCCAGAGTAACGGGAGGACGACACGGTGGCCGGCGACAAGCAAGCGGAGACGACGACGGTGCCCGCCGAGGCACGGGAGAAGCACGCGCGCCTCGCGGAGCAGATCGAGGAGCACCGCTTCCGCTACTACGTGAAGGACGCTCCGGTCGTCAGCGACGCGGAGTTCGACCAGTTGCTGCGGTCCCTGGAGGCGCTGGAGGAGGAGCACCCGGAGCTGCGCACGCCGGACTCACCGACCCAGAAGGTCTCCGGGTCCTACGAGACGGAGTTCACGGCGGTCGCCCACCGCGAGCGCATGCTCTCGCTGGACAACACGTTCAACGACGACGACCTCGCCGCCTGGTTCGAACGCATCGCCCGTGAACTGGGCGAGCAGGACTACCACTTCCTGTGCGAGCTGAAGGTCGACGGCCTCGCCGTGAACCTCACCTACGAGCGCGGCCGCCTCACGCGCGCGGCGACCCGCGGCGACGGCCGCACCGGCGAGGACATCACACCGAACGTGCGCACGATCGCGGAGATCCCCGACCGCCTCAAGGGCGACGCCGTCCCCGACCTGGTGGAGATCCGCGGCGAGGTCTACTTCCCGATGGAGAAGTTCCAGGAGCTCAACGCCCGGCTGGTGGAGGCCGGCGACAAGCCCTTCGCCAACCCGCGCAACGCGGCCGCCGGTTCCCTGCGCCAGAAGGACCCCCGTGTCACCGCCACCCGCCCCCTGCACATGGTGGTCCACGGCATCGGCGCCCTGGAGGGCTTCACCGGCCTGACCCGCCTCTCCCAGGCCTACGACCTGCTCAAGACCTGGGGGCTGCCCACCTCCCGGCACAACAGGGTGGTCGACGGCCTGGACGGCGTGCGGGAGTTCATCGCCCACTTCGGCGAGAACCGCCACTCCGTGGAGCACGAGATCGACGGGGCGGTCGTCAAGCTCGACGAGATCCCCCTCCAGGGCCGCCTCGGCTCCACCTCGCGCGCCCCGCGCTGGGCCATCGCGTACAAGTACGCCCCGGAGGAGGTCAACACCAAGCTCGTGAACATCCGCGTGGGCGTGGGCCGTACGGGCCGGGTCACCCCGTACGCCCAGGTCGAGCCGGTCACGGTCGCCGGCTCCGAGGTCGAGTTCGCCACGCTGCACAACCAGGACGTGGTCAAGGCCAAGGGCGTCCTCATCGGGGACACGGTGGTGCTGCGCAAGGCCGGTGACGTCATCCCGGAGATCCTCGGCCCCGTCGCCGACCTGCGCGACGGCAGCGAGCGCGAGTTCGTCATGCCGAGCGAGTGCCCCGAGTGCGGCACGCCGCTGCGGCCGATGAAGGAGGGCGACGTCGACCTGCGCTGCCCCAACGCCCGTACGTGCCCGGCTCAGTTGCGCGAGCGCCTGTTCTACCTCGCCGGGCGCAAGGCGCTGGACATCGAGCACTTCGGCTATGTCGCCGCGGCCGCCCTCACGGCCCCGCTGGAGCCGCAGACCCCGCCGCTGGCGGACGAGGGCGACCTGTTCGACCTCACCGTCGAACAGCTGCTGCCCATCAAGGCGTACGTCCTCGACCAGGACAGCGGCCTGCCCAAGCGCGACCCGAAGACCGGCGAGGAGAAGGTCGCGACGGTTTTCGCCAACCAGCAGGGCGAGCCCCGCAAGAACGCGCTCGCCATGCTGGAGAACATCGCCGCGGCCAAGGAGCGCCCCCTGGCCCGTATCCTCACCAGCCTGTCGATCCGTCACGTCGGGCCGGTCGCGGCCGAGGCCCTGGCCCGCGAGTTCCGCTCGATCGAGCGGATCGAGCAGGCCACGGAGGAGGAGCTGGCGGGCACCGAGGGCGTCGGGCCGATCATCGCCGCCTCCCTCAAGCAGTGGTTCGCCGAGGACTGGCACCGCGACATCATCCGCAAGTGGAAGGCCGCGGGCGTCCGCATGGAGGCGGAGAGCACCGGCGAGGACGAGGGGCCGCGCCCGCTCGAAGGCCTCACGGTCGTCGTGACGGGCACCCTCGAACACTTCACGCGGGACGGCGCCAAGGAGGCCCTGCAGAGCCGCGGGGCGAAGGTGACCGGCTCCGTTTCGAAGAAGACGTCGTTCGTCGTCGTCGGGGACAGCCCCGGATCGAAGTACGACAAGGCGATGCAGCTGAAGGTTCCGGTTCTGAACGAGGACGGCTTCGGGGTCCTGCTGGAACAGGGGCCCGAAGCGGCGGCCGAAGTCGCCCTTTCGTCCGAGGAGTAGCGGTTGAAGGCCACCCGTTCGGCGCATACCAGATGCATACGGGTGGCCGGGGCGCATTCGGGCAACCGCCGGCGACCGCTGCCCGTGGAAGCCTTCTGCGGCCTAGTGTTGAGATGTGCGCCTGCCGTGCCCAGCTGCGGTCGGGGCATCTTCGTGCTCGCGCGGAGTGCGGGGAAGGGTTTTCCGACGCGGGCCGTTGAGTTTGTCGGGCACCGGGCCGCGGGGCGTGGGCACCGCCGGCTGTGAGAGGGACGGGAATGGAACCGACCGAGAGCGCCGTGCCGGGCTCACGGCTGCGCCGTGTGGCGGTCGCGTGGCGCGCAGTCCGTGGGGCCGGCCGGCCGGCGCATCCGGGCGCTCAGGCGCGCGCCGTCGGACAGTACACCGCGGACGGACGGACCGCGGACGGACGTGCCGCCGCCGGGCGCGGTGCCGCGGACGGCCGCGGCACCGCGCAGCCCGCCGGCGAGCGCCCCCCGGCCCAGCACGGCACCGGCCCGGAGGCGGACACCGAACGGCACCCGTCCTGGCCCGCCCTGCCCGCGGCGATCGTCGCGGCCGCCGGGTTCGTCCTGGGCGCCGGCTTCTACCGCGCCTTCACCGGCGGGCACGCCCTGTTCCCGTCGGGTACCACCGGCTGGGCGCTGGCCCTGCTGACCGGCGTCATCGTCGGCCACCTCGTCATGCTCGGCCGCTCCCGCTGGTGGGGCGGCACCGGCTCGGGCGCCGCCCTCACCCTCGCCGTGCTGCTGCTGTACGGCTGGCTCCCGGCCGGGCTGGTCAGCCTCACGGTCGTCGTGCTGGTCGGCATCGCCCGCCGCAACCGCTGGCGCCAGGGAGTGCTGCACGGGGCCGTCGACCTCCTGGGGATCGGCGCCGGCGCCCTGGTGCTGGCCGCCTTCGGCACCGTGCCGTCCGTCGAGTCCCCCACGGACCCCGGCGCCTGGACGCTCGCCACCGCCCCCGAGGTGGCCCTGGTCGCCGTCGCCTACCTGGCCGTCACCCGCGTCCTGCTCTGGTATCTGCACGCCCCGCGCCCCGGCCTGCCCACCGCCGCCCGCACCGCCCTGGTCAGGCAGGGCCTGGTCGCGATCGCGCTGCTGGGCATCGCGCCGCTGGTGTGCGTGGTGGCCGTGGCCAAGCCGATCCTGCTGCCGCTGTTCTCCATCCCCCTGATCGCCCTGGACTCCACCCTGTGGATAGCCCGGGCCCGGGCCGAGGAGCAGCTGCGCGACCCGCTCACCGGGCTGCCCAACCGCCAGTGGCTGCTGGAGCGCATCTGGACCGCGCTGGACGACGCCGAGCGGATCGACGCCCGCGCCGCCCTGATGCTGATCGACCTCGACCGGTTCCGGTCGGTCAACGACACCCTCGGTCATCTGGCCGGCGACCGGCTGCTGCTGCAGATCGCGGACCGGCTGCGGGTGGCGCTGCCGCGCGGGGCGGAGGCCGCGCGGCTCGGCGGGGACGAGTTCGCCGTCTTACTGCCGGTCGCCGACTCCACGACGTCCGCGACCCGCATCGCACGCCAGCTGGTCACCGCGCTCAGCTCCCCCCTCGACCTCGACGGCCTCACCCTCGTCCTGGAGGCCAGCGCCGGGGTCGCCGTCTTCCCCGACCACGCCCTGGACGCCGAGGGACTGCTGCGCCGGGCGGACGTGGCGATGTACCAGGCCAAGCGGGACCGCACCGGCGTCGAGGTGTACGAGTCCAAGCGCGACTCCAACACCCCCGACCGGCTAGGTCTGCTGGGCGATCTGCGCCGGGCGCTCGACGCCCACGAGGTGCACTTGCACTACCAGCCCAAGGTCCGCTTCGACGGGCAGGTCGCGGGCCTGGAGGCCCTGGTCCGCTGGGTGCACCCGGAGCGGGGCAAGGTGCCGCCGGACGAGTTCATAGCGATCGCCGAGTCCTCGGGCCTGATGCCCCACCTCACCGAGTACGTCCTGGAGACCGCGCTCGGCCAGGTCGCCCGCTGGCGCGCCCAGGGCCTGTTCGTGCCGGTCGCGGTGAACGTCTCCCCGCGTGACGTGCACACCCCCGGCTTCGCCGGCTCGGTCGCCGCCCGGCTGGCCCGGCACGGCGTGCCCGCGGGAGCGCTCCAACTGGAGATAACCGAACACGTCCTGCTGGAGGACCCGCAGCGTGCCGCCGACACCCTCAACGGCCTGACCGGGCACGGCGTGAAGATGTCCCTGGACGACTTCGGCACCGGCTACTCCTCCCTGGTGCATCTGCGCCGGCTCCCCGTCAGCGAGCTGAAGATCGACCGCTCTTTCGTGGCCCGGCTCGCGCTCGACCACGAGGACGCGGAGATCGTGCGCTGCACGGTCGACCTCGCGCACTCCCTCGGGCTGCTCGTCGTCGCCGAGGGCGTCGAGGACGACGAGACCTGGGAGCGCCTGCGCGACCTGGGCTGCGACGCCGTCCAGGGCTGGCTGGTCGCCGCCGCGATGCCGCCCGACGAGACCACGGCCTGGCTGCGGGCCCGGGGACCGCGGGGCTGGCAGCGGCCGCGCGCCGCGCTGCCCGCGGCGACGGCCGACGAGTGACCCGCCCGCTCCCGCGCCGCCCCTGAGGCCCGGAGGGTCCGGAGGGCTTTCCGGGGGATGAGGCGCGGGGTTCCTCAGTCCGTGCCCGGTGGCACGAAGTGGCCGATCAGCAGGGCCAGCCGTCGCTCGTGGGCCTCCTCGGGCAGCCGGCCGCTGCGCATCAGGGTCACCAGGCCGTGCAGCCCGGCCCAGTACGTCTCCGTCAGCAGGGCCGTGTCCTCGCCGTCGGCCGCGATCGGCCGGACGGCCAGCAGCAGTTGCTCGAAGGCGTCCTGAAGGGGTGCGGGGGCCTCGGGCGTGGCGAACGGCAGGTCCACCGCGAGCGTGAACATCGCGTCGTAGAGGGCGGGCCGCCGCCGGGCGAAGGAGGTGTACGCGGCGCCCACCGCCGCCAGCGCCTCGCGGGGGCTCCCGGCGGCCGTGCGCGCGGCCCGGAGTTCGACGGCCATGTCCGCGCAGCCCTGCACGGCGACCGCCGCCATGATCGCCCCCTTGCCCTTGAAGTGGCTGTAGAGGACCGGCTGGCTGTACTCGATCTCGTCGGCGAGCCGGCGCGTGGTCACCGCGTCCCAGCCCTCGGCCTCGGCCAGTTCCCGCGCGGCCGTCACGATCAGCCGCTCGCGTTCGGCTCGTTCGCGCTCGCGGCGCGTCTGGATCGTCATGCCGGGATCCTAGCACCGCTAGCGTTCCTGTCGATGCTCTGTTAGCGTCGCTCACATCCCTAGCGCTGCTAGCAAGGAGAGAACATGACCGTCACCGCCTACACCCTGGCCGTCGGGCTCAACCTGTTCTGCCTGTTCCTGGGCTACCGCTTCCTGTTCCGGCCCGCCGCCTCCGCCGCCGGTTACGGCGTCCCGGCCGACCCCCGCGGGGACGCCGGCGCCTACCTCACGATCAAGGGCCTGCGCGACGGCACCCTCGGCCTGGTCGGCCTGGCGCTGCTCGCCTTCGCCGGAGCCCGCGCCGAGGCCTGGTTCCTGCTCGCCGTCGCGCTCGTGCCGCTCGGCGACACCCTGATCGTGCTGCGGCACGGCGGCGCGAAAGCGGTGGCCTTCGGGATCCACTTCGCCACCGCGGTCGTCGTCCTGATCGGTGCGGGACTGCTCTTCGCGCTCTGAGGGCCGCCGTCCCGAGCCCGCCCCGCGCGAACCCGGCAAACCGTTTCACGGGCACGGCCCGCCGCCCCATAGGATTGGGCCACACCACATTCACTCACCCCAGAGGATCGCTGCATGCCTGGCATCACGCGCGAGGAGGTCGCCCACCTCGCCCGGCTGGCGCGTCTGGAGCTGAAGCCCGAAGAGCTCGACCACTTCGCGGGACAGCTGGACGACATCATCGGCGCGGTCGCCCGCGTCAGCGAGGTCGCCGACCAAGACGTACCGCCGACCTCGCACCCGCTCCCGCTGACGAACGTCATGCGCCCGGACGAGGTCCGTCCCTCGCTCACCCCCGAGCAGGCGCTCTCCGGCGCCCCGGCCCAGGAGCAGCAGCGTTTCAAGGTGCCGCAGATCCTGGGGGAGGACTAAGACCGTGACGGACATCATCAAGCTCACCGCCGCCGAGACCGCCGCGAAGATCGCCTCCGGCGAGCTCACGGCCGTCGAGGTCACCGAGGCCCACCTCGCCCGCATCGAGGCCGTCGACGAGAAGGTGCACGCCTTCCTGCACGTCGACCGCGAGGGCGCCCTCGCCCAGGCCCGTGCCGTCGACGCGAAGCGGGAGCGCGGCGAGAAGCTCGGTCCCCTCGCCGGCGTCCCCCTCGCGCTGAAGGACATCTTCACCACCGAGGGCATCCCGACCACCGTCGGCTCCAAGATCCTCGAAGGCTGGATCCCGCCGTACGACGCGACGCTCACCAAGCGGCTGAAGGCCGCCGACGTCGTCATCCTCGGCAAGACCAACATGGACGAGTTCGCCATGGGGTCCTCCACCGAGAACAGCGCCTACGGCCCCACCGGCAACCCCTGGGACCTGACCAAGATCCCCGGCGGCTCCGGCGGCGGCTCCTCCGCCGCGCTGGCCGCGTACATGGCGCCCCTGGCCATCGGCACCGACACCGGCGGCTCGATCCGCCAGCCCGCGGCCGTCACCGGCACGGTCGGCGTGAAGCCGACCTACGGCGCGGTCTCCCGCTACGGCATGGTCGCCTTCTCGTCCTCCCTGGACCAGGGCGGCCCCTGCGCCCGCACGGTGCTGGACGCGGCCCTGCTGCACGAGGTCATCGCCGGGCACGACCCGATGGACTCCACCTCCATCGACGCCCCGGTCCCGCCGGTCGTCGAGGCCGCCCGCAACGGCAGCGTCGAGGGCATGCGCGTCGGCGTCGTCAGGCAGTTCCGCGGCGAGGGCTACCAGGCCGGCGTCATCCAGCGGTTCGACGAGTCCGTCGCGCTGCTCAAGGAGCTGGGCGCGGAGATCGTCGAGCTGGACTGCCCCTCCTTCGACCTGGCGCTGTCGGCGTACTACCTCATCGCGCCCTCCGAGTGCTCCTCCAACCTCGCCCGCTTCGACGGCCTGCGCTACGGCCTGCGGACCGGCGACGACGGCACGCACTCCGCCGAGGAGGTCACCTCCCTCACCCGTGAGGCGGGCTTCGGCCCCGAGGTCAAGCGCCGCATCATGCTCGGCACGTACGCGCTCAGCTCCGGCTACTACGACGCGTACTACGGCAGCGCCCAGAAGGTCCGCACGCTCATCAAGCAGGACTTCGACAGGGCGTTCGAGCAGGTCGACGTGATCGTCTCCCCGACGACCCCGACCACCGCCTTCGCGATCGGCGAGCGCGCCGACGACCCGATGGCGATGTACCTCGCCGACCTGTGCACCATCCCGACCAACCTGGCGGGCAACGCGGCCATGTCACTGCCGTGCGGCCTCGCCCCGGAGGACAACCTCCCGGTCGGTCTGCAGATCATCGCCCCCGTCATGAAGGACGACCGCCTGTACAAGGTGGGCGCCGCCGTCGAGGCCGCCTTCGTGGAAAAGTGGGGCCACCCGCTGATCGAGGAGGCTCCGTCGCTGTGAGCGCACTGTCCAAGGCCAAGGGCTTCAAGAAGTCCAAGTCCGGTCTGTACATCTCGATGGCCACGTCGGCGTTCGGCGCCGTCGGTGTCTACAAGCAGATCAAGAAGGCCCGCGGAGACAACGACACGCTGCGGCTGCTCGACGCCGTCGTGACCGGCGCCGCGGTCGTCACCAACCTGGCCATTCTCTATCGCGAGCTGAAGCAGCTGGGCGACGACGACGTTCTGCTGGGCTGAGAGGGAAGTTCACCGTGACCACCACGACCGACCTGGTGTCGTACGAGGACGCACTCGCGTCGTACGACCCCGTCATGGGCCTCGAGGTCCATGTCGAACTCGGCACCAAGACCAAGATGTTCTGCGGCTGCTCGACCGCCCTCGGCCAGGAAGCCAACACGCAGACCTGCCCGGTCTGCCTCGGCCTGCCCGGCGCGCTCCCGGTCGTCAACGCGACCGGCGTCGAGTCCGCCATCAAGATCGGCCTCGCGCTGAACTGCGAGATCGCCGAGTGGTGCCGCTTCGCCCGGAAGAACTACTTCTATCCGGACATGCCGAAGAACTTCCAGACCTCCCAGTACGACGAGCCGATCGCCTTCGACGGCTACCTCGACGTGCAGCTGGAGGACGGCGAGACCTTCCGCGTGGAGATCGAGCGCGCCCACATGGAGGAGGACACCGGCAAGTCGACGCACGTCGGCGGCGCCACCGGCCGTATCCACGGCGCGTCCCACTCCCTGCTGGACTACAACCGCGCCGGCATCCCGCTCATCGAGATCGTCACCAAGCCGATCGAGGGCGCCGGCGAGCGGGCCCCCGAGGTCGCGCGGGCCTACGTCCGTGAGCTGCGCGAGGTCATCCGCGCGCTGGGTGTCTCCGAGGCCCGCATGGAGATGGGCCAGATGCGCTGCGACGTGAACCTGTCGCTGCGCCCGCACGGCACCGAGAAGTTCGGCACGCGTTCGGAGACGAAGAACGTCAACTCGCTGCGGTCCGTGGAGCGCGCGGCCCGCTTCGAGATCCAGCGGCACGCGGCCGTGCTCTCCTCCGGCGGCACGATCGTGCAGGAGACCCGCCACTTCCACGAGGACACGGGGTCGACGACCTCGGGCCGCGTGAAGGAGGAGGCCGAGGACTACCGGTACTTCCCGGAGCCGGACCTGGTGCCGGTCGCCCCGTCCCGCGAGTGGGTCGAGGAGATCCGGGCCTCCCTGCCCGAGCTGCCGCTGGTCCGCCGCAACCGGCTCCGCGAGGAGTGGGGCATCTCCGGCACCGACATGCAGGCGATCCTCAACGCCGGCGCGCTGGAGCCGATCGTCGCCACGATCGAGGCCGGGGCCGACGCGGCGTCCGCCCGCAAGTGGTGGATGGGCGAGCTGGCCCGCAGCGCCAACGAGTCGGGCAAGGCGCTCGACGAACTGGCGATCACCCCGGCGCAGGTGGCCCGCGTCACCGAGCTGGTGGCCAAGGGCGACCTGAACGACAAGCTGGCCCGCCAGGTCATCGAGGGCGTCCTCGCGGGCGAGGGCACCCCGGACGAGGTCGTCGACCAGCGCGGTCTGAAGGTCGTCTCGGACGAGGGCGCGCTGACGGCGGCCGTCGACGAGGCGATCGCCGGCAACCCGGGTGTCGCGGACAAGATCCGCGGGGGCAAGGTGGCCGCGGCCGGCGCCCTGGTCGGCGCGGTCATGAAGGCGACCCGGGGCCAGGCCGACGCGGCGCGCGTCAAGGAGCTGATCCTGGAGAAGCTGGGCGTCAGCGAGGGCTGAGCCCGCGCGGACGCGACACAGGGGGGATGCGCCGGCCCGGCGCATCCCCCCTGTCACGTCCTACGGGCGGCGCCCCACGATCCGGGCGAAGCCCAGCGTGCGGCCCTGGTCGAGGCGGAGCATCTCGGCCGAGCGGCCGGCCATCTCGACGTGCCACGGGTCCGTGTGCTCATCGGCGACGACCTCGCACCAGCGCAGCCAGTCGCGCCAGCCGTCCTGGAGCCAGTCCGCCGTCTCCACCTCCACGGCCCCGCTGCGGGTCCAGTGGCGGCGCCACCAGGCGGCCGTGTGGAAGCACCAGAACGCGGGCTCCCAGTAGGGCGTCAGGTGCTGCGGCGGCTCGACGCCGTCGATCTCCTCGCGCAGCGCCGGTACGACGACGCCGATCCGCCCGCCGGGCCTCAGCAGCCGCGTCAGCTCGGGCAGGTACAGGTCGTCGGTGCCGAAGTACTGGTAGGCGTCGACGGAGACGATCGCGTCGAAGCTGTGCGCGCCGAACGGCAGGGCGTGCGCCTCGGCGAGCACGGGCAGGACGCGGTCGGCCACGCCCGCCTCGGCGATGCGCCCGGCGTTCTCGTCGGGCTTGATCCACAGGTCGGCTGCGGTGACCCGGACGTCGTACTCCCTGGCCAGGAAGATCGACGTCATGGCGCGTCCGCAGCCCAGGTCGAGCACGTGCGAGCCGGGGCTCAGGGTGTCGAGCCCCAGGGCCGGGGCCAGCCACTCCAGCAGCCACAGCGCGTGCGGGCCCATCTGGTTGTCGACGGTCCAGCGGGCGTCGTAGCCGTTGCTGCGCGGGTAGCCGGGGTGGCTCACCCGGTCAGCGAGGGGGTCGTTCGGGGTCCGGGAAGTGATGTCCGGCATCGGTGAACGGGCTCCTTGAGTCCTTGACGAGGAAAGGGGATGGGTCGGAGCTCGGTCGGACCGTCACACAATGCACCTGCTTCGGCCGGGCGGCGGGGCGCCGCTGGGCGTTCCTCGGACCCGCGGACGCTAACAGCGGCCGCCTGCCCCCCGCACCCGGTTTCGGACGACGCGCTACCGTCTCGGCCATGAGTGGACGTGCTGATTCCGACACCGACCCGGAGACAGCGGGCCCGGAGACGGCCGTCGAGCAGGACGAGCCCGCGGAGCTGCCGGAGCAGGACGAGCCCGCGGAACTGCCCGAACAGGACGACCCCGCGGAGCTGCCCGGACAGGACGACGCCGGGTTCCGGCCGGAGGACGCCCGCCGGGCGCGCTGGACCGCCGCCGGCACCGGTGCCGCCCTGACCCTGGCGGGGCTGGCCGCCGCCGTGCTCCGCCTCGCCCGCTCGGCACCGGCCCTCGTCCCCGCCGCGTACGCCACGGGCGCCGCCGTGTGCGCGGCCGCCGCCGTCCTGGGCGCCCGGGGCCGCACCCGGCGGGCGCTGTGGCTGCTGGTCGGCGGGGCCATGGTCATGGCGGTGGGGGACCAGATCGACTGACCGCGGCCGCTGTGAACAAGCCCACGAAACAGACAAATGATCTCGTTCGCCTGTAAGAGTGTCCTTGCATTGCTCATGCGTTCTTTGCGGGCCGTTCAGTTCAGGGACGACTGTTCCCGGTCAAAGATCCACAAAAGTAACTCTGGGAGCACGTTTCGTGGCAGCCCTCGCGCGCTGGTGTGTCCGACGCCGTCTGGTCACCGTTCTGCTGTGGCTCCTCGCCTTCGCGGGGGTCGCCGCGGGCGCCGCCGTCGCCGGCACCACGTACTCGAACGACTACCAGGTCCCCGGCACCGAGTCCGGCCGCGCCACCGAACTGCTGCACGAGGGCTTCCCGCAGCTCGGCGGCGACAGCGACACCGTCGTCTGGCACACCGCGTCCGGCAGCGTCCGCGCCGCCGACGTCGAGCAGACGATGACCCGCACCCTGGACCGCATCGAGAACCTCCCCGGCGTGGCCTCGGTCGCCGGCCCCTACGACGGGCCGGGCACCGGCCGGATCAGCGCGGACGGCCGCACCGCGTACGCCACGGTCACCTTCGACGAGCAGGCCCAGGACATCGACGAGGGCGAGGCGCGGGCCGTCGTCGCCGCCGCCGAGAGCGCCCGGGCCGACGGGCTCCAGGTGGAGCTGGGCGGCAGCGCCGTCGCGCTCACCCAGTCCTCCGGCGGGCACGTCGCGGAGATCGTCGGCGTGCTCGTCGCCGCCGTCGTGCTGTTCCTGGCCTTCGGCTCGCTCGCCGCCTCGCTGCTGCCCATCGCCACCGCCCTGGTCGGCGTCGGCACCGCCTACGCCGGGATCGTGCTGCTCGGGCACGCCATGACCGTCGCCGACTTCGCCCCCATGCTCGGCATGCTGATCGGGCTCGGCGTCGGCATCGACTACGCGCTGTTCATCGTCACCCGGCACCGGCGCGGCCTGAAGCGCGGTCTGTCCGTCACCGAGGCCGCCACGAACGCCGTCGCGACCACGGGGCGCGCGGTCGTCTTCGCGGGTGCCACCGTTTGCATCGCCCTGCTGGGCATGCTGATCCTGCGGCTGGGCTTCCTCAACGGCGTCGCGATAGCGGCGAGCCTGACCGTGATCCTCACCGTCGCGGCGTCGGTGACCCTGCTGCCCGCCCTGCTGTCCCTCATCGGCATGCGCGCCCTCAGCCGCCGCGAGCGCCGCCGCCTGGCGGAACACGGGCCCCAGCCCGAACTGCCCACCGGGTTCGCCGCCCGCTGGTCGGCGTTCGTCGAGCGCCACCCCAAGCTGCTCGGGGCGGTCGCGCTGGTCGTCATGGCCGTCCTGGCGCTGCCCACGCTCTCCCTCCACCTGGGCACCTCCGACCAGGGCAACGACCCGAGGACCGCCACCACCCGGCAGGCCTACGACCTGCTCGCCGACGGCTTCGGCCCCGGCGTCAACGGCCCGCTCACCCTCGTCACCGAGGTCGACGGAGCCGGCGACCGGCTCGCCCTGGACAACCTCGACGCCACCCTGCGCGCCACCGACGGCGTCGCCTCGGTCACCCCGGCGACCTTCGGCTCCGGCGGCCGCACCGCCTACCTCACCGTCGTGCCCGACTCCTCCCCGCAGTCGAAGCGGACCAGCGACCTCGTGGACCGGCTGCGCGAGGAGGTGCTGCCGCGCGCCGAGTCGGGCACCTCGCTCGACGTGCAGGTGGGCGGCATGACGGCCGGCTACGACGACTTCGCCGACGTCATCGTCGCCAAGCTGCCCGTCTTCGTCGGGGTCGTGATCGGCCTGGGCTGTCTGCTGCTGTTGCTGGCCTTCCGGTCGATCGGCATCCCGCTGAAGGCCGCCGCGATGAACGTCGCCGCCGTGGCCTCCGCCTTCGGCGTGGTCGTCGCGATCTTCCAGTGGGGCTGGGGCAGCGAACTGCTCGGCCTCGGCAGCGCGGGGCCCGTCGAGCCCTTCCTGCCGGTGATCATGGTGTCGGTGCTGTTCGGCCTGTCCATGGACTACCAGGTCTTCCTGGTGAGCCGGATGTACGAGGAGTGGCTGGAGACCGGCGACAACCGGCGGGCCGTGCGCGTCGGCCTCGCCGAGACCAGCCGGGTGATCAACTCGGCGGCGGTCATCATGATCTCCGTCTTCCTGGCCTTCGTGCTCAGCGGGGACCGCGTGATCGCCATGTTCGGCATCGCCCTGGCCGCCGCCGTCGCCCTGGACGCCTTCGTGCTGCGCACGCTGCTCGTGCCCGCCCTGATGCACCTGCTCGGCGGCGCCAACTGGTGGCTGCCGCGCTGGCTCGACCGGCGCATGCCGCGCATCAGCATCGAGCCGCCCGAGACGCGGGCCACCCATGAGAGGCTGGCCGCCGCGACGGACGCCGAGGTGGCGGACGTCCTGGCGGAGGAGGAGCGGCAGCGGGATGTACGCGATATCCCTGGGTGACGACGCCGAACTGCGCCCCCTGGAGCCCTGGCACGCCGGGGAGTTCCTGGCGCACCTGGAGCGGGGGCGGGAGTTCATCGGCCGGTACATCCCGTTCGGCACGACCGAGACGGACCTGCCGTCCGCCCGCGCGAAGCTCCGGCTCTACGCCGACATGCGGGCCGCCGACACCGGCTCGCTGCACGGGCTGTGGCTGGACGGGACACTCGTCGGCGGTGTGCTGTTCCTCAACTTCGACGCGGCGAACGGCACCTGCGAGGTCGGCTGCTGGCTGGAGCCCGCCGGAACCGGCCGGGGCCTGGTCACCCGCGCGATGCGGGTGCTGATCGACTGGGCCGTCGAGCAGCGCGGCATCCACCGCGTCGAATGGGTCGCCGCCTCGGGCAACCGGCCCAGCCTGAACGTGGCGCGGCGACTCGGCATGACCCGCGACGGCGTGCGCCGGGCGGCCCACCACTACGGTGGCGTACGGCACGATCTCGAAGTCTGGTCGGTGCTGGCGCCCGAATGGCGCGCGGCACGCACGCGTGCCGGTCACGACGATCATTAAGAGACTTCTCAGACAGCGACCCTACGGTGCGAGACATGGCAACGAACGCAGTGGACGAGACCGAGGCCACCGAGGCCACGACCGACGAGAAGGCGGTGGACATCACCGAGTCCGAGTCCGACGAGGTGACCGGGTCCGAGGCCCCGGCCCCCGTGACCAAGGAGGACGGTTCCCAGGGCGTCGGTCAGGGCGCGGGTGCCGTGGTCTCCGCCGCCCTGGGCGTCGTCTCGCTCACCGGCAGCTGGGTCGGCACGGTGGCCTCCGCCCGCCGCAACCTGATCGGGCAGCTGGAGACCGCGCAGAACGCGAGCGTGGCCAAGCAGATCCAGGCGGTCTACGGCGATGCCTGGCAGACCACGGCCCTGTGGGGCGGCCTGTTCGCGCTGACCGCGCTGGTCGTCGGTGTCGTGGTGCTCGCCCGGCCCGCGTTCGGCACGCCCGGCCGGGTCCAGGCCCCGTGGATCAAGTCGGTCGCCTGGGCAGGCGTCGCGCTCGGCGTCGTCGGCCTGCTCCTGGCCGTCCTCAAGTACACCGACGTGCTGCTCGGGCTGCCGTCCGCGAGCTGACCCGGCCGCGGCTCCGAGGGGTCTTGGGCGCTCCGTAAGCACCTTACGGAGCGCCTAAGACCCCTCACGCGTGTCTAAGGCCCCGCCGGCCTGCCAAGATGCGGAACTCTCCCGATGTGGCCGCCCCGCCTGGGAGACGAAGGTGGAGACATCACGGAGGAACCCCTCCGGGACCGGTCTCTCACCGAGGACACGTCATGTACGAGTACGAACTCCAGCAGCTGCGCACCGCCGACCTCATCCGCCGGGCCGAGCACGAGCGCCGCGTCCGCGAGGCCGACCGCGCCCGCCGCGCAGCCCGCCACGACTCCGCGGAGCACGAGAGCCATACCCGCCGCTTCCGCCGGCTCCGTTCACTCCACCTCGCGTGAACGGGCACCGGGAAGCGGCCGCCGGCAGACCGCGGCCTACGGCCACGACCCCGGCGTCCACCCCGGCCATGGGTCTGGCGCGCGGCGCGGGCCCCACGGCCGGGTCGACGCCCGGTGCGGGCGCGACGCCCGCCCCGGGCGCTGGGCCCGGGGCGGCTGCGGCGCCCGTGCCCGCTGCGGCGCCCGTGCCCGCCGCGAGGCGCGCGCCCGCTGCGGCAGCCGCGGCTCTCAGGGTGTCTGCGCCGGGTGCGGTGCCTGTGCCCGTCGCGGCGGCCGCGCCCACCGGGGGAGCCGCGGCGGGCGGCGGGGCGCCCGCTACGGCCCCTTCGGCCGCTACGGCTCCTTCGGCCGCCACGGCGGGCCTCGCCGCCGGGGTGGGGGACGGGCTCGGCCCGGGGGGTGCCGGGAAAACCGGTGCCGGGGTGCCGGACTCGCGTGCGATGCTCGGGGCCGTGGAGACCAGGTCCGTCAGCCCCGTGTTCGTCGGCCGCGCCGAGGAGTTGGGCGCGTTGCACGACGCACTCGTCCGCTGCCGCGAGGGAGAACCGCAGGCCCTGCTCATCGGCGGGGAGGCCGGTGTCGGCAAGACCCGGCTGGTCGAGGAGTTCACCGGCGCCGCCCGCCGCCGCGGCGCGGTCGTCGCGCTCGGCGGCTGCGTCGAGATCGGCGCCGACGGACTGCCCTTCGCCCCCTTCTCCACCGCCCTGCGCGCACTGCGCCGCGCCCTGCCCGACGAACTGGCCGCCGCGGCCGCCGGCCAGGAGGAGGAACTGGCCCGGCTCCTGCCCGAGCTGGGCGACTCCGGCTCCGGCCGGCACGACGAGGACGGCCTCGCCCGCCTGTTCGAGCTCACCGCACGTCTGCTGGAGCGTGTCTCCGCCGAGCACACCGTCGTCCTCGCCCTGGAGGACCTGCACTGGTCGGACGCCTCCACCCGGCACCTGCTCTCCTATCTCCTGCGCACCCTGCGCACCGGCCGCCTCGTCGTCCTGGCCACCTACCGTTCCGACGACATCCACCGCCGCCACCCGCTGCGCCCCCTGCTCGCCGAACTCGACCGGCTGCGCACCGTCCGCCGCCTGGAACTCGCCCGCTTCACCCGCGACGAGGTCTCCCTCCAGGTCGCCGGCATCCTCGCCCACGAACCCGACCCGGACCAGGTCGACGCGATCTTCGCCCGCTCCGACGGCAACGCCTTCTTCGTCGAGGAACTCGCCGTCGCCGCCCACGAGGGCTGCCGCACGGGCCTGACGGACTCGCTGCGCGATCTGCTGCTCGTCCGCGTGGAGGGACTGCCCGAGTCCGCCCAGCAGGTCGCCCGGATCGTCGCCGAGGGCGGCTCCACCGTCGAGTACCGGCTGCTCGCCGCCGTCGCCCGGCTCGCCGAGGACGAGCTGATCGAGGCGCTGCGGGCCGCCGTGAACGCCGGCATCCTCACCCCCGCGCCCGGCGGCGACGGCTACCGCTTCCGCCACTCCCTGGTCCGCGAGGCCGTCAGCGACGACCTGCTCCCCGGTGAACGCTCCCGGCTCAACCGGCGCTACGCCGAAGCCCTGGAGTCCGACCCCACCCTGGTCCCCGCCGACCAGCGGGCCACCCGCCTGGCCAGCTACTGGTACCACGCCCACGACCCGGCCAAGGCCCTGCCCGCCGTCCTGGACGCCGCCGTCGAGGCCCGGCGCCGCCACGCCTACTCCGAGCAACTGCGGCTGCTGGAACGCGCGATGGAGCTGTGGGACTCCGCCCCTCACACCGTGCGCGCGACCCTGCGCCCGGTCGACTACACGGAGGCGTATCCACCCAGCGGACACGACCCGGGCACCACCCCGCTGAGCCACCTCGACCTGCTGGCCGAGGCGGCCGTGGCCGGACGGCTCGGCGGCGAGCGGGAACGCGCCCTGAAGATCACCAAGCGGGCGCTGCGTCTCCTCGACGACACCGGCGACCCCCAGCGCGCCGCCTGGTTCTGGATCCAGCGCTCCCGGCTGGTGCAGGGGCTCGCCCGCGGCGACGGCTGGAAGGAGATCGCCACCGCACAGGACCTGGTGCGCGGGCTGCCGCCCTCCGAGGTGCACGCCGAGGTGCTCGCCACCGCCGCCCACTGGTCGATGCTGCACGAACCCGGCCCCGACGCACTGACGGCGGCCGAGCGGGCCGTGGAGTACGCGCGCATGGTGGGCGCCGACGCCATCGAGTCCAACGCCCGGCTCACCCTCGGCGGGCTCATGGTGGACGCCGGCCAGATCGAGGCCGGGCTGGCGCACATGTACGAGGTGAAGGACGAGGTGGCGGCCCGCGGCCTGGCGCCGATCGTGGGCCGCAGCCATGTCAACCTGCCCTCCGCCCTCGAGGGCGTCGGCCGGTCGGAGGAGGCCGTCGCCATCCTGCGCGAGGGCCTGCGGCTCACCGCCGAGCTGGGCCTGCGGGACCCCGAGGGCTGGGTCTGGGGCAACCTCGCCGAGTCGCTCGTCTCCCTCGGCCGCTGGGACGAGGCCGCCGAGGCCGCCGTCAACGCCCAGCGGCGCGGGCGGACGGCCGGGCCGCACGGCGCGGGCGCCAACATCCTGGCGTTCCTCGCGCTCGCCCGCGGCCGGGTGCCCGAGGCGGCCCGGCACCTCGCCGAGAGCCGCGCCTCCTACGGCCCCCACGATCCGATGCCGCAGCACGACCTGCCGATCTCCGGTCTGACCATCGGGGTCGCCGCCGCCGAGGGCCGCCTGCCCGACGCCCGCGCCGAACTGCTCCGCACCCTGCGGTCCGGCTTCCCGCCCGGCACCCAGCGCTACGCCTGGCCGCTGCTGCTCCAGGCGGCCACGGCCGAGGCCGACACCCGCGCGCTGCCCGCCGCACACGAGGGCCGCCGGGAGGTCCTGGACCGGCTCTTCGACACGGTCAAGCGCCTCACCACGAACGCCCCCGTCTGGCTGGCCCACGAGCGGTGGGTCCGCGCCGAACTGCAGCGCGCCGCCGGCCGCTGCGCCCCGGACGTCTGGTCGGAGGTGGTCACCGCCTTCGAACCCCTCGGACGCCCCTACGACCTCGCCCGCGTACGCCTGCGCCTGGCCGAGTCGCTGCTCACGGAAGGCGGCGAGGACGAGCGCGACCGGGCCACGGAGCTGCTCCGCCTCGCCGACACCGTCGCCCGCCACCTGGACGCCCGGCCCCTCGCCGAGGCCGCCGCCTCCCTCGCCCGGCGCGCCCGCCTCGCCCTGACCCCCGTGAGCGAACCGGCCCGGGCCGCCGTCGACCCGGCCGGGACCCTCGGCCTGACCAGCCGGGAACGGGACGTGCTGCGCCTGGTCGCCGCCGGCCACACCAACCGCCGGATCGCCCAGGAGCTGTTCATCTCCCCGAAGACGGCGAGCGTCCACGTCTCCAACATCCTCGCCAAGCTCGGCGTCTCCGGCCGGGGCGAGGCGGCCGCGGTCGCGCACCGGCTGGGTCTGTTCCCGGCCGAATCCCTCACGTCCGGGCCGGCCGGCTGAGGCATACGCTGGAGGGGACGTCGCGAGCGTCGCGGCCCAGGGAGGCTCCGTTGTTCAACATGTTCGAGGAACTGTTCTCGCCCGGCCGCAAGCACACCCGCGACGAGCAGAAGCGCCTGGAGCTGACCCGCGAGGACGTCGGCGACGCCGACCCCGGACGCGGCCCGATAGACCTGGCGTCCGGCAAGGTCGTCGTTCGCCCGCCGGCGGATCCCGAGGACGACGGGGAGGACTAGGAACTCCCGGGGTCCTCGGAATCCCCCGCCTACTTCACGCGCACTTCCAGGATCCGGTCGTCGCCGTCCTTCGCGGCGCCCCGGCCGTCCGTGTTGCTGGTCACCAGCCACAGCCGGTCGCCGCCCGCCGCGACGACCGTGCGCAGCCGGCCGTACTCGCCCTCCAGGAACGCCTGCGGCTCGGCCGAGGCCGCCGTGCCGTTGAGCGGGATGCGCCACAGCCGCTTGCCGCGCAGGCCCGCCATCCACACCGAGCCCTCGGCGTAGGCGATGCCGCTGGGGGAGGCCTCGGCCGTGCTCCACTGGTCGACGGGGTTCTGGAACGCCGAGTCGCCGGACTTCCCCTCCGCCTCCGGCCAGCCGTAGTTGCCGCCCGGCTTGATCGCGTTGAGCTCGTCCCAGGTGTCCTGCCCGAACTCCGAGGCGAACAGCCGCTGCGCGGTGTCCCAGGCCAGGCCCTGCACGTTGCGGTGGCCGTACGAGTAGACCGGTGAGCCGGAGAACGGGTTGCCGGGGGCCGGCTCGCCCTCCGGGGTCAGCCGCAGGATCTTGCCGCCCGTGGAGTCCCGGTCCTGGGACAGGCCGGTGTCGCCGCTCTCGCCCGTGCCGACGTACAGCATCTTGTCGGGGCCGAAGGCGATCCGGCCGCCGTTGTGGATGAAGCCCTTGGGGATGCCCCGGAAGACCGTGTCGGGCGCGCCGAGCTGCCGGCCGGCGGGCTTGGCGTCGTCGTAGAGCATGCGGACGACGCGGTTGTCGCCGGCCGAGGTGAAGTAGGCGTAGACCATGCGGTCCGAGGCGAAGTCGGGGGAGAGGGCGATGCCGAGCAGGCCGCCCTCGCCGGCCGCCGAGACCCCGGGCACCTCGCCGAGTTCGGTCTTCTCGCCGGTCCTGTCGTCGACCCGGACGATCGTCCCCTCGTCGCGGGAGGAGACGAGCAGGCCGCCGCCCGGCAGCGGGGCCAGGCCCCAGGGGGAGTCCAGGCCCTCGGCGACGGTGCGGACCACGGTGACCGAACCCCGGGCGGGGGGCGTCTCCCCGGCGGCCTGGCGCGGCGGTGCGGACGAGTCCGGTGCCGTGCGGCTCGGGGAGGCGCTCCTGCCGGCGCCGGACGTTCCCCCGTCGTCGGAGGAGCAGCCGGCGGTCAGCAGGAGCGCGGCGGCGGCCAACACGGCCGGAACGGCTCGACGTTGCACGATCATGGTCCCTTCGACGCGGCGGGGTTCTCCCTGTCATACACCGCTCGCGCCTCCCAGGTTCCCGATCACGCAACGCCCAACCGCGAACAGGGGGTTCGCCCCTCACGCCCCTCGGTTCAGTCCCACGACCCCTGGGCCGGCGGCAGCCGCGCGACCTCCCCGAGGTCCTCGGGACCCAGCCGCAGGGCCGCGGCGGCCGCGTTCTCCGCCACCCAGCGCTCCTGCTTCGTCCCCGGGACCGGGATCACGTGCCGGCCCTGGGCGAGCACCCACGCCAGGGCGACCTGGCCGGGTGTGACGCCCTCTCCGTGCCGGCGGGCCACGCGGCGCAGGCCCGCCACGATCGGCTGGTTCGCGGCCATCATCTCGGCCGTGAAGCGCGGGTGCCGGGCGCGCAGGTCGTCCGCCTCGAAGCCCGCCCCGGGCCGCAGCCGGCCGGTCAGGAAGCCGTTGCCCAGCGGCATCGCGGCGAGGAAGCCCACGCCCCGGGTCTCGCACCAGGGCAGCAGCGCCTCGAGGGCCTCCGGCGACCACACCGACAGTTCCGCCTCCACCGCGGTCACCGGGAAGACCTGCTGCACCCGCTCCAGCTGCCGGATCGTCGCGTCGTGCAGCCGGGCCCCGCCCCTGCGCGAGGACCGGGCGCCCACCGCGCACAGCCCCAGCGCCCGCACCTTCCCGGCCTGGACGAGTTCCGCCATCGCGCCCCAGGTCTCCTCGACGGGCACCTCGGGGTCGGCCCGGTGCAACTGGTAGAGATCGATGACGTCGGTCTGCAGCCGCCGCAGCGAGGCGTCGCAGGCCCGCTTCACGTATCCGGGGCGGCCGTTGGCGACGATGTGCTGGTCGCCCACGAGCAGCCCGACCTTCGTCGACACGAAGGCGTCCGACCGCCGCTCCTTCAACGCCCGCCCCACCAGCAGCTCGTTGGTGAAGGGGCCGTACATGTCGGCCGTGTCCAGCAGGGACGCGCCCAGGTCCAGCGCCCGGTGCACCGCCCTGAGCGACTCCTCGCCGCGCTGCCGCGAGGTGCCGTAGGCCCAGCTCATCGGCATGCACCCGAGTCCGACGGCCCCCACCGCGAGTGCGCCCGCGCCGATCGTCCTGCGCTCCACCTGGTCGTGACCCTCCCTGTTCCGGCCACCCCAACCTAACCTCTGCCGTGGCGCGCTCCTGACATAGCCTTCCGGAGCATGACTGCTGACGTGTGGCTGCCCATCCCGCCGGACGAGATCGAAGGGCTCCCCGAGGGGCCGGAGTACCGCTTCTGGAACGGCGCGGACGACTATCCCGCCGACCCGGCCGACTGCGCCTTCTACGTCGTCCCCTACATGAAGCCCAGCCCGCTGTGCGTACGTCCCCTGGCGCGGATGAGCCAGGTGGAGGTCGTCCAGACCCTCTCCGCCGGGATCGACCACGTCGAGCCGGGCCTGGGGCGGCTGCGTCCGGGGGTGCGGCTGTGCAACGCGCGCGGCGTCCACGAGGCCAGCACCGCCGAGCTCACCCTGGCGCTGATCCTGGCCTCGCTGCGCGGCATCCCCGACTTCGTGCGCGCCCAGGAACGGGGGGAGTGGCTCGGCGGCTTCCGGCCCGCGCTCGCGGACAAGAGCGTGCTCGTCGTGGGATACGGATCGATCGGTTCCGCCATTGAGGACCGGCTCGTTCCGTTCGAGCCCGCGCGGGTGGCGCGCGTCGCGCGCTCCGAGCGCACCACGGCGCGCGGGCCGGTGCACCCGCTCACCGAACTCCCCGCGCTGCTCCCCGAGGCGGACGTCGTGATCCTGTCCACCCCGCTCACGGAGAGCACCCGCGGCCTGGCCGGAGCCGACTTCCTGGCCCGGATGAAGGACGGTGCGCTGCTGGTCAACGTGGCCCGCGGCCCCGTCGTGGACACCAAGGCCCTGCTCGCCGAACTGGAGAGCGGCCGCATCACCGCCGCCCTGGACGTCACCGACCCCGAGCCCCTGCCGCGCGAGCATCCCCTGTGGCGTGCGCCGGGGGTACTGATCAGCCCGCATGCCGGCGGTCCCACCTCCGCGTTCCTGCCGCGCGCCAAGCGGCTCCTGGTGGACCAGTTGAACCGTCATGTGAACCGGGAGCCGCTGCGCAACGTGATTCTGACGACGGGTGCACCCACCGGCTGACCGACCTTCGAGTACCGTCCGCAATCCTCCGGGCGCGGTGGGTACTCATATATCTGTTGATCGTCACGGAGCGTAGAGAACCTATGTCCCTGAGTGACGAGACTGGTGTATCGTCCCGACAGGGGCTGCGCCGGGGACCGTTCGGCGCCGGGGACGGACACGTCAGGACTGTGAGGGGGGCGACAGGCGATGCACGGCCTTTGGACGAGCGATCCGACGGGGCGGGGCTGCCGGCGGCGACCCTGGCGGACGGCCGCGGGCAGACGCGGCCGGCCCGCCGATCACCGCGGCCACCACACCCGGCACAGCGACCACCACACCGGTCACACCGATCTCGGCCCTCACCGCCGCGGGCCCGGCAGCCGCAGGAGGCAGGCCCAGCCGGCCCACCGGCGCCCGCGGGACCCGGGAGCGACGCGGACCGGGAGGGTCCGGTGAGCGCGCCCCCGACCACCACGCTGGACGGAGCGCTGCGGGCACAGCCTCCGGCCCCGAGCGCGCAGCTGCCCCGCACGCCGGCCCCCGCACGCCGGCCCGGCCTGGCCCTCCAACTCGTCCTCGCCCTGACCTGCGCCGGCTACGCCGTCGGCGCCGCGTTCGGCTGGGGCTCGCGCCACCTGGCCCTGATCATGGGCGACTTCGGGCTGAGCGCCGCGGCGGCCACCGCCTCCGTGTCGTGCTTCCTCTACGCCCGCAGCCGCCGCACCCGCTTTCGATCCGCCTGGCTGCTGTTCGGCCTCTCCTCGGCCATGGCGTCCCTGGGCAACCTGGTCTGGGGGTGGTACGAGGTGGTCCTGGACCTGCCCGTGCCCAGCCCCAGCTACGCCGACCTGTTCTTCCTGTGCTTCGCGCCGCCCGCGATCGTCGGGCTGCTGGTCCTCGCCAAACGGCCGGTGACCAAGGCCGGCTGGGTCTGCCTGGGGCTCGACGCCTGGCTCATCGGCGGCTCGTTGCTGACCCTGGCCTGGAGCCTCGCCCTCGCCCAGGCCGCCAAGTCCGAGGGCCCCGACGTGGCGCACACCGCGCTGTCGCTGGCGTACCCGCTGCTGGACATCGCGCTGGTCAGCATGGTGCTCGCGCTGCACTTCCGGCGGTCCGCGGTGAACCGCTCGGCGGTCAACACCGCCATCGGCGCGCTCGCCCTGACCGTCATGTGCGACGCGCTGTTCACCTCACCGCTGATGCACCACGACTACCGCTCCGGCCAGTTGCTCGACGCGGGCTGGTTCGCGGGCTCCCTGCTCCTGGCGTACGCCCCCTGGGCCGCGCCGCGCGGGGCCGACGGCGACCGGCACGGCCCGGAGCGGCACGGCGGCGCGGGGCACACCCGCGTCGTGCACGAGCACGTGCCCGGCCAGCGCAGCGGACCCCACCACCCCCCGGCCCTGCCCGGCGGGGAGTTCGGCCGCTACCCGGCCGCCCGGCCCATCGCCGGCTCGCTCGCCGCGCTCACGCCGTACCTCGCGGCCGCCGTGTGCACCCTGGGGATCCTCTACAACGTCCTCAACGGCCGCAGCGTCGACCGCGTGGTCCTGCTGACCGGGGGCACGGTCGTGCTCGCGCTCGTCGTGCGCCAGGGCATCATGCTGCTCGACAACATCACCCTCACGCAGGAACTGGCGCAGAAGGAGAACCACTTCCGCTCCCTGGTCCAGGGCTCCAGCGACGTCATCATGATCGCCGCCCCCAGCGGTGTCCTCAGATACGTCTCCCCGGCCGCCGCCGGCGTCTACGGCCGCCCGGCGGAGGAACTGGTCGGCACGGAACTGGCCCATCTCATCCACCCGGAGGACCTCGGCTGCGTCGTGCACGAGGTGCGCAGGTTCCTCGCCGCCAACCCGGTCGAGGAGCCCACCACGCGCATCGAGTGCCGCTTCCGGTCGGGTGACGGGGGCTGGCTGAACGTCGAGTCGACGGTCAACCGCCATCACGGCGGCCTCATCTTCAACAGCAGGGACGTGACCGAACGGGTCCGGCTGCAGGCCCAGTTGCAGCACAACGCCGAACACGACCCGCTCACGGACCTGCCCAACCGCGCCCTGTTCACCCGGCGCGTGCAGCACGCGCTGTCGGGCCGCCGCGCCTCCGACCGGGGCCTGGCCCTGCGGAACACGGCGGTGCTCTTCATCGACCTCGACGGCTTCAAGGCCGTCAACGACACCATCGGCCACCAGGCCGGGGACGAACTGCTCGTCCAGGCCGCCCGCAGACTGCAGGAATCGGTCCGCCAGGGCGACACCGCCGCACGGCTCGGCGGCGACGAGTTCGCGGCCCTGATCGTCGGCGACAACACCCGCGACCGTCAGGCCCGGGAGCGGCACATCCTGGAGCTCGCCGACCGCCTCAGGACGACCCTGTCCCAGCCCTACCTCATCGACGGCAACGATGTCCGCGTCAACGCCTCCATCGGCGTGGCCTTCGCGGAGGCCGGCCTCGGCGCGGGCGAGCTGCTGCGCAACGCGGACCTGGCGATGTACCGCGCCAAGGCCGGCGGCAAGGGCCGCGTCGAGCTGTACAGGCCGCAGATGCAGCAGGACGTCGTCCGCAAGGCGGAGCTGGCCACCCGGCTGCGGGCCGCGCTGCACGACGGCGAGTTCGCCCTGCTGCACCAGCCGGTGGTGTGCCTGGAGGACGGCCGGATCACCTCGGTGTCCGCGCAGGCGCGCTGGCGCTCCTCCCAGGGGGTGCTCTTCACCCCGGCGGAGTTCCTGCGCGTGGCCGAGGACAGCGACAAGACCGCCGAGCTGGGCCGCTGGGTGATCGAGGAGGCCGTCGAGCAGGCCGCCGAGCGGCACGCGACCGGGCTGTCCGTGCCGGTCGTCGTCCGGATGAGCGCCCGCCGGCTGCTGGACAAGTCCCTGCCGCTCGGCACGATCGAAGGGCTGCTCACCCGGCACGGCCTGCCGTCCGGATCGCTGGTCATCGAGCTGGCCGACGCCGACCCGCGCGTCCCGCTGGACGAGCTGGAGCGGCGCCTGAGCGCCCTGCGGCGGGTCGGCGTACGGATCGCGCTCGACGGCTTCGGCAGCGGCTGTGCGGCGATCACGGCCCTGCGCAGGCTGCCCGTCGACATCCTCAAGCTCGACCGCGGTCTGGTCGAGGGCGTCGTCGAGTCCGCCCGCCTGCACAAGATCACCGGCGGGCTGCTGCGCATCGCCGGTGACCTCGGACTGCAGTCCGTGGCCGAGGGGGTCGACCTGCCCGAGCAGGTCGTCGCCCTGCGCGCGATGGGCTGCACCCACGCGCAGGGCATGGCGTTCTCCGGGCCGCTGGACGAGTACCGGCTGCACCGGGCGCTCGCGGGCGGCCACTACCCGCTGCCGCACGCACCGGCCGAACCGGCCCTCGCGGGCGGCGCCGGGCGGGTGTACAGCACGAACGTGTCCGCCGTCATCGGAGGCGGCACGGCCCTCCGTTCACATAATGAGACTCCCGTCCCACCCACTTGACAGTGAGTGCGTGCCGGGGGGAGGGTCTGTGCCATGCGCACCCGAATTCTCGTACTTGGAAAGCGCGTCGGCTGACGCTGAGCCTCGACCGCTCAGCTGACCCACCCGGCGCGCTCCCCTCGCTTGCCTTACGGCACGAGGGGTTTTTTGTTGCACAGGCGCCCTCCGTGCAGCAGTTGAAAACCGCACAAACCTCGCAAAAACCCTCAGCGTCTGAGAAGAGATTGCCGATGACCGAGCAGGCCACCGGGGCCCACCACCCGCAGCCCCGGCCCCGATCCGGAGGACACTCCGCCCCCGAGCAGGTGACGGGCGCGCAGTCCCTCATCCGCTCTCTCGAGGAGGTCGGCGCCGACACGGTATTCGGCATCCCCGGCGGTGCGATCCTCCCGGCCTACGACCCGCTGATGGACTCCACCAGGGTGCGCCACGTCCTGGTCCGCCACGAGCAGGGCGCCGGACACGCCGCCACCGGCTACGCGCAGGCCACCGGCAAGGTCGGCGTCTGCATGGCCACCTCGGGCCCCGGCGCCACCAACCTGGTCACCCCGATCGCCGACGCGCACATGGACTCCGTGCCGCTGGTCGCGATCACCGGCCAGGTGGCCTCCAAGGCGATCGGCACGGACGCCTTCCAGGAGGCGGACATCGTCGGCATCACCATGCCGATCACCAAGCACAACTTCCTGGTCACCAAGGCGGAGGACATCCCGCGGATCATCGCGCAGGCCTTCCACATCGCCTCCACCGGCCGCCCGGGCCCGGTCCTGGTCGACATCGCCAAGGACGCCCTCCAGGCGAAGACGACCTTCTCCTGGCCGCCCGTCATGGACCTGCCCGGCTACCGCCCGGTGACCAAGCCGCACGCCAAGCAGATCCGCGAGGCCGCCAAGCTGATCACCCAGGCCCGCCGGCCCGTGCTCTACGTCGGCGGCGGCGTGCTCAAGGCCAAGGCCACCGCCGAGCTGAAGGTCCTCGCCGAGTTGACCGGCGCGCCCGTCACCACCACGCTGATGGCGCTCGGCGCGTTCCCCGACCAGCACCCCCAGCACCTGGGCATGCCCGGCATGCACGGCTCGGTGGCCGCCGTCACCGCGCTGCAGAAGGCCGACCTGATCGTCGCCCTCGGCGCCCGCTTCGACGACCGGGTCACCGGCAAGCTGGACAGCTTCGCGCCCTTCGCCAAGATCGTCCACGCGGACATCGACCCGGCCGAGATCGGCAAGAACCGCGCCGCCGACGTCCCGATCGTCGGCGACGCCCGCGAGGTCATCGCCGACCTGATCCAGGCCGTGCAGAAGGAGCACAGCGAGGGCCACCAGGGCGACTACGGCATGTGGTGGAACGACCTGAACCGCTGGCGCGAGACCTACCCGCTCGGCTACGACCAGCCCGGCGACGGCTCGCTCTCCCCGCAGGCGGTCATCCAGCGCATCGGGCAACTGGCCCCCGAGGGCACGATCTTCGCGGCCGGCGTCGGCCAGCACCAGATGTGGGCCGCCCACTTCATCGAGTACGACAAGCCCGGCACCTGGCTCAACTCCGGCGGCGCCGGAACGATGGGCTACGCCGTCCCGGCCGCCATGGGCGCCAAGGCCGGGGCCCCCGAGCGGGCCGTGTGGGCCATCGACGGCGACGGCTGCTTCCAGATGACCAACCAGGAGCTCACCACCTGCGCCCTGAACAACATCCCGATCAAGGTCGCCGTCATCAACAACGGCGCCCTCGGGATGGTCCGCCAGTGGCAGACCCTCTTCTACAACCAGCGGTACTCCAACACGGTCCTGCACTCCGGCCCGGACGACGTCAACCCGCAGGCCCGCGGCACCCGCGTCCCGGACTTCGTGAAGCTGTCGGAGGCCATGGGCTGCCACGCCATCCGCTGCGAGTCCCCGGACGACCTCGACAAGGTCATCGAGGAGGCGAACGCCATCAACGACCGCCCCGTCGTCGTCGACTTCATCGTCCACGAGGACGCCATGGTCTGGCCGATGGTCGCCGCCGGCACCTCCAACGACGAGATCATGGCCGCCCGGGACGTCCGACCCGACTTCGGCGACAACGAGGACGACTGAGAGCCGTCCAGGACTTCAAGCAGAGGAAGCAGACCATGTCCAAGCACACGCTCTCCGTCCTGGTGGAGAACACCCCCGGCATCCTGGCCCGGATCGCCGCCCTGTTCTCCCGCCGCGGCTTCAACATCGACTCGCTCGCCGTCGGTGTCACCGAGCACCCCGACATCTCCCGCATCACCATCGTCGTCGGCGTGGAGGACCTGCCGCTGGAGCAGGTCACCAAGCAGCTCAACAAGCTCGTCAACGTGCTGAAGATCGTCGAGCTGGAGCCGTCCCAGGCCGTCCAGCGGGAACTCGTCCTGGTGAAGGTGCGCGCCGACAACGAGACGCGCTCCCAGATCGTCGAGATCGTCCAGCTGTTCCGCGCCAAGACCGTCGACGTCTCCCCGGAGGCCGTCACCATCGAGGCCACCGGATCCGGCGAGAAGCTCTCCGCGATGCTCAAGATGCTGGAGCCGTACGGCATCAAGGAACTCGTCCAGTCCGGCACGATCGCGATCGGCCGCGGGGCCCGTTCGATCACGGACCGGTCGCTGCGCGCCCTCGACCGGTCGGCGTAGGACGCCGGGCGGGCGGTCGGCACGCCGTCGGCCGCCCGTATTCCGAGACCCTCAGACTTCCCTTCCGCCCCCCGTCATACGGTGGGACGCAACACCTGCACTCCCGAGGAGAGAACCCAAAGTGGCCGAGCTGTTCTACGACGCCGACGCCGACCTGTCCATCATCCAGGGCCGCAAGGTCGCGGTCATCGGGTACGGCAGCCAGGGCCACGCCCACGCGCTGTCCCTGCGTGACTCGGGTGTCGACGTCCGCGTCGGTCTGCACGAGGGCTCCACGTCCAAGGCCAAGGCCGAGGAGCAGGGCCTGCGCGTGGTGAGCCCGTCGGAGGCCGCCGCCGAGGCCGACGTCATCATGATCCTGGTCCCGGACCCGATCCAGGCGCAGGTCTACGAGGAGCACATCGCCCCGAACCTGAACGACGGCGACGCGCTGTTCTTCGGCCACGGCCTGAACATCCGCTACGGCTTCATCAAGCCCCCGGCCGGCGTGGACGTCTGCATGGTCGCCCCGAAGGGCCCGGGCCACCTGGTGCGCCGCCAGTACGAGGAGGGCCGCGGCGTTCCCTGCATCGCCGCCGTCGAGCAGGACGCCACGGGCAACGGCTTCCAGCTGGCCCTGTCCTACGCCAAGGGCATCGGCGGCACCCGCGCCGGCGTCATCAAGACCACCTTCACCGAGGAGACCGAGACCGACCTGTTCGGTGAGCAGGCCGTCCTGTGCGGTGGTACCGCCGCGCTGGTCAAGGCGGGCTTCGAGACGCTGACCGAGGCCGGCTACCAGCCGGAGATCGCCTACTTCGAGTGCCTGCACGAGCTGAAGCTGATCGTCGACCTCATGTACGAGGGCGGCCTGGAGAAGATGCGCTGGTCGATCTCCGAGACCGCCGAGTGGGGCGACTACGTCACCGGCCCGCGCATCATCACCGACGCCACCAAGGCCGAGATGAAGAAGGTCCTCGCCGAGATCCAGGACGGCACGTTCGCCAAGAACTGGATGGACGAGTACCACGGCGGTCTGAAGAAGTACAACGAGTACAAGAAGCAGGACTCCGAGCACCTGCTGGAGACCACCGGCAAGGAGCTGCGCAAGCTCATGAGCTGGGTGAACGAAGAGGCGTGAGCCCCAGGGCCCGGCCGCGGCACCGACGCCGCGGCCGGGCCCTTTCCCGTCCGGGTGATCCTTCCGCCGAGGCGCGGAACGCCCCCCGCCGCACCACTACACTGCTGCTGTATACGCGTCAGGCCCACAGCGTCGTGCGTCTTCCACGCGGCAAGCACCCCTCCACCGCCTGCGGCCGTCGGGACGGCCGTCCGCAGCACTGGACTTGTGAGGACTCACGTGAGCTCGAAACCCGTCGTACTCATCGCTGAAGAGCTGTCGCCCGCCACCGTCGACGCCCTGGGCCCGGACTTCGAGATCCGGCACTGCAACGGCGCGGACCGAGCCGAGCTGCTCCCCGCCATCGCCGACGTGGACGCGATTCTGATCCGTTCGGCCACCAAGGTCGACGCCGAGGCGATCGCCGCCGCGAAGAAGCTGAAGGTCGTCGCACGAGCCGGCGTCGGCCTGGACAACGTGGACGTCTCCGCCGCCACCAAGGCCGGCGTGATGGTCGTCAACGCCCCCACCTCCAACATCGTGACCGCCGCCGAGCTGGCCTGCGGTCTGCTCCTGGCCACCGCCCGCAACATCCCGCAGGCCAACGCCGCGCTCAAGAACGGCGAGTGGAAGCGCAGCAAGTACACGGGTGTCGAGCTGGCCGAGAAGACCCTCGGTGTCGTCGGCCTCGGCCGCATCGGCGCGCTCGTCGCGCAGCGCATGTCCGCCTTCGGCATGAAGGTCGTCGCCTACGACCCCTACGTGCAGCCCGCGCGGGCCGCGCAGATGGGCGTGAAGGTGCTGTCGCTGGACGAGCTGCTGGAGGTCTCCGACTTCATCACCGTCCACCTCCCCAAGACGCCCGAGACCCTCGGTCTGATCGGCGACGAGGCGCTGCGCAAGGTCAAGCCGAGCGTGCGCATCGTCAACGCCGCGCGCGGCGGGATCGTCGACGAGGAGGCGCTGTACTCGGCGCTGAAGGAGGGCCGGGTCGCCGGCGCCGGTCTCGACGTCTACGCGAAGGAGCCGTGCACGGACTCCCCGCTGTTCGAGTTCGACCAGGTCGTGGCCACCCCGCACCTCGGCGCCTCCACGGACGAGGCGCAGGAGAAGGCCGGTATCGCCGTCGCCCGCTCGGTGCGCCTGGCCCTCGCCGGTGAGCTGGTGCCGGACGCGGTGAACGTGCAGGGCGGTGTCATCGCCGAGGACGTCAAGCCGGGTCTGCCGCTGGCCGAGCGCCTGGGCCGGATCTTCACGGCGCTCGCCGGTGAGGTCGCGGTCCGCCTGGACGTCGAGGTCTACGGCGAGATCACCCAGCACGACGTGAAGGTGCTGGAGCTGTCCGCCCTCAAGGGTGTCTTCGAGGACGTCGTCGACGAGACGGTGTCGTACGTGAACGCCCCGCTGTTCGCCCAGGAGCGCGGGGTCGAGGTGCGGCTGACCACCAGCTCCGAGGCGAGCGAGCACCGCAACGTGGTCACGGTGCGCGGCACCCTCGCCGACGGCGAGGAGGTGTCGGTCTCCGGCACGCTGGCCGGCCCCAAGCATCTGCAGAAGATCGTCGCCGTCGGGGACTACGACGTGGACCTCGCGCTCGCCGACCACATGGCGGTGCTGCGCTACGAGGACCGCCCGGGTGTCGTCGGCACGGTCGGCCGCATCCTCGGTGAGGCCGGCATCAACATCGCCGGGATGCAGGTTTCGCGTGCCGTCGCCGGCGGCGAGGCGCTGGCCGTCCTCACCGTCGACGACACGGTCACCCCCTCGGTGCTGGCCGAGGTGGCCGCCGAGATCGGTGCCACGTCCGCCCGCTCGGTGAACCTGGCCTGACCTGCCCGGGGGGCATGCCCCCGGGCACCGCTCGTCCCTCAGACGCCGGACCGGCTGAGTCGCTCAGCCGGTCCGGCGTGCTGTGTGCCCGGCTCCCGGAAGCCGGGGATCCGCCGGAGGGTGAGCGCCGCGTACACCGCCGCGCCCAGCAGCACCGCCGCCCCCGCGAGCGCCGCCCCGTTCATCCCGCTGGTGAAGGCCTCCCGGGCCGTCGCCGCCAGGGCGTCCCCCGCGCGCCCCGGCAACTGCTCGGCCACGGCCAGCGCGCCGCCCAGCGTCTCGTGGGCGGGGGCCGGGGCGGAGCCGGGCATCTCGTGGCGGTAGACCGCCGTGCCGATCGAGCCCAGGACGGCCATGCCCAGGGCGCCGCCGAACTCCGCGCCGGTCTCCATCAGGGACGACGCCGTCGCCGCCCGCTCCACCGGGGCCGCGCCCATGGCCAGCTCCATGACCTGGGTCATCACCATCACGATGCCGAAGGCCAGCACGGCGCAGGCGGTCAGTACCAGCGCCATCGAGTGCGGCCCGGCGAGGGCCAGCAGGACGTAACCGCAGGCCGAGACCAGGAAGCCTCCCGTGACGACCGCGATCCGGGACAGGCCCTTGCGCACCAGCAGGGCCGTGACCGGGGCCGCCAGTCCGATCGGCACGGACGGGAGCAGGGCCCACAGCGAGGCCTCCAGGGCGCTCTTGCCGAGCACCGACTGGATGTACTGGGTGGTGAAGAAGGCCGAGCCCATCATCGCGAACAGCGAGAGCAGGTTCAGCACGACGGCGGGCCCGAGGCCCCGGCCGCGGAAGAGGGCCGGCGGGATCATGGGCGAGGCCGAGGTGCGCTGGCGGTGGACGAACAGGGCCGCGAAGAGCAGGCCGACGGTGATCGAGACGACGTACCGCACGTTCCAGCCCTCGGAGGCGATCTCCTTCAGGCCGTAGATCACCGGGAGTACCGCCGCCATGGACAGCGGCACGCTCAGCCCGTCGAAGCGGCCCGGGGAGGGGGTGCGCGACTCGGGGAGCAGGACGGGGCCGAGGACCAGCAGCAGGGCCATCGCCGGCAGGTTGACCAGGAAGACCGAGCCCCACCAGAACCACTGCACGAGCACGCCGCTCATCACCGAGCCGAGCGCGACGCCGCCGGTCATCACGCCGGACCACAGGGCGATGGCCTTGGCGCGCTGCTCGGGGTCGGTGAACATCGTGCGGACCAGCGCCAGGGTGGAGGGCATCAGGGTCGCGCCGCCGATGCCCAGGAGCGCGCGGGCCGCGATCAGGGCCTCGGCGCTGTGGGCGTACGCCGCGGCCAGGGAAGCGGCTCCGAAGGCGGCCGCGCCGATCAGCAGGAGCCTTCGCCGGCCGACGCGGTCGCCGAGCGCGCCCATCGTCATCAGCAGGCCGGCCAGGACGAAGGCGTAGATGTCGAAGATCCACAGCTGCTGGGTGCCGGAGGGCTCCAGGTCGGCGCTGATCTCCGGGACCGCGAAGTACAGGACCGAGACGTCCATCGAGACCAGGAGCAGCGGCAGCATCAGCACGCCCAGCGCGGTCCATTCGCGGCGGCCGGCGCGGGTGGGAGGGGACGGGTTCGTCGTCATGGGCAGGACTGTACGAGCGTCTTAGACGCTTGTCTAGTACGCCTGTATAAGACGGTCGTCTGGATGCGGGAGTAGGCTGGCGGGCCATGGGACACCGTGAGGATCTGCTGGAAG
The DNA here is from genome assembly GCF_044540565.1 of Streptomyces sp. NPDC085931. Taxonomy (NCBI): domain Bacteria; kingdom Bacillati; phylum Actinomycetota; class Actinomycetes; order Kitasatosporales; family Streptomycetaceae; genus Streptomyces; species Streptomyces sp. NPDC085931. The sequence goes on from NZ_JBITSK010000005.1 coordinate 390,708, forward strand.
GCGCCCAGCGCTGCCTGCTGGCCAAGGGCTTCCTGCGCACCACCGCGCGCGACATCGTCAAGGAGTCGGGGACCAACCTGGCGTCCATCGGCTACCACTACGGCTCGAAGGACGCGCTGCTGGCGCAGGCGTACATCGAGATGGTGGAGGGGATGTCCGCCGCCTTCGAGGGCGGCGGTGAGCTGCGGGGCGAGCCCGGCTCGCTGGAACGGTTCGCCGAGGTGTGGACGAACATCATCGCGACCATGCGGGAGCCCGGCTCGCTGTGGCGGCTCAGCATGGAGATCGTGGCCATGGGGGACCAGCTCCCGGAGGTCCGGGAACATCTCGCGCGGGCCCAGCGGGAGGGGGCGCGCGGCATCGTCACCCTCTTCCACGGCGGGCGGGAGGACGACGTGCCGGAGGAGCGGGTGGACACCCTCGGGTACTTCTACCTGACGCTGATGATGGGCCTGATGGCGCAGTGGACGTTCGACCCGAAGAGCGCGCCCGAGGCCGGCCGGCTCGCCGAAGGGCTGCGCCAGGTCATCGAGGCGGCGGGGGGCGGGGACTGAGCGAACCGTCGCGGGCGGAGCACCGCGCGGGCCGTGCGGCAGGCCGGGCCGCGGTCGGACGGGCGATGGGTCAGGGGAGCGGGCGGAAGTACCTCCGCAGCGCCCAGTCGGCGAGCCGGTGGCCCGTGGCGGCGCCCACCTCGTCGGCCGTCCGGGTGTGGATCCCGCCCCAGACGCGGGCGTCGACCACGTCCCGTACGTACGCATCGGCGTGGCGGTAGTGGCGGGTCGCGCCGGTGGTGGCCGAGCGGATGCGCAGGTCGACGCGGGGGGTGCCGAGGATCCCGGTCAGCATGCGCATCAGCGCGCCGCCCATGGTGGCGTGGCCGCTGAGATAGTCGGGGTGGGACGGGGTGGTGAGCAGCGGTTCCCAGTGGCGGTGCGGCCGGGTCGCCGGATTGCCGTCGGTGTCCGCCTCGCGCAGGGCGGTGACGGGCCGCCAGGTGCCGTAGTGCAGCTTGGCGTCCCAGGCGGTGATCACGGCGTCCGCCTGGGCCGTGTTGGCCGCCGCGTACAGGCGGGCCGTCTCGGCGATGCCGAAGCCGTGCCGGACGGCGTGGTCGCCCAGGGCTCCTTGCAGGTCCAGGGCGACGAAGTACCGTGCCGTGTCCGTCTGCCGGGGCGTGCGGTGCGATCCGGTCCGGCACCCGTAGGCCGCGAGCTCCTGGAGGTCCCGCGCGTACCGGGCGGAGCGGAGCGGGGGCGGCGGGCCCGGGCGGAAACGGCCGGGGGAGTCCAGCAGCAGGGGCCGCATCCTGCCGAGCCAGGCACCGGCGAAGGGCTCGTATCCCGGCGGGGTGGGCCGCCAGACGCCGGGCCGCGGGTGCGCCGGGAAGGACACCGGCGCACCGCGGCCGTCGTCGCGGCGCAGCTCGATGACATGGGAGGCGGCGCGGCGGCCGAACGCCACGCCCTCGTCCTCGGCCCTGCCGTCGGGGATCGTCGCGAGGGTGCCGGTCAGGGCGTCGTCCAGCCGCTCCGCCGCGGCGGGGAAGTGGTGGCGCAGCATCCGGTGCGCCGCCGCGGCGGCGGCCGCGGCGGAGGAGGCCGTGCGGGGCGCCCGCCCGTCCCAGCGGTAGGGCGCGAAACGGCCCTCGACGCCGACGACCGCGTTGTAGACGGCGGTGGAGACGTACGCCTGCCAGACGAACGTCTCGGCCGGGCCCGGGCGGGCTTCGGCGTCGATGACGGCGTCCGCCGTGCGCATCCAGTCGACGACCACCGCGGCGCCGCGCTCGTCCCGGTGGGCGTCCGGGCCCTCGGGGCCGGGCCGGGCGCTCGCACGGGGGAGCGGCAGCGTGAGCGCCAGCACCCCGCAGGCCAGCCCCGCCAGCACCGTTCGGGACGCAGACCAGGCTCGTCGGTTCCGCACGTGAGTTCCTCCCAGCCGATGGCACACCGGGAGAACCGTGACCGCGCGGGGTGTGCGACGACACGGGTCCGTCCCGTGAACCGCCCGTTCGGGCGGCGGGTTTCACCCGTACGACCCTGTGCCCTCGATGCCCTCGCCGGGCGAGAGCCGGGCTCCCTTCAGCGCCATGTGCAGCAGCAGCCGGTCCTCGCCGTCGTCGAGGTCCAGCCCGGTCAGCTTCTCGATCCGGGACAGGCGGTAGTACAGGGTCTGGCGGTGGACGCCCAGTTCTGCGGCGGCCCGGGCGGCCTGCCCGGCGCAGTCGAGGTAGACCTCGGCGGTGCGGGCGAGTTCCCGGTGGGCGGGGAAGAGCAGCGTGCGCACCGCCGGGTCCCGGGCCACCTCCGGCGGCACCGCCGTGAGCAGCCGGAACGGCCCGATCGCCGTCCACTCGGCGACCGGCCCCAGCCGGGGCTCCGCGAGCGCGGCACGGGCCGCCGCCGACGCCTCCCGCCAGGCGGTGCCCAGCCCGGCGAGCCCCGACCCGGCGGTGGCCACACCGGCGGCCGGCCAGGCCCCGGGATGCGAAGCGGCCGGGCTCGAAGGGGCGGTACTGAAAGCGGTAGGGCTCGAAGCGGCGGGCCTCGAAGCGGCCGGGCTCGAAGGGGCGGCGCTGGAAGCGGCGGGGCTCGAAGCGGCGGGGTTCAGGGCCATGTCCCTCGCAGACGCGGGCTTGCGGGCCGCCGGGCCGGGGGACCCGCCCGGCGCGCCGGTCCCGGCGGGACGCGCCGGGTCGCCCGGGCCGCTGCCGCCCCGGGCCCGTTCCAGCAGGCGGTTCGCCGCCGTCGTCGCCGGGGTCAGGACGTCCGCCGAGCGCAGCCGGACCAGGAGCGCCACGCACTGGGCCGACGGCCCCCACGGCAGTGTGCACAGCGCCACCGCGCCCGGCATCGTGCGCACCGACGGCGCGTCGTCGGGGTCGGCCGAGGGCCAGGGCGCGACGCACACCATGGTGTGCGGGGCGTCCGCCCGGGGACCGAGCGCCGTGCGCAGCTCGGCGACGGCCATGTCGCGCTGCCAGTCCCGCTCCGCGGTGAGCACCGCTCTCAGCTCGCGGCTGAGGTCGGCGCCGTGCTGGGCCTCGTCGGCGAGCAGCGCGCCGATCCGGGCCGTCACCGCCATGGCGGCCGACAGCTGCCGCTCGCTCGGGCCGGGATCGTCGTCCAGCAGCCACACGTAACCGTGGACCACGCCCCGGTGGCGGACGGGCAGACAGATCCGGCCGCGGTAGACGCCCGCCTCCGGGGTCGGGGGGATACGGACCGGGCCCGTCGCGCGGGTGATGCCGAAGCCCTCGAACCAGGCCCGGACCGCCGCGGTCGAGCGGCGGGTGAGGATCGAGCGGGTGCGCACCGGGTCCAGGGCCGAGGGATCGAGGTCGCCCTCGCTGTCGTACGCGCCGAAGGCGATCAGCTCGAAGTCGCGGTTCTCCAGCGTCGCGGGCGCGCCGAGCAGCTCCGAGATCTCGTCGACCAGCTCCTGGTAGTCACCCCTGTGTTCCGGCGTCACCCGGGCATTGTCCCCCACCACCGGGGCGCCTTCATACAGTTGTCTGAGATCTGCGGCACGGATGCGTGACAGCTGTCGATGGCCGACGATCGGAGGGATCCTTAGGTTTCACGGTGGTTCTCCGTGCCGTACCCGAGGCGTCGTCCGCCCGGGGTACGGCCCTCACGTTGCCTGTGCTCTGGAGGTGCCCCGTGCTGGGTCCCGTGATTCTCGCCGCGTCTCGCAGCGACCGGATGCGACGCCTGATCTCGGCGGCCCCGGTGACCAAGCAGGTCGTCGACCGCTTCATCCCCGGCGAGGACGTCGACGACATCGTCCCCGTCGTCCGGGACCTCGCCGGGCAGGGCCTGGAGCTCACGATGGACGTCGTCGGCGAGGACATCACCAGCCCGGAGCAGGCCGCCGCCGCCCGGGACGCCTACCTGGAGCTGATCGACCGCCTCAAGCCGCTGGAACTCGGCACCCGCGCCGAGATGTCCGTGAAGCTGTCGATGTTCGGCCAGGCCCTCACCGGCGGCCACGAGCTGGCCCTGAAGAACGTCCGGCCGGTCGTCGAGGCCGCCGCCGGGATCGGCACCACGGTCACCCTGGACGCCGAGGACCACACCACCCTCGACTCGATGTTCGCCATCCACGAGGAGCTGCGGAAGGACTTCCCGCAGACCGGCTGCGTCATCCAGGCGTACCTCTTCCGCACCGAGGACGACGCCCGCCGCCTCGCCGCGAGCGGCAGCCGGGTCCGCCTGGTCAAGGGCGCCTACAAGGAGCCCGCCTCGGTCGCGTACCAGGACAAGCACGAGATCGACCGGGCCTACGTGCGGATCCTGCGGACGCTGATGGACGGCGAGGGGTACCCGATGATCGGGTCCCACGACCCGCGCCTGATCGCCATCGCCCAGGAGCTGGCCCACCGGGCCGGACGCAAGCCCGGCGACTACGAGTTCCAGATGCTCTACGGCATCCGCGCCGAGGAGCACCTCCGGCTGGCCGCCGAGGGCCACCGCATGCGCGTCTACACCGCGTACGGCACCGACTGGTACGGCTACTTCATGCGCCGCCTGGCGGAGAAGCCGGCCAACCTGCGCTTCTTCGCCCGGAGCATGCTCACCAAGGGCTGAGACCGAACCGCCGCTCAGTTAAGGAGTTACGGAAAACATGGACGCTGTGACCCAGGTCCCCACCCCCGTCAACGAGCCGGTGCACGGCTACGCCCCCGGCTCGCCCGAGCGGGCCCGGCTGGAGGCCAAGCTGAAGGAACTGGCCGACAACCCGATCGACCTGCCCTGCACCATCGGCGGCGAGAAGCGGATGGGCGGCGGCGAGGCTTTCCAGGTCGTCCAGCCGCACAACCACAAGGCCGTGCTCGGCACCTACCGCAACGCCACGCAGGCGGACGCCCAGGACGCCATCGACGCGGCCCTGGCCGCGGCGCCCGCCTGGCGCGCGCTGTCCTTCGACGACCGCGCGGCGATCATCCTGCGCGCCGCCGAGCTGCTGGCCGGCCCCTGGCGCGAGACCCTCGCCGCCTCCACCATGCTCGGCCAGTCCAAGACCGCCCAGCAGGCCGAGATCGACACGCCCTGCGAGCTGGTCGACTTCTGGCGCTTCAACGTCTCCTACGCCCGCAGGCTGCTCGCCGAGCAGCCCCCGGCCAACGCCCCGGGCGTGTGGAACCGGCTGGACCACCGTCCGCTGGAGGGCTTCGTCTACGCGATCACGCCCTTCAACTTCACCGCCATCGCGGGCAACCTGCCGACCGCCCCGGCCCTCATGGGCAACGTGGTCGTGTGGAAGCCGTCCCCGACGCAGACCCACGCCGCCGTGCTGCTGATGCAGCTGCTGGAGGAGGCCGGCCTGCCCAAGGGCGTCATCAACCTGGTCACCGGCGACGGCATCGAGGTCTCCAAGGTCGCCCTGGAGCACCCGGAGCTGGCCGGCATCCACTTCACCGGCTCGACCAAGACCTTCCAGTACCTGTGGAAGACGGTCGGCAACAACATCGAGAAGTACCGCACCTACCCGCGGCTGGTCGGCGAGACCGGTGGCAAGGACTTCCTCGTCGCCCACCCGTCGGCCGACCCGGCGGTGCTGAAGACCGCGCTGACCCGCGGTGCCTTCGAGTACCAGGGTCAGAAGTGCAGCGCCACCTCCCGGGCGTACATCCCCGCCTCGATCTGGAACTCCGGCTTCAAGGAGGAGTTCGCGGCCGAGGTCGACGGCATCAAGATGGGTGACGTCACCGACCTGTCGAACTTCATCGGCGCCGTCATCGACGAGCGCGCCTTCGCCAAGAACAAGGCCGCCATCGACCGGGCCCGGGAGGACGCCTCCTGCACGATCGTCGCGGGCGGCACCTACGACGACTCCGAGGGATGGTTCGTCCGCCCGACCGTCATCGAGTGCACCGACCCGGACAACGAGGTCTTCCGCACCGAGTACTTCGGCCCGATCCTCGCCGTGTACGTCTACGAGGACGACCGGTACGACGAGATGCTGACCCAGATGGAAGCCGTCTCGGACTACGCCCTGACCGGCTCGGTCATCGCGAACGACCGCGCGGCCGCCGCCTACACGGCGGACAAGCTGCGCTACGCGGCCGGCAACTTCTACATCAACGACAAGTCCACCGGCGCCGTCGTCGGCCAGCAGCCCTTCGGCGGCGGCCGCGCCTCCGGCACCAACGACAAGGCCGGTGCCCCGCAGAACCTGATGCGCTGGACCCTGACCCGCGCCATCAAGGAGACGCTGGTCCCGCCGACCGACTACACCTACCCGCACATGGGCTGAGACGCGCACGCACCGGCCGGGCGGGGCCCCGGGGGCCCGCCCCCCCGCGGGGGCCCCCCCCCCCCCCCCCCGCGGCCCCCCCCCCCCCCCGCCCCGCCGGGGGGGGGGGGGGGGCCCCCCCGCCGCCCCCCCCCCCCCACCCCGGGCGCGGGGCCCCCCCCCCCCCCCCCCCCCCCCCCCCCGGGGGGCCGCCCCCCCCCCCCCCGGGGGGGGGGCCCCGGGGGCCCCCCCCCCGCCGGCGTGTCCCCTGACGCCGGCGCCCGTGCACCCGGACGCCGGCGTCCTTCGCATACTGGGGCGATGACCACCCGAGTGCGCACCGACCACACCGCCCGGCTCACCCCGGCGGAACTCTCCGCCGTACGCGCCCTGTTGCACGACGCCTTCGAGGGCGACTTCGGCGACGACGACTGGGACCACACCCTGGGCGGCATGCACGCCCTGGTGCACGACGGGCACGGACTGGCCGCGCACGGGGCGGTCGTCATGCGCCGCGCCCGCCACCGGGGGCGCTGGCTGCGCGTCGGCTACGTGGAGGGGGTCGCCGTACGCCGCGACGTGCGGCGGCGCGGACTCGGCGGCGCGGTCATGGGCGCCCTGGAGGAGATCGTCCTGCGCGCCTACGACGTCGGCGCCCTGTCCGCCAGCGACGACGGTGCCGCGCTGTACACGGCCCGCGGCTGGCGCACCTGGCCCGGGCGGATCCACGCCCTCGGTCCGGACGGCGCCGTCCGCCTGCCGGACGAGGAGGGCAGCACCCACCTGTGGCCCGCCCTCGCCGCCGACCCCGGGGAGGAACTGCTCTTCGACTGGCGCGACGGGGATGTGCTCTGAGCATCACCGCAGGTCAGCGCGGGGTGGCCCGGTCCGCCGTCTCAGATAGTAGGAAGTCCGAGTAATTGTGGAGACAGACGCTCGTGCCTCCCTTAGCTTTGTAGGAGCCGAACGTCTCGCTCGACCCAGCGAATGGCGGTCGTGAGCCGGTCCCCGTGCAGGCAATCCCTGCGGCACCGCTCCCCGCCCCATCCGGCGTCTCGAAACCCTCCCCTCGCACTGTGTGCTGTCGAAGGAGCCGATGTCCCATGCCCGAGACGACCGTCCGCCGCCGAGTCCGTCACGTTTCCCGCACGACCGAGTCCGACCGGAAGAACGCCGCCGCCGCGCTGCAGCGCGCCCTCGACCGCAGGGACAACGGCGGATCCACCGGCCACTGAGCCGCCACCGAGCCGCCCTTGAGCCGCCACTGAGCCGCAGCACGACCGGGAGCCGCGCCCGGCCGGGGTGCGGCGCGGGGCCTCATGCCCCGCGCCGCACCTCGAAGTGGTCGATCCGCTCACCGTTCGACGCCAGCGCCGACACCCTCAGCCTCGGCGCGGCGCCGCTCACCGCCTCCACCGAGAGGAACGAGAAGCCCCGGTAGCGCACCCGCGACCACGCGGCCGACTCCGCCTTCGCCTCCCGCGACCTCGTCCAGCGGAACGTCTCCACCGGCTCGTGCTCGGCGGTGTTGCCCTCGTAGCTCTCCTTCACCCCGCCCGGGAAGCCGTACAGCTCCTTGCCGCCGCCGCCCGCGGTGACGTAGACGATCCCGTCCCGCCGCGGGTCGGTCGTGCCGCCGACCGGCACCGGCCTGCCCACCTCGCCGCCCCGGATGGCGTCGGTCCGCTCGTAGACGTGGTTGTGCCCGTTGACGACCAGGTCCACCTCGTAGCGGGCGAACAGCGGCAGCCACGCGGCGCGCACCCCGCCGTCGGAGGCGTGCGTGGACGTCGAGTACGCGCAGTGGTGGAAGAAGACGACGATGAAGTCGACCTCCGGCGCCGCCCGCAACGCGCCGAGCGTGCGCTGCAGCCACCGCGTCTGCCTCCCCTCCGTGTAGCCGAAGTTGGCGGGGATCTCGTACGACACGTCGTTCGCGTCGAGCGCGACCACCCCGACGTTGCCGTACGTGAAGGAGTACACGCCCGGTGCCGTCCGTGCGTCGAAGCCGCTCTCCGGCAGGGAGAAACGGGCGAGTTGACCGCCGTAGCCGTCCGGGGAGTACCAGGCCTCCATGTCGTGGTTGCCGGTCGTCACCATCCACGGCACCGACCGGGCCACCGGCTCGGTCTGCGCCAGGAACCGGTCCCACTGGGTCGCGTCGAAGACGTCCGACTCCTTGCCCTTGCCGGTCGGATCGGCGTAGCAGATGTCCCCGGCGTGGAGGTGGAAGGCGGGCCTCTGGCGCAGCAGCGTGCGGTCGTTGAGCGCCGCGTCCTCGCCGACGCCCTGGTCGCCGAAGGCGGTGAAGACGAACCGCTCGGGCGGGCTCACGGGCGCCGTGCGGAAGGACGTGACGGTGGACCGGTGCCGGGGTGACGCCGGGTCGAAGCCCTCGTGGCCGACGCCGTAGTAGTACGTCGTGCCCGGGCGCAGGCCGTCCAGCGCCGCGTGCAGGTAGTACTGCTCGACCGCCGGCCGCACGCCCTTCAGCCCCGGCGTGTGCAGGTCGCGCAGCTCGGCCTCGACCTTGGGGCCGAGGTCGTCGGGGCGCAGACCCACCCGGACGTACGGCTCGCGCACCGCGAGCGGCACCTGCCAGGAGATCCGCATCTGCGTCCTGGGGTCGGCGCCGAAGGCGAGGTGCCGGCCGAACGGCGTGATGAGGGAGCCGGGCGCCTTCGACGTGCTCGGCGCGGGACGTCCCGACGCCGTGGCACCGCCCTGCCCGGTGCGCGGACCGGAGCCGCAGCCGGTCAGCAGCCCGCTCGCCACCGCACCCGCGGTCACCAGCGTGCGCCGCCGCGACAGCCGCGTCCGCAGGTACTCGTGCTGTTCCGCCATGCTCATCCGGCCGGCGAGCTCGGGCGGGATGCCGAAGTGGGGGATCTCCATGGCCAGTGAACTTCCCAGCGGAGGCCGACGGCCGCAACACATCCGGGTGAACGGCGGGCGACGGCCGCGTGCCCTCACCCGGGCGGGTGTCCGCATCACGGACACCTCGTGTCATCCCATGGGACGAGGAGTAGGGTGCCCGCATGTCTCGCAGCATCGATCTCGCAGTGATCCCCGGTGACGGCATCGGCCAGGAGGTCGTGGCCGAAGGCCTGAAGGTCCTCTCCGCCGTCCTTCCGCAGGATGTGAAGCTGGAGACCAAGGAGTACGACTTCGGCGCCCGGCGCTACCACGCCACCGGTGAGACCCTCACCGACGCCGACCTCGACGCTCTGAAGCAGCACGACGCCATCCTGCTCGGCGCGATCGGCGACCCGTCCGTGCCGTCCGGCGTCCTGGAGCGCGGCTTCCTGCTCAAGCTCCGCTTCGCCTTCGACCACCACGTCAACCTGCGCCCCTCGAAGCTGCTGCCGGGCGTGGACACGCCCCTCAAGGGCGAGCCGGCCATCGACTTCGTCGTGGTCCGCGAGGGCACCGAGGGCCCGTACACCGGCAACGGCGGCACGATCCGCAAGGGCACCGAGCACGAGGTCGCCACCGAGGTCTCCGTCAACACGGCCTTCGGTGTCGAGCGCGTGGTCCGCGACGCCTTCGCGCGTGCCCAGGCCCGCCCGCGCAAGAAGCTGGCGCTGATCCACAAGAACAACGTGCTGACCTTCGCGGGCCACCTGTGGACGAACATCTTCAACAAGGTGGCCGCGGAGTTCCCCGAGGTCACCACCGAGTACATGCACGTCGACGCGGCGACCATCTACCTGGTCACGCAGCCCGAGCGGTTCGACGTCATCGTCACCGACAACCTCTTCGGCGACATCGTCACCGACCTCGCCGCGGCCGTCTCCGGCGGCATCGGCGTGGCGGCCTCCGGCAACATCAACCCGTCCGGAGAGTTCCCGTCCATGTTCGAGCCCGTGCACGGCTCGGCCCCGGACATCGCCGGCCAGGGCAAGGCCGACCCGACCGCCACCGTGCTGTCCGTCGCCCTGCTGCTGCGCCACCTCGGCTACGAGGCCGAGGCCGCCCGCATCGAGGAGGCGGTCGCCGCCGACCTCGGCGAGCGGGCCGGCAAGCCCGCCCGTTCCACCTCGGAGATCGGCGACGCGCTCGCCGTACGCGTAGCCGGCTGACCCGCCGCTGCTTTTCCGCAAGCCGCCGGGTCGCATCCGCGCCCGGCGGCTTCCGCATGTTCCCGCCGGGTGCCACCATCGACCACCGGGCCGGATTCACCCCGTTCCTTCCGCCTCCGCCCCCGGGCGATAATCGAACACGAGGCCGCGGAATGAGGGAATGCTCGGACGTCCTAGCACTGGTCCTCACCAGAGCGGTACCGAGCGCGGCCCGTCACTACAACCGGTGAAGGACATCAACCCATGACGACGCCCACGATCGAGCTCAAGCCCTCCGCCAACCCGCTCTCCGCCGCCGAGCGGGAGGCGATCCTGGCCAACCCCGGGTTCGGCCGCCACTTCACCGACCACATGGTGACGATCAAGTGGACGGAGGGCCGCGGCTGGCACGACGGGCAGCTCGTGCCGTACGCGCCGATCTCCCTGGACCCGGCCACCACGGTCCTGCACTACGCGCAGGAGATCTTCGAGGGGCTGAAGGCCTACCGCCGCCCCGACGGCTCGGTCGCGACGTTCCGGCCGGAGAAGAACGCCGAGCGCTTCCAGCGGTCGGCGCGGCGGCTGGCGATGCCGGAGCTTCCGGTGGAGACGTTCATCGAGGCGTGCGACGCGCTGGTCGGGCAGGACAAGGCGTGGGTGCCGGCCCACGGTGGCGAGGAGTCCCTCTACCTGCGGCCGTTCATGATCGCGACCGAGGTCGGGCTGGGGGTGAAGCCGGCCAACGAGTACCTGTTCCTGGTGATCGCCTCGCCGGCCGGCGCCTACTTCCCCGGCGGCGTGAAGCCGGTGTCCATCTGGGTCTCCGAGGACCGGGTGCGGGCCGTCCCGGGCGGCATGGGCGACGCGAAGACCGGCGGCAACTACGCGGCGTCCCTGCTGGCGCAGGCCGAGGCCGCGGCGAAGGGCTGCGACCAGGTCTGCTATCTCGACGCGGTGAAGCACACCTGGGTCGAGGAGCTCGGGGGCATGAACCTGTACTTCGTGTACGGGAACAAGATCGTCACGCCGTCCCTGACCGGCTCGATCCTGGAGGGCGTCACCCGCGACTCCCTGCTCACCGTCGCCCGCGACCTCGGCTACGAGGCGGAGGAGGGCCGGATCTCGGTCGAGCAGTGGCAGCGGGACTCGGAGAACGGGTCGCTGACCGAGGTGTTCGCCTGCGGTACGGCCGCGGTGATCACGCCGGTCGGGACGGTCAAGCGGGCCGGGGGCGAGTGGAAGCAGGGCGGGGGAGAGCCGGGCGAGGTCACGCTGCGGCTGCGGCAGGCGCTGCTGGACATCCAGCGGGGCACGGCCGAGGACAAGCACGGCTGGATGCACCCGCTGGGCTAGCCCCCTCCCGGACCCGGGGGCTCCGCCCCGGGTCCCCGGCCCCCCGCGCCCACCACCCGAACCGGCGGACAGGAAGCCGGATCCGCCTCACGGACCCCCGGCTTCCTGCCTGCGACTTGCGGCCCGGCTTCCCACCTCCGGTCTGGGCCCCGGCCTCCGGCCCGGTCTGTGGCCTGCGGGTGGGCTCCGGCCCGGTATGGGGCCTGCGGGTGGGCTCCGGCCCCCACTCACCCACCGCCCGCATCGACCGGACAGGAAGCCGGACCCGCCTCACGGACCCCCGGCTGGTTGCCTCCGGCCCGCGGCCCCGGCCTCCGACCTGGTCCCGGCCCTCCGTCCCGCCCGCGCCGCATCAACGCGCCGCGTTCCGCGTGCCCGTCGCGTCGGCCGGTTGCGCGGCCGTCCCCCGCGCCCCGGGTTCCCTCCGTGCGGAGCCCGGGGCCGACAGCAGGTACGCCGCTGCGCCCACCAGTCCCGACAGCAGGAAGCTGACGTCCACCCCGCCCGTGAGGGCCAGCAGGGGGCCCTGGTACGACGGCAGGGACACCGCCAGGACGCCTGTCGTCGCGCCGGCCGCCCAGGAGAGGGCCGCCGGGACGTGCCAGCCCGCGCGGTACCAGTAGACGCCGCCCCGCGCCCGGCGGTTGAAGACCTGCAGGGCGTCCGCGTCGTAGACCCCGCCGCAGCGGGCGAAGCCGATGAGGGTGATGACCGCCCACGGTGTGCCGATCGCCGTCAGGAGCAGCACGAAGGACGTCATGGCGCCCTGCGCGGTCGAGTAGTGGTGCCCGGCGAAGACGGCGGCCGTGGCCACGACCGCGACCGTGTACGTCGCCGTCGCCCGGGACGCGCGCGGCAGGATGGCGTCCAGGTCCAGGCCCATCGAGTACAGCATCAGACCGGCGTTGCCGGCCGAGCCGGCCGAGGCCGCGAGCAGCAGCGGCACCAGGTACCAGGCGGGGGCCGCCGCCACCAGCGGGCCCGCGTAGTCGAGGGCGGCCCGGGCCGCGAACGCCGTGAACGTGCCGAACAGCTGCGGCACCAGCAGGCCCAGCAGCAGGCCCAGCCAGGTCGCGTGCAGCACCCGGCGCGAGGAGTGGCGGGCCGGTGAGATGTAGCGGGTGTAGTCCCCGAGCAGGGTGATGAAGGCGACCGGTCCGGACAGCCCGGCCGCGACGGCCGCGAGCAGCCACGTCGGCCAGAACCCGCCGAGCAGGTAGCCGCCGGCCTCCGGCAGCGCGGCCGTCGTGAAGCCGGGCGCGTAGGCGAGCACCCCGAGCGCCAGCAGGGCCGTCATGCCGAACGCCAGGGCCCGGGACATCGCCAGCAGCACCCGGTAGCCGTAGACCGCGCCCGCGACGGTGGCCGCCGCGAGCACCCCGTAGACGATCCCGTAGGACAGGCCGCTCTGCGGCAGTCCGGCCAGGCGGCCCAGTACGGCCACCATCACGTCGCCGCCGATCCACACGGTCAGCGCGGTGTAGCCGAGGGCCAGCAGCAGCCCGACCACCGAGCCGACCAGCCGGCCCCGGACCCCGAAGTGGGCGCCGGAGGACGTCGACAGGTTGGTGCCGGTGCGCAGCGAGACCAGGGCGAGCGGCGCGGTGAACACCACGCCCGCCACCGTGCCCGCCAGCACCGCGCTCACCGACGACCACCAGTCCAGGCCGAAGGACGGCGGCAGCCAGCCGAAGACGATCACGCCCAGGCAGAGGTTGGAGCCGAGCAGGATCGAGACGAGATCGCGTGGCCCGCTGGTGCGTTCCTCCTCGGGGACGGTGTCGACTCCGCGCTGTTCGATCGGCATGCTGGTCTCCCTCGGTTAGAGCGACGTTCAATGTGATGTGCGCGATGCTCCGCCGTCAACCTTCCGGAGGCAGGAAATTCATGTTTAGAGTGATGCTCTAAATGGAGGGAGTGACATGCGGCTGACCCCGACCGAACGCGACCGGCTGCTGCTCTTCGGCGCCGCCGAGCTGGCCCGCGCCCGCAGAGCCAGGGGGCTGAGACTGAACGTCCCCGAGGCGACCGCGCTCATCGCCGACACCGTGTGCGAGGCCGCCCGGGACGGCCGACGGCTCGCGGAGGCCGTCGAGGCCGCCCGGTCCGTCCTCGGGCCCGGCGACGTGCTGCCCGGCGTCGCCGACGTCGTCACCGAGGTCCACGTCGAGGCGGTCTTCGACGACGGCTCGCGGCTCGCCGTCGTCTCCGACCCCATCGGCGGCGGTTCGGGGCCGGACGCGCCGGGCGCGCTGCTGCCCGGCCCGGACCACGCCGAGCCGGAGCCGGAGGTACGGCTGACGGTCGTCAACACCGCCACCGTGCCGGTCTCCGTCACCTCCCACTTCCACTTCTTCGAGGCCAACCCGCGCCTGGACTTCGCCCGCGAGCGCGCCTACGGCATGCGGCTCGCCGTGCCCGCCGGCTCCTCCGTGCGGTTCGGGCCCGGGCAGAGCGCCGAGGTCGGGCTGGTGCCGATCGGGGGCGACCGGATCGCGATCGGCTTCGCCGGGCTGGTCGACGGGCCGCTGGACGCCCCGGGCGCCCGCGAGGAGGCGCTGCGCCGCGCCGCCGCCTGCGGCTACCTCGGCGTCCCGGGCACAACCGGGCAGGAGGACCGGCGATGAGCCGCCCGGGAGGACACCCGGCACAGGCCCGCCGGCTCACCCCGCACGAGTACGCCGCCACCCACGGCCCCCGCGCCGGCGACCGCGTCCGCCTCGGCGACTCGGGGCTGGTCGTCCGGGTCGAGTCGGACTCCCAGCGCCACGGCGACGAGTTCCTCGCCGGGTTCGGCAAGACCGCCCGGGACGGACTGCACCTCAAGGCCGCCGCCGTCCGGGACACCTGCGACGTCGTGATCAGCAACGTCGTGGTGATCGACGCCGTGCAGGGCATCCGCAAGGTGTCCCTCGGCATCCGCGAGGGCCGCATCCACGCCATCGGACGGGCCGGGAACCCCGACACCCTCGACGGCGTCGACGTCGCCGTCGGCACGGGCACCTCGATCGTCTCCGGCGAAGGGCTCATCGCCACCGCGGGAGCCGTCGACACCCACGTCCACCTGCTGTCGCCGCGCGTCATGGAGGCCTCGCTCGCCTCCGGCGTGACCACGATCATCGGGCAGGAGTTCGGGCCCGTGTGGGGCGTCGGCGTCAACTCGCCCTGGGCCCTCCGGCACGCGTTCGGCGCCTTCGACGCCTGGCCCGTCAACATCGGCTTCCTCGGCCGCGGTTCGTCCTCCCACGAGGCTCCGCTGATCGAGGCCCTCGCCGAGGGCGGCGCCAGCGGCTTCAAGGTGCACGAGGACATGGGCGCCCACGCCAGGGCGCTGGACACCGCCCTGCGGGTCGCCGAGGAGCACGACGTCCAAGTCGCCCTGCACAGCGACGGCCTGAACGAGTGCCTCTCCGTGGAGGACACCCTGCGCGTGCTGGAGGGGCGGACCGTCCACGCCTTCCACATCGAGGGCTGCGGCGGCGGGCACGTCCCCGACGTCCTGAAGATGGCCGGTGTGCCGAACGTCATCGGCTCCTCCACCAACCCGACCCTGCCCTTCGGCCGGGACGCCGTCGCCGAGCACTACGGCATGATCGTCTCCGTCCACGACCTCAAGACCGACCTGCCCGGCGACGCCGCCCTGGCCCGCGACCGCATCCGCGCCGGGACCATGGGCGCCGAGGACGTCCTGCACGACCTGGGCGCCATCGGCATCACCTCCTCGGACGCGCAGGGCATGGGCCGCGCGGGCGAGACGGTCCGCCGCACCTTCGCGATGGCCGGGAAGATGAAGGCCGAGCTGGGCGACCCCGGCGTCGGCCACGACAACGAGCGCGTCCTGCGCTACATCGCCAAGCTGACCATCAACCCGGCCCTCGCGCACGGCCTGGCGCACGAGGTCGGCTCGCTGGAGGTGGGCAAGCTCGCCGACATCGTGCTGTGGCGCCCGGAGTACTTCGGCGCCAAGCCGCAGCTGGTGCTCAAGGCCGGCTTCCCCGCCTACGGCGTGACCGGCGACCCGAACGCGGCCACCGACACCTGCGAACCCCTCGTCCTCGGACCGCAGTTCGGCGCGCACGGGGCGACCCCGGCGGAGATCTCGGTGGCGTTCGTCGCGCAGGCCGCCGCCGACCAGGGGCACGACCTGCTGCCCACCCGCCGCCGCCGGGTCGCCGTGCGCGGCACGCGCGGCATCGGCCCGGCCGACCTGCGCCTGAACTCCCGCACCGGGGCCGTGGACGTCGACCAGCGCACGGGTCTGGTCACGCTCGACGGCGAGCCGCTGCGCTCGGCGCCGGCCGAGTCCGTCTCCCTCAACCGTCTCTACTTCCTCTGAGGTCAACGATGTCCGCAGCCGCCGACGGCTTCCGCATGCCCGCCGAGTGGGCCCCGCACGAGCGCACCTGGATGGCCTGGCCGTCCCCCAACCCCACCTTCGGCGACCCCGGCGAACTCGCCGCCGCCCGCGCGGCCTGGGCGTCCGTCGCCCGCGCGGTGCGCCGCTTCGAGCCGGTGACGGTGGTGTGCGGGCCGGGGCAGGCCGCCGAGGCCGCCGCGCTGCTCGGGCCGGACGTCGACACCGTCGAACGGGACCTCGACGACGCCTGGATGCGCGACATCGGCCCCACCTTCCTGATCGACGGGCGCGGTGGACTGGCCGCCGTCGACTGGACGTTCAACGGCTGGGGCGCCCAGCAGTGGGCCCGCTGGGACCGCGACGCGAAGATCGGCGCGCAGGTCGCGGACCTCGCGGGGGCCCGGACCTACGCCTCGGCTCTCGTCAACGAGGGCGGGGGGATCCACGTGGACGGCGAGGGCACGGTCCTGCTCACCGAGACCGTCCAGCTCGGGCCGGAGCGCAACCCGGGGTGGACCCGCGAGCAGGTCGAGGCCGAGATCCACGCGCAGCTCGGCACGCGCAAGGCGATCTGGCTGCCGCGCGGCCTGACCGGCGACTATCCGCCGCACGGCTTCGGCACCCTCGGCCACGTCGACATCGTCGCGGCGTTCGCCCGCCCTGGTGTCGTCGTCGCGCACTCCCAGCCGGATCCCGCCCACCCCGACCACGAGGTGACCCGCGAGGTGATCGGCCTGCTGAAGGCGGAGACGGACGCCCGGGGCCGGCGCCTGGAGGTCGTGGAGGTGCCCGCCCCGACCGTGCTGGAGGCCGACGGCCACTGGGCCGACTACTCGTACATCAACCACTACCTCTGCAACGGCGGCGTGGTGCTCTGCGCGTTCGACGACCCGCGCGACGAGATCGCCGCGGGCATCTTCCGCCGCCTCTTCCCCGAGCGGACCGTGACCCTGGTCGACGCCCGGACGATCTTCGCCGGCGGTGGCGGCATCCACTGCATCACGCAGCAGCAGCCGAGGGCGGCCGTCAGGTAGAACGTACGGGTGAACGAAACGCCGCGCCGCGCGTCCCGTGGCCCCCGCCCCCCGGAACCGTCCGGGCTTCCGGCGGGGCCCGGCCCCGGCCCCCGTGAACACCCCACCGCCGCCCGCCCCGCCGCGCTGCGGCACACCCCCCGCGCGACCTCCCGGGAGGCGGGCGCCGCCGGTGGGGTCGCCGCCGGCGGTCCGGCGGCCAACGGGCCGGAGGCGGTGGCGGGCCGGTGAGTTCCGCTGCCGCGCCTCGTCGGCGTACCCCGGCCCCGCCGCGCGAGGACGTGCTCGCGGCCGCCATGGCGATGATCGCCGAACGCGGGCTGGAGAAGCTGACCATGGCCGCGCTCGGGCGCGAGGTCGGCATGAGCAGCGGTCATCTGCTCTACTACTTCGGCTCCAAGGACGAACTGCTGCTGCGCACCCTGGAGTGGAGCGAGGGCAGGCTCGGCGCCGAGCGGGCCCGCCTGCTGGCCCGGGCCGCCCCCGCGCGCGAGCGACTGGACGCCTACGTCGGCCTGTACGTCCCCGACGGCCACCGCGACCCGCACTGGACCCTGTGGCTGGAGGTCTGGAACCGCTCGCAGGGCGCCGGCGACGACGCCCGCGACCGGCAGGCCGCCATCGAGGGCGCCTGGCACCGCGACCTGGTCGCCCTGCTCGCCGAGGGCATCTCCCGGGGCGAGTTCCGGCGCGTCGACCCGGACCGCTTCGCCGCCCGGCTGCGCGCCCTGCTGGACGGCCTCTCCATCCACGTGGCGATCGGCCTGCGCGGCACCGACCGGCCGCACGTCCTGCGCCACGTACGCGAATTCCTCGACGACGGCCTTCTCGCGGACGCCTGAACACCCGCCCGGGTCGCACTAGGAACGACGGATCGGTCCCCGGAGTCCGCCACACGAGGTGACCGACCGCATCCTGAGACACCTGTGAGCGAGGCGCGGGGGTTGTGCCAGACTGCCCCCGTGCTCTCGTTCGCCATGATTATTGGCAGCAGGCGCGCCGGTCCGCAGTGACCGCCACGTACGACCACGTACGGGTGGACACCGTCGTCCTCGACCCGCGCGCAGACCTCTCGCACCCGCGAGGGGTTTTTCGCATTTCTGGCCCACCCACAGCCGGAGGCGAGAGCGCGAGGGAGTATGAGGGCGGTGGAGCCGGTCATTCCGGTACGACCGAGATCCCATCCTCAGGAGCCTTGACACCATGACCGCTACCAGCGAGCTCGACGATTCGTTCCACGTCTTCGACACCACCCTGCGCGACGGCGCCCAGCGGGAGGGCATCAACCTCACCGTCGCGGACAAGCTCGCCATCGCACGGCACCTGGACGACTTCGGCGTGGGCTTCATCGAGGGCGGCTGGCCCGGCGCGAACCCCCGTGACACCGAGTTCTTCGCCCGCGCCCAGGAGGAGATCCGCTTCCGCCACGCCCAGCTGGTCGCGTTCGGCTCCACCCGCCGCGCCGGCACCACAGCAGCCGAGGACCCACAGGTCAGAGCACTGCTGGAGTCCGGCGCCCCGGTGATCACGCTGGTCGCCAAGTCGCACGACCGCCATGTCGAACTCGCGCTGCGCACCACCCTCGACGAGAACCTGGAGATGGTCCGCGACACGGTTCGCCACCTGAAGGCGCAGGGCCGCCGGGTCTTCGTCGACTGCGAGCACTTCTTCGACGGCTACCGCGCCAACCCGGAGTACGCCAAGACGGTCGTACGCACCGCCTCCGAGGCCGGCGCCGACGTCGTCGTCCTGTGCGACACCAACGGCGGCTTCCTGCCCGCGCAGGTCCAGGCGGTCGTCGCGACGGTCCTGGCGGACACCGGCGCCCGGCTCGGCATCCACGCCCAGGACGACACGGGCTGCGCGGTGGCCAACACCCTGGCCGCCGTCGACGCCGGGGCCACGCACGTGCAGTGCACGGCCAACGGCTACGGCGAGCGCGTCGGCAACGCCAACCTCTTCCCGGTCGTGGCGGCCCTGGAGCTGAAGTACGGCAGGAAGGTCCTGCCCGACGGGCACCTGCGCGAGATGACCCGCATCTCGCACGCCATCGCCGAGGTCGTCAACCTCACGCCCTCCACGCACCAGCCCTACGTGGGCCTGTCCGCCTTCGCCCACAAGGCCGGACTGCACGCCTCGGCCATCAAGGTCGACCCGGACCTGTACCAGCACATCGACCCCGAGCAGGTCGGCAACACCATGCGGATGCTGGTCTCCGACATGGCCGGGCGCGCCTCCATCGAGCTCAAGGGCAAGGAGCTCGGCATCGACCTCGGCGGTGACCGCGAGCTGGTCGGCCGGGTCGTCGAGCGGGTCAAGGAACGCGAACTCAGGGGCTACACCTACGAGGCCGCCGACGCCAGTTTCGAGATCCTGCTGCGCACCGAGGTGCAGGGCAGGCCGCTGCGCTACTTCGAGGTCGAGTCCTGGCGGGCCATCGTCGAGGACCGGCCCGACGGGTCCCACGCCAACGAGGCGACCGTCAAGCTGTGGGCCAAGGGCGAGCGCATCGTCGCCACCGCCGAGGGCAACGGCCCGGTCAACGCCCTGGACCGGGCCCTGCGCGTCGGGCTGGAGAAGATCTACCCGCAGCTCGCCAAGCTGGAGCTGGTGGACTACAAGGTCCGCATCCTCGAAGGCAAGCACGGCACCAACTCGACGACCCGCGTGCTGATCGCCACCTCCGACGGCTCGGGCGAGTGGTCGACGGTGGGCGTCGCCGACAACGTCATCGCGGCGAGCTGGCAGGCCCTGGAGGACGCGTACACGTACGGCCTGCTGCGGGCGGGCGTGGAACCGGTGCAGTAACCGGGACCGCACCGCGGGCCCGGCCGGTCCCCCCGGGGGACCGGCCGGGCCCCGGGCGGCGTCACATCGCCGTGTCGCGGGAGCGGGGCCCGGGCAGGTCGCCGTTCCTGTCCCGGCCCGGCGCGCGGTCGAGACGGAACAGGCCCGCCGCGTGCGGGCGCTGGCCGGCGGCGTGGGACGTGGAGCGGGTCAGCTCCTCGACGCCGTCGGCCAGGTAGCCGACCCACGCCGTGCCCTCGTCCTCGATGATCCGCTGGGCCTCCGTCCGCAGCCGCTCGATCACCGCGAGCAGCGCGGCCTGCTCCTTGTCGCTGGGGGAGTCGGTGGTGCGCAGATACGCCTGCGCCCAGTCGGACTGCGCCTTCTTCAGCAGCTGCTGCAGCGCCAGTTCCGTGCGGATGTAGCGGGTCCAGGAGGCGGAGAAGCCGAAGATCCGGTCGAACAGGACGCAGCCCGCCCCGCCGGCCAGGAACACGAAGCCCCACTCGGGCTGCACGGCGGTGGGCGCCGCGGCGTGCACCAGCGGCGTGAGCGTGCCGACGATGCCCAGCAGCGCGGCCAGCGCCCGCAGCGACCGGGACCACATCGCCGGCCCCCGGCGCCGGGCCAGGTACCAGCCGATCGCCGAGGTCACCTCGGCCTCGGCGTGCCGGAACAGGTCCCACAGCAGGTCGGCGCGCGTCCGCGACCGGTCCAGCTCGGCGAGTGCGGACACCGTCATGTCCGCGGCTCTGCGTCGTGTGAACACGCCCCTCTTCCCGCCCCTTCTGCTGCGACCGCTCGGCCGGACCGGCCGGACCGGCCCACGGCAGTGGGCCAGGAGGCATCGTAGGCGCAGCCGCGCCCCGAAATCCGTGGCCTCACGGATATCCGTTTCTGTACCGATTCAGGTAGCTTCGAACATATGAAGGCCGCACTGGTGCGCACCGTCGTACGCCTGCTGATCGTGCCGTTCGCCGCCGCACTGGCGGTGCTGCTGGCCGGTGCGCCGGGTGCGCACGCGGCCACCGACCTGACCAAGGTCGCCCAGGAACTGCGGGAGAACCCGGTGTACTTCGATCCGGCCGCCCGCGACCAGCTGGCGGAGTCGGACGCGCGGGCGCTCGCCGACAAGATCAGGGACGCCGACAAGCCCGTCTTCGTGGCGGTCCTCCCGGCCGGCTACCCCACGCAGGACCTCTTCCGGAACCTGCGCACCGAGACCGGTGTGACCGGCCTGTACGGCGTCCGTCTCGGTGACGCGTTCGACGCCCGCGCCGACAGCGCGGTGATGAGCCGCCAGGGCGTGTCCAACCTGGTCACGGCCGTACGGGGCGCGGGTGACGCCAAGGCCCAGCTGAACGACTTCGTCGACGACGCCCTGCGCAACGTGGGCGGCTCGGCGCCGAGCAGCTGGAGCGACGGCTCGGGCGGTGACGTGCCGGTCGGCGGGCTGATCACGGTCGGCGCCCTGGTCGCGGCCGGCGGCGCGGGCGCCTACGCGGTGGTCCGGCGCAACCGGCGCCGCCACGAGGAGGAGCAGCGGGCCGCGCTGGAGAAGCTGCGGGTGGTCGTCGACGAGGACATCACCGCGTTCGGCGAGGAACTCGACCGCCTCGACTTCCACCCCGGCGAGCCCGGCGCCGACGAAGCGATGCGCGGCGACTACGCCCGCGCGCTGGACGCCTACGAGCAGGCGAAGTCCCTGATGGCCGCGGCGGTGCGGCCGGAGGACGTCAAGGCCGTCACCGAGGCCGTGGAGGACGGCCGGTTCTCCCTGGCGCGACTCGCCGCCCGCCGCGAGGGCAGGCCGCTCCCGGAGCGCCGCCCGCCCTGCTTCTTCGACCCCCGGCACGGCCCGTCGGTCACCGACGCGACCTGGACACCGCCGGGCGGCGCCGCCCGCGAGGTCCCGGTCTGCGCGGCCGACCGCACGCGGCTGGCCGAGGGCCGCGACCCGGTGATCCGCGAGGTCGACACGGACTACGGCCGCCGCCCGTACTGGGAGGCCGGCCCGGCCTACGGCCCCTGGGCCGGCGGCTACTTCGGCGGCGGCCTGCTGCCCGGCCTCCTGGTCGGCACCATGCTCGGCGGCATGATGGCCGGCCCCGCCTACGGGGCCGACTACGGCTCCGGCTACGGCGACTTCGGCGGCTACGAGGGCGGCGACGTCTCGGGCGCGGACTTCAGCGGCGGCGACTTCGGAGGAGGCTTCGGCGGCGGCGGCGACTTCGGCGGCGGGGGAGGGGACTTCGGCGGCGGCTTCTGACCGCACCCCCACCCCGGCGCAGCGGCCGCCACCGGCAAGGGCTCACTGTCGGGTCGCGGCCCTCTCCCGCCCGCGCCGCGTCGCCGCCGCCACGCCGCCCGCCAGTGCGATCAGGACCGCGCTGACCCACACCGGCGACCGGTAGCCGTGGCCCGCGTCGATCGCCGCCCCGCCCGCCCACGGGCCCAGCGCGGCGCCCACGTTGAACGCCGCCGTGGCGAAACCGCCGGCCAGCGTGGGTGCCTGCGGGGCCGCGTAGAGGGCCTGGGAGATCAGGGTGGAGCCGACGCCGAAGGACAGCGCGCCCTGGACGAAGACGAGCGCGAGCGCCGCCGCCGGGTGCCCGGCTCCGAGGGCCAGCAGGCACCAGCCCAGGCACAGCGCGACGCCCCCGCCGGCCAGCACCGGGACCGGACGCCGGTCGGCGTACCGTCCCGCGACGGTCACCCCCACGAACGAGCCGGCCCCGAACAGCGCGAGGACCCCGGGAACCCAGCCGCCGCCCAGCCCCGTCTCCTCGGTGACCAGCGGCGCGAGATAGGTGAAGGTGCAGAACGTCGCGCCGTTGACGAGGGCGCCCAGCAGCAGCGTGCCCAGCAACCGGGGGCGGCGCAGCGACCGCAGCTCACCCCGCAGCGCGGGCGGCGCACCGCCCGCCGCACCGCCCGGCACGGACCGCGCCACCGCCACCAGCGCCGGCAGCGACACCAGCGCCACGGCCCAGAACGCCGCACGCCATCCCCACAGTTCGCCCAGCGCGGCCCCGGCGGGCACCCCGGCCACGCAGGCCAGTGTCACCCCGCCCAGCAGCATGGACGTCGCCCGCCCTTTGGCGTCCGGCGGGACCATCCCCACGGCGGCCACGAGAGCGACGGCGAGGAACCCGGCGTTGGCGAGCGCGCCCACCACCCGGGTGACGAGCAGGACCTCGAAACTGCCGGTGAGCGCACCGGCGACATGGACGGCGAGGAAGACGACGAGGAACGCCAGCAGCGCACCCCGCCGCGGCCAGCGCCGCGCGAGCCCCGCCACCAGCGGCGCCCCGAGGACCATCCCCGCGGCGAACGCGGAGGTCAGCGCCCCCGCCGCGGGAACGGACACCCCCAGATCCCGCGCGATGTCCGGCACCAGCCCGGACAGCATGAACTCGGACGTGCCTTGCGCGAACACGGCAAGGCCCAGCAGAAGAAGAGCGAACGGCATGAGAAGACTCCGCACCCGGAGGCCGACGACGGACAGGACACGTCGGACGGCACACCGGCAGCGGAGCGAGCGGGCGCCTCAGCGGCCCGGCATCGACGTCACGAGCAGCCACCGGAGTGCCGGTGGCCACGGTCTGGACGCCTCGGGGCTGGACATGCCCCGCAGGTTAGGCGCGACCGGCCGGCCGGCTCCACCGGTTTTCCGACGGCTCGCCCCGGGCCGCCGTCACCGCCGGTCCCCCGCGCCCGCCGCCGCGGTGCACGAGCACGACGGCGGCGAGGCAGACGGCCAGCCCGAGGGCGGTCTGCACGCCGAACGGCTCCCCGAACATCAGCGCGCCCCACACGGCCGTCACCGGCGCCATCAGGAACATCAGCGTGTTGACCTTGGTGACCCCGGAGCGCCGCAGGATGAGCCAGTACAGCCCGTAGCCGCCGAACGTGGACAGTCCCACCAGCCAGGCCACCGCGACCCAGAACCCGGTCTCGGCCGGCGGCGCCGCGACCCCGGTGCCCAGCGCGAGCACGCTGAACAGGACGGCGCTGGTGGCGCAGTGGACGGTCAGCGACACCGAGGGAGCCACCCGCGAGCGGGACCGGCTCTCCAGGAACGTGGCCGCGACCAGGGACAGCATGCCGAGCAGCGGGACGGCGTACGCCCACCGGGCCACGCCGGTGCCGGCCGCCGCGTCGGCCAGGGTGACCACGGCGACGCCGCTCAGCCCCAGGCCCAGGCCGATCCACTGCCGGCCCGAGACGTACTGCCCGAGCAGCGGACCCGCCAGGGCCCCGGCGACCAGCGGCTGCACCCCGTCGATCAGGGCGGTCGTGCCGCTGGAGACGCCCAGCTGGATCGCGTAGTAGACGCTGAGCAGATAGCCGCTCTGCGACAGCACGCCGATCACGGCCTGCCGGGTGACGTCCCGGGCGGTGAGCCCGCGCCAGGCCGGCCGCATCAGGGCGGCGACGGCGACGAGGACGACGGCCAGCGGCAGGAACCGCCACATCAGGATCGTGAGCGCGGAGGCGCTGCCCGCGCCGAGCTTGGCGCCGATGAAGCCGGAGCTCCAGCACAGGACGAAGGCGAGGGAGAAGAGGATGTTCACGACATCACGACCAGTACGCGAGTAGACAGATCGGTATACCTTCGCCTCTCACTATACAGATCGGTATACTCGGATGCCATGGGCACCTCCGCGCAGACCCCGCACCGGATCGTGATGACCCCCGCCGCCCGCCGCGCCCTGGACGCCGCCGCCCGGCTGTTCTACGAGCGCGGCATCCACGCGGTCGGGGTCGACCTCATCGCCGCCGAGGCCGGGGTGACGAAGAAGACGCTCTACGACCGGTTCGGCTCCAAGGAGCAGATCGTCGTGGAGTACCTGGCCGACCGCGACGAGCGCTGGCGGGCCTTCCTCGCCGCGCACCTGGACGCGGCCGGGCCCGATCCGCGCGCGCGGATCCTGGCCGTCTTCGACGCCACGGGCGCCTGGGCCGCGGACCTCAGCCCCAAGGGGTGCAGCATGGTCAACGCCCACGCGGAGATCAGCGACCCCGCCCACCCGGCCCATCCGGTCATCACCGGGCAGAAGCAGTGGATGCTCGACCTGTTCACGCGCCTCGTGGCGGACATCGCCCCGGACCGGGCCGGCGAGCTGGCCCGGGCGCTGATGCTGCTGCACGAGGGCGCCCTGGTCGCGCACGGCCTCGGCATCTTCCCGGACGCCGCCGCGGCGGCACGCGAACAGGCCCGCGCCCTCCTCCCGTAGCGGACGGCATCCGTCCCGCCGGCCTCCTACGGTGGTGTCATGACCGCCGCCCACGACACCGGCCCCCTCGCCTTCGCGACCGCGGCCGAGCTGGACTCCTGGCTCGCCGCGCACCCGGCCCCGCACCCCGGGCTGTGGGTCCGGGTCGCGAAGAAGGACTCGGGCATCGCCTCCGTCGGCGCGGCCGAGGTCAACGACGTGGCGCTGTGCCACGGCTGGATCACCAGGCAGCGCAAGGGGCTCGACGCCTCGCACTACCTCCAGCGGATCACCCCGCGGCGTCCCGGCAGCCTCTGGTCCCTGGTCAACGTCCGGCGGGTCGGCGAACTGGCCGCCGAGGGCCGTATGCGTCCGGGCGGGCTCGCGGAGGTGGCGGCCGCGCGGGCGGACGGACGCTGGGAGGCGGCGTACGCGTCGCAGCAGGAGGCCGAGGTCCCCGCCGAGCTGGCGGCGGCGCTGGAGCGGCACCCGCAGGCCGCGGCGGCCTTCCGGGCCCTGGGCCGCACGGACCGCTATCTGGCGATGCTCGGCGTCCTGCGCGCCCGGACGGCGAGGGCGCGGGAGGCCCAGGTGGCGGCGGCCGTCGCCAGGTTGGAGTCCTCCGGCGAGCCGCGCGACTGAGCCCCTCCGGGTCCGGCGGCTGCCGGCCACCACCACGCACCGGACGGCCCGGCACCCCGTCGGTGCCGGGCCCCGTGCGCGGTGGGTCAGAGGGTGGACGCCGCCGAGGCGATCGCCGAGGCGAAGGTCGAGACCTCCGTGTAGACCCCGGGCGCCTCGGGCCGGGCGCAGCCCTCGCCCCAGCTGACGATGCCGACCTGGATCCAGGCGCCGGCGTCGTCCTTGCGGAACATCGGGCCGCCGGAGTCGCCCTGGCAGGTGTCCACGCCGCCCGCGTCGAAGCCGGCGCAGATCTCCTCGCTCGCGACCAGGCCGCTGTAGAGACCGCCGTAGGCCTTGCACGCGGCGTCGCTGACGAACGGCACGGTCGCCTTCAGCAGGTACCGCTGCTGCGCGCCGCCCTCGCGGTTGGCTCCCCAGCCGGCGACGGTGAAGTCGCCGGTGTTGTACTGCGTGGTGGTGGCGATCTTCAGGGTCGGCAGGTTGATGGGCTGGGCGAGCTTGATCAGCGCCCAGTCCTTGCCGGTGCCGTTGTAGCCGGGGGCGCGCAGCACCTTGGTGGAGCGGACCTGGACGCGGCCGCTGGTGGACTGCAGGTCGACGACCCCCGCGGTGGCGGTGATGCTCGTGTTGTTGCCGGAGCTGCCCACGCAGTGCGCGGCCGTGAGCACGATCTGCTGGGTGTAGAGCGCGCCGCCGCAGCCCATCGAGAGCCGGACCATGAACGGGAACTCGCCCTGCGCGGCGCGGGTTCCGCCGACGACGGGCGAGGGGGCGGCCTGCGCGGAGGAGACGGGCTGGAGGCTGGCGATCGCGAGGGCGGCGGCGCCGAGGACCGCGCATCTCTTGAGAGCGGTGAGGAGTCTCTTCAACGTGATGCCTTCCGTGGGGGGTTGACCGGGGAGGTGTGCAACCGAAGCATCATTTGACGAGCGCATGACAGCAATGCAGCAAAAAAGAACGTCCATGTGCTGGCATGGACTGGTCAAAATTCTGCTGCTGGATTATGGGAACGCCGGTGGTTCTCGCACAAGGGGCGCGATCCGGCCAGGCCGGCCCGGCGGGGGTTCGCCGGGCCGGTGCCGCCGGTTCACGCGTTCCGGATCGCCGAGATGTCGAAGCTGAGCTTGATCTTGTCGGAGACCAGCACGCCACCGGTCTCCAGCGCGGCGTTCCAGGTCAGTCCCCACTCGGAGCGCAGGATCTGCGCCTTGCCCTCGAAGCCGACGCGCTCGTTGCCGAAGGGGTCCTTCGCGGCGCCGTTGAACTCCAGGTCGATGGTGAGCGGGCGGGTCGTGCCGAGGATGGTCAGGTCGCCGGTGATGCGGTAGTCGTCACCGCCGAGCGCCTCGGCCTTGGTGGAGCGGAACGTCATGGTCGGGAACTCGTCGGCCTTGAAGAAGTCCGCGCTCTTGAGGTGCCCGTCGCGGTCGGCGTTGCCCGTCTCGATGCTGTCCATCACGACGTCGAGCGAGGCCGTGGAGCGCGAGGGGTCGGTGCCGTCGAGGTGGAGCGTGCCGGTGAAGTCCTGGAAGCTGCCCTTGACGTTGGTGACCATGGCGTGGCGGGCGACGAACCCGATCGTCGAGTGCGCGGGGTCGATCGTGTAGTCGCCGGTCAGGGCGGCGAGCTCCGGGGTGACGGCGGTGCCCGTGGCCGTGGCGGTCTCGGTGTCGTTGCGGCTGAAGATGCTCATGGGGTGCCTCCTGCGGCTGATGTTGAATGTTGAACTACTCAACGCGACCCACCGTAGACCTATTCCGTTCAAGGTTCAACATCTTCGCGGGGTGTGTTCGCGTCGGATCTCCGCGCGCCCGCCCGCGCCGGGTTCCGCCGCCTGGCGGCACCGGGCCGCCCCCTACGGGTGGATCCGCCCTGTCCGGGTGAGCGGCGCCGCGGCGCGCCCTCCGCCCGGGTGGCGGGGCCGTCGGCCGGCCGGCGGGTACCGCCGGGGCGACGAGGTGCGGTGGCGGGGCCGCGGAAGTCGGGGTTCCGTAGCAAAGGACCGTAGGGAGACAGACGAGGCACAGCGCAGGGGAGACGACTCGTGACACTCACCGGCTCCGGCCCGGCCTACGACCCGCCGGCCGACGCCCGCCCACGCCGTGCAGGCGCTCCCGTCCCCGCCCGGACGCGGGTGTACGGGCCGGAACGGGGCCTCGACCGGCGCGTGGCCCTGGTCACCGGCGCCTCCTCGGACATCGGGGCGGCCACGGCACGGCGCTTCGCCCTGGACGGCTGGCAGCTCCTGCTCAGCGGGCGCGACCGGTACCGCCTGGAACGGGCCGCCGCCGGGACCTCGGCCGTCGTCCTGCCCGCCGACCTCGCCGCCCCGGACGGACCGCGCCTGCTCGCCCGCTCCGCGCTGCACACGACCGGCCGGATCGACGTCCTGGTCGCCGGGGCCGCCATCGGCTGGACGGGGCCCTTCGCCGCCATGCCGCACACCGACATCGACCGGGTGCTCACCCTGGACCTCAACGCCACGCTCCACCTCGTGCGCGAGGTCCTGCCCACCATGATCGCGGCCGGGCGGGGCCGCGTGGTGCTGCTCGGCGCGCTCGCGGACCGCTCGGGCGTACGGCAGGAAGCGGTGTACTGCGCCGCCCGGGCCGGCCTCGCCGCCTTCGCCGGGGCACTGCGCCGGGAACTGCGCGGCACGGGCGTCGGCGTGACCCTCATCGTCCCGGGCCCTGCCGACCCGGACCCCCGCACCCGCCGGACCGGGCCCGCGCCCGGCACCGGCCGCCTCACCCCCGGCGACGTCGCCGCCACGATCTTCGACGCCGTCCGCCGCCACCGCGACGAACCCCACCTGCCCCCGCCACCCCGCCCCCGCGCCCCGGGCCCGGCCCTGTACCGCCGCCTCCGGAGCCGCCGGACCTGACCGTCCCTCCACCCGGCGGCGCAGGCACCCCGGGCCCCGGGCCCCGCCCCCCGGGTTCCGCCCCCCGGGTTCCGCCACCCCGGTGACTCCGGCCGGATCCTCCGTTCAGGTGACCGGCCGCCCGTGGTAGGGCAGGGGCATGACTCCGCAGCGCCGAGTGTTCCTCCGGCCGGCGGGCAGGGCCGCCGGCCCGGCCCGCCCGAGCCGCCGTGCCCTGCTGCTGGCCGCCGCGGCCCTGGCGGCGACCGGGGGCGCCACACCCGCCGCCCGCGTCGCGGAACCGGACGGCGACCCCTACGACACCTTGCGCAGGCGCTGGCTCACCCTCGCGCTCGGCACGGGGTACGACCCGGCCGCGGAGCCGTACGCCTCCCGGCTCGCCCGGACCGGCGCGCTCGCCCGGGAACTGCGGGCGACCATGGCCCCGACGGCGGACTCCCTCTGGGCCGGTCACCCCTTCGACCCGCCGGCCGGCATCACCCGCAGCTACAACCGCCTGTGGACCATGGCCCAGGCCTACGTCCAGCAGGGCACCGGCGCGACCGGCGACCCGGACCTCCTCGCCGGCGTCCTGAGCGGCCTCGACCACCTCTCCGCCACCGTCTACCACCCCGCCACCAGCCCCTACGGCAACTGGTGGGAGTGGCAGATCGGCAGCCCTCGCCCGCTCCTGGACCTGACGGCCGCCCTGTACGACCGGCTGGGCGGCGCCCGTGTCGAGGCCGCCTGCGCCGCCGTCGACCACTTCGTCCCGGACTCCGCCCTCGGCGACTACTCCGGCACCTCCACCGGCGCCAACCGCGTCGACCTGTGCCGCTCCGTCGCCCTGCGCGGCATCCTCGGCCGCGCCCCCGCCAAGATCGCCCTGGCCCGCGACGCGCTCTCCCCGGTCTTCCCGTACGTCACCCGCGGCGACGGCCTCTACGCCGACGGCTCCTTCGTCCAGCACACCTGGGTCGCCTACTCGGGCACCTACGGGCAGGTCATGCTCGACGGCCTGGGCCGGCTGTTC
Organism: Streptomyces sp. NPDC085931; assembly: GCF_044540565.1. Classification (NCBI taxonomy): domain Bacteria; kingdom Bacillati; phylum Actinomycetota; class Actinomycetes; order Kitasatosporales; family Streptomycetaceae; genus Streptomyces; species Streptomyces sp. NPDC085931. The sequence goes on from NZ_JBITSK010000005.1 coordinate 420,300, forward strand.
GCGCTCCTCGCCGGGTCCGACTGGGAGGTCACCGACCCGAACCGGCAGATCGTCCTCGACAGCGTGGAACGCGCCTACGCGCCGCTCATCCTCGACGGCCTGGTCATGGACAGCGTCAACGGCCGCGCCATCAGCCGGGGCCGCCTCGCCTCCGACGACCGCGGCGTCCTGCGCTCCGACCACTTCCACGGCGGACAGCTCATCGCCGCCCTCGCCCTCCTCGCCGAGGGCGCGAGCCCGCAGGAGCGCGACCGCTGGCACGCCCGCATCAAGGGCTGGATCGAACGCGACACCGTCGCACCGCTCCTGACGGCCCCCCAGTTCGGCGTCGCCACCCTCGCCCGGCTGCACGCCATCGCCGCCGCACCCGTCCCGGCCGCCCCCGAACCCACCGGCCACCACCTCTTCGCCGCCATGGACCGCGCCGTCCACCGCCGCCCCGGCTTCACCGTGAACATCGCCATGGCCAGCGACCGCATCGCCCACTACGAGTGCGGCAACGGCGAGAACCCGCGCGGCTGGCACACCGGCGCCGGCATGGTCAGCTGGTGGTCCGGCGCGAGCGACCAGTACACGGACTGGTACTGGCCGACCGTCGACTGGTACCGGCTGCCCGGCACCACCGTCTCCACCCGGCGGCTGGCCGACCGGGAGGGCGGTGAGTGGGGCGCGGCCCGCCCGGACGCCCGCTGGGTCGGCGGCACCACCGACGGCACCCACGCGGCGCTCGGCCAGCACCTCAAGGGCCTCGGCTCCACCCTCCAGGCCCGCAAGTCCTGGTTCTGCGCCGCGGACGCGGTGATCTGCCTCGGCGCCGGCATCACCTGCTCCGACGGCGTCCCCGTCGAGACGATCGTCGACAACCGCAACCTCGGCGTGCACGGCACCCAGCGCCTCACCCGGGGTCCCGGCTGGGCCCACCTGGAGGGCCACGGCGGCTGGCTGCTGCTCGACGGCGAGCCGAGGACGCTGCGCGAGGACCGCACCGGCGCCTGGTCCGACATCAACACCGGCTCCACCACCGAACGCCGCACCCGCCGCTGGCAGACCCTCTGGCTCGACCACGGCACCGACCCGGCCGACGCGGCCTACGCCTACGTCCTGATGCCCGGGGCGTCCCGCCGGACGGTCGCGCGCCGTGCCGCCGACCACCGCTGGCTGTCGGTCCTCGCCAACGACGCCGCCCGGCAGGCCGTGGCGGTGCCCTCCCTCGGCCTGACGGCCGCGAACTTCTGGCGCCCCGGCACGGCGGGCCCCCTCACCGCCTCCGCCGGAGCGAGCGTGCTGACCGTCCGCACCGGCCGTACCGCTACCCTCTGCGTCAGCGAGCCGCCCCGCACGGGCGAGGTCCTGGAGATCACCTGGGACCGCCCGGTCCGCCGGGTCCTGCGCGCGGACGAGAGCGTCGAGGTCCTCGCCACGGGCCGCCGGCTGCGGCTGCGCATCACCCCGGGAACGGCCTGCGCCACCCATCGGTGTGACGTGACACTCCTCTGAGCCGCTTGTGCGACCCCTACAAGCCGCACGCCCTCTGAGCAGTCGAAAGGGCTGCACCGCGGCATGGTTCTGTTCGGTGGTACCAGGAAAACACGCCGGAGACTGTGAGGAGTCGACGGCCCGCTTTTCTTGGTCGGCTTCGTAAGGTCGCTACATGACCGTTTTGGATGAGGCGCCGGGTGAGCCGACCGACGCGCGTGGACGCGTGGCCGAACTGCACGAGATCCGTGCGCAGGCGGTGGCCGGACCGAGCGAGAAGGCGACCGAGGCGCAGCACGCCAAGGGCAAGCTGACCGCGCGTGAGCGCATCGACCTCCTCCTCGACCCGGGCAGCTTCCGCGAGGTCGAGCAACTGCGCCGGCACCGGGCCACGGGCTTCGGCCTGGAGACCAAGAAGCCGTACACCGACGGTGTGATCACCGGCTGGGGCACGGTGGAGGGCCGCACGGTCTTCGTCTACGCCCACGACTTCCGCATCTTCGGCGGCGCGCTGGGCGAGGCCCACGCCACGAAGATCCACAAGATCATGGACATGGCCATCGCGGCCGGTGCGCCGCTGGTCTCCCTCAACGACGGCGCGGGCGCCCGCATCCAGGAAGGCGTCTCGGCCCTCGCCGGCTACGGCGGCATCTTCCAGCGCAACACCAAGGCCTCGGGCGTCATCCCGCAGATCAGCGTCATGCTCGGCCCGTGCGCGGGCGGCGCCGCCTACAGCCCGGCCCTCACCGACTTCGTCTTCATGGTCCGCGAGACCTCGCAGATGTTCATCACCGGCCCGGACGTCGTCAAGGCGGTCACCGGCGAGGAGATCACCCAGAACGGCCTGGGCGGCGCCGACGTCCACGCCGAGACCAGCGGTGTCTGCCACTTCGCCTACGACGACGAGGAGACCTGCATCGCGGAGGTCCGCTACCTCCTGTCGCTGCTGCCGCAGAACAACCGCGAGAACCCGCCCCGCGCCGAGGCCTCCGACCCCGTCGACCGCCGCTCGGACGTCCTGCTGGACCTGGTCCCGGCGGACGGCAACCGGCCCTACGACATGACCAAGGTCATCGAGGAGATCGTCGACGACGGCGAGTACCTCGAGGTCCACGAGCGCTGGGCCCGCAACATCATCTGCGCGCTGGGCCGGATGGACGGCCAGGTCGTCGGCATCATCGCCAACCAGCCGCAGGTCCTGGCCGGTGTCCTGGACATCGAGGCCTCCGAGAAGGCGGCCCGTTTCGTGCAGATGTGCGACGCCTTCAACATCCCGATCATCACCCTTCTGGACGTCCCCGGCTTCCTGCCCGGCGTCGACCAGGAGCACGGTGGCATCATCCGCCACGGCGCGAAGCTGCTGTACGCCTACTGCAACGCGACCGTGCCGAGGATCTCGCTGATCCTGCGCAAGGCCTACGGAGGTGCGTACATCGTCATGGACAGCCAGTCCATCGGTGCCGACCTCACCTACGCCTGGCCGACCAACGAGATCGCGGTCATGGGCGCGGAAGGCGCGGCCAACGTCATCTTCCGCCGCCAGATCGCCGAGGCCGAGGACCCCGAGGCCATGCGCGCGCGCATGGTCAAGGAGTACAAGTCCGAGCTCATGCACCCCTACTACGCGGCCGAGCGCGGCCTGGTCGACGACGTCATCGACCCCGCCGAGACCCGCGAGGTGCTCATCACGTCCCTCGCGATGCTCCAGACCAAGCACGCGGACCTGCCGTCCCGCAAGCACGGCAACCCGCCGCAGTAACCCTGCGGACATCTCAGCCACGGAGACTGACACCCATGGACACGCCTGACATCCGCGTCGAGAAGGGCCACGCCGAGCCCGAGGAGGTCGCCGCCATCACGGCGATCCTCCTGGCCCGTGCGGCCGCCCGCCCCACGGACCCCACCCCGGCCCACCGAGGCCGCGTCAAGGCCGGCTGGCGCCGCCTGGAACGCGAGCCGGGCTTCCGCGCCCCGCACAGCTGGCGCTGAGCACAGAACCAACAAGCAGGCCCCTCACAGAGGGGCCTGCTTTTTTGGGGGCGCGGGGAACTGCGCGACAAGCCCCCACCGAACCGCACCCGGCAACGCAACAGCCCCCGGCAGCACACCGGCCGCCGGGGGCTGTCCCACCGTCCGTATCAGCGCAGACGCGCCATCAGGGCATGCTCCACCAGCGTGATCAGCGCCGACTTCGCATCGGCCCGGTGCCGGGCGTCGGTGGTGATGATCGGAGTGTCCGGACCGATCTGCAGCGCCTCCCGGACCTCGTCCGGGGTGTACGGCTGCTGGCCGTCGAAGCCGTTGAGGGCGATGACGAACGGCAGGCCGCTGTTCTCGAAGTAGTCGACGGCGGGGAAGCAGTCGGCGAGCCTCCGCGTGTCGACCAGCACGATCGCGCCGATCGCGCCGCGCACCAGGTCGTCCCACATGAACCAGAAGCGGTCCTGACCGGGCGTACCGAAGAGGTACAGGATCAGGTCCTGGTCCAGGGTGATGCGGCCGAAGTCCATGGCCACCGTGGTGGTGGTCTTGTCCCCGGTGTGGGTGAGGTCGTCGATCCCCGCGGAAGCGGACGTCATGACGGCCTCTGTGCGCAGCGGATTGATCTCCGAGACGGCGCCGACGAACGTGGTCTTGCCCACGCCGAAGCCGCCAGCCACCACGATCTTCGCGGACGTGGTGGAGCGGGAAGGCCCTCCGCTAGAGCTTGCGAAGTCCACTGAGCACCCTTTCGAGCAGTGTCACGTCTGGCTGGCCGCCGGCGCTCTCGTCGCCGCCGGGCTGATGGATGGCGACCAGTCCCGCCTCCGCCAAGTCGGCGACGAGGATCCTGGCCACGCCGAGAGGGATCGTGAGGAGCGCCGAGATCTCGGCGACCGACTTGATCTCCCGGCAGAGGTTGCAGATCCGCTGATGCTCGGGCAGCTGGCCCTGCATCTGGTGCGGCTGCGCGGTGGTGTGCACCAGCGCCTCGATGGCGAGCTGGTACCGCGGGCGGGTCCGGCCACCGGTCATGGCGTACGGACGCACCAGCGGATTGTGCTGGTTCGACGCCCCACCGGGCGCCGGCTCGGGGGTGCGGCGCTGCGGCTGCACGGGCTGGATGCGCGGGGCCGGCGGCTGGTCGTACGGCGACGGGCCGGGGCCCTGTGGCGCGTACGGCTGCCGGTGGCTCGGTGCGGAGGGAAAGTTGTAACGGTTCGGGTTCTGACCACCGTCGCCCTGACCCTGGGCAGGGCCGTACGACCAGTTGCCTGACGAACCGCCTGGGGGTGTTGCCACTTTCTCCTCCTCCGACTGTGCCTGGCACCCATCGCTGTGGAGCCGCGTCCCGAAACCTTACGGCCACGGGACGCCAAAACGCACCGTCCGTCGATTAGTTGAGCAGGCTCCCCTGGAGCTCCGCACGAAGGTCCGGGGTGAGGACCGTCCCCGCCCGGTCCACCAGCAGGGCCATCTCGTACCCGATGAGGCCGATGTCCGCCTCGGGGTGGGCGAGAACCGCCAGCGACGATCCGTCGGAGATGGACATGATGAAGAGGAATCCCCGCTCCATCTCCACAACCGTCTGATTCACGCTGCCGCCCTCGAAAATCCGGGAGGCGCCTGCCGTCAGAGACGTCAGACCGGAGGCGACGGCCGCGAGCTGGTCGGCGCGGTCGCGGGGAAAGCCTTCGGACATCGCCAGAAGGAGTCCGTCGGCGGAGACCACCACCGTGTGGGACACCCCCGGGGTGTTGTCCACGAAGTTGGTGATCAACCAGTTCAGGTTCTGTGCCGCCTGGCTCATCGGGCTCACACTAACGCTCCTGGTTGTAGGTGCTGTCAGGACCGAAGCCCTGGCCGTTCGTTTCACTGCCTGCGCTGCGTCCGCGTTGGACACCCCGGCGCAGGTTGCTCAGCCTGCCCCGGACGTCCTCCGGGGCGCGGGAGACCTGTGGGCCTCCCTGGGGAGTGCTCTCGGCGGACCCCTCGATCAGGTTGGCCTTGGGAACCCGCCTCGGCAGGCCGGAGGAGGTGACCCCGCCCGCCTTGGGCTTCCGGAGCTGCGAGGCCTGCTGCCACCGCTCGTCGTTGGCCGAGCGCCAGTCGCTGTCGCCGTTGCTCTCCTGCGTGGAGGCCGGCGGCTCCTGGCTCGCGTGCCGTGCGCCACCCGTGCCGTTCGTACCGCCGGCGGTGGCTCCGCGGCGGGGAAGCCCGGCGTCGGTCAGCGCGTGGGCGGCGGAGGGGGCCGGTCCCGGACGCTCGAAGCCTACGCGGTCCTGCTCACTCGCGTCAGCGGCCTGCGCAGATTCCGTTTCCTGGGCCTGAGAAGGGTACTGGTTCGGGTAGCCGTTCTGGTAGCCGTCCTGCTGCGGCCAGTCGTCCTGGTGGCGCCGCTGCTCGAACGCCGGGAAGCTGTCGGGCACACCCGCGCCCTGCCCCGCGGACTCCTCCTGGGCCGGCTCCGCATAGGCGGGGTCCGGGTAGCCGCCGTTCGCCGGGAAGGTGTCGTTGTGCGGCAGGCCGCCGTTCGGCGCGTAGTACTGCTCGTCGTACGCCGCCCGCTGCGGCTCCTCGTACGACGTCTGCCGCTGCTCCTCGTACGGCGCCTGCGGCTGCTCCCCGTACGGCGCCTGCTGCTCCTCGTAGGCCTGCCGGCCGTCGTAGGAGGCGGGCTGCTGCTCCGGGTAGCCGGTCTGGCCCGTGTCGTAGTTCTGCCCGTAGCCCTGCTGCCCGGTGAACTCGTCCTGGTAGGCGGGCGCCTCGGCCTGCTCCTGGGCGTTCCGGCCGGGCAGGGCGGGCTGCTCGCCCTGGGACTGGGCCTCCAGGGCCGCCCGGCGCTCCTCGCGCATCAGGGAGCGGCCGACGGGGTCCAGCTCGCGTATGTCGTCGGGGACGTCGGAGTAGCGACTGTCGTCGAAGCCGAGCTCCGCGGCGGTGCGCATGGGCTGGCCGAAGTTCTCGCCGCCGTAGTTCTGCTCCGGGATGATCTGGGAGACCGTGAACTCGTCGCGGTCCACGTGCTGCTCGCCGCCGCCGCCGTGCGTGATCGCGTCCGGCAGCATGACCAGCGAGGTGGTGCCGGCCTGCTCGCCCGAGGGGCGCAGCTGGACGCGGATGCCGTGCCGGTCGGACAGCCGGCCGACCACGAACAGGCCCATGCGCTGCGAGATCGCGGCGTCCACGGTCGGCGGGTTGGCCAGCTTGTGGTTGATGTCCGCGAAGTCCTCGGCGGTCAGGCCGATGCCCTTGTCGTGGATCTCGATCATCACGCGGCCGTCGGGCAGCCGGGTCGCGGTGACGCGGACCTTGGTCTGCGGGGAGGAGAACGTGGTGGCGTTCTCCAGCAGCTCGGCGAGCAGGTGCACGAGGTCGGTCACGGCCCGGCCGTGGATCTCGGCCTCCGGCACGCCCGACAGCTCGATGCGCTCGTACTGCTCCACCTCGGAGGAGGCGGCGCGCAGCACGTCGATCAGCGGCACCGGCTGGTCCCAGCGGCGGCCGGGCTCCTCGCCGGCGAGGACGAGGAGGTTCTCGCCGTTGCGGCGCATACGGGTCGCCAGGTGGTCCAGCTTGAAGAGGTTCTCCAGCTGGTCCGGGTCGGCCTCGTTGTTCTCCAGGTCGGTGATCAGGGTCAGCTGGCCCTCGATCAGCGACTGGTTGCGGCGCGACAGGTTGGTGAAGATCGCGTTGATGTTGCCCCGCAGCAGGGCCTGCTCGGCGGCGAGCCGGACCGCCTCGCGGTGGACCTGGTCGAAGGCGCGGGCGACCTCGCCGATCTCGTCCGTGGTGGTGATCGGGATGGCCTGGACGCGGGTGTCCACCCGGCCCGGGTCGGTGCGCGAGAGCTGGTCGACCAGCATCGGCAGACGCTGCTCGGCGATGCCGAAGGCGGCGTTGCGCAGCTGGCGCATCGAGCGGCTCATCTGGCGGGCGACCGCACCGGCCAGGATGAACGCCAGGAGCAGGGCGACGACGACGGCGGCACCGGTGATGTAGGCGTCGCGCTGGGCGCTGTCGGCGATGTCGGACGCTTCGCTCACGGCCTTGTCGGCCAGGTCCGTCTCGATCTTCTCGTACGCGTTGAACTTGAGCGTGTTGACCGCCCACCAGTTCTCGGCGGTGATGCCCTTCTCGGCGAGGGCGGCGCGGGCGCTCGGGTCGGTGCTCTGCAGCGTCGCGACGGCCGAGATCATCGTGGTCGGGTTGGCCGGCGGGGCGACGTAGTCGGGGTTCTTGGCCTTGGCCTCGCGGGCCATCGCGGCGCCGTCGGCCCTGAGCTTGGCCTCGGCCTCCTTGAGCTTGGCCGCGTCCTGCTCGGTGCCACCGCCGATGTACTCCTGCACGGCGATGCGCTCGAGGTAGGCGTACGAGGACAGGGCGACGCGCTGGCTGGCCAGGTTGCCGTCGTCGGGGCCCGGCTTGATCAGGATGTGCATGCCGATCGAGCGCTGCAGCGACAGGGCCGCCTTGGTGAGCTCGATGGCGTACACGGTCCGGCCGTAGCTGGTGATGTTGCCGGTGCCGAGGCCGAGTTCGTTGGCGAACTCGGTCAGCGGGTGGGCCACCTCGACGTAGCCCTCTTCGGTCTGGACGCCCTTGAGCTTGGAGGTGTAGGCGACCTGGCGCAGGGTCTGCAGCTTGGGCTCGGCCTCGCGGAACAGTTTCAGCCGGCGCTCCAGGCCGGGCTTGGACGGCATGTTCTGGGCGGCGGCGTCGAAGGCGTCGGCGGCCTGGTCGGTGGCCTTGCGGACCTGGGTGACGGTCGCCTTGTCCTGGGCGGTCTGGGCGCTGCCCTTCAGCAGGGGGGCGGCCGAGGCGTCCCGCTCGTTGTAGAGGGCGTTGGCGTACAGCAGCGAGGCGCGGACCAGACGCGCGGTGTTCTCGGCGTCCTCGGCCTCCTGCCAGGTGTCGATCGAGCTCTTCACCTGGAAGCCGCCCATGACGAGGCCGACCAGCACGGGTATGAGCAGGATCGCGTTCAGCCGGGTCGCCACGCGCCAGTTCCGCGGGGAGAGACGGCCACCGCTTCGAGTGGGCGCGGCCGTCGGCTCCGCACCGGGCACGGGGGCGGGCGCCGCTGTGCGCGGCGGCGGGGTGAAGTTGCCCCGGGCCGACGGCTCGGGACTGTTCTTGCTTCGCCTCACTCGACCAACAACCTCTCGGCGGTCGGCACCAACCATGTGCCGCAGTGTCTCAGAGCCCCATCACGTCCTCGTCGGACGAGTACGTCATTGACTATTGGGCAGTTCAGGCATTCCAGCACGACGACCTGCGCTCTTCCAAACAGTCGAGGGCAGGGATTCAGGGGGGTGTAAGCCCCAGATAAAACGGTCATAAAGAGCGAGCCCCGCCAAAAGGCGGGGCGTTCGTGCGCACAGCGAGACGGGATGTGCGCGACGCGTGGCCGTACCACCCCAGTTCTCTGCCGAAACGTTATGAACACCGTGGCCGACCGTGTCAAAGGACACAGTCGGCTCCGGTGTATCTACGACAACTGCCGTACGACGCCTCAGAATTGGTGCTACCTCAGCCGGGCCATCAGGGCGTGTTCCACCAGCGTGATCAGGGCACTCTTCGCATCGGCCCGGTGCCGGGCGTCGGTGGTGATGATCGGAGTGTCCGGACCGATCTGCAGCGCCTCGCGCACCTCATCGGGCGTGTAGGGCTGCTGGCCGTCGAAGCCGTTGAGGGCGATGACGAACGGCAGGCCGCTGTTCTCGAAGTAGTCCACCGCCGGGAAGCAGTCCGCCAGGCGCCGGGTGTCCACGAGCACCACCGCGCCGATCGCACCGCGCACCAGGTCGTCCCACATGAACCAGAAGCGGTCCTGGCCGGGCGTACCGAACAGGTACAGGATCAGGTCCTGGTCCAGGGTGATGCGGCCGAAGTCCATGGCCACCGTGGTGGTGGTCTTGTCCCCGGTGTGGGTGAGGTCGTCGATCCCCGCGCTGGCCGAGGTCATCACGGCCTCGGTGCGCAGCGGGTTGATCTCCGAGACGGCGCCCACGAACGTGGTCTTGCCCACGCCGAAGCCGCCCGCCACCACGATCTTCGCGCTGGTGGTGGAACGACCCGCGTCAGAGCTTGCGAAGTCCACTGAGCACCCTTTCGAGCAGTGTCACGTCCGGCGCACCGGTGGCCTCGTCGCCGCCCGGCTGGTGGATCGCGACGAGACCGGCCTCCGCGAGGTCGGCGACCAGGATGCGCGCCACACCCAGCGGCATGTTGAGCAGGGCGGAGACCTCGGCCACCGACTTGACCTCACGGCACAGGTGGCAGATCCGCTGGTGCTCCGGGAGCAGGCCCATGAGCGCGGCGGGGTCCGCGGTCGTACTGATCAGTGCCTCGATGGCGAGCTGATAGCGCGGCCGGGTCCGGCCGCCGGTCATGGCGTACGGCCGTACCAGCGGCTGATCGCCCTCGTCCTCGTACGGCTCCGCGTACGGATCATGAGAGGCGGTGGGCGGGGTCATGGGTCCTCCGGGCGGGACAGCAAGTCGGTCAGATCAAGCCGTCTGACGAGGCCTGTGTGGGGTGTGTGGCGGCCGGACGGTGATGTGGTGAGACGGGTGGTGCCGGGGCCGATCAGTGGAGCAGACTGCCTTGGAGCTCGGCGCGCAGGTCCGGGGTGAGGACCGCGCCCGCGCGGTCGACCAGGAGCGCCATCTCGTAGCCGACGAGGCCGATGTCGCACTCCGGGTGCGCCAGGACGGCCAGGGACGAACCGTCCGAGACGGACATGAGGAAGAGGAATCCCCGCTCCATCTCGACGACGGTCTGCGCCACGTCACCGCCCTCGAAGATGCGGGAGGCGCCCGCCGTCAGGGACGTCAGCCCCGAGGCGACGGCCGCGAGCTGATCCGCGCGGTCGCGCGGGAAGCCCTCCGACATCGCCAGGAGGAGGCCGTCGGCGGACACGACGACGGTGTGGGACACCCCTGGGGTGTTGTCCACGAAGTTGGTGATCAACCAGTTGAGGTTCTGTGCCGCCTGGCTCATCGGACTCAACTAACGCTCCTGCTGGTGAGTGGGCCGTGGGAAGCTGCCGGTCTGGGTGGAACCGGCCTGACGACCCTGTGCGATACCCCGACGGAGATTGGTCAGCCGGCCGCGCACGTCATCGGGGGCGCGCGAGACCTGCGGACCGCTCTGGTGCGGTTGCTGCTGAGCCGTGCCCGGGACCAGGTTCGCCCGGGGCACCCGGCGAGGCAGGCCGGAGGTGGTGACCCCGCCTGCGGCGGGCTGACGGACGCGCTCGGCCTGGCGGACGAGGTCGTCGTTGGGCGAGGTGCGCCAGCCGGTCGACACCGACCGCTGCGGGCCGGCCGGTCCCTGCGGCTGCTGCGGAGCGGCCGGAGCAGAGCCGTTGCCCTGCGCCTGCTGCTCCTGCTGCCCGTGGAACCAGTTGGTCTCCAGCGTGTCGTACAGCGGCGTGCGCCCGTCGCCCGGGCCGGTCGCCGGCGGCAGCGCCTCGGGCTCCTGCCGGACGGGCCGGGGCTGCGGCGCCGGCGGACGCGGGGCCGCGAAGCCGGAGTCGCCGTTGACCTGCGGCCGCTCGAACCGGCCCGTGCCCGCCGGGTCGGCCGGGGTGGCCGGACCGGGCAGCGGGGGACGGCCGGCGCCGTTGCCCTGCCGCTGCGCGGGGTACTGGCCGGTCGCGTCCTGGCGGGGCGCCGGGTACGCACCGGTGGAGCCGTCGTCCTGACGGGGCGCCGGGTACTGGCCGGTCGAGCCGTTGTCGTAGGACTGCGGAGCCTGCTGCGGTGCCGGGTACTGGCCGGTCGAGCCGTTGTCGTAGGCCTGCGGGGCCTGCTGCGGGAACTGGCCCGTCGCGGCAGCCGCCTCGCGGCGGCCGGCCGGGGCGCCGAAGACGTCCGGCCGGACGAACTGGCCCGAGTTCGGGTCGTACTGGCCCGAGTTGGCGTCGTACTGGCCCTGGTGCTGCGGGCCGCCGAAGTCGGCCGGGCCCTGACGCTCGTCGTCGCGCGGCACGGCCGGCATCTCCGCCGTCGAGCCGGGGCCCTGACGGTCGTCGACGCGGGGCAGCGCGGCCGTCCGGGAGACGTCCGGCTCCTCGTGACCGCGGGGGGTGTCCAGCGAGGCGCGCGGCACCTGCGGCTGCGCGTTCTCGTCGCTCCAGCTCGGCACGCGCGGCTGCGGGTCGCCGCCGGGCAGCTCGGGCCGCGCGCCACCGCGCGGCGGCAGCTGCGGCCGACGGCCCTTGCCCCGCTCGGCGTTGCCGCCCTGCTGCGACCGGCCCCGGCCGCCGCCGAAGGCGTCCTGCGCACCGCCGGCGCCCGCGGCCTGCAGGCCCTGCGGAGCACCCGGCGCCTGGCCGAACCCGGCACCGGCGGGCGCCGGACGGCCCTGCGCGGGCGGGCCCTGCTCGAACATCGAGGTGCCCGGGCCCTGCGGTCCGCGCGCCGCGCCCTGACCGGCCGGACGGCCACCGTCGCCGTCGCGTCCGGGCAGCGCGGCCCGCGGGCCCTGGCCGGCACCGAGCCGGCCGCCACCGGGCGCGCCGCCGCCGAAGGCACCGCCGGCGAGGGCGCCGCCGTTCTGACCGGCGCCGGCGGCCCGCCGGGCCGCCGCCGCACCGGCCGCGGCCTGCGCGGCGGCCGGGCCGCCACCGCCGACCGGCGGCTGGCCGCCCTGCTTGGGCTGGGGCTTCTTGCCGCCCTGGGCGACGTCGACGGGCAGCATGACCAGCGCGGTCGTACCGCCGGAGTCGGACGGGCGGAGCTGGATGCGGATGCCGTGCCGCTGGGACAGCCGGCCGACCACGAACAGACCCATGCGGCGGGAGACGGAGACGTCCACCGTCGGGGGAGAGGCGAGCCGCTCGTTGATCGCCGCGAGGTCCTCGGGGGACAGGCCGATACCGGTGTCGTGGATCTCGATCAGCACCCGGCCGTCGGGCAGGGCGTGACCGGTGACCTTGACCTTGGTCTGCGGCGAGGAGAACGAGGTCGCGTTCTCCAGCAGCTCGGCGAGCAGGTGCACGAGGTCGTTGACGACCCGGCCGGCCACTTCGGTGGTCGGCACGGAGGCCAGCTCGATGCGCTCGTACTGCTCCACCTCGGAGGCGGCGGCGCGGAGCACGTCGACCAGCGGGACCGGGCGGGTCCAGCGCCGGCCGGGCTCCTCACCGGCGAGGACGAGGAGGTTCTCACCGTTACGGCGCATGCGCGTGGCGAGGTGGTCGAGCTTGAACAGCGAGGACAGCTGGTCCGGGTCGGCCTCGCGGGACTCCAGCTCGGAGATGAGCGACAGCTGGCGCTGGATGAGGCCCTGGGAGCGGCGCGAGAGGTTGGTGAACATCGCGTTGACGTTGCCCCGCAGCAGGGCCTGCTCGGCGGCGAGGCGGACCGCCTCGCGGTGCACGTCGTCGAAGGCCGCGGCCACCCGGCCGATCTCGTCCCGGGAGTGCACACCGACCGACTCCACGGACGTGTCGACGTCCTGCGGGTCGGACTCGGACAGCTGCTTGACCAGCTCGGGCAGACGGTCGGAGGCGACCCTGGTCGCGGTCTCCTCCAGCCGGCGCAGCGAGCGGATCATGGACCGGGCCACCACGAAGGCGCCGACGAGCGAGACACCGAGCACGATCAGGATCAGCGCACCGGAGATGATCGCGTCGCGCTCGGTGGCGCTGCGCAGCTCGCGGGCCTTCTGTTCCATCTCCTCGAGCAGGGTGTGCTCGATGTTCTTCATCTGCTGGATCTTGGTGGAGCTGTCGTCCAGCCAGTCGCGGTAGGACCGCTTGTCCTGCTGGGCGAGACCGCTCGCGGAGATCAGGGCGCGGCCGGCGTAGGTGTCGGTGGCCTTGATCGTGGAGTTGCCGCCGTCCTCGATCGGCTTCAGCAGCTCGGCGGCGGCGTCCTCGCCGTAGATGCTCTTGAAGCTGCGGATCTCGGAGTTCTGGCTCTCCAGGGCGGACTGGGCGTAGAGCCGGTCGTTCGGGGAGAGCTTGCCGGTCGTGGTGTTGCTGGCCGGCAGGGCCGCGGCGAGGGCCGCGCGCTGGATCGAGGAGTACTCCTTGGCGGAGGAGAACGCCGCGAGCGCACGCGTGCGCTGGATCATGTCCGGGTTGCTGGTCGCCTCGGCCATGTCCTGGGAGAGGTCGATCAGGTTCTCGATCAGGCGGTGGTACGCCTCGATCGTCTGCGTGGAGTTGCCCTCGGAGGCGTAGGCGCCCTTGCGGATCTGGGCCAGGTCGCCGAGTTCGCCGGCGATCTGGATGAGGTACTCGCGGACGCCCTTGAGGTTGCCGTCCTTGCTCGCGCTGTCGATCTCCTCGGACGAGTCGAGGAAGTTGTTCATCGCGCGGTCGGTCTTCTCGCGCAGCCCCTTGACCGTGAAGTCGGTGGCCTTGCCGCCGTGCGCGAGCGGGCCCGCCGACTGGTCGCGCTCCTCCTGGAGGGCGGCCGACAGCTCGGTGGCCTGCTTGGTCATGTCCGTCAGCAGCTTCATGTTGTCGAGCTGCTGGATGTCGTCCATGGACTGGTTGATACGCAGGGCGCCCAGCGAGGTGGCCGCGACCACCGGGAGCGCGAGCAGCGACACCAGTCGGGTGGAGATGCGCCAGTTGCGCAGGGCTATTCGCGGGCCGGGGCCGGTCGGGCCGGCCGGCGGCTTCAGGGCCGGGGCCGGGCTCGCGGACCCCGAGGGGGCCGACGGGCCGGGACGCCCGGGGCGCTCACCGCCGTCACCGGCCGGGCCCGGGTTCTGGGCGTGCTGGGGCGAGGGGCCGCCATTGATGGGGCCAGTCCCGCCGTGCGGCTCCGGCTCCGCCGAAGCGTTGCCATCCCTCTTGAAACGTCCCTGCACTAGCGTCGCAACCTCTGGACCAGGCACCCCGTCGTGTGAACGGCGGAGCACGGTGTCGGCGTTCTGGGGACGCCCTGAGTACGCCCCCGTGGTGGTCGTGAGTGACCGGCGCTGGTTCCCCCTTCTGGCCGCCGCTCGGCGCGTCTGTGCGCCCCCTGTGCGCCGGCTCGATACCCGCGGCGGTCCGTGGCATTCCAGCACAGCACAGGATCTCCAACAAGGCTCGTAGGCCAGGCCGTGACATAGGTGACACCACGTGAGGGCCGGATCACCGGTCGTAGAAAGGGAGTTCGCTCATATCGGTCATATGCCCGCGAGTCGCCGAGCGGCGCCAGGTGTCCCAGTCGCCATGATCAGGAGCGGAATGATGGCTTCAGAGACTCAATGTCCGCTTCGTCGCATCGGGGTGGGAGTCCGGAATGACCGATTCGACCCATGATTCGTGAGGAAACTCACACGCTGATCGCGACCCCTCCGCCGTGAGGCCGGGAATCCCATGTTTAGCCTGACGCTTTACAGGGATGCCAAAACCGACAACTCGCGCCCCGGCGGGGGGTCCTAGCCCCCCCCGCGGCGCCCGTCACAGGACAGGGTCACGTAAACAGTGAAGACGACGACGATGTTCCACAAGATCGCCAACCCGCGGCGCACGACGCTGGCGCACCTCGACCGCGCCGACGAACTGCAGACGCCGGAACAGCCGGAGCACCGCGTCGAACTGCCCACCCAGACCGCCAACCCCAAGCGCACCGTCCTCATGGAGATCCCCGTCGCGGCCGCCACGACCGCGGAGTGACACCAGGACGTACGCGTACCGGCCGCGGAATGCTCACCGCGGCCGCGGACGGACCCCGAGGGGCGCCCCCGGCGACGGGGACGCCCCTCGTGCGTGCGCACGGCGGGGACACCTCCCCGCGTTAGCCTGGAGCGTCAGACTCCAGCCGCTTCAGTCAAGGGGCCAAGCATCCCGTGCGCATCGCCAGATTCTCCATCGACGGGAACGTCGCCTTCGGCGCCATCGAGGGCGAGAAGCAGGACGAACTCGTCCTGGACATCATCAAGGGCATCCCGTTCGCGGACTTCGAGCTCTCCGGGACGAAGGTGCCGGTCGGCAAGGTGAGGCTGCTGCCGCCGGTGCTGCCCAACAAGGTCGTGGCCTTCGGCCGCAACTACGCGGAGCACGCGCGCGAGCTGGGCAACGAGGTGCCCGACGCCCCCTTCGCCTTCTTCAAGCCGTCCACCTCGGTGATCGGCCCCGGCGACGAGATCCAGTACCCCTCCTTCTCCGAGGAGCTGCACCACGAGGCCGAGCTGGCCGTGGTCATCGGCCGGATGTGCCGCGAGGTCCCGCGCGAACGGGTCAAGGACGTCATCTTCGGCTACACCTGCGCCAACGACATCACCGCCCGCGACGTCCAGAAGCGCGAGAAGCAGTGGGCCCGGGCCAAGGGCTTCGACAGCTCCTGCCCGCTCGGCCCCTGGGTGGAGACCGACCTCGACCCCTCGGACCTGACCATCCAGCTCACGGTCAACGGGCAGCAGCGCCAGCTCGGCCGCACCAGCGAGATGATCCACTCCGTCGAGGACCTGATCGTCAACATCTCCGAGGCCATGACGCTGCTCCCCGGCGACGTGATCCTCACGGGCACCCCGGCTGGGGTCGGCCCCCTGAACGTCGGCGACGAGGTCGCCGTCACCATCGAAGGCATCGGCACTCTCACCAACAAGGTTGTCAAGCGTGGCTAGCGCATCCGCCCCAGCAGTCCGTGTCCGTTTCTGCCCGTCGCCCACCGGTAACCCCCATGTGGGCCTGGTGCGCACCGCCCTGTTCAACTGGGCGTTCGCCAAGCACCACGGCGGCACCCTGGTCTTCCGCATCGAGGACACCGACGCGGCCCGCGACTCCGAGGAGTCCTACACCCAGCTGCTGGACTCGATGCGCTGGCTGGGCTTCGACTGGGACGAGGGCCCCGAGGTCGGCGGCCCGCACGCGCCGTACCGCCAGTCGCAGCGCATGGACCTGTACAAGGACGTCGCCGCCAAGCTGCTGGACGCCGGCCACGCCTACCACTGCTACTGCTCCCAGGAGGAGCTGGACACCCGCCGCGAGGCCGCCCGCGCCGCCGGCAGGCCGTCCGGCTACGACGGCCACTGCCGCGAGCTGACCGACGCGCAGGTCGAGGAGTACAAGGCCCAGGGCCGCGAGCCGATCGTCCGCTTCCGGATGCCCGACGAGACGATCACCTTCACCGACCTCGTCCGCGGCGAGCTGACCTTCACCCCGGAGAACGTCCCGGACTACGGCATCGTCCGCGCCAACGGCGCCCCGCTGTACACCCTGGTCAACCCGGTCGACGACGCCCTGATGGAGATCACCCACGTCCTGCGCGGCGAGGACCTGCTCTCCTCCACCCCCCGCCAGATCGCCCTGTACAAGGCGCTGATCGAGCTGGGCATCGCCCAGGACATCCCGCGGTTCGGCCACCTGCCGTACGTGATGGGCGAGGGCAACAAGAAGCTGTCCAAGCGCGACCCGCAGTCCAGCCTGAACCTCTACCGGGAGCGCGGCTTCCTCCCCGAGGGCCTGCTCAACTACCTCTCGCTGCTCGGCTGGTCCCTCTCCGCCGACCAGGACGTCTTCACCATCGACGAGATGATCGCCGCGTTCGACGTCTCCGACGTGAACCCGAACCCGGCGCGCTTCGACCTCAAGAAGTGCGAGGCGATCAACGGCGACCACATCCGCATGCTGGACGTGAAGGACTTCACCGAGCGCTGCCGCCCGTGGCTGCAGGCGCCGTTCGCGCCCTGGGCCCCCGAGGACTTCGACGAGGCCAAGTGGCAGGCGGTCGCCCCGCACGCGCAGACCCGCCTCAAGGTGCTCTCCGAGATCACCGACAACGTCGACTTCCTGTTCCTGCCGGAGCCGGTGGAGGACGAGGCCAGCTGGAACAAGGCCATGAAGGAGGGCTCGGACGCCCTGCTGCGCACGGCCCGCGAGAAGCTCGAGGCGGCCGACTGGACCTCCGCCGAGTCGCTCAAGGAGGCCGTCCTGGCCGCCGGTGAGGCCCACGGCCTCAAGCTCGGCAAGGCCCAGGCCCCGGTCCGGGTCGCCGTCACCGGCCGCACGGTCGGCCTGCCGCTCTTCGAGTCCCTGGAGGTCCTGGGCAAGGAGACGACCCTGGCCCGGATCGACGCGGCGCTGGCGAAGCTGGCCGCGTAACGACACGGTTCCCCCGAGGGCGGCGTCCGGTTCGGGCGCCGCCCTCGCCGTGTCCGCCCAGCCGTCACCCGGAGTTCACCCCTCCGGCCAACTCCCGTCCGCGACGGGGGCGTTGGATGCCTCCTGTGCACACGGTGCGCGTGTGTGCCCTGGTACCGGGGAAAGGGAACATGAGCCGTTCACGAAGACTCGTCCACACGGTCGTCGGCGGGGTGGTGGCCCTGTCCTGCACCGCGCTGACCCCGCCCGCGCAGGCGGCGCCGGCGGCCGACGCGCCGGCCGGCACGGTGCGCCTGGTCACCGAGCGGCGCGTGACCGTCGACTACCCGTGGGCCGGTGCGTCCGGCTTCCGGTACCGGCCGGGGACCACCTCGGTCACCACGGTGGACTACCCGGACGCGACCCCGCCCGCCCACGCCGGCCCGGACGACCCGGCCAGCGGCACCGACGTCATGGCCACGCGTGACGGTCAGCAGGTCGTGCAGCGGCACCGCTCCACCGGCGTGACCGCCACCGTCACCATCCCCTCCGACCAGGCCTACCGGGCCGCCGTCGGCTGGAGCGTGCTGACCACGGACGGCTCCGGCGCCCTGCACGTGCTGCGCGGCGCCGACGGCTCCCGCACCGAGGACATCCCGGTCACCGGTGTCCCCGCGGGCGCCCGGCCCGTCTCCTACCGCACCGGCGGCTCGGCCGCCCGCCTGGCCGTCGTGTACGTGCTGGACGGCAGGACGTCCGTGGGCCTGGTCGACCTGGCCGACGGCGCCTTCCGCACCTACGTCACCAGCGACGAGGCCGCCCCGCAGCTCGCCTACAACGACCGCTGGCTGGTCGCCGACTGGAAGGCGGTCCGGGTGGACGCCGAACCCGGCACCGCGCCCACCGCCCTTACCCGGACCGGCGAGCAGCTGGAGGCGGTCGTGGGCGACCAGCTCCTGCTCGGCAACCCGATGTTCGTGGTGGGCGGCACCGAGGCCGCGCTGACCTCCCGCTCCCTCGTCACGGGCGCCACCGCCACCGTGCTCAGGTCGTCCTTCGGCGGGATCGGCCCTACCCTGGACGGCGGCGCCCTGGCCACCGCCGGTCCCTCCAGCCTCGACTGGAACATCCACCGCATCACCCTCGACGGCAACGGAGGCCTCACCACCACCGAGGTCGCCCAGGTGCCCGCCGCCGCGACCGCGGTCCAGGGCCTGGCCGCCGCCGGCGGCGAGTTGCTCCTGCACGGGGCGACCCCGGGCGGCTCGCTCCGCCACAGCGGTTTCCAGCTGGACGCCACCGGCCGCCCCACCGGCCCGCAGACCCCGCGCAGCCCGGGCCTGAGCGCCCCCACCTGCCTCGGCGGCGACGCCGCCTGCCCCCAGCTGGAGGCCCTCGGGGACGGCCGGGTCAGCCATCTGCACACCGGCGCGAGCGGCGAGGAGTCCGTGGTGACCACCGGCCTCGACACCACCACCCTCCTCGACGCGCCCACGGACGGCGACTCCGGCGGCCGCATCGCCGGCGGAACCGGCCGCTACGTGCTCTACAACGGCGGCTCCGGCAAGCAGCGGGTCCTCGACTTCCCGAGCGGCGCCACGAACGGCACGACCGTCCTCACCCGCGACCGCACCGCCGCCGCGGTCTGGGGACAGACGCTGTGGACCCCGGGCACCGCCCAGGGCACCGCTACGGGCCGCAACCTCAAGACCGGCACGACCACCACCGTCACCACCGGCGCCCCCTGCACCCCCACCGACCTCCAGGCCGTCAACACCTGGCTCTACTGGACCTGCGGCGGCACCGCCGGCGTCCTCGACCGCGCCACCGGCCGGAAGGTCACGGTCCCGGCCGACCACGGCCCGGCCCGCCTCGCCGACGGCTTCCTGCTCCGCGAGAACCGCACCACCCACGAGCTGCTGCTCACCGACTTCCACACCGGCACGGCCACCACCCGCACCCTGGTCAGGCTCCCGGCCACGGACCAGAACACCGGCGGCAGCAACGGCCGCTGGGCCGTCGACCGCTTCGGCGGCCACATCGCCCACCTCGACGGCACGTACGGCGAGGTGTCGATCGTCCCCAGCGGCGTCCCCGCCTCCCCCCTCGCGCAGATGGAGGCGCAGGTCCCCTCGCCGTCCGTGATCGGCAGGTCGTTCCCCTGGTCACCGGTGTGGCAGCTGAACAAGCCGTCCACCTGGACCCTGACCCTCGCCGACGCCTCCGGCACGGTCGTGCGCACCCTGACCGGCGCCTCCACGGCAGCCGCCGTACGCCCCGCCTGGGACGGCACCACCGACACCGGCCGCCCCACGGGCGGCACCTGCACCTGGAAGCTCACCGCCCACCCGCGCGACGACCGGGGACCGGACCTCACGCTCTCCGGCACCCTGACCCTGGGCTGAGTGCGCACCGCCGTGGGTACGGTCGGACCATGAGCATCCACGCCGTGGTCTGGGACGTCGACGACACCCTCTTCGACTACACCACCGCCGACCGCCTCGGCATGCGCGCGCACCTGACGGCCGAGGGCCTGCTCGACGACCGCGAGACCGTCGAGCAGGCCCTCGCCCGCTGGCGCGAGGTCACCGACCGGCACTGGGCCCGGTTCGCGGCCGGCGAGACCACCTGGGAGGCCCAGTGCCGCGACCGCGTACGGGTCTTCCTGGACCGCGACCTCACCGACACCGAGGCCGACGCCTGGTACCGGCGGTACATCGCCCACTACGAGGCGGCCTGGGCCCTCTTCCCGGACGTCCTGCCCGTCCTCGACGCGCTCGCCGCCAGCCACCGGCACGCGGTGCTCTCCAACTCCAGCCTCCGGGTCCAGGACCGCAAGCTGCGCACCCTCGGCGTCCACGACCGCTTCGAGACGATCCTGTGCGCGGCGGAGCTGGGCATCTCCAAGCCGGAGGCCGGCGCGTTCCTCGCCGCCTGCGACGCCCTCGGCCTGCCGCCCCGCCAGGTCGCCTACGTCGGCGACCACCCGGAGATCGACGGCCGGGGCGCGGCCGAGGCCGGGATGCTGTCGGTGTGGATCGACCGCGGCGGCCGGTACGCCACGATCGACCCGCCCGTCGGCCCGCACCGCATCGCCTCCCTCGCCGAACTGCCGTCCCTGCTGGGCGGGGATACTCGTTTTGGAGCCCCGTCCACCTTCGGGTAATGTTCTTCCTGCGCCGCGGGAAGCGGGCCGGAAGGCCGGAAGCCCAGGCGCACAGCTAGAACGAGATCCCCTCAGGGGCTTG
Organism: Streptomyces sp. NPDC085931; assembly: GCF_044540565.1. Classification (NCBI taxonomy): domain Bacteria; kingdom Bacillati; phylum Actinomycetota; class Actinomycetes; order Kitasatosporales; family Streptomycetaceae; genus Streptomyces; species Streptomyces sp. NPDC085931. Next base: position 441,042 of record NZ_JBITSK010000005.1, read on the forward strand.
CGTTCCAGTGGCCTATGGTGTAATTGGCAGCACGACTGATTCTGGTTCAGTTAGTCTTGGTTCGAGTCCAGGTAGGCCAGCTCGCAGAGCTCATCTGCGCCAGCGGATTCCGATCCGCAAGCCCCCGTTGTGTAGCGGCCTAGCACGCTGCCCTCTCAAGGCAGTAGCGCCGGTTCGAATCCGGTCGGGGGTACTGGTTCCGGAGGATCGACGATCATCCGGAGCTGCTAGGGCCCCCGTTGTGTAGCGGCCTAGCACGCCGCCCTCTCAAGGCGGTAGCGCCGGTTCGAATCCGGTCGGGGGTACTGACTGGTCTAAACCACATTGGTCTATGGTGTAATTGGCAGCACGACTGATTCTGGTTCAGTTAGTCTTGGTTCGAGTCCAGGTAGACCAGCTCGGACCTGCGGAAACGCAGTGTCCACGCCCCCGTTGTGTAGCGGCCTAGCACGCCGCCCTCTCAAGGCGGTAGCGCCGGTTCGAATCCGGTCGGGGGTACATCGTGAAAGGCCCTCCACTTCGGTGGAGGGCCTTTTCGTGTGCGCCGCCTCAGGGGCGCGGGGGAGTGCGCGCTCAGCCGCGGACGGGCCGCAGTCGACGACGGACCCGCCACCGGCACGGCACCGACTCGGGGAAGACCTGCCGCGGCGTCGAGGCCGGCCTTCCCCGCATCCGCTCAGCCGCGCCGCAGCGCCTCGGACAGGCGCCCCGCCGCGTCGATCACGGCCTGCGCGTGCATCCGGCCCGGGTGCCGGGTCAGCCGCTCGATGGGCCCGGAGACGGACACCGCCGCCACCACCCGGTTCGACGGCCCCCGCACCGGCGCGGACACGGACGCGACGCCCGGCTCCCGCTCGCCGATCGACTGGGCCCAGCCGCGCCGCCGTACGCCCGACAGGGCCGTCGCCGTGAACCGGGCCCCCTGCAGGCCGCGGTGCAGCCGCTCCGGCTCCTCCCAGGCCAGCAGGATCTGCGCCGAGGAGCCGGCCTTCATCGTGAGCGTCGAACCGACCGGGACCGTGTCCCGCAGTCCGGACAGCCGCTCCGCCGCGGCGACGCAGATGCGCATGTCGCCCTGGCGGCGGTAGAGCTGCGCGCTCTCGCCCGTGACATCGCGCAGATGCGTGAGCACCGGGCCGGCGGTGGCGAGGAGACGGTCCTCACCCGCGGCCGCGGCCAGCTCGGCCAGGCGGGGGCCGAGAATGAAACGGCCCTGCATGTCCCGCGCCACCATGCGGTGGTGCTCCAGGGCCACGGCCAGGCGGTGAGCCGTGGGTCGTGCCAGTCCGGTGGCGCCGACCAGGCCCGCGAGGGTGGCCGGACCGGACTCCAGAGCGCTCAGGACGAGGGCCGCCTTGTCCAGAACGCCGACGCCGCTACTGTTGTCCATGCAACGATACTCGCGTCTCACTCTGTGAAACGCAAGTTCAAATTTCTCCGGAACCCGCCACCCTGGAATCACGAAGTCACAACGGCCCGTGACGTAAGGGCCTGGTGGTGTGTGCCCGGTATCAGGGGAACGGGCACCGCCTCTCAAGATCTCTAGTTGGGTCGGCGGATGGCCGTCGGCCGGAGGGAACAGCGATGGGTAGGACACTCGCGGAGAAAGTCTGGGACGACCATGTCGTCCGCCGCGCGGAGGGCGAGCCCGACCTTCTCTTCATCGATCTGCACCTGCTGCACGAGGTGACCAGCCCGCAGGCCTTCGACGGTCTCCGCAAGAGCGGCCGCCCCGTGCGGCGCCTCGACCTCACCATCGCCACCGAGGACCACAACACCCCCACCCTCGACATCGACAAGCCCATCGCCGACCCCGTCTCGCGGGTCCAGCTGGAGACGCTGCGCAAGAACGCCGCCGAGTTCGGGGTGCGGCTGCACCCGCTGGGCGACGTCGAGCAGGGCGTCGTGCACGTCGTCGGCCCGCAGCTGGGCCTGACCCAGCCCGGCATGACCGTCGTCTGCGGCGACTCCCACACCTCCACGCACGGCGCCTTCGGCGCGCTGGCCTTCGGCATCGGCACCTCCCAGGTGGAGCACGTGCTGGCCACCCAGACCCTGCCCATGGCCCGCCCGAAGACCATGGCCATCACGGTCGACGGCGAACTGCCCGAGGGCGTCACCGCCAAGGACCTGATCCTGGCGATCATCGCGAAGATCGGCACCGGCGGCGGCCAGGGCTACGTCCTGGAGTACCGCGGCTCCGCCATCGAGAAGCTCTCGATGGAGGCCCGCATGACCATCTGCAACATGTCGATCGAGGCCGGCGCCCGCGCGGGCATGATCGCCCCGGACGAGACCACGTTCGCGTACCTCAAGGGCCGTCCGCACGCCCCCGAGGGGGAGGACTGGGACGCGGCCGTCGCGTACTGGAAGACGCTGAGGACGGACGAGGACGCCGAGTTCGACGCCGAGGTCGTCATCGACGCCGCCGCGCTGTCGCCGTTCGTCACCTGGGGCACCAACCCCGGGCAGGGCGCACCGCTTTCGGCGTCCGTCCCCGATCCCGCTTCGTACGAAGACGCATCGGAGCGCCACGCCGCCGAAAGGGCCCTGGAGTACATGGGGTTGGAGGCCGGCCAGCCGCTGCGTTCCATCAAGGTGGACACCGTCTTCGTAGGCTCGTGCACCAACGGCCGCATCGAGGACCTGCGCGCCGCCGCCGAGCTGCTCAAGGGCCGCAAAGTCGCCGACGGCGTACGGATGCTGGTCGTCCCGGGCTCCGCCCGGGTCGGTCTGCAGGCCGTCTCCGAGGGGCTGGACGTCGTCTTCAAGGAGGCCGGCGCCGAGTGGCGGCACGCGGGCTGCTCGATGTGCCTGGGCATGAACCCCGACCAGCTGGCGCCGGGGGAGCGTTCCGCGTCCACCTCCAACCGCAACTTCGAGGGACGGCAGGGCAAGGGCGGCCGTACGCACCTGGTGTCGCCGCAGGTCGCGGCGGCCACCGCCGTCCTGGGCCACCTGGCCTCCCCGGCCGACCTGGCCGACGCCGACGTCCGCACGCCCGCTGGAGTCTGATCAGTCATGGAAGCATTCACCACCCACACCGGCCGGGCCGTCCCGCTGCGCCGCAGCAACGTCGACACCGACCAGATCATCCCCGCCCACTGGCTCAAGAAGGTCACGCGCGACGGATTCGAGGACGGGCTGTTCGAGGCCTGGCGCAAGGACGCGTCCTTCGTGCTCAACCAGCCCGAGCGGCAGGGCGCGACCGTGCTGGTCGCGGGCCCCGACTTCGGCACCGGCTCCTCCCGCGAGCACGCCGTCTGGGCGCTGCAGAACTACGGCTTCAAGGCCGTGATCTCCTCCCGCTTCGCCGACATCTTCCGCGGCAACTCGCTCAAGAACGGCCTCCTCACGGTCGTCCTGGAGCAGAAGATCGTGGACGCGCTGTGGGAACTCACCGAGCGGGACCCGCAGACCGAGGTCACCGTCGACCTGGTCGCCCGCGAGGTGCGCGCCGAGGGCATCACCGCCTCCTTCGAGCTGGACGAGAACTCCCGCTGGCGGCTGCTGAACGGCCTCGACGACATCTCGATCACCCTGCAGAACGAGGCGGACATCGCCGCGTACGAGGCGAAGCGCCCGTCGTTCAAGCCGCGGACCCTCCCGGTCTGATCCGGAACACGGTCCACCGCCCCTGAGCAAGGCGACTTTCGGCCACCGCAACACCCCCGCCGTACCCCCGATCAGCCCGATCGGGGGTACGGCCGTTTCTGCACTCGAACGGCCCTGTCCGCCCCCGGTTCGGCAGTCAACTGGCCACGTTATGGCAGTGGTTGTCGGGGTAGGCGAGTGGTGCAGCCGTGACTTCCGGGTGTGCCCGGAAGGCCTTTTGAGGCGGCAGTTGTCCCCTGCGCAGGCGACAACTCGCCCCAGATGGCACAATCTGTGCATGGAACACGACGGCCAACTCGAGCTCTATACGGCAGTCGCGGACCAACTCAAGGAAGCGCACGCAAGGGTGCGCGCACTGCAAGTCCCGGAGGGCGTACGGATGGCGCTGACCCGGAAGCTGCTGGTCATTACGGCCGCGGCCAAGCACGATCTCGCCGACGCGGCAAGGCGGCTGGAGCGGTTCACCGCGGACCTCGACGAGGGGCGTATCCCCGACGAGGAACGCTGAACCCGCCGATACCGCCGGGCTCGTTGCGGCACAAGGGTGATAAGCCCGTTTCGTGTTTGATTTGCGGTATATATCTGCCTAACGTGCGAAAAAGCTTGAACACTTTCGTTCTGGCGATGTCTCCGAAGGGGAAGACGTGAACAAGGCGCAGCTCGTAGAAGCGATTGCCGACAAGATGGGCGGCCGCCAGCAGGCCGCCGACGCTGTCGACCATGTACTGGACGCCATCGTCCGCGCGGTGGTCGCGGGTGACCGGGTCTCGGTCACCGGCTTCGGTTCCTTCGAGAAGGTCGACCGTCCGGCCCGCTACGCCCGTAACCCCCAGACGGGCGAGCGGGTTCGGGTCAAGAAGACCTCCGTTCCGCGTTTCCGCGCGGGTCAGGGCTTCAAGGACCTGGTCAGCGGCTCGAAGAAGCTCCCGAAGGGTGACATCGCCGTCAAGAAGGCCCCCAAGGGCAGCCTGTCCGGCCCGCCCCCCACCATCGCCAAGTCCGCGGGCAAGAAGGCCGCGGCGAAGAAGACGGCGGGTGCGGCGAAGACCACCACGGCGCGCAAGACGGCCGCGAAGAAGGCCACCACCACGAAGACGGCGGCCGCGAAGAAGACCACGGCGAAGAAGGCGCCCGCCAAGAAGACGACGACGGCGTCCAAGACCACGGCGGCCAAGAAGACCACCGCCAAGAAGTCGTCCCCCGCGAAGAAGGCGACCGCCACGAAGGCGCCCGCCAAGAAGTCGACGGCGCGCAAGACCACCGCCAAGAAGACCACCGCCCGCAAGAAGTAGGGGCGCCTGGGTACTCACGCGACGGGCCGGACTCCCTGACGGAGTCCGGCCCGCGGCGTGTTCAGGAAGTGGCCGGGGTGCTCAGAGGGTCTGCAGGGTCACCAGAGTGATGCGCGGGGCGTCCCCGGAGCCCTCCACCTCGATCCGCACCCGCTGCCCGGGGCGCAACAGCAGCAGGCCGCCCGCGTCGAACGCCGCCGCGTCGAAGGGCACCGGCGTGCCGTCGTCCAGGAGGACCTGCCCGCTGCGGCTGTCGGGGTCGTAGGTGTACGCGGTCGCCTGCATGCCCGCAGCCTACTGCCCGGGGATCAGCAACCGCGCGGCGGCCGCGGCCGTATGAGGGCCCACGCCGAGGGCGAGCGCGCTGCGCAGGTCGTCGCCGGTGTCCACGTCCTGGCGTACGGAATCCACGGCGGTCAGGGTCAGTTCCGCGGCGCCCGAGGCGCGGTGCCGGGCCCGGGAATCGGCGCCGAAGGCGGGGTGCAATGCGCGGCCCGGGGCGGCGGCCAGCAACGTCGTGCCGATTGCGGCCGCATCCGGCAGAAATGCGCGCGGGAATTCCGCGGCGGCCTCCAGTACCCGGGACAATTCCCGCGGGCGCAATGCCGGCAGATCGGCGTTGAGCGCGGCCACCGGGCTCGCGGGACGGGCGGCGCGCACGATGGCCGCCGCGTGCGCGAGTGCCGCGTTGAGACCACGGCCCGGTTCGTCGGCGATGATCGCGGCGCCGAGCGCGGCCAGCTCGCGGCCCGCCCGGGCGTCGTCCGTGACGACTGCCACATCCCGCACCGCCGGACAGGCCAGGACGGCCGCCACCGTGTCCTGGGCGAAGGCCAGCGCCAGGTCCGGCCGCAGCCCGTCGTCGGCGGTGTCCGCCAGCCTGCTCTTGGCCTGGGCCAGCGGCTTCAGGGGTACGACCAACGTCCACTGCACGGGGGTTCCGTCCTCCTCTTGTCGCGGTCATTGTCACCCGGGGCCTGAGGCGGGCGGCGTGCCGGGGCGTACGGTGTTCTCGACAGACCGGCGGGCTGGGGCGACACTTGTGCGGCCCCCGTGGCCGCCGTTTCAGGCCCTAGAGGAAGGTGTCCGCGTGCCCCGCCGCAGAATCGGGTTCTGGTACCGCTTCGCCGCGGTGATCTGCAAACCGCCGCTGGTGGTACTGCTCAGGCGGGATTGGCGCGGAATGGAGCACATTCCGGCTGAGGGTGGATTTATCACCGCGGTGAACCACAATTCGCACATCGACCCCTTCGCTTACGCGCACTTTCAGTACAACACCGGGCGCGTCCCGCGATTCCTCGCGAAGAGCGGGCTTTTCAAGAAGGGATTCGTCGGAGCCGCGATGCGCGGTACCGGGCAGATCCCCGTCTACCGCGAGAGCACGGACGCGCTCAGCGCCTTCCGGGCCGCCATCGACGCCGTGAACCGCGGGGAATGCGTCGCCTTCTATCCGGAGGGCACCCTCACCCGTGACCCGGACGGCTGGCCCATGACGGGCAAGACCGGGGCGGCCCGCGTCGCGCTGCAGACCAAGTGCCCGGTGATCCCCGTGGCCCAGTGGGGCTGCAACGAACTGCTGCCGCCGTACGCGAAGAAGCCGCACCTGCTGCCGCGCAAGACGCACCGCGTCCTGGCCGGGCCGCCGGTCGACCTCTCGCGGTTCTACGACCGGGAGATGACCGCGGACCTGCTCAAGGAGGCCACGGAGGTCATCATGGCCGCCATCACCGCGCAGCTGGAGGAGATCCGCGGCGAGAAGGCGCCCGAGACGCCCTACGACCCGCGCCGGGAGCGGATCGAGCAGCGGCGGCGCACGCAGGCGCAGACCAAGCGGGGCGGGCAGGAGCCGGGGCGGCCGGTGCGGTCGGCACCGTCGGCGCCGTCGGCGCAGGAAGAAGGGCTGGGGACGTGAGCAAGCCGGTCAAGGCGGCGGTGCTGAGCGCCGGTTCGTGGGGCACGGCCTTCGGGATGGTGCTCGCGGACGCGGGGTGCGAGGTCACCCTCTGGGGGCGCCGCCCGGAACTCGTGGAGGCGATCAACTCCACGCGGACCAATCCCGACTACGTCCCGGGCGTCGAGCTCCCGGAACGCGTGCGGGCCACCACGGACCCCGCCGAGGCCGCTGCCGACGCCGACTTCACGGTCCTGTCGGTCCCCTCGCAGACCCTGCGCGGCAACCTCGCCGAGTGGACCCCGCTGCTCGCTCCGCACACGGTCCTCGTGTCGCTGATGAAGGGCGTCGAGCTCGGCTCCGCGATGCGGATGAGCGAGGTCATCGACGACGTCGCCAAGGTCGGCCCGGACCGGATCGCCGTGGTCACCGGGCCCAACCTGGCCCGCGAGATCGCCGCGCGGATGCCGGCCGCGGCCGTGGTCGCCTGCACCGACGAGGCCGTCGCCCAGCGGCTCCAGGCCGCCTGCCACACGCCCTACTTCCGCCCGTACACCAACACGGACGTGGTGGGTTGCGAACTCGGCGGAGCCGTGAAGAACGTCATCGGGCTCGCCGTCGGCATCGCGGACGGCATGGGGCTCGGCGACAACGCCAAGGGCTCGCTGATCACCCGCGGTCTCGCCGAGACCACCCGGCTCGGCATGGCGCTCGGCGCCGACCCGCTGACCTTCTCCGGACTCGCGGGCCTGGGCGACCTGGTGGCGACCTGCTCCTCGCCGCTGTCGCGCAACCACACCTTCGGCACCAACCTCGGCAAGGGCATGACCCTGCAGGAGACCATCGCGGTCACCAAGCAGACCGCCGAGGGCGTCAAGTCCTGCGAGTCGGTACTGGACCTGGCCCGCAGGCACGGCGTCGACATGCCGATCACCGAGACGGTCGTCGGCATCGTGCACGAGGGCAAGCCTCCGGTGGTCGCCCTCAAGGAGCTGATGTCGCGCAGCGCGAAGCCCGAACGACGCTGAGCGACGCGACGCCGGCGGCGCTGTCTCCGGGCCCTACCACCGGGTACTCTCAACGCGATATGAGCACCGAGAACCTCCCCCAGAGCCCCGAGCAGCCGCCTCGCAAGCCGCGTGTGGCCGTCGTGTTCGGCGGGCGCAGCTCCGAACACGGGATCTCCGTGGTCACCGCGGGCGCCGTCCTCAAGGCCATCGACCGGACGAAGTACGACGTCCTCCCGATCGGCATCACCCAGGACGGCCGTTGGGCGCTCACGGCGGACGAGCCGGAGCGGATGGCGATCGTCGACCGGCGCCCGCCGAGCGTCGACGCGCTCGCCGAGACGGCCGAGGGCGCGGTGATCCTCCCGGTCGACCCCGCCGACCGCGAAGTCGTCTACAGCGAGCCGGGATCGGTGCCCAAGGCGCTCGGCGAGGTCGACGTGGTCTTCCCGGTGCTGCACGGCCCGTACGGCGAGGACGGCACGCTCCAGGGCCTCCTGGAGTTGTCCGGCGTGCCGTACGTGGGGTCGGGTGTGCTCGCCTCGGCCGTGGGCCAGGACAAGGAGTACATGAAGCGGGTGTTCACCTCCTTCGGGCTGAAGGTGGGCCCGTACGTGGTGGTCCGGCCCCGCGAGTGGCAGCAGGACGAGGCGGCCGCCCGCAAGAAGATCATCGACTTCGCCGGCGAGCACGGCTGGCCGCTGTTCGTGAAGCCGTCCCGCGCCGGTTCGTCGATCGGCATCACCAAGGTCGACGACCTCTCCGGCCTGGACGAGGCGATCGCCGAGGCGCAGCGCCACGACCCCAAGATCCTGGTGGAGGCGGCCCTGCGCGGCCGCGAGATCGAGTGCGGCGTCCTGGAGTTCGAGGACGGCCCCCGGGCCTCCGTGCCCGCGGAGATCCCCCCGCCCCAGGCGCAGGCGTACTACGACTTCGAGGCCAAGTACATCGACTCCACGCCGGGGATCGTGCCGGCGCCGCTGACGCCCGAGGAGACGGCCGAGGTGCAGCGGCTCGCGGTCGACGCGTTCGAGGCGGCCTCCTGCGAGGGCCTGGTGCGCGCGGACTTCTTCCTCACCGAGGACGGCGAGTTCGTCATCAACGAGATCAACACCATGCCCGGCTTCACGCCGATCTCGATGTACCCGCAGATGTGGCAGGCGAGCGGGGTGAGCTACCCGGAGCTGATCGACCGGCTGGTGCAGGCGGCGCTGCGGCGCTCGACGGGTCTGCGCTGAGGCCGCCCGGCGGGCGGCGTGATCAGGAGGCGATCCCCGCGGGGATCGCCTTTTTCACGGCCGGGGCCAGATCGATGAGGACACCGGAACCGTCCACGCCCTCCGGCACGTCGACCTCCACGTAGGCCTTGCGGTTGGCGGTCGTGAACCGGTGTCCGTCGCCCTGCTTCTCCATCAGCCAGTCCACCCCGTTCACACCGCCGGCGACGGCGTCCGCGTCCCGCCCTTCGGCCACCTTCGGATCGACCATCTTCGGCGGCTGCGGCACACCGCAGCGAAGTATGATCGCCGGGCTGCCCCAGCCGGCCGTCAGCGCCGACGCGGGCTCGGGATCCGCACGGCGCTCACCGTCCACCTTCGCGGGCAGTACCTTGTCCAGGTTCCGGCACAGTTCCGTGACCCCGGCGTCCGGACTGGGAACCGCCGCCGACGCGCTGTCGTCTGCTGAGGAGCAGCCCGCGGCAGTGATCAACAGCGCGAGAGCGGGCAGGCGGATCACGCGAAGGACACGAGGGTGCCGGCGACGGAAAGAGTTCACCGGCACAGGGTAGACGGGGGCTACAGATGGACGACCGGGCAGGTCAGGGTGCGGGTGATGCCGTCCACCTGCTGGACCTTGGCGACCACCATGCGACCGAGGTCGTCGACGGTGTCGGCCTGGGCCCGCACGATCACGTCGTACGGTCCTGTGACGTCCTCGGCCTGGATGACCCCAGGGATCTTGCTGATCGTCTCGGCGACGGTCGACGCCTTGCCGACCTCCGTCTGGATCAGGATGTACGCCTGTACCACGGAACCTCCAGGGCGGCCACGAGGATCATGTGGGGAAAAGGAACGCCACGGTATCGCGTCGCCGCTCGCCGCGGGGAGACCTGCGGGCACCGGGTCTTGCGCGCCGGGGCGCAGGTCCGGCAGAACATGACGGTCACCTCGACCGTAGCGAGGACCGAGATGCCCCGCGACCGGGCACGGACAGGGACAGAAGGGGAGAAAGGGCAATGAAGGGCACTGTTGGTGAGCTCGGTGAGTTCGGGCTCATCAGGGAGCTCACCTCCCGTCTGACCACCACCCCGGCGGTCCGGGTCGGCCCCGGCGACGACGCCGCCGTGGTGGCCGCCCCCGACCGCAGGGTCGTGGCGAGCACGGACATCCTGGTGGAGGGCCGGCACTTCCGCCGCGACTGGTCGACGGCCTACGACGTGGGCCGCAAGGCCGCCGCGCAGAACCTCGCCGACATCGCCGCCATGGGCGCCGTGCCGACCGCGCTGCTGCTCGGCCTGGTCGTCCCGGCCGAGTTGCCGGTGACGTGGCCGAGCGAGCTGATGGACGGCCTGCGCGACGAGTGCCAGGTGGCGGGTGCCGCCGTGGTCGGCGGGGACGTCGTACGCGGCGACTCGATCATGGTGTCGATCACCGCGCTGGGCGATCTGCGCAACCAGGAGCCGGTGACGCGGGCCGGCGCGCAGCCCGGCGACCTCGTCGCCGTGACGGGCTGGCTGGGCTGGTCCGCGGCCGGGTACGCGGTGCTGTCCCGGGGGTTCCGTTCGCCGCGGGCGTTCGTGGAGGCCCACCGCAGGCCCGAGCCGCCGTACCACGCCGGGCCGGCCGCCGCCGGGCTCGGGGCGACCGCCATGTGCGACGTGAGCGACGGGCTGATCGCCGACCTGGGCCACATCGCCGAGGCCAGCAAGGTGCGCATCGACATCCGCTCCCAGGCGATCGACATCCCCTCCCAGATGAACGACATCGGGCAGGCCGTCGGGGTCGACCCGATGCAGTGGGTGCTCACCGGGGGAGAGGACCACGCGATCGTGGCGACCTTCCCGCCGGACGTGAAGCTGCCCGCCCGCTGGAAGGTCATCGGCGAGGTCCTCAACCCCTCGGCGCTGCCCCAGGTGACGGTCGACGGGGCGCCGTGGACCAGCAAGGGCGGCTGGGACCACTTCGGGGACGTGGAGCCGTGATCCCCACCGTCCTCACGGTCGCCGGCTCCGACTCCGGGGGCGGCGCGGGTATCCAGGCCGACCTGAAGACCATGCTCGCGCTCGGCGTCCACGGCATGAGCGTGGTCACCGCCGTGACCGCGCAGAACTCGCTCGGGGTGCAGGGCGCCTGGGAGCTGCCCGTGGCGGCCGTGCGGGCCCAGTACCGCAGCGTCGTGGACGACATCGGCGTCCGGGCGGTCAAGACCGGCATGCTGGCCTCGGCCGAACTGGTCGAGGCGGTCGCCGAGTTGATCGCCGCGACGGACGCCCCGGCGGTCGTCGACCCGGTCGGCGTCTCCAAGCACGGCGACTCCCTGCTCGCCGCCTCCGCGCTGGACTCGGTGCGTACGAAGCTGCTGCCGGCGGCGACGGTCGCCACGCCCAACCTCGACGAGGTGGCCCAGCTGACGGGCGTGCGCGTCGAGTCGGAGGGGGAGATGCGGCGGGCCGCTGCGGCCGTGCTCGGCTACGGGCCGCGCTGGGCGCTGATCAAGGGCGGTCATCTCGCGGGGGACGCCGTGGACCTGCTCACGGACGGCTCCGAGGAGCACTGGCTGCGCGCGCCCCGGCATGACAACCGCCACACCCACGGCACCGGCTGCACGCTCGCCTCCGCGATCGCCGCGCGGCTGGCGTGGGGCGACTCGGTGCCGGAGGCGGTGGCGGCGGCCAAGGAGTACGTCACGGGGGCCGTCGCGGCCGGGTTCGCGCTCGGCGGGGGCATCGGGCCGGTGGACCACGGCTGGCGGTTCCGCGAGGGCTCGTGACCGCCGGCTCAGCCCGCAGGCACGCCAAAGAGCCGGTCCACCTGAGATGGACCGGCTCTACAGCGAACCAGCAGTGGCCGCGCGCGTGCGGGTCCCCCCTGCTCGAGCGGAGTCGAGAGCTCGGGGGATGAGTGTCAGCGCGAGACCTTGCCGGCCTTGATGCACGAGGTGCAAGCGTTCACGCGCTTCGGCGTCCCGCCCACCACGGTACGCACACGCTGGATGTTCGGGTTCCAGCGGCGGGACGTACGGCGGTGCGAGTGCGAGATGTTGTTGCCGAAGCCCGGCCCCTTGCCGCAGACGTCGCAGTTGGCAGCCACGGGTCACTCCAAAGACTTCAGATGCACTTACGGTTGATCCCGGCATGCCGGGATCCAGATCCTGTGGCTCCAGGAGCCGGCGAGATCTGAGTGGCGCTGCCAGGGGGAAAGCCCGATCGGATCGGGCAACCGGAGCAGCATACAACGGCTGCACCCGTACAAGAAAACTAGCACGGCAGCTGGCCGGGCCTGCGCCCTCTTCCGGCGGGGACCGCCCCACCGTCTACGCTGCCAGCCACGTCCAGCAGCTCAGGGAGGCGCGGTGGCGCAGGTGCCGCAGACATTCTTCGATGCTCTCGCGGTGCGCACCTGGTGCGGTCTCGCGCTCGAGACACTGGGGCGGGCGCGTGAGGAGATCGACGCGATCAACGTCTACCCGGTGGCGGACGGCGACACCGGCACGAACCTGTACCTGACCGTGGAATCCGCGGTCGCGGCCGTCGAGGCGGTGTTCGCGGGGCACGCGGCGGGCTCGCCGGGCGCCGGTGACTCCGCTCCCCAAGGGCCGACCCTGGCCGACGCGGCCCGGGCGATGGCGCACGGGGCGCTGATCGGCGCCCGCGGCAACTCCGGCACGATCCTCGCCCAGCTGCTGCGCGGCATGGCCCAGGTGCTGGCCGACGACGCGAGCGCGCACGCCGACGGCCGATGCCTGCGCCTGGCCCTGCGGCACGCGGCCGACTCCGCCCGCCAGGCCGTGGCGCGTCCCGTCGAGGGCACGGTCCTGACGGTCGCCTCGGCCGCGGCGGACGCCGCGGGCGGCGCCGAGGGCGACTGCGGGAGTGTGGCCCGGGCCGCGTACGAGGGAGCCCGGCGGGCTCTCGCCGCGACCCCGGATCTGCTGCCCGTGCTGGACCGCGCGGGCGTGGTCGACGCGGGCGGGCGGGGGCTGGTGGCGGTCCTCGGGGCGCTGGTGGAGACGTTCACGGGGGAGCGGCCGCGTGGACCGGCGGCGGTGAGCGGGGGGCGGGTGCCGGAGGCCCGCGGCGACGGGGGGTGGGTGCCGGAGGCCTGCGGGGACGAGGAACGGCTGGCCGAGGCATGCGGGGACGGGGTGCGGGCCGGGAGGCGGCAGGGGGTGGCGCCCGCGGGTGCGCAGGATGGGCTGGGGGGTGGGGCGCCCGGCGGTTCGTCCGAGACGTCGTCGGGTGAGGTGCCCGATGCCGCGTCGGGGAGGTTGCCGGGTGCGGTGCCCGGTGGTTCGTCGGGGGCGCCGTCGGGCGAGGTGCCCGCCTCGGTGTCGGTGGAGTCGCCGTGCGGTGGGCCGGGTCGGACGGAAGAGGCGGCGGAGGCGGTGCACGCGCGCGTGGAGCCGCCCGGTGACGCCGTACCGGTCTGCGCGGACCCCGACGAGGGCGCGGGCCCCGCCACCGGGTCCGACCGGGACGGCCCCGCCTTCGAGGTGATCTACCTCCTGGAGGCCGAGGACGCGGCCGTCGCGCGGCTGCGGCGGCGGCTCGACGCCCTCGGGGACTCCCTGGTCGTGGTCGGCGGGGACGGACTGTGGAACGTCCACGTCCATGTCGACGACGCGGGCGCCGCCGTCGAGGCCGGGATCGAGGCCGGGCGGCCGTACCGGATCCGGATCACGCACTTCGGCGCCGGTGACGTGCACACCACGGGCGCCGAGCGCGCGCCTCGGGAGCGTGCGCAGCGCGCCGTCGTCGCGGTCGTGCCCGGTGAGGGACTGGCCGGGCTGTACGCCGAGGCCGGCGCGACCACCGTGCTCGCCCGCCCCGGGGAGCCGCCCGCGAGCGGCGAGCTGGTCCAGGCCGTGCGGCGGGCCCACGCGCGCGAGGTCGTGCTGCTGCCGAACGACGCCGAGCTGCGCCACACCGCGGCGGCGGCGGCCGAGCAGGTCCGCACGGAGGGCGTCCGCGTCGCCCTCATCCCGACCCGCTCGGCGATCCAGGGCATCGCGGCGCTGGCCGTGCACGAGCCGGAGCGCCGCTTCGACGAGGACGTCGTGTCGATGACCTCGGCTGCCGGAGCCACCCGCTACGCCGAGGTCACCGTGGCCGAGGCCCGGTCCTGGACGATGGCCGGCATCTGCCAGGCCGGTGACGTCCTCGGCCTGATCGACGGTGACGTGGCCGTCATCGGCTCGGACGTCACCGCCACCGCCGAGGCCGTCCTGGACCGGATGCTCGCGGCCGGGGGCGAGATGGTCACGCTGGTCCTCGGCGACGACGTCCCCGACGCCGTCGGCGAGCGTCTGGAGGGCAGGGTCCGCGAGGGCTACCTCGCCGTCGACACGGTCGTGTACCGGGGCGGACGGCAGGGCGCCCTGCTCCTCATCGGCGTCGAGTAGGCCCGGGAGGGGCGGGCGCCGGGCGGGTGGGTCCCGGTCCTCCGCCGTTCGTCAGCCTCGCTCTTCCGCCGTTCGTCAGTCCCCTCCTCCGCCGTTCGTCAGTCCCGGTCCTCTGCCATCGGTGAGTCCCGGTCCTCCGCCACCGGTGAGTCCCGGTCCTCCGCCGCGACGCGGAGCAGGTGCTCGGCCTCCGCCCGACGGGCCCGGACGGCCTCGCCGGCCGTGTCGTCGGCAGCGTCGCCGGCCGGCTCCGCACGGCCCGTGCCCCCGGCGTCCGTTCCGCCATGAGACCCGTACGCCGCCAGCACCGCACGCGCGCGTGCCCGCGCCTCGGTGCGGTGGCCCAGCTCGATCTCCAGCCACCCCGCGGTCAGTTCGGCGGCGGTGCGGCTGTGCAGGGCGCCGTCCCCGAGGGAGGCGAACACCTCGGCCGACCGCAGCAGCCGGGCCAGCGCCTCCTCCAACAGGGGCGGCGCATCGGCGCCGCCCTCGGCTGCGGACCGGGCCAGCAGGTCGCCGAACTGGCGGTGGGTGTGGCCGAGTTCCTCGACGAATTCCTGCCGCGACTCCTCGTCGGCCGCCGCGTCCCGCGCGGTCTCGCACTCCCGGAGCGCCTCCGCCATGAGCCGGCGAGCCGCCGCCGTACCGTCCTGCGTGCGCAACGCCAGCCAGGCGCGGGCACGCAGGGAGCGGACCAGGCCCTGCGGGTCGCCCACGGCCCGCCACAGGTCGCCCGCGCGCGTGTAGGCACGCTCCGCCTCGGCGGCCAGCCCCGCCTCCCCGAGGGACTCCCCGGCCAGGTGCGCGAGGGTCGCGTGGTCCTGCTGCTCGGGCCAGGTGCGGGCGATCTCGGCGGCCTGCAGGCGCCGTTCGGCGGCCGCGCGGTGCTCGCCGAGTTCGCTCAGGCAGTCGCCCAGCCACCACATCGTCTGCACGACCGCCCCGTCGCCGTGCGTCTCGGCGCTCAGGTCGGGCAGCGCCGACTCCAGCACCTCCGCCGCCTCGGCCCACCGCCCCTGCCGCAGCAGGAACCCGCCGAGCTGCTGCCGCGCCCACGCGCCCAGGGTGGCGCTCTCGCCCGCCTCGTCGGCCCAGTGCGCGGCCTCCAAGGCGTGTTGCGCGGCCTCCACGACCTCGTCCCGGCCGCCGAGGAGCTCGGCGAGCTGGAGGTGCAGCTGGGCCCGCCCGGGCGCCTCCAGCTGCGCTCCGCCGTGCTCCAGGGCCGCCCGCACCGCCCGTTCCGCCTCGGCCATGTCGCCGAGGTGGTGCGCGAGGGACGCCAGCCGGGCCTCGTACTCGACGGCGATCCAGGGCAGGCCCGCCGCGACGAACGCCGCCGCGCCCCGCGCGAACAGCTCCACCGCCGCCGCCAGGTCTCCCCGCAGCCCCGCCAGCTCGGCGAGCATGGCCTGCGCCTCGGCGGCCCGGGCGGCCAGCCGCACGTCCTGACCGGTGCGCCCGTCGACGAGCGCCAGCACCTCGCGCACGGCGGTCTCGGCCGCGCCGTGCACCGCCTCCGCCCCGGGCCCTTCCGCCCCGGGCCCTTCCGCCCCGGGCCCTTCCGCCCCGGGCCCCTCCGTCGCGGACCCTTCATCCGCGGGCCCTTCCGCCGCGTGCGCCCGGCGCAGCAGGACCCGGGCCCGGCCCATCAGCACGGCCGCCGTCTGCCGCAGGCCCGTGCCGCCGTCGGCGTACAGCGCGAGGACCTCCTCGTACGGTCCCTGCACGGCCGCGACCGCCGAGGCGATGTCGCCCCCCAGGGCACGTACGTACGCCGCACGCGTGCGTGCCGCGAGGGCCTCGCCGGGGTCGCCGGCCTCCGCGTACAGCCCGGCGGCCCGTTCGAAGAGCGCGGCACCGGCCGGGCCGAGGCCCATCGCCTCGTGGTCGGCGATCTCGGCCCGGTCGCGCGGGTCCAGCTCCACGCCCTCCGCCGCCCGGGCGACCGCCGCCCAGGCCTCCACGGCATGCGGTCGCAGGTGGTCCGACAGCCGCCGTGCCTCGGCCAGCAGGGCGGGCAGGTCCGGCTGCGCGGCGACGGGGGCCGGGACCGGCGGGGGCGCCGGGACCGGCCCGGCCGACCGCACGCCCAGCGGCAGCCGATCGGCCGGCGGCTTCCGCGCCATACGCGCGCGGGTCCGCTCGCCGACGTGGGCCGTGCCGTTGCGCTCGTCGAAGCGGGCCGCCAGCGCGAGGGCCTCGGCACGCGCGTGTGCGGCGAGTTCCCGGGCGGTCCACTCCCGGCCGGCCGGGCCCGGCACCCGCCGGTCGCCGAGGCCCAGCCCGGTGAGGCGGTCCATGAGCAGCGTCACCACGCTCAGGAAGTCCAGCCTGCTCTGCGGCTGCCCGTCGTCCGTGAAGTACGCCGGCCGCTCCGCGAGCAGTTCCAGCCCGCGCGCCTCGTTGCCGGTCAGCGCGCAGAACTCCACGTGCTCCGCGTAGGCGCCGCGCATGCTCTCCATGGCCCGGACGAGCCGGACGCCCCGCAGATGGTTGGCCCGGGCCTCCTCGCCGCGGCCCAGCCGCAGCAGCGGCAGCAGGGAGGACGCCAGAACCGTGTGCGGCTCGTGGGCGCAGGCGTACCGGCCCTCCAGGACCGGCCGCCACAGCTCCAGGGCCTCCTCGTCCCGGCCCAGCTCGGCCTGCCACCAGCCCCGCGTGTGCAGCTCGCAGGCGTGGCAGTCGGACATGGCGTCCCGGTCGGCGGCCAGCCACGCGGCGTACGCCCGCTCCGCGCGCGCCACGTCCCCGACATGCGCGGCCACGCTGTGCTCGGCGCTGCGCACGGCCCTCTCGGAGTACCCGGCGAGCCGGTAGCGGCGCTCCATCTCGCCGAGCCATCCCTCGATCGACGCGAGCGGGACGTCCGGCTGGTCGAGCATGCCGGACGACACCCACTTGAAGACCCAGTGCAGGGAGTGCGCCTCGAACTCGTCGAAGTCCTCGGGTCGTTCGTCCCACAGGCGCAGCAGCCGCGCGAAGGGGACGAACATCTTCCCCTTCTCGGAGCTGTAGTTGCAGACCTTCACCTGGTGGCCGAGCGCCTCGATCACGGCGAGCGGCTCGTCCAGCTGCTCGGCCGCCGCCAGCAGTTCCTCCGCGCGCGCGTTGCGGGCCGGTCCCTCCGGTCGCCCGGCGTTCTCCGCCATCGCCTCGCGCAGCGCGCCGAGGTCCGTGATGCCGCTCATGCCTGACCGTCCTCGCTGTGTGTGGCCCACTCCGGCAGACCGGTGAACGCATGGTCGAGCAGCGCCGAGTCGGCGCGCCTGAGCGGCCGCAGCGCCCTCAGCAGCGCCTGCCCGCACGGCGAGGGCGGCCCCGAAGGAGCGGTGACCGCGAAAGAGGGCCGGGAGCGCGTCATCCTAAGCCCCCAAACAACCGCCTGACCAGCGATTTCCGGGATCTTTACGGCGATCCGGCCGGGGCCTGGAGGCCATTGTCAGTGGCGTGGTGTGCAATGGATCTCGTGCCCGCACTGGAAGAACCGCTGCAACAGCCACTGAAGTCGGTGCTCGGCCCCGCCACCGCGAAGGTGATGGCCGAGCACCTCGGCCTGCACACCGTGGGCGACCTGCTCCACCACTACCCGCGCAGATACGAGGAGCGCGGGCAGCTCACCCACCTCGCCGACCTCCCGATGGACGAGCACGTCACGGTGGTCGCCCAGGTCGCCGACGCCCGGCTGCACACCTTCGCCTCCGCCAGGGCCCCGCGCGGCAAGGGCCAGCGCCTGGAGGTCACGATCACCGACGGCAGCGGCCGCGTCCAGCTGGTCTTCTTCGGCAACGGCGTGCACAAGCCCCACAAGGAGTTGCTGCCGGGCACCCGCGCGATGTTCGCGGGCAAGGTCTCCGTCTTCAACCGCCGCCTGCAACTGGCCCATCCGGCCTACGAGTTGCTGCGCGGCGACCCCGACGAGCCCGGGGCGTCCGTGGAGACCTGGGCGGGCGCCCTGATCCCGATCTACCCGGCGACCGCCAAGCTGGAGTCCTGGAAGATCGGCAAGGCGCTCCAGACCGTCCTGCCCACGGCCCAGGAGGCCGTCGACCCGCTCCCGGAGAGCCTGCGCCGGGGCCGCGGCCTGATCCCGCTGCCCGAGGCCCTCCTGAAGATCCACCGTCCGCACACCAGGGCGGACATCGAGGACGCCCGCTCCCGCCTCAAGTGGGACGAGGCCTTCGTCCTCCAGGTCGCCCTCGCCCGCCGCCGCCACGCGGACGCCCAACTCCCCGCCGTCCCCCGGGAACCGGCCCCCGACGGGCTCCTCACGGCCTTCGACGCCCGTCTGCCCTTCACGCTCACCGAAGGCCAGCAGCGCGTCTCCCGCGAGATCTTCGCCGACCTGGCCACGGACCACCCGATGCACCGGCTGCTGCAGGGGGAGGTCGGCTCGGGCAAGGCCCAGCCTCTCGACGCGCTGGTGCTCACGCCCACCGGCTTCCGCTCGATGGGGGACCTGCGGGTGGGCGACGAGGTGGTGGTGCCGGACGGGGAGGTCGCCCCGGTCGACGGGGTCTTTCCGCAGGGCGAGCGCGATGTGTGGCGCTTGGTCCTGTCGGACGGGAGTTCCGTCGAGTGCGACGACGAGCATCTCTGGATCGTCGGCGCGAGCCGCGACGGGCACGGTGATCAGGCTCCCCAGGTCATGACAACCCGGGAGATCCGTGGCGACTTGTACACGGCCGACGGTTCCCCGAAGTGGTACGTCCCGCCGGCGAAGCCGGTCGATCTCGGCGGCGACGCCGGGCTGCCTCTCGACCCGTATCTGATCGGGGTGCTGTTGGGGGACGGCTCGTTCCGCCACGATCTCCGTCTCGCCACCGTCGACGACGAGATCCGTGACGCGGTGGCGGCGGCGGTGGCGCCCGACTGCCGGCTGGTACCGGTGAAGGGCTCACGCGGTGATCATACGATCCAGTGCGAGCAGGATGCCGGAGGCGTGCGCAACCCGGTGATCCAGGTCCTGCGCGAACTGGACCTCTGGGGACGGACGTCCCACGACACGTTCGTCCCCGAAGTCTTCAAGAACGCTCCGGTCAAGGACCGTCTCGCCGTGCTGCAGGGACTTCTGGACACCGCCGGCGCTGTCCGGGCCGACGGCACGGGTGTCTCCCTCCGCTCGGCTTCGCGCCGGCTCGCGGAGGACGTCGCCTGGCTCGTACGGTCGCTGGGCGGCCGGGCGCGAGTACTGCCGGAGCAGGCCGCGTACGACGTGCGGGTCTCCCTGCCGGACGAGTACGTCCCGTTCCGGATCACGCGCAAAGCGGAACAGGTCCGTCCGAGCCCGGGGTGCACGTTCCGGCGCGGCATCCGGGCGGTCGAGTACGTGGGGCGGAAGCCCGTGCAGTGCATCAGCGTCGCTCACCCGAGCCATGCCTACGTCACCGACAACTTCACGGTCACGCACAACACCATGGTCGCCCTGCGCGCCATGCTCGCCGTCGTCGACTCCGGCGGCCAGGCGGCGATGCTCGCGCCCACCGAAGTCCTCGCCCAGCAGCACCACCGCTCGATCGTCGAGATGATGGGCGAGCTGGCCGAGGGCGGCATGCTGGGCGGTGCCGAGCAGGCCACCAAGGTCGTGCTGCTCACCGGCTCCATGGGCGCGGCGGCCCGGCGGCACGCCCTGCTCGACCTCGCCACCGGCGAGGCCGGCATCGTCATCGGCACGCACGCGCTGATCGAGGACAAGGTGCAGTTCCACGACCTGGGCCTGGTCGTCGTCGACGAGCAGCACCGCTTCGGCGTCGAGCAGCGCGACGCCCTGCGCGGCAAGGGCAAGCAACCCCCGCACCTGCTCGTCATGACCGCCACGCCCATCCCGCGCACGGTCGCCATGACGGTCTTCGGCGACCTGGAGACCTCCGTCCTCGACCAGCTGCCGGCCGGCCGCTCCCCGATCGCCAGCCATGTCGTCCCGGCCGCCGACAAGCCCCACTTCCTGGCCCGGGCCTGGGAGCGGGTGCGCGAGGAGGTCTCCAACGGCCACCAGGCGTACGTGGTCTGCCCCCGCATCGGCGACGAGGAGGACGACCCGAAGAAGGCCGGAAAGCCCGGCAGGGGCAAGTCCGCGGAGTCCCCGGAGGACGCCGCCGATAAGCGCCCGCCGCTCGCCGTCCTGGACGTGGCCGACCAGCTCGCCAAGGGCCCCCTGAAGGGCCTGCGTGTCGAGGTCCTGCACGGCCGCATGCACCCGGACGACAAGGACGCCGTCATGCGCCGCTTCGCCGCCGGCGACACCGACGTCCTGGTCGCCACGACGGTCATCGAGGTCGGCGTGAACGTCCCCAACGCCACCGCCATGGTGATCATGGACGCGGACCGCTTCGGCGTCTCCCAGCTCCACCAGCTCCGCGGCCGCGTGGGCCGCGGCTCGGCCCCCGGCCTGTGCCTGCTGGTGACCGAGATGCCCGAGGCCAGCGCCGCCCGCCAGCGGCTGAACGCCGTGGCCGGCACGCTCGACGGCTTCGAACTCTCCCGCATCGACCTCGAACAGCGCCGCGAGGGCGACGTCCTCGGCCAGGCCCAGTCGGGCGCCCGCACGAGCCTGAGGATGCTCGCGGTCATCGAGGACGAGGAGATCATCGCGGAGGCCAGACAGGAGGCGACGGCTGTCGTCGCCGAGGACCCGGAGCTGACCCGCCTGCCCGCCCTGCGGACGGCGCTGGACGCCCTCCTGGACGAGGAGAGGGAGCAGTACCTGGAGAAGGGGTGAGGACGACTGACCCTCCTTCAGGGGCGCGGGGAACCGCGCGACCGGCCAGACTGATACCGGAAAGCCGCCCACGACCAAGGACCACAGATGACCCGCGTGATCGCCGGCACAGCCGGCGGACGTCGACTCGCCGTACCCCCCGGCACCGGCACCCGTCCCACCTCCGACCGCGCGCGCGAAGGCCTCTTCTCCACCTGGCAGTCCCTCCTCGGCGGCCCGCTGGACGGCGAGCGCGTCCTCGACCTCTACGCGGGATCGGGAGCCGTCGGCCTGGAGGCCCTCTCCCGGGGCGCGGGCCACACCCTCCTGGTCGAGGCCGACGCCCGAGCCGCCCGGGTCGTCCGCGAGAACGTGAAGAACCTCGGCCTGCCCGGCGCCGAGGTCAGAGCGGGCAAAGCGGAACAGATCATCCGTACCGCACCCGCCGGCGACCCGTACGACCTCGTCTTCCTCGACCCTCCGTACGCCGTCACGGACGACGATCTTCGGGAGATACTGCTCACACTCCGCTCGGAGGGCTGGCTCGCCGGGGAAGCCCTCGTCACCGTGGAGCGCAGCACCAGAGGCGGCGAATTCCGGTGGCCCGGGGGTTTCGAGCCCCTGCGGTCCCGTCGTTACGGCGAGGGAACGTTTTGGTACGGTCGCGCCGCCTCTACGTGCGAAGACGCACGATGACCGGACCGGAGAGCGAGGGATCACAAGTGCGCCGTGCCGTCTGTCCCGGGTCGTTCGACCCGATCACCAACGGACACCTCGACATCATCTCCCGCGCCTCCAGGCTGTACGACGAGGTCTACGTCGCGGTGATGATCAACAAGGCCAAGAAGGGCCTGTTCGAGATCGACGAGCGGATCGACCTGATCCGCCGGGTCACCGCCGAGTACGGCAACGTCCGCGTGGAGGCCTTCCACGGCCTGCTCGTCGACTTCTGCAAGCAGCGCGACATCCCCGCCATCGTCAAGGGCCTGCGCGCGGTCAGCGACTTCGACTACGAGCTGCAGATGGCCCAGATGAACAACGGCCTGTCCGGCGTGGAGACCCTCTTCATCCCCACCAACCCCACCTACAGCTTCCTGTCGTCCTCCCTGGTCAAGGAGGTCGCGACCTGGGGCGGCGACGTCTCCCACCTGGTGCCCGCCGAAGTGCTGCGGGCCCTCGGCGAGCGGCTGCGGAAGGACTGACCGGGCCCCGGGCACGCCCCGGGCACCTGACCGCCCGTCACCCGGTGTCCACCGGGTGCCCCGTGGCCGTACAGTCGTCCCGTCCGTCTCCAACGCATCTGTAGAGAGTGGCGAGCACACGGTGGACGTGCAGAAGAAGCTCGACGAGATCGTCACCACGGTCTCCGGCGCCCGGTCCATGCCCATGTCGGCCTCGTGCGTGGTCAACCGCGCCGAGCTGCTCGCGATGCTGGAGGAGCTGCGGGCGGCGCTGCCCGACTCCCTCGCCCAGGCCCAGGAGCTGATCGGCGGCCGCGAGCAGATGGTCGAGCAGGCCCGCCAGGAGGCCCAGCGGATCATCGAGAGCGCCCACGCCGAGCGCGGCTCGCTCATCTCCGACACCGAGATCGCCCGCCGCTCCCAGGCCGAGGCCGACCGGATCCTCAGCGAGGCCCGCAAGGAGGCCGAGGAGATCCGCGCCGAGGCCGACGAGTACGTCGACTCCAAGCTCGCCAACTTCGAGGTCGTGCTCACCAAGACCCTCGGCTCGGTCGGCCGCGGCCGCGAGAAGCTCCTCGGCACCGGCCCCGGCACCGACGAGCAGGGCTACCAGGACGAGGACGCCCCCGAGCGCAGCCACGACCCGCAGACCCAGCGCCGTACCGCCGACGAGTACGTCGACGCCAAGCTCGGCGCCTTCGAGGCGGTCCTCGCCAAGACCCTGGAGGCCGTCGGACGCGGCCGGCAGAAGCTGCACGGCCGGATCGCCACCGACGACCTCGGCGCCCTCGCCGACGACACCAGCACGGTCCAGCACTCCAGCGACGCCGACTACCTCGCCGGCCTCGCCGCCCTGCCGGAGGAGCCCCCGGCCGAGCGGCCCGCGCCGCAGGAGGACTACGCCCAGGCCCAGCCGGCGTACGGCTACCAGCAGCAGCCCGACACCTACAGCGGCTATCCGCAGCAGGCCTACGCGGCCCAGCCGGACCCGTACGGCTACCAGCAGGCCGACCCCTACGCCTACCCGGGCTACGACGCCCAGCAGGCCGCCTACGACCCGAACCAGGCGCAGCAGGGACACCAGGGCCACCAGGGCGGGCAGGGGTACGCCCTCGACGAGACCAGCCTCTTCGACACCAGCATGATCAGCGCCGAGCAGCTGCGGGCCTACGAGCAGGGCCGCGGCCAGGGCTGAGCACCGGATTGGGCCGACAGCGAAAGGTCCAGTATCCTGGCTCTTCGGTCGCGCATACGTCCGCGATCACTGCTGCCCGGGAACACCGCGGGTCAGCGTCCCTCTGAGCTCGAAGATCGAAAGCAGGAATGGCTCTGAACGCCCGCCTCGACCACCGCAACCCCCTCGTGTTCGACACACACGAGCTGGGTCGGCGGCCCGGTGCGCTGCAGCGCCTGACCCGTACGGTCGACGCTCCCCAGGACCTCGGTATCAAGGGAGTCATCGGAGTGCCGGAAGGCGCCCCGGTGGAGCTGGAGCTCCGTCTGGAGTCGGTCATGGAAGGGGTGCTCGTCACAGGCACCGCCCGTGCCACGGCCGAGGGGGAGTGCGTAAGGTGTCTGGAGCCGCTGGAGCAGCAGCTCGAAGCGGACTTCCAGGAGATGTTCTCGTACCCTGACGCCGACGACCGGGGCCGCGTGATCGCGGAACCGGGCGACGACGCCGAGGACGACGAGGACAGGCTCTTCCTCGAGGACGGCCTGTTCGACCTCGAGCCCGTGCTGCGTGACGCGGTGGTGCTCGCACTGCCGATGCAGCCGGTGTGCCAGGAAGACTGCCCTGGTCTGTGCGCCGAGTGCGGCGCACGGCTGGCGGACGACCCGGACCACCACCATGACGCCGTCGACATCCGTTGGGCGGCACTGCAGGGACTCGCCGGTTCACTCGAACCGGGCGATAAGGACGAGATCAGCGGCGCCGAAGCGGGCGTCGACGAGAAGCAGGAGAAGTAGCCGTGGCTGTTCCGAAGCGGAAGATGTCGCGCAGCAACACGCGCCACCGCCGGTCGCAGTGGAAGGCTGCGGTCCCCACCCTGGTTGCGTGCGAGCGCTGCCACGAGCCCAAGCTGCAGCACATCGCGTGCCCGTCGTGCGGCACCTACAACAAGCGCCAGGTCCTCGAGGTCTGAGCGGCTGGTGAGAGGCACTGTGTCCACGCCTAAGAACAAGTCTTCCCGCGTGAGCGGGAGTGCTCCGGCGGACAACCAGGCCTCGTCCCACACGCTTCTGGAAGGGCGGCTCGGCTACAAGGTCGAGTCCGCCCTTCTGGTGCGCGCACTGACCCACCGGTCGTACGCATACGAGAACGGCGGTCTGCCGACCAACGAGCGCCTGGAGTTCCTCGGGGACTCCGTCCTCGGCCTCGTGGTCACGGACACGCTGTACCGCACCCACCCCGACCTGCCGGAGGGCCAGCTGGCCAAGCTCCGGGCCGCGGTGGTGAACTCGCGTGCGCTCGCCGAGGTGGGCCGCGGGCTCGACCTGGGTTCCTTCATCCGGCTCGGCCGCGGTGAAGAGGGCACGGGCGGGCGGGACAAGGCGTCCATCCTCGCCGACACCCTGGAAGCGGTGATCGGCGCGGTCTACCTCGACCAGGGACTGGACTCGGCGGCGGAGCTGGTGCACCGCCTGTTCGACCCCCTGATCGAGAAATCCTCCAACCTCGGAGCCGGCCTGGACTGGAAGACCAGTCTCCAGGAGCTCACCGCGACCGAAGGACTCGGTGTCCCCGAGTACCTGGTCACGGAGACCGGCCCCGACCACGAGAAGACCTTCACTGCTGCCGCCCGCGTCGGAGGCGTCTCGTACGGCACCGGCACCGGCCGCAGCAAGAAGGAGGCGGAGCAGCAGGCCGCCGAGTCCGCCTGGCGGTCCATCCGGGCCGCCGCGGACGAGCGCGCCAAGGCGGCCGAGGACGCCGAGGCGACGCAGACGGCAGCCGCCCAGGCCGCCCACACGGCAGCCGTCGACGGCAGCACCGTCGACGGCTGAGGAAGCCGGCCGGCCCGCACCGGGCGTCCGGCCACAGCACAGCACAGCGCACCCGAGCGCCCGCCCCTGCCCGGGGCGGGCGCTCGGGTCGTCCGCAGGTTCGTGACGGGGGATCCCATGCCCGAGTTGCCCGAGGTCGAGGTCGTACGGCGCGGTCTTGAGCGGTGGGTCGCCCACCGGACCGTCGCCGAGGCCGAGGTGCTGCACCCGCGCGCGGTGCGCCGTCACCTCGCGGGTCCCGACGACTTCGCGCACCGCCTCAAGGGCCACCGCATCGGCGTCCCGAGCCGCCGCGGCAAGTACCTGTGGCTTCCCCTGGAGGACACGGACCAGTCGGTCCTGGCGCACCTCGGCATGAGCGGCCAGCTGCTGGTCCAGCCGCACACGGCCCCGGACGAGAAGCACCTGCGCATCCGGGTCCGCTTCACCGACGCCCTGGACACCGAACTCCGCTTCGTCGACCAGCGCACCTTCGGCGGCCTGTCGCTGCACGAGAACACCCCCGAAGGGCTGCCCGACGTCATCGCGCACATCGCCCGGGACCCGCTCGACCCGCTCTTCGACGACGAGGCCTTCCACCAGGCGCTGCGCCGCAAGCGGACCACGATCAAGCGGGCCCTGCTCGACCAGTCGCTGATCAGCGGCGTCGGCAACATCTACGCGGACGAGGCGCTGTGGCGCTCCCGCATCCACTACGAGCGCCCGACCGCGACCTTCACCCGCCCGCGCACGCTGCTGCTCCTCGGACACGTGCGGGACGTGATGAACGCGGCCCTGGCGGTGGGCGGCACCAGCTTCGACAGCCTGTACGTCAACGTCAACGGCGAGTCGGGCTACTTCGACCGGTCCCTCGACGCGTACGGGCGCGAGGGCCTGCCGTGCCGGCGCTGCGGCACGCCGATGCGGCGGCGGCCCTGGATGAACCGGTCGAGCTACTTCTGCCCGACGTGTCAGCGGGCGCCGCGGGTCTCGTCGTAGCGCTCGCGGGCGGCGAGCACGTCGTCCATCCGCCCTTCCACGAAGTGGATGAGGCTCAGCAGCCGCTCGGCGACCCCGCGCCCGAGCGGCGTCAGCTCGTAGTCCACCCGGGGCGGGTTGGTGGGCTGCGCCTCGCGGTGCACCAGGCCGTCGCGCTCCAGGGCGTGCAGCGTCTGGGACAGCATCTTCTCGCTCACCCCGTCGACGCGGCGGCGCAGCTCGTTGAAGCGCAGCGGGCCCTCGTGCAGGGCGCCGAGCGTCAGCCCGCCCCAGCGGCCCGTGACGTGCTCGAGCGTGCCGCGCGAGGGACAGGCCTTGGCGAACACGTTGTACGGGAGGTCGTCCAGCCCCTCCGTGCGCTCCTGGGTGGTGGTCATGCGACCAGCGTACGGCAGCGCAGCGCTAACCAACAGGTTGCACTTACTAGAAGTTAGTGCTTTCCTTTGGTCACCGTCAGCGACCTGCCTCTTTCTGGAGTAGCCACGTGACCACCCCTGTCGTCTCCCTCGCCTACCACTCGGGCTTCGGCCATACCGCCGTCCTCGCCGAGGCCGTCCGTGCCGGCGCCGTCGAGGCGGGTGCCGAGGTGCACCTGATCGACGTCGGCCGGATCACCGAGGAGCAGTGGGCGATCCTCGACCGCTCGGACGCCATCGTCTTCGGATCGCCGACCTACATGGGCACCGCGTCCGGCGCCTTCCACGTCTTCGCGGAGGCCACCTCGAAGCGCTGGGCCACCCAGGCCTGGAAGGACAAGCTGGCCGCGGGCTTCACCAACTCCGCCTCCAAGAGCGGCGACAAGCTGCACACCCTGCAGTACTTCCAGATCCTCGCCGCCCAGCTCGGCATGCACTGGGTCAACCTGGGACTGCTCCCGGGCTGGAACAGCAGCACCGGCTCCGAGCACGACCTGAACCGCCTCGGCGTCTTCGCGGGCGCCGCGGCCCAGACCAACGCCGACGAGGGCCCGGAGGCCGTGCACAAGGCCGACATCGCCACGGCCGAGCAGCTGGGCCGCCGCGTGACGGAGACGGCCCGGGTCTTCCTCAGGGGCCTGGCCGCCGCGTGAGCCGTGCGCCGACGCGGTGAGCGGTGATCAGCGGGCACCGCGGAGGGCCGAAGGGGAGTGAAGGGGGAGTGAGGCGCAGCCCGGGCCGGTCCGCCGGGCCGCGGATCCTCAGTAGCCGAAGTTCTGCGTCCACCAAGGGCCGCCGGAGCCCAGTTCGACGCCGACGCCCAGGGTCTTGAAGTCGCAGTTCAGGATGTTGGCGCGGTGGCCGGGGCTGTTCATCCAGGCGTCCATCACGGCCGCGGCGTCGGCCTGGCCGCGGGCTATGTTCTCGCCGCCGAGGTTGGATATGCCGGCCTTCTCGGCCCGGTCCCACGGCGTCCGGCCGTCCGGGTCGGTGTGGTCGAAGAAGCCCCGCGCGGCCATGTCCTCGCTGTAGCTCTGGGCGAGGTCGGTCAGCGCGCTGTTCGCGGCGACCGGGCTGCAGCCCACCTTGGCCCGCTCCTGGTTCACCAGGGACAGCACCTGGGCCGCGGCCGCGGACTCCCCGGAGAGGGCGGCGGAGGCGTCGGGCTTGCGCGGTGCCTGCGTCGCCGTACGGGAGGGCGTGTCGTCCGGCTTCTCGCTCGGGGTGGCGGCCGGCTTCTTCTTCTCCGGCGCCTTCTCCGGCGTCTTGTCGGCCTTCTCCGGCGTCTTCGTCGGGGCGGCCGACGACTTCGAGGCGGAGGGCGAGGGCGAGGCGGAGCGCTCGGCGTCCCGGCTGGTGGGGGAGTCGTCCCGGCTCTCCGCGCTGCCGGACGTGCCGCCCTGCTCGGCCGGGAGGTTCGTCGGGGTGTCGCCGGCCTGGACGTTGTCGGTGCCGCTGCCGCCGCCGAGCTGGTAGTTCTCCAGCCCGGGCACGGCGCCCGTGGCGACGGCGACCGTGCCGAGCGCGACGGCGGCGGAGACGCCGAGCAGCCCGGTGCGCATCGGGCGGGCGGCCTTCTTCCGGCGGCGGTGCGCGCCCGCGCGGCGGGCCCCGGCGTCGGGGCTGAAGCCGTCGGAACCGAACCCGTCGGAACCGAAGCCGTCGGAACCGAACCCGTCGGAACGGAAGCCGCCGGAACCGTAGCCGTCGGTACCGAAGCCGTCGCTCGCGAAGGCGGTCGTCTCCGTGAAGCGGTCACCGGCCGCGGGGGCCTCCACCTCGAACAGATAGGCCTCGCTCTTGGCGTAGGTCTCCGCGTACGCCTCCGGGTTCAGATAGGGCGCGATCCCCATCATCGGGGCGTCGTCCGCGGTGGAGTACAGCGGGTCGTGGCCCTCCGCGAAGTCGTCGGCGCGGCCCGTGGCGGCGCGGCCGGCGGCGGAGCGTCGGTGGCGTCCCATGTCCTGGCCTTCCTCGTCCTGGCGGTCGACTCGTCCTCGAGATCAACACCAAACTCACTAGATCGTGTGAGTTTCATATGAGATTCGTTGAGGGGGGACGGTACCGCATGACGCAAGGGGAGGAAGTGCCCGGAGGGAGATCGGGCGGTTAGGTTGCCGTCATGAGCGAGGATGTGCGACTGGTCGCCTGGGTGCGAGGACGTGTCCAAGGTGTGGGTTTCCGCTGGTTCACGCGGGCCAAGGCCCTGGAGATCGGCGGCCTGAGTGGTTTTGCTCTCAATTTGGGCGACGGACGGGTCCAGGTCGTCGCCGAGGGCGCGCGCGAGGGTTGTCAAGGCCTGCTGGAGTGGCTCCGCAGTGACGACACGCCCGGCCGCGTGGACGGCGTCACCGAGATCTGGGACACACCCCGCGGCGGCTATGAGGGCTTCGCCATCCGCTGATCCGGCACCGGGCGGCCGCCCCCCGGCCGCCCGCGGTGGAGGTCCCGGGAACCGCCCCGGACGGAAACTCGCTGGTGATTGCCGAGAACCGCTTGCCTTGGCAGGCCGCAGACGCAAGGATGATCGCCACGCCCCGAGGGCCCGCTGAAGCCGCCGCGCCGCCGTTGAAGGCCGTGTGCGCCACGGTCGCCCGCCAATACGGGGCGTGATCGTGTTGACCGTCAAACTTTTTGGTGAGACGCTGAAAGCACCCCGCGCACCTTAGCTGTTTGGCATGGCTGAACGGCAGCACAACTGAAGGCCCTGCCAAGCCGCGGGTGCGAATCCCTCACGACCCAACCGCATCGGTCGGTCACTCATTGTGGAGGACCATCCATCATGGCAAAGGCGCTTCTCGGTTACGTCGGCGGCTCCGACCCTCGACTCCTCGCCGAGATGCGACGGCTCCAGCAGCGCGTCCAGGACCTGGAATCCGAGCTCGTACGGATCCAGGCGGAGAACGAGGCGCTGACGGCTGCCGCTTCTCACGACAGGATCATGGAGAGCGTTGACGCACACCAGGCGGAGCCTGCGCTCACCTGATCACTGCACCGCTCCACATCGGCACAGCAGTGGTGGGGAAGCCCGTAACAACCGCTGAGTTGTCAGAAGTGCAAGGGACGCCACCGGCGTCCCTTCTTTCTTTCCCCCGCGCATCCTTTCACTGTCTTCAACGTCTGGTCTGCCCTGCGTGTTCAGCGGCGAAACCGCGGGTTCATGGAGTGAGACGAACCCGGGCGGTAGAGTCCGGCGGCGTGCACCTCAAGGCCCTGACCCTCCGCGGGTTCAAGTCGTTCGCCTCGGCGACCACCCTCCGGTTCGAGCCGGGGATCACGTGCGTCGTCGGACCGAACGGCTCGGGCAAGTCCAACGTCGTCGACGCCCTCAGCTGGGTCATGGGGGAGCAGGGCGCCAAGTCGCTGCGCGGCGGCAAGATGGAGGACGTCATCTTCGCCGGCACCACCGGCCGTCCGCCCCTGGGCCGCGCCGAGGTGTCCCTGACCATCGACAACTCCGACGGGGCCCTGCCCATCGAGTACGCCGAGGTCACCATCACGCGGATCATGTTCCGCAACGGCGGCAGCGAGTACCAGATCAACGGCGACACCTGCCGGCTCCTCGACATCCAGGAACTGCTCTCCGACTCCGGCATCGGCCGCGAGATGCACGTCATCGTCGGGCAGGGCCAGCTCGACTCCGTGCTGCACGCCGACCCCATGGGCCGCCGCGCCTTCATCGAGGAGGCGGCCGGCGTCCTCAAGCACCGCAAGCGCAAGGAGAAGGCGCTGCGCAAGCTGGACGCGATGCAGGCCAACCTCGCGCGCGTGCAGGACCTCACCGACGAGCTGCGCCGCCAGCTCAAGCCGCTGGGCCGCCAGGCCGCCGTCGCGCGCCGGGCGGCCGTCATCCAGGCCGATCTGCGCGACGCCCGGCTGCGTCTGCTCGCCGACGATCTCGTCCGGCTCCGGGAAGCCCTGCAGGCCGAGGTCGCCGACGAGGCCGCGCTCAAGGAGCGCAAGGAGGCCGCCGAGCAGGAGCTGCGCAGGGCGCACCAGCGCGAGGCCCAGCTGGAGGACGAGGTCCGGCGGCTCACGCCCCGCCTGCAGCGGGCCCAGCAGACCTGGTACGAGCTCTCCCAGCTCGCCGAGCGGGTGCGCGGCACGATCTCGCTGGCCGACGCGCGCGTGAAGAGCGCCACCTCCGCGCCCCCCGAGGAGCGGCGCGGGCGCGACCCCGAGGACATGGAGCGCGAGGCCGCCCGCATCCGCGAGCAGGAGGCCGAACTGGAGGCGGCCCTGGAAGCCGCCGAGCGCGCCCTGGAGGACACGGTCGCCCACCGGGCCGAGCTGGAGCGCGAGCTGGCCCAGGAGGAGCGGCGCCTGAAGGACGCCGCCCGGGCCATCGCCGAACGGCGCGAGGGCCTGGCCCGGCTCAGCGGCCAGGTCAACGCCGCCCGCTCCCGCGCGGCCTCCGCCCAGGCCGAGATCGAACGCCTGGCCGCCGCCCGCGACGAGGCGCAGGAACGTGCCGTCGCCGCGCAGGAGGAGTACGAGGCCCTCCAGGCCGAGGTCGACGGCCTCGACGCCGGCGACGCCGAACTCGCCGAGCGGCACGAGGCGGCCAAGGAGCGCCTGGCCGAGGCCGAGACCGCGCTCACGGCGGCACGCGAGGCCACCACGGCGGCGGAACGCCGGCGCGCCGCCACCCAGGCCCGCCACGAGGCCCTGGCGCTCGGCCTGCGCCGCAAGGACGGCACCGGCACCCTGCTCGCGGCCAAGGACCGCCTCTTGGGTGTGCTCGGCCCGGCGGCGGAACTCCTGACGGTGGCCCAGGGCCACGAGGCCGCCCTGGCCGCGGCGTTCGGGGCGGCGGCGGACGCCGTCGCGGTCACGTCCCCGGCAGCCGCGGCCGACGCGATCCGACTCCTGCGCAAACAGGACGGTGGCAGGGCCACCCTGCTGCTGGCGGGAGATGACGCCCTCAGGGGCGAGGAGAACCGCGCGACCGGCCACGACAGTGCCGCCGACGCCCGCCACACCTGGGCCGCTGACCTGGTCCGCGGTCCCGCGGACCTCATGCCCGCCGTCAGGCGGCTCCTCCACGGCATCGTCGTGGTCGGCACCCTCGAAGACGCGGAAAGCCTCGTCTACGCCCACCCGGACCTCACCGCCGTCACCGCCGAAGGCGATCTGCTCGGCGCCCACTTCGCCCACGGCGGCTCCGCCGGCGCCCCCAGCCTCCTCGAGGTGCAGGCCTCGGTCGACGAGGCCGCGGCCGAACTCGAGGAGCTGGCCGTCCGCTGCGAGGAGCTGACCGAGGCCCAGCACGCGGCCGCCCGGCGCCGCACCGAGTGCGCCGCGCTGGTGGAGGAGCTGGGGGAACGGCGCCGGGCCGCCGACCGGGAGAAGTCCGCCGTCGCCCAGCAGCTCGGGCGCCTGGCGGGGCAGGCGCGCGGCGCCACCGGAGAGGCGGAACGCGCCACCGCGGCGGCGGCCCGCGCCCAGGACGCCCTGGACAAGGCGCTGCTGGAGGTCGAGGAACTCGCCGAGCGGCTCGCCGTCGCCGAGGAGATGCCGATCGAGGAGGAGCCCGACACCTCCGTGCGGGACCGGCTCGCCGCCGACGGTGCCAACGCCCGGCAGACCGAGATGGAGGCCCGCCTGCAGGTCCGTACCCACGAGGAGCGGGTCAAGGGCCTCGCCGGCCGGGCCGACTCCCTCGACCGGGCCGCCCGCGCGGAACGCGAGGCACGCGCGCGTGCCGAACAGCGCCGGGCCCGGCTGCGGCACGAGGCGGCGGTCGCGCAGGCCGTCGGCTCGGGTGCCCGGCAGCTCCTCGCGCACGTCGAGGTCTCGCTCGCCCGCGCCGAGGCGGAGCGCACCGCCGCCGAGGCCGCCAAGGCCCGCCGCGAGCAGGAACTCGCCCGCGCCCGCACCGAGGGACGCGACCTGAAGGCCGAACTCGACAAGCTGACGGATTCGGTCCACCGCGGCGAGGTACTCGGCGCCGAGAAGCGGCTGCGCATCGAGCAGCTGGAGACCAAGGCGCTGGAGGAGCTGGGTGTCGAACCGGCCGGGCTCGTCGCGGAGTACGGTCCGCACCAGCTCGTGCCGCCCTCGCCCCCCGCCGAGGGCGAGGAGCTGCCGGAGGACCCCGAGCACCCGCGCAACCGGCCCAGGCCGTTCGTCCGCGCCGAGCAGGAGAAGCGCCTCAAGGCGGCCGAGCGTGCCTATCAGCAGCTCGGCAAGGTGAACCCGCTCGCGCTGGAGGAGTTCGCGGCGCTGGAGGAGCGCCACCAGTTCCTCAGCGAGCAGCTGGAGGACCTGAAGAAGACCCGCGCCGACCTGCTCCAGGTCGTCAAGGAGGTCGACGAGCGCGTCGAGCAGGTCTTCACCGAGGCCTACCGGGACACCGCCCGGGAGTTCGAGGGCGTCTTCAGCCGGCTCTTCCCCGGTGGTGAGGGACGGCTGGTGCTGACCGATCCCGACAACATGCTCACCACGGGCGTGGACGTCGAGGCCCGTCCGCCGGGCAAGAAGGTCAAGCGGCTGTCGCTGCTGTCCGGTGGGGAGCGGTCGCTGACGGCCGTGGCGCTGCTGGTGTCGATCTTCAAGGCGCGGCCCAGCCCGTTCTACGTCATGGACGAGGTCGAGGCGGCCCTCGACGACACCAACCTCCAGCGGCTCATCCGGATCATGCAGGAGCTGCAGGAGGCCTCGCAGCTGATCGTGATCACACACCAGAAGCGCACGATGGAGGTCGCCGACGCGCTGTACGGCGTCTCCATGCAGGGCGACGGTGTGTCGAAGGTCATCTCACAGCGCCTCCGCTAGATGGGTGTGCTCTACACCTGTCTCACCTGGGATGCTCCATGGCTTCAATTATTGAACACATCCCTGACACACTCCTGCCTCAGATTCACAGCATCCGAGCTATTGACTTCGAAACTTGAAGGCATAGTCTCGGCAACGTTCCTTTTACCTTCAGGTACCTTCAGGTGGCACCTCGAAGGGCTGACCCCCTCCGGCAGCGTTGCCGGTGGCCCGAGGAGTACACGTGACCAGCACAGCGCAGGCACCCAAGTCAGGAGCCGGGACGGCTCACCCCGATCATCTCGGGCACGTCATCTTCATCGCGGCGGCGGCCGCGATGGGCGGATTCCTGTTCGGCTACGACAGCTCCGTGATCAACGGCGCCGTCGAGGCCATCCGTGACCGCTACGACGTCGGCTCCGCGGCCCTGGCCCAGGTCATCGCCATCGCCCTGATCGGCTGCGCCATCGGCGCCGCGACCGCCGGACGCATAGCCGACCGCATCGGCCGCATCCGGTGCATGCAGATCGCCGCCGCGCTCTTCACCGTCAGCGCCGTCGGCTCCGCGCTCCCCTTCGCCCTGTGGGACCTCGCCTTCTGGCGCGTCGTCGGCGGCTTCGCCATCGGCATGGCCTCCGTGATCGGCCCGGCCTACATCGCCGAGGTCGCCCCGCCC
Source organism: Streptomyces sp. NPDC085931 (assembly GCF_044540565.1). NCBI lineage: Bacteria > Bacillati > Actinomycetota > Actinomycetes > Kitasatosporales > Streptomycetaceae > Streptomyces > Streptomyces sp. NPDC085931. The sequence goes on from NZ_JBITSK010000005.1 coordinate 475,175, forward strand.
GCCTACCGCGGCCGGCTCGGCTCCTTCCAGCAGGCCGCCATCGTCATCGGCATCGCCGTGTCGCAGCTGGTCAACTGGGGTCTGCTCAACGCCGCAGACGGCGACCAGCGCGGCAAGCTGATGGGCCTGGAGGCCTGGCAGGTCATGCTCGGCGTCATGGTCGTCCCGGCCGTCCTGTACGGCCTGCTCTCCTTCGCCATCCCCGAGTCCCCGCGCTTCCTCATCTCCGTCGGCAAGCACGAGCGCGCCCGGCAGATCCTCGCCGAGGTCGAGGGCAAGGACGTCGACCTGGACGCCCGTGTCGCCGAGATCGAGGGCGCCATGAAGAGCGAGCACCGCTCCAGCTTCAAGGACCTGCTCGGCGGCAGCTTCTTCTTCAAGCCGATCGTCTGGATCGGCATCGGCCTGTCGGTCTTCCAGCAGTTCGTCGGCATCAACGTCGCGTTCTACTACTCCTCGACGCTGTGGCAGTCGGTCGGTGTCGACCCGACGGACTCGTTCTTCTACTCCTTCACCACGTCGATCATCAACATCGTCGGCACCGTCATCGCGATGATCTTCGTCGACCGGGTCGGCCGCAAGCCGCTGGCGATCATCGGTTCGATCGGCATGGTCGTCGGCCTCGCGCTGGAGGCCTGGGCGTTCTCCCACCACCTGGTCGACGGCAAGCTGCCCGCCGCGCAGGGCTGGATCGCCCTGATCGCCGCGCACGTCTTCGTCCTCTTCTTCGCCCTGTCCTGGGGCGTGGTCGTCTGGGTCATGCTCGGCGAGATGTTCCCCAACCGGATCCGCGCCGCCGCCCTGGGTGTGGCCGCCGCCGCGCAGTGGATCGCCAACTGGGCCATCACCGCGAGCTTCCCGTCGCTGGCCGACTGGAACCTGTCCGTGACGTACGTGATCTACACGGCCTTCGCCGCGCTCTCCATCCCGTTCGTCCTGAAGTTCGTCACCGAGACCAAGGGCAAGTCCCTGGAGGAGATGGGCTGAGCCCGTCCCGCGCACTCGGGGAGGAGGGCCAAAGTCCCCGCTGCCCCTCTCCCCGTGACCCGCCGCCGCCCCGGTTCGGCCACTGCCCGAGCCGGGGCGGCGGTCCGTCTTCCCCTGCGCGGCCCGGCAGCACCTGCTCGCTGAACGGCTGCCGTGACGGGCAGGGCGGCGGCTCCCCGCGCCGGGCGGGAGCCGAGGGCGCCGGCTGACGACGCGTCAGGCATTCGGGGGTGGGGAGATCCGGCGGCGTCGGCCGTTCGGGGCGGTGCGAGCGGGGTGGCCGGGGGTCCCATGACTGATACTGGACGCGTTATGGACATCGTCATCCTTGCTGTAGTCATCGCCGTGGTCGTGCTCGGCGCGCTCGGCGGGCTCATCGTCGGCAGCCGGCGCAAGAAGCAGCTGCCGCCGCCCCCGCCCGCGGCGCCCGACATCACCGCCCCACCGGCCGAGCCGCACGTCGGCGACGAGGCCGAGACGCCGCGGGAGGAACCGCGGCGCACGATAGAGGAGGTGGATCTCCCGGACGGCTCGGCTCCGGTCGTCGTCGAGGAGCCGCCCGCCGAGGCTCCCGGGATCGAGATCCCGGAGCCCACCGCGGGCCGCCTGGTCCGGCTGCGGGCCCGTCTGTCCCGCTCGCAGAACGCCCTGGGCCAGGGCCTGCTGACCCTGCTGTCCCGCGAGCACCTCGACGAGGACACCTGGGAGGAGATCGAGGACACGCTGCTCACCGCCGACGTCGGCGTGCAGCCCACCCAGGAACTGGTGGAGCGGCTGCGCGAGCGCGTGCGGGTGCTCGGCACCCGCACCCCCGAGGAACTGCGCACCCTGCTCCGCGAGGAACTGCTCACCCTGGTCGGCCGCGACATGGACCGCGCGGTCAAGACCGAACCGGAGGACCGCAAGCCGGGCATCGTGATGGTCGTCGGCGTCAACGGCACCGGCAAGACCACCACCACCGGCAAGCTCGCCCGCGTCCTGGTCGCCGACGGCCAGAGCGTGGTGCTCGGCGCCGCCGACACCTTCCGGGCCGCCGCCGCCGACCAGCTCCAGACCTGGGGCGAGCGCGTCGGTGCCCACACCGTGCGCGGACCGGAGGGCGGCGACCCGGCCTCCGTGGCCTTCGACGCGGTCAAGGAGGGCAAGGAGATGGGCGCGAACGTCGTGCTCATCGACACCGCCGGCCGGCTGCACACCAAGACCGGCCTGATGGACGAGCTCGGCAAGGTCAAGCGGGTCGTCGAGAAGCACGCCCCGGTCGACGAGGTGCTGCTCGTCCTCGACGCCACCACCGGCCAGAACGGCCTCGTCCAGGCCCGGGTCTTCTCCGAGGTCGTGAACATCACCGGCATCGTGCTCACCAAGCTGGACGGCACGGCCAAGGGCGGCATCGTGGTCGCGGTCCAGCGCGAGCTGGGCGTCCCGGTCAAGCTCATCGGGCTCGGAGAGGGCGCGGACGACCTCGCGCCGTTCGAGCCGGAGGCGTTCGTTGACGCCCTTATCGGGGAGTGAGCCCGGCACCCGCCGCGGCACGACCTGCGAAGAACCGTATGCGCGCGAGAAGCGCCCGCCCCCGAGGTGCAGTCGGGGACGGGCGCTTCGCTCTGTGTCCTGGCCGCGGCTACGCCCGGGAGCGGTGGGCCACGTACGCCAGCGTGCCCAGCACCAGGCGGGCCTCCGGTGGCCGGGAGGCCGAGTCCAGGGCGGGGGAGCGCAGCCAGCGGACCGGGCCGAGACCGCCGCGGTCCGAGGGCGGTGCCGTGATGTGCGTGCCGGGGCCGAGGCCGCGCAGGTCGAGCGCGTCCGGGTCGTCCCAGCCCATGCGGTAGAGCAGCCCGGGCAGGTCGGCGGCGGCGCCGGGGGCGACGAGGAACTGGGCGCGGCCGTCCGGGGTGGCGGCGACCGGGCCGACGGGCAGGCCCATGCGCTCCAGCCGGGCCAGGGCGCGGCACCCGGCCGGCTCGGCCACCTCGATGACGTCGAAGGCCCGGCCGACCGGCAGCATGACCGAGGCGCCCGGGAACTCGCCCCACGCCTCCGTCACGTCGTCGAGCGTCGCCCCGGCGGGGATCACCGCGGCGAAGTCCAGCGGATGCGCGCCCGGAGCCGGGCAGTCGCGGCGGCCGCAGGAGCACGCGCCCGCCGACGCGCGGGCCCCCGGCACCACGTCCCAGCCCCACAGCCCGGTGTACTCCGCCACGGCCGTGCCGTCCGATGAGCGGCTGCGGCGGCGCGAGCCGGACCGGATGTCGCGCATGCCCCGGCTGATGCCGATCGTGAAGCCCATACCCCCTCCAACGGGTCCGGCGCACCGGTGGTTACGCAGCGGACGCGATACGTGACTCTCCGTTTCCGGCTTCCCGGTGGCGGACGGTTCACTCCGCGCCAGGAAGGTCCCAGGGTGGTGTGCCCGACGACGCGCGCCCCTGAGTGCATCGCTGCACCCGCTCCTGGGTGTGCTGTGTCAAGTGAATCGCGCGTAGCCGTACGTGAGTTCATTCGAAGGGGTGGCGAATGGTGGCGTTTGCGTGTGAGCCGTGGCTGGACGGGTGATCGTAGGATTACTTTGTGTGCACGAGGCCTGGGGGCACATGCACACGCGGGTATGCCGGAGGCAAGTCGCCTTTCCGTTCGAAGGGTGACAAGGACCGGACGGACGGCCGTACGAACCGGCATGCTGATAGGGCTTGGCGCACTCGGCGACAAGTGGTCTCAGGGATGGGGGCGTTCCAGTGAGCGGCAACGGCGGAAGCGCGACGAACGCTGCACACGCGACGCCCACTGACAAGCGCCCCAACGAGCTGCTCACCTCCTGGTTCGTGCGCAGCGGCTGGTCCAAGGGCGAGCTGGCCCGGCAGGTCAACCGCAGAGCCCGCCAGCTCGGCGCCAACCACATCTCCACGGACACCTCCCGGGTGCGCCGCTGGCTCGACGGCGAGAACCCGCGCGAGCCGATCCCGAGGATCCTCTCCGAGCTGTTCTCGGAGCGCTTCGGCGTCGTCGTCTCCGTCGAGGACCTGGGGCTGCGCACCGCGCGCCAGTCACCCTCCGCGACCGGCGTCGACCTGCCGTGGACGGGCCCGCAGACGGTGGCCCTGCTCAGCGAGTTCTCGCGCAGCGACCTGATGCTGGCGCGGCGCGGCTTCCTCGGGAGCTCGCTGGTCCTGTCCGCGGGCCCGGCCCTCATCGAGCCCATGCAGCGCTGGCTCGTGCCCTCGCCCCCGGGCCCGCGGTCCGAGCCCGAGCCGGCGGCCGCCGCGGGCCGCTCCCGCGGCCGGCTGTCGAAGCCGGAGCTGGACCTGCTGGAGTCCACGACGGTGATGTTCCGCCAGTGGGACGCCCAGTGCGGCGGCGGGCTGCGCCGCAAGGCCGTCGTCGGCCAGCTGCACGAGGTGACCGACCTGCTCCAGGAACCCCAGCCGGAGGCCACCACCCGGCGCCTGTTCAAGGTCGCCGCCGAGCTCGCCGAGCTGGCCGGCTGGATGTCGTACGACATCGGGCTGCAGCCGACCGCGCAGAAGTACTTCGTGCTCGCGCTGCACGCGGCCAAGGAGGCAGGTGACCGGCCCCTCGGCTCGTACGTGCTGTCCAGCATGAGCCGCCAGATGATCCACCTCGGCCGGCCCGAGGACGCGCTGGAGCTGATCCACCTCGCGCAGTACGGCAGCCGGGACTGCGCGAGCCCGCGCACCCAGTCGATGCTGTATGCGATGGAGGCCCGGGCCTACGCCAACATGGGCCAGCCCGGCAAGTGCAAGCGGGCGGTGCGGATGGCCGAGGACACCTTCGCCGAGGCCGACGAGTGGGACGAGCCCGACCCCGACTGGATCCGCTTCTTCTCCGAGGCCGAGCTCTTCGGGGAGAACTCCCACTCCTTCCGCGACCTGGCCTACGTCGCCGGCCGCAGCCCCACCTACGCCTCGCTGGCCGAGCCCTTGATGAAGCGGGCCGTGGAGCTGTTCGCCGAGGACGACGAGCACCAGCGGTCGTATGCGCTGAACCTGATCGGCATGGCCACCGTGCACCTCCTGCAGCGCGAGCCCGAGCAGAGCACGGTCTTCGCCGCCGAGGCCATGCAGGTCGCCAAGAAGGTCCGCTCCGAGCGCGTCAACACCCGGATCCGCAAGACCGTCGACACCGCCGCACGCGACTTCGGCGACCTCGGCGAGGTCGTCGACCTGACCGAGCGGCTCGCCGCCGAACTGCCCGAGACCGCCGAGGCGGTCTGACCCGCCTCACAGACCCCCGAACCCCGGCCGCGGCCGGCCCTCCCGAACTGCCCGACTCGGCTCCCCCAGCCAGGTCATCGGAAGGCCGACCGCGGCCGGCCTGTGTGCCCGCCCTGTGTGCCCGCAAGGCCACGCGCGGCGAAGGTTGCGCCACGATAACGATCGGCGCAGCCGCTCTCCGGCAGTTCATCGACGCGTAACACAGCACGCGCCTTCGTCACGGTCGCGAAACAACGAGGGGCCTCCACCGAAACCGCGCTGCGCCAATCTCGTGGCGCATAACCGGCCCACCCCCTCACTCCGCTCCAGGCTTCGCCCGCACGGGGCCGTACCAACGACGAGGAGACGCCGATGGCACCAGCCATCACCCTTGCCGCAGAAGCGCCCAAGCTGTCTGCCGCCAACACAGGGTTCATGCTCATCTGTTCCGCCCTGGTGATGCTCATGACCCCGGGCCTGGCCTTCTTCTACGGAGGCATGGTCCGCGTCAAGAGCACCCTGAACATGCTGATGATGAGCTTCATCAGCCTCGGGATCGTCACCGTCCTGTGGGTGCTGTACGGCTTCTCCATGGCGTTCGGCACCGACTCCGGCAGCCTCATCGGCTGGAACTCCGACTGGGTGGGCCTGGGCAACATCGGCCTGACCGAGCTGTGGGACGGCTACACCATCCCGGTGTTCGTCTTCCTGGTCTTCCAGCTGATGTTCGCGATCATCACCCCGGCCCTGATCAGCGGCGCCCTCGCGGACCGCGTGAAGTTCAGCGCCTGGGCCCTGTTCATCACCCTGTGGGCCACCGTCGTCTACTTCCCGGTCGCGCACTGGGTCTGGGGCGCCGGCGGCTGGGCCTTCGAGCTCGGCGTCATCGACTTCGCCGGCGGTACGGCCGTGCACATCAACGCCGGTGCCGCCGCGCTCGGCGTGATCCTGGTCATCGGCAAGCGCGTCGGCTTCAAGAAGGACCCGATGCGCCCGCACAGCCTGCCGCTGGTCATGCTCGGTGCCGGTCTGCTGTGGTTCGGCTGGTTCGGCTTCAACGCCGGCTCCTGGCTCGGCAACGACGACGGCGTGGGCGCGCTGATGTTCGTCAACACGCAGATCGCCACCGCCGCCGCCATGCTGGCCTGGCTCGCCTACGAGAAGATCCGCCACGGCGCGTTCACCACGCTGGGCGCCGCCTCCGGCGCGGTCGCGGGCCTGGTCGCCATCACCCCCGCCGGTGGCGCGGTCACCCCGCTGGGCGCGATCGCCGTCGGCGCCATCGCCGGTGTCCTGTGCGCCATGGCCGTCGGCCTGAAGTACAAGTTCGGCTACGACGACTCGCTCGACGTCGTCGGCGTCCACCTGGTCGGCGGTGTCGTCGGCTCCCTGCTGATCGGCTTCTTCGCCAGCGGCAAGGGCCAGTCCGAGGTCGAGGGCCTCTTCTACGGCGGCGGCCTGACCCAGTTCTGGAAGCAGTGCGCCGGTGTCTTCGCGGTCCTCGCCTACTCTCTGATCGTCTCCGCCATCCTCGCCTTCATCCTCGACCGGACCATCGGCATGCGGGTCACCGAGGACGACGAGATCGCCGGCATCGACCAGGCCGAGCACGCCGAGACCGCATACGACTTCAGCGGCGCCGGTGGCGGTGCCGCCAAGACCGCCGCCGTCGCGGCCGCCGTGGCCGGAGCCCAGAGCAAGAAGGTGGACGCATGAAGCTCATCACCGCCGTCGTCAAGCCGCACCGGCTCGACGAGATCAAGGAGGCCCTGCAGGCCTTCGGAGTACACGGACTGACGGTCACCGAGGCCAGCGGCTACGGTCGGCAGCGGGGCCACACCGAGGTCTACCGGGGCGCCGAGTACACCGTCGACCTCGTCCCCAAGATCCGCATCGAGGTGCTGGTCGAGGACGACGACGCCGAGCAGCTGATCGACGTCGTGGTCAAGGCGGCCCGCACCGGCAAGATCGGTGACGGCAAGGTCTGGTCCATCCCGGTCGAGACGGCCGTACGGGTCCGCACCGGCGAGCGCGGCCCCGACGCGCTCTGAGGCAGGAAAACAGAACAGGAGTCGCCGGGTGACGGGTACGGACGTGCGCAACGAAGCAGAGGACTCGGGACCCGGCGGCTACGCGGCGGCCCGGCTGCGCCTCCTCACCGAGGAGACGCGGTCCGGGCCGCCGCGCCGTGCGGCCCTGGCCGAACTGACGGACGACTGGCTCGCGGGCCTGTTCACCGCGGGCGCCGGGGACCTGCGCGGCGCCTCCCTGGTCGCCGTCGGCGGCTACGGACGCGGCGAGCTGTCCCCGCGCAGCGACCTCGACCTGCTCCTGCTGCACGACGGCGGCGACACCAAGGCCGTCGCCGCCCTCGCCGACCGGCTCTGGTACCCCGTCTGGGACCTCGGCCTGGACCTCGACCACTCCGTGCGCACCCCCGCCGAGGCCCGCAGGACCGCCGGCGAGGACCTCAAGGTGCAGCTCGGCCTGCTGGACGCCCGGCACATCGCCGGCGACCTCGGCCTCACCGCGTCCCTGCGCACCGCCGTCCTCGCCGACTGGCGCAACCAGGCACCCAAGCGCCTGCCCGAACTGCAGGAACTGTGCGCCGAACGCGCCGAACGGCAGGGCGAGCTGCAGTACCTGCTGGAGCCCGACCTGAAGGAGGCCCGCGGCGGACTGCGCGACGCCACCGCGCTGCGCGCCGTCGCCGCCTCCTGGCTCGCCGACGCCCCGCGCGAGGGCCTCGCCGACGCCCGGCGCCGCCTCCTCGACGTCCGGGACGCCCTGCACCTGGCCACCGGACGCGCCACCGACCGGCTCGCCCTCCAGGAGCAGGACCAGGTGGCCGCCGAGCTCGGCCTGCTCGACGCGGACACCCTGCTGCGGCAGGTGTACGAGGCCGCGCGGCTCGTGTCGTACGCCAGCGACGTCACCTGGCGCGAGGTGGGGCGGGTACTGCGGTCGCGGGCCGTGCGGCCCCGGCTGCGCGCCATGCTCGGCGGCGGGAAACCCGCCGCCGAGCGCTCCCCGCTGGCCGAGGGCGTCGTGGAGCAGGACGGCGAGGTGGTGCTCGCCCGCGCGGCCCGCCCCGAGCGCGACCCGGTCCTGCCGCTGCGCGCCGCGGCCGCCGCCGCCCAGGCCGGACTCCCCCTTTCCCTGCACGCCGTGCGGCGCCTGGCGGCCACCGTGCGCCCGCTGCCCACGCCCTGGCCCGCCGAGGCACGCGAACAGCTCGTCACCCTGCTCGGCTCCGGCCGCCCCACCGTGGAGGTCTGGGAGGCGCTGGAGGCCGAGGGGCTGATCACCCGGCTGCTGCCCGACTGGGAGCGGGTCCGCTGCCGCCCGCAGCGCAACGCCGTGCACCTGTGGACCGTCGACCGGCACCTCATCGAGACGGCCGTGCGCGCCTCCGCGTTCACCCGCCGGGTCAGCCGGCCCGACCTGCTGCTGGTCGCCGCGCTGCTGCACGACATCGGCAAGGGCTGGCCCGGGGACCACTCGGTGGCCGGCGAGATCATCGCCAAGGACGTCGCCGCCCGCATCGGCTTCGACCGCGACGACGTGAGCGTCGTCGCCACCCTCGTCCGCCACCACCTGCTCCTCGTCGAGACCGCCACCCGGCGCGACCTGGACGACCCCGCCACCGTGCGCGCGGTCGCCGCGGCCGTCGGCTCCCCGGGCACCCTGGAGCTGCTGCACGCGCTCACCGAGGCCGACGCCCTGGCCACCGGCCCGGCCGCCTGGTCGTCCTGGCGGGCTGCTCTCGTCACCGACCTGGTCGACCGGGTCTCGGCCGTGCTCGCCGGGGACGCCCCGGCCGACCCCGAGGACGCCGCCCCCACCGCCGAACAGGAGCGGCTGGCCCTGGAGGCCGCCGCGACCGGCAGCCCGGTCCTCGCCCTGCGGGCCCAGACCGAGCCGCCCGCCGGGCAGGAGCCGTCCGGCGACCCCGAGCCGCTCGGCGTGGAGCTGCTCATCGCCGTCCCCGACCAGCCGGGGGTGCTGCCCGCGGTGGCCGGTGTCCTCGCCGTGCACCGGCTGACCGTACGGACCGCCGAGCTGCGGTCGCTGGACCTCCCCGACGGGGTCGACGGGTCCGTGCTGCTGCTGGCCTGGCGGGTCGCCGCCGAGTACGGCTCGCTGCCGCAGGCCGCCCGGCTGCGCGCGGACCTGGTCCGGGCCCTGGACGGCTCGCTGGACATCGCCGCGCGCCTCGCCGAGCGGGACGCGGCCTATCCGCGCCGCCGGGGCGTGGTCGCGCCCCCGCCGAGGGTGTCGGTCCACCCGGCCGCCTCCCGGCTGGCCACGGTCATCGAGGTCCGCTCCCAGGACGCCCCGGGCCTGCTGTTCCGCATCGGCCGCGCCCTGGAGGACGCGAGCGTGCGGGTGCGCAGCGCCCACGTCTCGACCCTGGGCGCCAACGCCGTCGACGCCTTCTACGTGACCGGACCCGAGGGCGCGCCGCTGCCCGGTGACGAGGCCGAGTCGGTGGCGCGGAAGCTGGAGGAGACACTGCGGGGGTGAGGCCGACCCGGCGACTTGTCACGCCGGGATACCCTGGAGGGCGATTCCCCAGACCGTCTCCGACCCCGAGGACCGCGAGCGCCGTGTTCGATACTCTTTCCGATCGCCTCTCAGCGACCTTCAAGAACCTGCGCGGCAAGGGACGGCTCTCCGAGGCGGACATCGACGCCACGGCGCGCGAGATCCGCATCGCGCTGCTCGAGGCGGACGTGGCGCTCCCGGTCGTCCGGGCGTTCATCAAGAACGTCAAGGAGCGCGCCCTCGGCGCCGAGGTCTCCCGCGCGCTCAACCCGGCCCAGCAGGTCCTGAAGATCGTCAACGAGGAACTGGTCACCATCCTCGGCGGCGAGACCCGGCGCCTGCGCTTCGCCAAGCAGCCGCCCACCGTGATCATGCTGGCGGGTCTGCAGGGTGCCGGTAAGACCACCCTGGCGGGCAAGCTCGGCCGCTGGCTGAAGGAGCAGGGCCACTCGCCGCTGCTCGTCGCCTGCGACCTGCAGCGCCCCAACGCCGTGAACCAGCTCAGCGTGGTCGCCGAGCGCGCCGGTGTCGCGGTCTACGCCCCGGAGCCGGGCAACGGCGTGGGCGACCCGGTCAAGGTGGCCAAGGACTCCATCGACTTCGCCAAGTCCAAGGTCCACGACATCGTGATCGTGGACACCGCCGGCCGGCTCGGCATCGACCAGGAGATGATGCGGCAGGCCGCGGACATCCGCGACGCCGTCTCCCCGGACGAGATCCTGTTCGTCGTCGACGCGATGATCGGCCAGGACGCGGTCAACACCGCCGAGGCATTCCGCGACGGCGTCGGCTTCGACGGCGTGGTGCTCTCCAAGCTCGACGGCGACGCCCGCGGTGGTGCCGCCCTGTCGATCCGGCAGATCACCGGCAAGCCGATCATGTTCGCCTCCAACGGCGAGAAGCTCGACGACTTCGACGCCTTCCACCCGGACCGGATGGCCTCCCGCATCCTCGACATGGGTGACCTGCTCACCCTGATCGAGCAGGCGGAGAAGACGTTCAGCCAGGAAGAGGCCGAGAAGATGGCCTCCAAGCTGGCGTCCAAGAAGGGCCAGGACTTCACCCTGGACGACTTCCTGGCCCAGATGGAGCAGGTCCGCAAGATGGGCTCCATCTCCAAGCTGCTCGGCATGCTGCCGGGCATGGGCCAGATGAAGGACCAGATCCAGAACCTCGACGAGCGGGACGTCGACCGCACGGCCGCCATCATCAAGTCGATGACCCCGGCCGAGCGCCAGGACCCGACGATCATCAACGGCTCGCGCCGCGCCCGCATCGCCCGGGGTTCCGGCGTCGAGGTCAGCGCCGTGAAGAACCTGGTCGAGCGGTTCTTCGAGGCGCGCAAGATGATGTCCCGCATGGCCCAGGGCGGCATGCCGGGGATGCCCGGGATGCCGGGCATGGGCGGCGGCCCCGGCCGGGCGAAGAAGAAGCAGAAGCAGGCCAAGGGCAAGCAGCGCTCCGGCAACCCGATGAAGCGCAAGCAGCAGGAGCAGGAGGCCGCCGCCCGCCGCGCGGCCGCCGCCGAGGGCGGCGGCGCCTTCGGCCTGCCCCAGCAGGGCAAGGACTTCGAACTCCCCGACGAGTTCAAGAAGTTCATGGGCTGACGACCCGTCCCGTACGACACCGAGGGCGCCTCTTCCCGGAAGAGGCGCCCTCTCGGTCGTGTCAGGCGCCGCGCGTCACGGCGTCCGGGCGATCAGGTACCGGAACACGTTCGGCATCCACACCGTGCCGTCCCGGCGCTGGTGCGGATGCAGGGCCTCGGTCAGCTCCTTGTCCACCTGCACCTGGTCCGTCTCCCGCATCGCCGCGTCGAACAGACCCGTCGACTTCAGGCCGCGTACCGCGCTGTCCACGTCGGCGTAACCGAAGGGGCAGGCCACCCGGCCCGAGCCGTCCGGCCTGAGCCCGGCCCGCCGGGCGACGTCCTCCAGGTCGTCGCGCAGCGCGGGGCGCCAGCTGCCCGAGGTGCGCAGCGGTTCCGTCAGCTTCGAGGCCACCCGCAGCACGGACGTCGTGGCGCACCGCTCCGGCGGACCCCAGCCGGCCAGCACCACGGCCGCCCCACGCTCGGCGAGCGGTGTCGCCTCCGCGAGCAGCCCGCCCAGCCCCTCCGAGTCGCCCGCCAGGCACCCGATCGGCTCGAAGGCCGTCACCAGGGTGTAGGCGGCGGCGCCCGGCTCCGCGGTGTCCCCGGGCGAGCCGTCCACCAGCCGGGTGTCCGGACGCGAGCCGGCGCCGGACGCCCCGGGCAGCAGCCGCTCGCGCGCGAGCGCCACTCTTTCGGGGGATGCGTCGACACCGGTGACCGCCGCTCCCCGGGCGGCGGCCATCAGCAGGGCGAGTCCGGAACCGCAGCCGAGGCCGAGCAGCCGCGTGGCGGGACCCACGTCCAGTCGCTCGTAGACGGCCTCGTAGAGCGGCACGAGCATCCGCTCCTGGATCTCGGACCAGTCACGCGCGCGTGCACGCAGATCCACGCGGGGTGCGGCCCCCGCGTGAGGCAGGTGCTGCCGCACGAGCGTAGGTGTCATAAGTAAGCGCCCCAATCCGCCGAGAGTTGCCTCTTGCCGCTTCCATGGCCCCCGTGACAGTGCGCTCGCACTACCCCCGTATGCCAGGAAACTCCCCCTCCGACCCGTCGTCCAGTGGAATGCGGCAGGGCTTGTGAGATGTCATGTGCCGGTGGCGAGATTTCACATTCCGGCAACCTCGGCCCGTACCATCGCGCCATGGCCAAGGCACCCGTACTCACGCCCCGCGCGGAGGACTTCCCGCGCTGGTACCAGGACCTGATCACCAAGGCGGAGCTCGCCGACAACGGGCCGGTGCGCGGCACCATGGTCATCCGACCGTACGGGTACGGGCTGTGGGAGCGGATGCAGGCGGAGATGGACGCCCGCATCAAGGCCACCGGCACCCAGAACGCGTACTTCCCGCTGCTGATCCCGCAGTCGTACCTCACGAGGGAAGCCGACCACGTCGAGGGCTTCGCGCCCGAACTGGCCGTGGTCACGCACGGCGGCGGCAAGGAGCTGGAGGAGCCCGCGGTGGTCCGCCCCACCTCGGAGATGATCGTCAACGAGTACTTCTCCAAGTGGGTGCAGAGCTACCGCGACCTGCCGCTGCTCATCAACCAGTGGGCGAACGTCGTGCGGTGGGAGCTGCGGCCCCGCCTGTTCCTGCGCACGACCGAGTTCCTCTGGCAGGAGGGCCACACCGCGCACGCCACGTACGAGGAGGCCCGCGACTTCGCCGCGCGCATCCACCGGCAGGTCTACGAGGACTTCATGGTGAACGTCCTCGCGATGGACGTCGTCCCCGGCCGCAAGACGGCCAGGGAGCGTTTCGCGGGGGCCGTCAACACCCTCACGCTGGAAGGCATGATGGGCGACGGCAAGGCCCTGCAGATGGCCACGAGCCATGAACTGGGCCAGAACTTCGCCAAGGCGTTCCAGACGCGCTACCTGTCGAAGGACGGCAGCCAGGAGCTGGTCTGGCAGACCTCCTGGGGCTCCACCACGCGCATGATCGGCGCCCTGGTGATGATGCACGGCGACGACGACGGCCTGCGCGTGCCGCCCCGGCTGGCGCAGATCCAGGCCGTCGTGCTCGCGATCAAGGGCGACGAGCCGGTTCTGGCCAAGGTCCGCGAGGTCGGCGAGCGGCTGCGGGCGGCCGGGGTGCGCGTGCACGTCGACGACCGCACCGACACCCCCTTCGGCCGGCGTGCCGTCGACTGGGAGCTGAAGGGCGGGCCCGTGCGCATCGAGATCGGCCCGCGCGACCTGGAGAACGGCACCGCGATGCTGGCCCGCCGCATCCCCGGGGGCAAGGCGCCGGTCTCGCTGGACGACCTGGCCCAGCTGCTCCCGAAGGTCCTGGAGGAGGACCAGGAGCTGCTGCTGACGCAGTCCCGCGAGCGCCGCCAGTCCCGGACGGCCGACGTGACGACGATCGAGGAGGCCGTCGAGGCGGCCACGTCCGGCGGCTGGGCGCGCATCCCGTGGGCGGTCCTCGGCGAGGAGGGCGAGGCGGCGCTCGCCGAGCACGCGGTGACCGTGCGGTGTCTGGTCGCCGAGGACGGGTCGGTGCCCGACGACGGTGACGCACCCGGTAACGTCGCGGTCGTCGCACGCGCTTACTGAAGCGCGACGCAGCGGCCGCGGGGGACCCAAGGCGACCGAAACGCCTCTTGCGTCCTCGCGGACCCCACGCTCCCCGGCGCGCGGACATCTCCTACGCGCCGGGGCGTACGCGTTGCTACGCACCACCTTGTGGTGAGCTGCGAGGCTTCTCCACAGATCAGCGCACGCGCCCTCGTCGGGACGCATCAGAGGCAACTGACGGGTACGTGCAAATTATTTGGGATGGCCCGGAATCGGAACACCGGGGCACCCCGGCTCGTTGTCATTACGTGAGCACGACACAGACACCACCTGTTCTCGCCGCAGAGCTGGCACAGGCGTGGGCCGACATTCAGCGGTACCACCCCGAGCTGCCCGACCTTGCCGCGCCAGAGTCCCTGATCGGGGAGTCGTCGTCCGCGTGCGGTCACGAGCTCTCCTTCGAGCGACTGCTCCATGAGGCAGTCCATGGCATCGCCGCCGCCCGCGGCGTCCGCGACACCTCCCGTGCCGGCCGCTACCACAACCGCAGATTCCTCGCCATCGCCGAGGAGCTGGGCCTGGACCACCCCGAGGAACCGCACCCCAGCAGCGGCTTCTCCCTGGTCACGCTCACGCCCGAGGCGAAGCGCCGCTACCGCCCGACGATGGAGCGCCTCCAGCGCGCCCTCAAGGCCCACACCGCCGCGACCTCCTCCGACACCTCCCGCACCTTCCGGGGCCCGGCCGCCCGCCACGGCTCCTCGGGCGGCGGCGTGCGCGTCAAGGCGGTCTGCGACTGCGGGCGCAACGTCCGCGTGGTCCCCTCGGTCCTCGCCCAGGCCCCCATCGTCTGCGGCGGCTGCGGCAAGCCGTTCCGCATCCCCGAGGTCGTGGGAGCGGTCGCGAGCTGACGTCGCGCACCGGCATCTCGTGGCTGCCGGTCGAGACGGACCGCCGGAACGGGCCGGCACCCGGCGTACCCCACCTCCGCGCCGGGTGCCCCTTCGGCATGCCCGGGCGCGGCGCACCCGCGGCCGGAGCGACCCACGGCGTGTGGCACAATGGCTAGCTGTACTCGACAGCCGCACAGGAACCCTCTCGCCTCCGGCTGACGCGTCCATCGGGCACTCGGGTACCGCAACCCCACGCGGCTTCCTCGCCGTGCCCAACCACGTCAAATCCAGGAGAACCCACTCCCGTGGCAGTCAAGATCAAGCTGAAGCGTCTGGGCAAGATCCGTTCGCCTCACTACCGCATCGTCGTCGCCGACTCCCGCACCCGTCGTGACGGCCGTGCGATCGAGGAGATCGGCAAGTACCACCCGACGTACAACCCGTCGGTGATCGAGGTCGACGCGGACCGTGTCGCGTACTGGCTGGGTGTCGGCGCGCAGCCGACCGAGCCCGTCCTCGCCATCCTGAAGAAGACCGGCGACTGGCAGAAGTTCAAGGGCGAGCCGGCTCCGGCCCCGCTCCTGACGCAGCCCGAGAAGGCCGCGCGCCCGTCGTTCGAGGCTCTCGGCGGTGACGACGAGGGCAAGGGTGAGGCCATCACCCAGAAGAAGAAGGCTGAGAAGAAGGACGACGCCGCCGCTGAGTCCGCTTCGACCGAGGCCTGAGCATGCTCGAGGAGGCTCTCGAGCACCTCGTGAAGGGCATCGTCGACAACCCTGACGATGTGCAGGTCGCCTCGCGCAACCTGCGCCGCGGGCGGGTGCTCGAGGTCCGGGTCCACCCGGACGACCTCGGCAAGGTGATCGGCCGCAACGGCCGCACCGCACGCGCCCTGCGCACCGTCGTGGGCGCCATCGGCGGTCGCGGTGTCCGCGTCGACCTCGTCGACGTGGACCACGTCCGCTGACGCTTTCGCAGCAGCACCGGCTCGGGCCGGGGAGGGCCACAGGGCCGTCCCCGGCCCGCAGTCGTATGACAGGAGAATGGACAACGTGCAGCTGGTAGTCGCACGGATCGGCCGTGCCCATGGCATCAAGGGTGAGGTCACCGTCGAGGTACGGACCGACGAGCCGGAGCTGAGGCTCGCCCCCGGTTGCGTGCTCGCCACCGAACCCGCCTCCGCGGGACCCCTCACCATCGAGACGGGCCGCGTCCACAGCGGCCGCCTCCTGCTGCGCTTCGAGGGCGTCCGCGACCGCACCGCCGCCGAGGCCCTGCGCAACACCCTCCTGATCGCGGAGGTCGACCCGGAGGAACTGCCCGAGGGCGAGGACGAGTACTACGACCACCAGCTCGTCGACCTCGACGTGGTCACCGCGGACGGCACCGAGGTCGGGCGGATCACGGAGATCTCGCACCTGCCCACCCAGGACCTGTTCATCGTGGAGCGGCCCGACGGCAGCGAGGTGATGATCCCCTTCGTCGAGGAGATCGTCGCCGAGATCGACCTGGAGGAGCAGAAGGCCGTCATCACCCCGCCCCCGGGCCTGATCGACGACCGCGCCGAGATCGCCTCCGGCCGGGACGAGTCCTGATGCGCCTCGACGTCGTCACGATCTTCCCCGAGTACCTGGAACCGCTGAACGTCTCCCTCGTCGGCAAGGCACGCGCGCGAGGACAGCTCGACGTCCACGTCCACGACCTGCGGTCCTGGACCTACGACCGGCACAACACCGTCGACGACACCCCCTACGGCGGCGGCCCCGGCATGGTCATGAAGACCGGGCCCTGGGGAGACGCCCTGGACTCCGTCCTCGCCGACGGCTACGAGGCCGGCTCCGGCGAGCCCGTCCTCATCGTGCCCACCCCCAGCGGCCGCCCCTTCACCCAGGAACTCGCCGTCCACCTCTCCGAGCGCCCCTGGCTGATCTTCACGCCGGCCCGCTACGAGGGCATCGACCGCCGCGTCGTCGACGAGTACGCGACCCGCATGCCGGTCTACGAGGTCTCCATCGGCGACTACGTCCTGGCCGGCGGCGAGGCGGCCGTGCTGGTCGTCACGGAGGCCGTGGCGCGGCTGCTGCCGGGCGTCCTGGGCAACGCCGAGTCCCACCGGGACGACTCCTTCGCGCCCGGCGCCATGGCCAACCTGCTCGAAGGGCCCGTCTACACCAAGCCGCCCGAGTGGCGCGGCCGGGACATTCCCGACGTGCTGCTCAGCGGGCACCACGGGAAGATCGCCCGCTGGCGCCGGGACGAGGCCCTCAGGCGCACCACCGCGAACCGGCCCGACCTCATCGAGCGGTGCGACCCCAAGGCCTTCGACAAGAAGGACCGGGAGATGCTCTCCATCCTGGGCTGGGCGCCGGACCCGGCGGGGGAGCCGTACGGCCGATTTTGGCGCAGGACCGAGGGCATGGAAGAATAGCGAGCTGTTGTGCGTCCGTCCGGCGTGCGCCCCTGCCACAGGGGGAGACGACGCCCGCCCCGACCCGCGCGACCCTGATCCCGAAACACCTAGTTTCCGTTGATGACCTGTGGCATCAGCGAGGAAAGCAGACGAAATGTCTCACCTGCTCGACACCGTCGACTCCGCGTCGCTGCGCAGCGACGTCCCCGCCTTCCGTCCGGGCGACACGGTCAACGTGCACGTCCGCGTCATCGAGGGCAACCGCTCCCGTGTGCAGCAGTTCAAGGGCGTCGTGATCCGCCGCCAGGGCTCCGGCGTGCGCGAGACCTTCACGGTCCGCAAGGTCTCCTTCTCCGTCGGCGTCGAGCGCACCTTCCCGGTGCACACCCCGATCGTGGAGAAGATCGAGCTCGTCACCAAGGGTGACGTCCGCCGCGCCAAGCTGTACTACCTGCGCGAGCTGCGCGGCAAGGCCGCGAAGATCAAGGAGAAGCGCGAGAACTGAGCGCTCTCCGGGGTTCACATCGGAGCCGGATAGCATCTGGCTCCGATGGACACCGAAGCACAGCACACGGAGCGCGACCGCTCCTCCCGCCCTTCCGGCTCCGGGGACACCACCCCGGACTCCGCGGGGCCGGAGGGACGGTCGCGTTTCGCGTTGGTGTCGCGTGCCGGCTCCTGGCTGCCGGGCGGCCGGATCACTCTCACCGCCCTGACCTGCCTGCTGTTCCTGCTGTTCCTCAGCACGTTCGTCCTGCGGCCGTTCCAGATCCGCAGCGGATCGATGGAGCGGGGATTGAGGATCGGGGACCGGGTTCTCGTAAATAAGTTGGCGTACCGTTTCGGTGCCGCGCCGCAGCGGGGAGACATCGTCGTGTTCGACGGCACCGGGTACTTCGGGCCCGCGGACTACGTCAAACGCGTGGTCGGCGTGGCCGGAGACCACGTCGTCTGCTGCGACGAGGAGGGGAGGATCCAGGTGAACGGCCGGCCGGTCGACGAGTCGGGCTTCCTGTACCCCGGGGACAGCCCGTCCGCGGTGCCCTTCGACGTCGTCGTGCCCGACGGCAGGCTCTTCCTCCTCGGCGACCACCGCAGCGACTCCAGCGACTCCCGCGACCACCTCGGCTCGCCCGGCGGCGGCATGGTCCCCGTCGGCGTGGTGATCGGCCGCGCCGACGCGATCGTCTGGCCCTTCGCGCACGCGACCCGGCTGCACCGCCCCGGCGCCTACGCGCGCGTGCCCGCCCCCGCCGGGAAGGCGGGCGCCCATGGGTAACCGCGGCAAACCGCGCGGGGTCCCGGCCGGCCCGGCGGACAACCTGCTGCCCACCGGCGCCCGGCGCGCCGCCGGCTCCTCCGGCGGCCGTACGCGCGCCGAGCGGCGCAAGCTCCAGAAGAAGGTCAAGCGGCGCCGCAGGCGCGGTGCCGTCAAGGAGATACCCCTCCTCGTCGGCGTCGCCGTGCTGATAGCCCTCGTGCTGAAGACCTTCCTCGTCCAGGCCTTCGTCATTCCGTCGGGCTCCATGGAGCAGACGATCCGGATCGGCGACCGCGTCCTGGTCGACAAGCTCACCCCGTGGTTCGGCTCCGAGCCGCAGCGCGGGGACGTCGTCGTGTTCAAGGACCCCGGCGGCTGGCTCCAGGACGAGCAGCCCACGGCCAAGAAGGACGACCCGGTCGTCATCAAGCAGATCAAGGAAGGGCTCACCTTCATCGGCCTGCTGCCGTCGGAGAACGAGAAGGACCTCATCAAGCGGGTCGTCGGCGTCGGCGGCGACCGCGTCAAGTGCTGTGACGCGCAAGGGCGCGTGACCGTCAACGGCGTCCCGCTGAACGAGGACTACCTGTACCCGGGCGCCGCCCCGTCGGACACGCCGTTCGACATCACCGTCCCGCAGGGGCGCCTGTGGGTGATGGGCGACCACCGCAACAACTCCGCGGACTCGCGCGCCCACCAGGACACCGACTACGGCGGCACCGTCTCCGAGGACGAGGTCGTCGGCCGCGCCATGGTCATCGCCTGGCCCCTGGGCCACTGGACCACCCTGGAGGAGCCGAACACCTACGCCTCGGTGTCCGACTCGGGCACCGGGTCGACCGCTGCCCCCCGGCTGTCGCATAGGGTTGCCTCCGACGATTCGAACGAAGCGATCCAGCTCCCGACCCCTGCGGAACTCCCGCTCGTTATGGGAGTGGTGGGCCTGCGCCGTGTGTGGGGCAGGCGGCGGCACAGAGTGAGGAGTTGGCGTGGGGGATGTGGCGGTCGGCGCACGGTCCGGACACGACGGCGAGGAGCACCGCGGGCGTCCCGCGGAATCCGCCGTCCCGGCCGCGGACAGCGCCGTGACCTCCGGGAGTGACTCCGGGGCAGCCGAGGGCGACAGGGTGACGGACGAGCACAGCACGGCCGAGGGCCAGGGACCGGGCGGTACAGCCCGGACGGCGAAGAAACCGCGCTCCTTCTGGAAGGAGCTGCCCATCCTGATCGGTATCGCGCTGGTGCTGGCGCTGCTGATCAAGACGTTCCTGGTGCAGGCGTTCTCCATCCCCTCCGACTCGATGCAGAACACCCTCCAGCAGGGCGACCGCGTCCTCGTCGACAAGCTCACCCCGTGGTTCGGCTCCGAGCCCGAGCGCGGCGAGGTCGTCGTCTTCCACGACCCCGACAACTGGCTGGCGGGCGAGCCCACCACGGACCCGAACGCCCTGCAGACCTTCCTCAGCTGGATCGGCCTCATGCCGTCGGTGGAGGAGAAGGACCTCATCAAGCGCGTCGTCGGCGTCGGCGGCGACACCGTCGAGTGCAAGAACACCGGCCCGCTGACGGTCAACGGCAAGGCGCTGAACGAGACGTCGTACGTCTACCCCGGCAACACGCCGTGCAGCGTCGACGACCAGGGCGGCCAGTTCAAGGTGAAGGTCCCCGAGGGCTACATCTGGGTCATGGGCGACCACCGGCAGAACTCCCGGGACTCCCGCTACAACCAGTCCGACAAGAACCACGGCATGGTCCCCGTGAAGGACGTCGTCGGGCGGGCCATCGTCGTCGCCTGGCCGGTCAACCGCTGGGCCAACCTGCCGGTGCCCGACACCTTCGACCAGCCCGGCCTGAACGCCCAGCCGGCCGCCGCCGGCCTCCCGGTGGCGCCGCAGGGCCTGGCGCTGGCCGGGGTGGTTCCGGTGGTGTGGTGGCGCCGCCGCAAGCCGTAGCGGGCGCCGGCCGCGCCGGTCCCGGCCGGGAGGGCGGGATTCCATCCGTCTGCTGACCCCGGCCGGTACCCCCGGGTAGGGTGCGGACCCATGGGTGGCGAGAGCATGACGCACACGGCCCCGCGCGGCGGCGGCCCCGGCACGGGCCCGGTGGGCAGCCGGACCGGACAGCGGTTGTCCGGGCTGGCCGTCGCACTGGGCCTGGTGCTTTTCCTCGGGGGCTTCGCCTGGGGCGCGGTGGTGTACCGGCCGTACACCGTGCCGACCAGCTCGATGACGCCGACGATCGACGCGGGCGACCGCATCCTGGCGCAGCGGGTCGACGGCGGTGCCGTGCGCCGCGGTGACGTCGTCGTCTTCAAGGACGCCACCTGGGCCAACGCGCCCATGGTCAAGCGCGTGGTCGCCGTCGGCGGTGACACGGTCTCCTGCTGCCAGGACGGCAAGCTGCGGGTCAACGGCAAGGAGATCGACGAGACCTACCTGCCCGCGGGCACACCGGCGGAGATGAGCAACTTCCCGACCGTGACCGTCCCCGAGGGCCGCCTGTTCCTGCTCGGCGACGAGCGCGGCAACTCCGTGGACTCCACCGCCCACCTCACCGACGCCGCCGGCGGCACGGTGTCCCGCTCCGCCGTGGACGCGCGCGTGGACGCCGTCGTCTGGCCCATGAAGGGCATGCTGGAGCGCCCCACCGGCTTCGAGCCGCTCGGCGCTCTCTCCTCACCCGGCCCCCTGCGGACGATCACCCTCCTGGTCATCGCCGGCGCCGTGCTCGTCCTGGGCGGGGGCGCCTACGGGCCCATCGCCAAGCGGACGGGAGCGGCCCGGGCCCGCCGGACGAGCGCGGAGCCCGCGGGTGTCCGCTGAGGCCGTGCCGGCGGGCCGGGACACCTACGAGGGCGGACTGCGCAAGGTCGCCCGGGTGGTGCTGCTCGACCCGCTGGACCGCATCCTGCTGCTGCACGGGCACGAGCCGGACGATCCGTCCGACGACTGGTGGTTCACCCCCGGCGGCGGTGTGGAGGGCGACGAGACCCGTGAACAGGCAGCCCTGCGGGAACTCGCCGAGGAGACAGGGATCACCGAGGTCGAACTCGGCCCGGTGCTGTGGCGGCGCAGGTGCTCCTTCCCGTTCGCGGGCCGACGCTGGGACCAGGACGAGTGGTACTACCTGGCCCGCACGGACCGGACGGAGATCGCCGCCGCCGGGCTGACCGAACTGGAACGGCGCAGCGTCGCCGGAGCGCGCTGGTGGACGTGTCCGGAACTGAGCCGGGCACATGAGACGGTGTATCCGACCAGGCTCGCCGGGCTGCTGCGCACGCTGCTCGACGAGGGTCCTCCGGCCAGGCCCGTGACCCTTGACGCGGAAATCGTCTAGGGGCTGACGGGACTGGCGCACAATGGGGGGATCGCACGGCTGAAGGGGAACATGCCATGAGCGCCGAGGACCTCGAGAAGTACGAGACCGAGATGGAGCTGAAGCTCTACCGGGAGTACCGCGATGTCGTCGGTCTGTTCAAATACGTGATCGAGACCGAGCGGCGCTTCTACCTCACCAACGACTACGAGATGCAGGTGCACTCCGTCCAGGGTGAGGTGTTCTTCGAGGTGTCCATGGCGGACGCCTGGGTCTGGGACATGTACCGGCCGGCCCGCTTCGTGAAGCAGGTCCGGGTGCTCACGTTCAAGGACGTGAACATCGAGGAGCTGAACAAGAGCGATCTGGAGCTGCCCTCCGGGTGACTCCGTCCGGTCACCCGGAGGGGTGACGAGGTTGTCCACAACGGCTGAGGTGTCCACCAAGATCCACCGGGTGGGCGCGGCTGCGTGATCGTTGGCGCCGGAGGTGGTGCCGAGATGAACGCACGCAGTGCGATGGGCAGGTACGGAGAGACCCTGGCGGCCCGGCGGCTGGCGGAGACCGGGCTGACGGTCGTGGAGCGCAACTGGCGCTCCGGCCGCGCCGGGGAGATCGACATCGTGGCCCGGGACGGGGACGTCCTGGTCGTCTGCGAGGTGAAGACCCGCCGGGAAGGTCCCTTCGAGCATCCGCTGGCGGCCGTGACCCCGCAGAAGGCGGAGCGGCTGCGGGACCTCGCCGAGCGCTGGATCCAGACCCACGGCGGCGCGCCGCCCGGCGGGGTCCGCATCGACGTGGTCGGGGTGCTGCTGCCGGCCCGCGGCGCGGCCGTCGTCGAACATGTGCGGGGGGTGGCCTGATGGCATTCGCCCGTACGTGTTCGGTGGCGCTGGTGGGCGTCGAGGGCGTGGTCGTCGAGGTCCAGGCCGACCTCGAACCGGGTGTGGCGGCGTTCACGCTGGTGGGGCTGCCCGACAAGAGCCTGACCGAGAGCCGCGACCGGGTGCGCGCCGCGGTCGTCAACTCGGGCGCGGCCTGGCCGCAGAAGAAACTCACGGTGGGGCTGAGCCCCGCCTCGGTCCCGAAGTCGGGCAGTGGTTTCGACCTGGCCGTCGCGGCGGCCGTCCTCGGCGCGGCGGAGCGCATCGACCCCCGGGTCCTGGCCGACATCGTGATGATCGGCGAACTGGGCCTGGACGGGCGGGTGCGGCCGGTCCGGGGCGTCCTGCCGGCGGTGCTGGCGGCGGCGGACGCGGGGTATGAGCAGGTGGTGGTGCCGGAGTGTGCCGCCGCCGAGGCGTCGCTGGTGCCCGGCGTCTCGGTGCTGGGCGTCCGCAGCCTGCGGCAGCTGATCGCCATCCTGGCCGACGAACCCGTACCCGACGAGGAACCCGACGCACTGGGCCGCCCCGACCCGCTCCTGGCCGGCCTGCGGATGCCGGGCACCGGCGCGGCCACCGGCATGCACAGCGTGGGAGCCGCCCAGCACGACCACCATCACGACCTCGCGGACGTCGTCGGCCAGACCTCGGCGCGCACGGCGGTGGAGGTGGCCGCGGCCGGCGGGCACCACCTCTTCCTGGAGGGGCCGCCCGGGGCGGGCAAGACGATGCTCGCCGAGCGGCTGCCGACGATCCTGCCCCGGCTCGGCCGGCAGGAGTCGCTGGAGGTCACGGCGGTCCACTCGGTGGCGGGTCTGCTGCCCCCGGGCAAGCCGCTCATCGACGTCGCCCCCTACTGCGCCCCCCACCACTCGGCCACCATGCAGGCGCTCGTCGGCGGCGGCCCGGGCATCGCGCGGCCCGGCGCGGTCTCCTTGTCGCACCGCGGCGTGCTGTTCCTGGACGAAACGCCCGAGTTCAGCAGTCAGGCGCTGGACGCGCTGCGCCAGCCGCTGGAGGCCGGGCACGTCGTGATCGCGCGCAGCGCGGGCGTCGTGCGCTTCCCGGCGAAGTTCCTCATGGTGCTGGCGGCCAACCCCTGTCCGTGCGGCCGGTTCTCGCTGCGGGACGACCTGTGCGAGTGCCCGCCCTCGGCGATCCGCCGCTACCAGGCCAGGCTCTCGGGCCCGCTGCTCGACCGGGTCGACCTGCGCGTCGAGGTGGACCGTGTCACACGCACGGAGCTGACCGCCTGCGGTGCCCGCGGTGAGTCCACGGCGACGGTCGCCGACCGGGTCCGCGCCGCCCGGGACCGGGCCACGGAGCGCCTGGCCGGCACCCCCTGGCGCACGAACAGCGAGGTGCCCGGGCGGGAGCTGCGCAGCCGCTGGTACGCCGTGCCCGGCGCGATGGACGAGGCGGAGCGGAACCTGGAGCGGGGCGTCCTGACCGCCCGGGGCCTCGACCGCGTCCTGCGCGTGGCCTGGACCGTCGCCGACCTGGTGGGCCACGACCGGCCCGACGCGACGGATGTCGCCCTGGCGCTGCAACTGCGCACCGGAGTGCCCCGGGGCGTACCCATGGCGATCGGGGCGCTGACGTGAGCGCCCACGACGAACCGGACGGCGACCTGCTCGACCGGATCTTCCTCACCCGGGTCATCGAGCCCGGCGACGAGGCCGGTGGGCGGTGGGTGCGGGAGTTCGGGGCCGGGGAAGTCGTACGGCGGCTCCAGGAGGGCGGGGCGGCCCTGCCGGGCGTCAGCGGGAAGCGGTGGGCCGGACTCCTGGCCCGGGCCGCCGTCGCCCGGCCGCGCCAGGATCTCGCCGTCGCCCGCGACGCCGGGGTGCGGTTCGTGTGCCCCGGCGGCACGGAATGGCCGGCGCAGCTCGACGACCTCGGGGACGCCCGGCCCCTCGGGCTCTGGGTCCGGGGGCGGGCCGCCCTGCGGATGTGGGCGCTGAAGTCCGTCGCCGTCGTCGGCGCCCGGGCCTGCACCGAGTACGGGGCCCACATGGCGGCCACCCTCGCCGCCGGCCTCGCCGAGCAGGGCTGGGTCGTGGTCTCCGGCGGCGCCTACGGTGTCGACGGCGCCGCCCACCGCGGAGCGCTCGGCGCGGGCGGCGCCACCGTCGCCGTCCTCGCCTGCGGCGTCGACCGGCCCTATCCCCGGGGGCACACCCAGCTGATCGGCAGGATCGCCGAACAGGGACTGGTGATCGGCGAGCTGCCGCCCGGCGACCATCCGACCCCCAGCCGGTTCATCCTGCGCAACCGCGTGATCGCGGCCCTCACCCGGGGCACCGTGGTCGTCGAGGCCGCCCACCGCAGCGGCTCCCTCGTCACGGCCCGGGCGGCCCAGCGGCTCGGCCGGCACACCATGGGCGTCCCGGGCCCCGCCACCAGCGCCCTGTCGGCCGGGGTGCACGAGCTGCTGCGCGGCGAGGCCACCCTGGTCACCGACGCCGCCGACGTCGTGGAGCTGGTCGGCGACATCGGGCAGCTGGCACCGGACCGGCGCGGCCCCGTCCTGCCCCGGGACCTGCTGGAACCGGCCACCCGGCAGGTGCTCGCCGCACTGCCGGGGCGCGGGGCCGCCCGGCCGGACGAGATCGCGCGCCGTGCGCAGACCGCGCGGGACGACGCGATCGCGAGACTGTACGAACTCCGAGCACTCGGTTACGTCGAACGACACGGCGACGGCTGGAAGTTGACACGCCAGGCGGTGACGTCGGTCCGCGGTGCTCCCGGACCGGGCTGACCGCCCCGGTTCGGCCGTCCGGGGGAACGCCCACAGCCCTTGGAAATGCGCCGAGTTGGGCTTCTCGGGTGATCACACCGAGCGAGGGCGGCGACCCGGCGAGGCGCCTCGCGGAACGTATCTGCGCCCGCTTCGACCTCCCTCCTTCGCGCACCGCGACGCCGCAGTCACGCTACGCTCACGAGGATCCCGACACGGACAGGCAACTCGACATCAGACAGACAGCTCACCTCGGCAGCACCACTCCGCAGCAGAACGGCACAAGGCGACGAATGCCCCAGCACACCTCCGGGTCCGACCGGGCGGCGATCCCCCCAGCCGCCCGTGACGGTGGCAGCGTGCGGCCGCCCGCTCCCTCGACGCTCGACGAGCTGTGGCGGTCGTACAAGGCGACGGGGGACGAGCGGCTGCGGGAGCAGCTGATCCTGCACTACTCGCCGCTCGTGAAGTACGTCGCGGGACGCGTCAGCGTGGGCCTGCCGTCCAACGTGGAGCAGGCGGACTTCGTCTCCTCGGGAGTGTTCGGGCTGATCGACGCGATCGAGAAGTTCGACCTCGACCGGGAGATCAAGTTCGAGACGTACGCGATCACGCGCATCCGCGGGGCGATGATCGACGAGCTGCGCGCGCTGGACTGGATCCCCCGCTCGGTGCGGCAGAAGGCGCGCAACGTGGAGCGGGCGTACGCCACGCTGGAGGCGCGGTTGCGGCGGACGCCGACGGAGAGCGAGGTGGCCGCCGAGATGGGCATCGCGGTGGAGGACCTGCACGCGGTGTTCAGCCAGTTGTCGCTGGCCAACGTGGTCGCCCTGGAGGAGCTGCTGCACGGCGGGGCCGACGGCGGCGACGGGCTCAGCGTCATGGACACGCTGGAGGACACCGCCGCCGACAACCCCGTGGAGGTGGCCGAGGACCGGGAGCTGCGGAGGTTTCTGGCGCGGGCGATCAACACGCTGCCCGACCGGGAGAAGACGGTGGTCACGCTCTACTACTACGAGGGCCTCACCCTGGCCGAGATCGGCAACGTGCTGGGTGTGACCGAGAGCCGGGTCAGCCAGATCCACACCAAGTCCGTCCTGCAGCTGAGAGCCAAACTGGCCGGTTTTGGTCGCTGACCCGGCAGGCCGGCGCGGGGGTCCGGCGAGAGCCACTCCCGTCGGGCCGGGCGCGTCCGTAGAGTGGATGACGTGCCAAGGATTCGAGCGGCCTCCGTGGCCGAGCACCGGTCGATGCAGCGAGCCGCCCTGCTGGACGCGGCTCGTTCCTTGTTGTCCGAGGGCGGTACGGAGGCGCTGACCTTCCCGGCCCTCGCCGAGCGGACGGGCCTCGCGCGGTCGAGCGTCTACGAGTACTTCCGGTCACGGGCGGCCGTGGTCGAGGAGCTGTGCGAGGTCGACTTCCCGGTCTGGGCGGCGGAGGTGTCGGCCGCCATGGAGCGGGCGGAGACACCCGAGGCCAAGGTCGAGGCGTACGTGCGGCAGCAGCTGGAGCTGGTCGGGGACCGGCGGCACCGGGCCGTGGTCGCGATCTCGGCGAGTGAGCTCGACGCGGGCGCGCGCGAGAAGATCCGGGCCGCGCACGGCGGGCTGGTCGCGATGATCGTCGAGGCACTCGCGGAACTGGGACACGAGCAGCCGCGGCTCGCGGCGATGCTGGTGCAGGGCGTGGTGGACGCGGCGGTGCGCAGGATCGAGCTGGGGGCGGCCGAGGAGCCCGGGGCGATCACGGAGGCCGCCGTGTCGATGGCCCTGCGGGGCGTACGGGGCTGAGCCCCGCCTGACCTGTGCCGGGTGGCGCCCGGTCAGCGGGTGGCGCCCGGTCAGCGGCAGACGGCCCGGCCGTGCCGACGGGCCCGGGCGGCGGCGGAAGGCCGGTGCACCGGGGACGCTCGCCGTCACGCGAACACCGGCAGCAGCCGCGACGGGCCCCGGTGCAGCAGCCAGGGCGGCAGCAGGTCCAGCGGGTTCACATAGGTCCCGCCCCTGCGCAGTCCCCAGTGCACGCACGGGGACGTGCAGTGCGAGCCGCCCGCTGCCACCGTGCCGATCACCTCGCCCGGTTCCACCTCCTCGCCCTCCTCGACGGACGCCGTGACCGGCTCGTACGTCGTGCGCAGCGGGGGGTCGCCGGTGCCGGAGAGCTCCACCGAGACCACGCCCTTGCCCGCCACCCGGCCCGCGAAGGCCACCCGCCCCGCCGCCACCGCCAGCACCGGCGTCCCGGGCGCCGCCGCCAGATCCACTCCCCGGTGGCCCGGCCCGTAGACCGTCGCCGGCGGTTCCCAGCCGCGCAGCACCGGGGGCCGCAGACCGACCGGCCAGGAGCGCCCCACCGCCGGGACGGTGACGTCCGCGGCCGGCGCGGTGACGGCCGAGGCCGGCGCGGTGGCGGCCCAGGCCGGCCGGACGGCCGCGGGCAGGGGCGGCGGCGGTGCCGGCCGGACGGCCGCGAACAAGGGCGGCGGCGGTGCCAGGAGGACGGCCGTCGTCAGGGTCAGCAGCAGGACCAGGCGCGTGATCACGCGCACACATCGCTTCGCTCGCATGGGCAAAGCGTCCCGAAAGCCCGCCGTCGCCGCCCGGGCCTGTGGACCGGCGCCCGGTTGTGGACAACGGCGTCACCCGGGACCTCCCGGGTCCCGTACACTTCTGGTGGCGACCCGGGCCACCGGGTCGACTTCGCACGCCCCGATACGAGCTTCGGCAACGGGCCGTATCAGCGCCCCTCGGTCCCCAGTGGCACGGCGCGCAGTGGGCGTCAGGCGCGGAAGCCGTCCGGCATCCGCGGCACAACCGAGAACATTCAAGGAGTTACGGCCATGGCCGTCGTCACGATGCGGGAGCTGCTGGAGAGCGGCGTCCACTTCGGTCACCAGACCCGTCGTTGGAACCCGAAGATGAAGCGGTTCATCTTCACGGAGCGCAACGGCATCTACATCATCGACCTGCTCCAGTCGCTGTCGTACATCGACCGCGCCTACGAGTTCGTCAAGGAGACCGTCGCCCACGGCGGCACGGTCATGTTCGTCGGCACCAAGAAGCAGGCGCAGGAGGCCATCGCCGAGCAGGCCACCCGCGTCGGCATGCCCTACGTCAACCAGCGCTGGCTGGGCGGCATGCTCACCAACTTCTCGACCGTCTACAAGCGCCTGCAGCGCCTGAAGGAGCTCGAGCAGATCGACTTCGAGGACGTCGCGTCCTCCGGTCTGACCAAGAAGGAGCTGCTGGTCCTCTCCCGCGAGAAGGCCAAGCTGGAGAAGACCCTCGGCGGTATCCGCGAGATGCAGAAGGTGCCCAGCGCCGTCTGGATCGTGGACACCAAGAAGGAGCACATCGCCGTTGGTGAGGCCCGGAAGCTGAACATCCCGGTGGTCGCGATCCTCGACACCAACTGCGACCCCGACGAGGTCGACTACAAGATCCCGGGCAACGACGACGCGATCCGCTCCGTCACCCTGCTCACCCGCGTCATCGCCGACGCCGTCGCCGAGGGCCTCATCGCCCGCAGCGGTGTCGCCACCGAGGGCAAGGGCGAGAAGGCCGCCGGCGAGCCGCTGGCCGAGTGGGAGCGCGACCTGCTCGAGGGCGAGAAGAAGGCCGACGAGGCCGCCCCCGCCGCCGAGGCTGCCCCGGCCGCCGAGGCTGCTCCGGCCGCTGACGCCGCTCCGGCCGCCGAGGCCGAGAAGCCGGCCGAGGACGAGAAGCCGGCCGAGGCCGAGCAGGCCTGACCCGTCAGTCCGCGTTGACGGCGGGAGCGGCACTCCATCACCAGGCGCCTTCGGCGCGATGAAGTCCGCTCCCGCCGTTCACCCGTAGGTCGGCGGAAGGACAGCGCCCCCGGGCTCCATGGGGGTGCATCCCGCAGATCTTCGATCTTCCGACTTCGAGAAAGATTCACAGACTCATGGCGAACTACACCGCCGCCGACGTCAAGAAGCTCCGCGAGCTCACGGGCGCCGGCATGATGGACTGCAAGAAGGCGCTGGACGAGGCCGAGGGCAACGTCGAGAAGGCCGTCGAGGCGCTCCGGATCAAGGGCCAGAAGGGCGTCGCCAAGCGCGAGGGCCGCTCCGCCGAGAACGGCGCCGTGGTCTCGGTCATCGCCGACGACAACTCCTCCGGCGTCCTCGTCGAGCTGAAGTGCGAGACGGACTTCGTCGCCAAGGGCGAGAAGTTCCAGAGCGTCGCCAACCAGATCGCCCAGCACGTCGCCAAGACCTCCCCGGCCGACCTGGAGGCCCTGCTCGCCTCCGAGATCGAGGCCGGCAAGACCGTCCAGGCGTTCGTCGACGAGGCCAACGCCAACCTGGGCGAGAAGATCGTCCTGGACCGCTTCGCGCAGTTCGCCGACGGCTACGTCACGGCGTACATGCACCGCACGATGCCCGACCTGCCCCCGCAGATCGGTGTCCTCGTCGAGCTGGACAAGCCGAACGCGGAGATCGCCAAGGGCGTCGCCCAGCACATCGCCGCCTTCGCGCCGAAGTACCTCTCCAAGGAGGACGTGCCGGCCGAGGTCGTCGAGTCCGAGCGCCGCGTCGCCGAGGAGACCACCCGCGCCGAGGGCAAGCCCGAGGCCGCCCTGCCGAAGATCGTCGAGGGTCGCCTCAACGGCTTCTTCAAGGACGCCACGCTGCTCGGCCAGCCGTACGCGCTCGACAACAAGAAGTCCGTCCAGAAGGTCCTGGACGAGGCCGGTGTCACCCTGAAGCGCTTCACGCGCATCAAGGTCGGCATCTGAGTCCGTACCGCGATCGACGCGCGGCCCCGATAGGGTCGACAGCAGTCGTCCGCGTACGCCGTCACAGGGGTGACGGACGACAGCAGATCTGACGAGGAGGCCATTGCCGTATGGGATGCGAAA
The DNA here is from genome assembly GCF_044540565.1 of Streptomyces sp. NPDC085931. NCBI lineage: Bacteria > Bacillati > Actinomycetota > Actinomycetes > Kitasatosporales > Streptomycetaceae > Streptomyces > Streptomyces sp. NPDC085931. The sequence continues at coordinate 505,417 of NZ_JBITSK010000005.1, forward strand.
CACGCCCCACCGGCAATGGCCTTCTTCGTATGTGCACCACGTGAAAGAGGCGGGATCCCCCATGACCACCAAGGCCCAGAAGAGCGACGACGGCAAAGTACGCGGCCGGTTTCTGCTGAAGCTGTCCGGAGAGGCCTTCTCCGGCGGTGGCGGCCTGGGCGTCGACCCCGACGTGGTGCACAAGATCGCCCGCGAGATCGCGGCCGTCGTGCGTGACGGCGCGCAGATCGCGGTCGTCATCGGCGGCGGCAACTTCTTCCGCGGCGCCGAACTGCAGCAGCGCGGCATGGACCGGGCCCGCTCCGACTACATGGGCATGCTCGGCACGGTCATGAACTGCCTCGCCCTGCAGGACTTCCTGGAGAAGGTCGGCGTGGACTGCCGTGTGCAGACCGCCATCACCATGGGCCAGGTCGCCGAGCCGTACATCCCGCTGCGCGCCGTGCGCCACCTGGAGAAGGGCCGTGTGGTGATCTTCGGCGCCGGTATGGGCATGCCCTACTTCTCCACCGACACCACCGCCGCCCAGCGCGCCCTGGAGATCGACGCCGAGGCGCTGCTGATGGGCAAGAACGGCGTGGACGGGGTCTACGACTCCGACCCGAAGACCAACCCGGACGCCGTGAAGTTCGACCACCTCGGCTACGGCGAGGTCATCACCCGCGACCTGAAGGTCGCCGACGCCACGGCCGTGACGCTGTGCCGCGACAACAAGCTCCCGATCGTGGTCTTCGAGCTGCTCGCGGAGGGCAACATCGCCCGCGCCGTCAAGGGTGAGAAGATCGGCACGCTGGTGGGGGACCCCGGCAGCCGGGACTGAGACACCGGAACAACCCCGTCCGGGGGACGGACGGGACGGAGCCGGGCCGGGGGATGGACAATGTCCTACCGGTCGGGAACCGTGCCAGAAGAAGACGCGACGCAGCCGGCCGCCGCCCCACATGGAACCGCAGCCGGGCCTACTCAAGACACGCAGGAGCAAGTGGTGATCGAAGAGACCCTCCTCGAGGCCGAGGAGAAGATGGAGAAGGCCGTCGTGGTCGCCAAGGAGGACTTCGCCGCGATCCGCACCGGCCGTGCGCACCCGGCGATGTTCAACAAGATCGTGGCCGACTACTACGGCGCGCCGACGCCGATCAACCAGCTGGCCTCGTTCTCCGTGCCCGAGCCGCGCATGGCCGTGGTGACGCCGTTCGACAAGAGCGCGCTGCGCAACATCGAGCAGGCCATCCGCGACTCCGACCTGGGCGTCAACCCGAGCAACGACGGCAACATCATCCGGGTGGTGTTCCCCGAGCTGACCGAGGAGCGCCGCCGCGAGTACATCAAGGTCGCCAAGGGCAAGGGCGAGGACGCGAAGATCTCGATCCGCTCCGTGCGCCGCAAGGCCAAGGAAGCGATCGACAAGCTGATCAAGGACGGCGAGGTCGGCGAGGACGAGGGCCGCCGTGCGGAGAAGGAGCTCGACGACACCACCGCGAAGTACGTCGCGCAGGTGGACGAGCTCCTGAAGCACAAGGAAGCAGAGCTCCTCGAGGTCTGATGAACGACTCTTCCTGGGGGGCGCCGCCACAGGCCGGGTACTGGGGGCCCACCGACCAAGGGCACGGCCCCGGACCCGCGCCGGGCCCGGGCCACGGGCCCACGACGGGCCACGGGCCCGTGCCGGCTCATGGGCCCGTTCAGGGCCATGGGCCGGTACAGAGTCACGGGCCCGTGCAGAGTCACGGCCACGGACACGTCCGAGGGGCCGTCCCGGCGGGTCCCGCATACGATGCGCGGGAGGCGCCTCACACTCGCCCCATGCCCATCGTGCCCGACCTGGCCGCACACGGCGGAAACCAGGATGACGACCGGAGGACCGCCACGCCGGGTGGCCCCCCGGTCCGCAACGAGACGAACCCGGAGCCCATGCCCGACGCCTCACAGCCGGCCCCCAAGCCGCAGAAGAAGAGCGCGGGTCGCGACCTCAGTGCCGCGATAGGGGTGGGCGTCGGGCTCGGCGCGGTGATCGTCGCCTCGCTGTTCATCGTCAAGGCTGTCTTCGTCGGGGTCGTCGCGGTCGCCGTGGTAGTGGGCCTGTGGGAGCTGACCAAGCGGCTGGACGAACGCAAGGGCATCCGGGCGCCGCTCGTGCCGCTCGCGCTCGGCGGTGCCGCGATGGTCGTCGCCGGCTACGTCCGGGGTGCCGAGGGCGCGTGGGTGGCCATGGCGCTGACGGCCCTGGCCGTGCTCGTCTGGCGCATGACGGAACCGCCCGAGAACTACCTCCGGGACGTCACGGCGGGCGTCTTCGCGGCGTTTTACGTGCCGTTCCTGGCGACGTTCGTCGCGATGATGCTGACCGCGGACGACGGGCCGCAGCGGGTGCTCACCTTCCTGCTGCTCACCGTCGTCAGCGACACCGGGGCCTACGCCGTCGGCTGGCGCTTCGGCCGGACCAAGCTCGCGCCGCGCATCAGCCCCGGCAAGACCCGCGAGGGCCTGGCCGGCGCGGTGTCCTTCGCCATGGTCGTGGGCGCGCTGTGCATGCAGTTCCTCATCGACGACGGCGCCTGGTGGCAGGGTCTGGTCCTCGGCCTCGCGGTCGCGGTCAGCGCGACGCTCGGCGACCTCGGCGAGTCCATGATCAAGCGGGACCTCGGCATCAAGGACATGGGCACGCTGCTGCCGGGCCACGGCGGCATCATGGACCGGCTCGACTCGCTGCTGCCGACCGCTCCGGTCGTCTGGCTGCTGCTGGTCCTCTTCGTCGGCTCCGGCTGAACGGAACCGATCCCTGGAGCGAGCCTCCGTCCGGTGCCGGGCGGGGGCTCGCCGCCGTTGTACTCACCGCAGGTGACCACCCCCACCCCGCTCCCGCCAGGGCACCCGGCGTCGATCTGCCACACTGGAAGGGTTATGCCTGCACCCGGAGAACTCACTTTCGTTGCCCCGCGCGGAGCCAAGAAGCCGCCGCGGCATCTTGCCGATCTCACTCCTGCCGAGCGCAAGGAGGCCGTTGCCGCTGTCGGGGAGAAGCCGTTTCGTGCCAAGCAGCTCTCGCAGCACTACTTCGCGCGGTACGCGCATGATCCGGAGCAGTGGACCGACATCCCCGCCGGGTCCCGGGAGCGGCTGCGCGAAGCGCTGCTGCCCGAGCTGATGACCGTCGTGCGGCATCTGTCGACCGACGAGGGCACCACGCGCAAGACGTTGTGGCGGCTGTTCGACGGGACGCTCGTCGAGTCCGTGCTGATGCGCTACCCGGACCGGGTGACCATGTGCATCAGTTCCCAGGCCGGGTGCGGGATGAACTGCCCGTTCTGTGCGACGGGGCAGGCGGGACTGGACCGGAACCTGTCCACCGCCGAGATCGTGCACCAGATCGTGGACGGGATGCGCGCCCTGCGGGACGGGGAGGTCCCCGGCGGTCCGGCGCGGCTGAGCAACATCGTGTTCATGGGCATGGGCGAGCCCCTCGCGAACTACAACCGGGTCGTCGGCGCCATCCGGCGGCTCACCGACCCCGAGCCCGACGGGCTGGGGCTCTCGCAGCGCGGGATCACCGTGTCGACGGTCGGGCTCGTCCCGGCCATCCACCGGTTCGCCGACGAGGGCTTCAAGTGCCGCCTGGCCATCTCGCTGCACGCCCCGGACGACGAGCTGCGCGACACCCTCGTACCCGTGAACACGCGGTGGAAGGTGCGCGAGGTGCTGGACGCCGGTTTCGAGTACAGCGCCAGGTCCGGGCGCCGGCTGTCCATCGAGTACGCGCTGATCCGGGACATCAACGACCAGGCCTGGCGCGGGGACCGGCTCGGCCGGATGCTCAAGGGCCGGCCCGTGCACGTCAACCTCATCCCGCTGAACCCGACGCCCGGGTCGAAGTGGACGGCCTCCCGGCCGGAGGACGAGAAGGCGTTCGTGGAGGCCATCGCCGCGCACGGTGTGCCGGTGACGATCCGGGACACCCGTGGTCAGGAGATCGACGGGGCGTGTGGTCAGCTCGCCGCCACCGAACGGTAGTCTGACCGTCGTAAGAACATCTGCATATTCCGACAGGGGAGCGCCACAGCGCTGAGAGTGCGGCACCAGCCGCAGACCCTCCGAACCTGGCCCAGGTCATTCTGGGTAGGGAGATCGGTCGCCACTCGAGCTGTTGCGCCCTGCCCGGGACGGCGGAAGTCCCGGGCAGGGCCGCGTCTTCTCCTGGTCACTCCAGGAGGAATCCAGTGAGCATCAACGCGAAGCGCCTGACGGCCGCGGTCGTCGGGCTGGGCATGGCCGGCACGCTCGCCGCGTGCGGGTCGTCCGACGGCGGTCAGGGGTCCGGCGACTCCAAGACCGTGACGCTGGTCAGCCACGACTCGTGGGCCGCGTCCAAGGGCGTCATCGCCGCCTTCGAGAAGCAGTCCGGCTACCGGGTCCGCGTCCTGAAGGACGGCGACGCCGGGCAGGCCGTCAACAAGGCCATCCTCACCAAGGACAACCCGCAGGGCGACGTCTTCTTCGGCGTCGACAACACCCTGCTCTCCCGCGCCCTCGACAACGGCCTCTTCCAGCCGTACGAGGCGAAGGGCTCGGAGCGGATCAAGGCCGAGTACCGGGTCGACCAGGGCAAGCACCGCGTCACGCCCGTCGACACCGGCGACATCTGCGTCAACTACGACAAGAAGTACTTCGCCGACCGGGACCTGCGGCCGCCGCGCAGCTTCGACGACCTGGTCAAGCCCGCCTACAAGAACCTGCTGGTCACCGAGAACGCCTCCTCGTCCTCGCCCGGACTGGGCTTCCTGCTCGGCACCGCCGCACGGTACGGCGACGACGGCTGGGCGGACTACTGGAAGAAGCTCAAGGCCAACGGCGTGAAGGTCGTCGACGGCTGGGAGCAGGCCTACAACGAGGAGTTCTCCGGCTCGGCCGGCGGCAAGAAGGCGGGGGGCGACCGGCCGCTCGTCGTGTCGTACGCCTCCTCGCCGCCCGCCGAGGTCGTCTTCGCCGACCCGAAGCCCGGCACCGCCCCGACCGGGGTCGCCGAGGGCACCTGCTTCCGGCAGGTCGAGTACGCCGGGCTGCTGAGCAACGCCGGGAACGCCGAGGGCGGCAAGGCCTTCCTCGACTTCCTGATCGGCAAGCGGTTCCAGGAGGACATGCCGCTCAACATGTTCGTCTACCCGGTGACCGAGGACGCCCGGGTGCCGGCGGAGTTCACGGAACACGGGCCCCAGGCGAAGGACCCGGAGACCATGGACCCGGCGAAGATCGCCGACCGGCGTGACCCGTGGGTCAAGTCGTGGACCTCGCTCGTTCTGAAGTGACCGCCCGGACGCGGGGCGCGGCGGCGCGGCTCGGTCTGCTGGCCGTGCCCGTCGCGTTCTTCGCGGTCTTCTTCGCCTACCCCGTCGCCGCGATCGTCGCGCGCGGTCTGAAGGCCGACGGGGCCTGGCACCCCGGGCGCATCGGGGAGGTGCTGGCGCAGTCCGACGTCCGGCACGTGCTGTGGTTCACCACCTGGCAGGCGCTGGTCTCCACGGCGCTCACGCTGCTGATCGCGCTCCCCGGCGCGTACGTCTTCGCGCGCCTGTCGTTCCCGGGCAAGCAGGTGCTGCGGGCGGTGGTGACCGTGCCGTTCGTCCTGCCCACGGTCGTCGTCGGTACGGCGTTCCTGGCACTGGTCGGGCGCGGGGGGCTGCTCGACGAGCTGTGGGGCGTACGGCTGGACACCACCGTGTGGGCGATCCTGTTCGCGCACGTCTTCTTCAACTACGCGGTCGTCGTGCGGACGGTCGGCGGGCTGTGGGCGCAGCTCGACCCGCGGCAGGAGGAGGCCGCGCGGATGCTCGGCGCGTCCCGTGCGCAGGCCTGGCGGCGGGTCACCCTGCCGGCGCTCGCCCCGGCCGTGGCCGCCGCCGCGCTGATGGTCTTCCTGTTCACGTTCACCTCCTTCGGCGTCGTCCAGATCCTCGGCGGGCCCACCTTCTCCACCCTGGAGGTGGAGATCTACCGGCAGACCTCCGAGATCTTCGACCTGTCCACGGCGGCCGTGCTGACGCTGATCCAGTTCGCGGCGGTGGGGGCGATCCTCGCGCTGCACGCCTGGACCGTGCGGCGGCGGGAGACCGCGCTGCGGCTGGTGGACCCGTCCGTGACCGCGCGCAGGCCGCGCGGCGCCGGGCAGTGGGCCCTGCTGGGCGGGGTCCTCGTCACCGTCGTGCTGCTGCTCCTGCTGCCGCTCGCCGTGCTGGTCCAGCGGTCCCTGGACGCGCCCGGACTCGGCTACTACCGGGCGCTGACCCGCGAGGACGGGGGAGTGTTCCTCGTCCCGCCGATCGAGGCGATCGGCAACTCCCTGTCGTACGCCCTCGCCGCCACGCTCATCGCCGTGGTGGTCGGCGGACTGGCCGCCGTCGCGCTCACCCGCCGGGACGCCGGGCGGTTCGTGCGCGGCTTCGACGCGCTGCTGATGCTGCCGCTCGGGGTGTCCGCGGTGACCGTCGGTTTCGGTTTCCTGATCGCCCTGGACGAACCGCCGCTGGACCTGCGGTCCTCCTGGATCCTGGTGCCGCTCGCGCAGGCGCTGGTCGGGGTGCCGTTCGTGGTGCGGACCATGCTTCCGGTGCTGCGGGCGGTGGACACGCGGCTGCGGGAGGCGGCCGCGGTGCTCGGGGCCTCGCCCTGGCGGGTGTGGCGGGAGGTGGACCTGCCGCTGGTACGGCGGGCGCTGCTGATCGCGGCCGGGTTCGCCTTCGCGGTGTCGCTGGGGGAGTTCGGCGCGACGGTGTTCATCGCGCGGCCCGACAACCCGACGCTGCCGGTGGCCGTGGCCCGGCTGCTGGGGCGGCCCGGGGACCTCAACTACGGGCAGGCGATGGCCCTGTCGACGATTCTGATGGTGGTGTGCGCGGTGGCCCTGCTGGTGCTGGAGAGGCTGCGCACGGACCGGACGGGGGAGTTCTGATGCTGCTGAGCCTCACGGGGGCGACGGTCCGCTTCGGCGGGCGGGCCGTGCTGGACGCCGTCGATCTGGCGGTCGCCGAGCACGAGATCGTGTGTGTGCTGGGGCCGAGCGGCAGCGGCAAGTCGACCCTGTTGCGGGCCGTGGCCGGGCTGCAGCCGCTGGACTCGGGGCGGATCACGCTCGACGGCCGGGACCAGGCGGGCGTGCCCGCGCACCGGCGGGGCGTGGGGCTGATGTTCCAGGACCACCAGCTGTTCCCGCAGCGCGACGTGGGAGGCAACGTCGCCTTCGGGCTGCGGATGCACGGGGCGTCCAAGCGGCGGCAGGCCGAACGCGTACGGGAGTTGCTGGACCTGGTGGGGCTGCCGGGTGCCGGGAACCGGGCCGTCGCCGCCCTGTCCGGCGGGGAGCAGCAGCGGGTCGCCCTCGCCCGGGCCCTGGCGCCGAGTCCGCGGCTGCTGATGCTGGACGAGCCGCTGGGCCAGCTCGACCGGTCGCTGCGGGAGCGGCTGGTGGTCGAACTGAAGGAACTGTTCGGCCGGTTGGGCACCACCGTGCTCGCCGTCACGCACGACCAGGGCGAGGCCTTCGCGCTCGCCGACCGGGTCGTGGTGATGCGGGACGGGCGGATCGCCCAGTCCGGCACGCCTCTCGAGGTGTGGCAGCGGCCCGCCGACGCGTTCGTGGCCCGCTTCCTCGGCTTCGAGAACGTCGTCGAGGCGACCGTCGGTGCGGGGGCGGCGGACACGCCCTGGGGCAAGGTGCCGGTGCCCGAGGGCGCACCGCAGGGCACGCGGACGCTGCTGGTGCGGCCCGCCGGGGTGCGCCTGGTGCCCGTCGGCGCCGGCCTGCCCTGCACGGTGGCCGCGCGCACGTTCCGCGGCACCCATGTCGCCGTCCACCTCCAGCCCGTGGACGCCCCCCGCCTGGAGGCGGCGTGCGCGCTGCGGGCGGCGCCCGAGGTGGGGGACGAGGTCGGGGTGGAGTTCGACGCCGCCGAAATCGTGGTGCTCGACTGACCGGCGACGGCCTAGGGTGCGGGGATGACTCAGCTCGCGCACGACCGCTACTGCGACGAAATCGCCCACCAGATGGGTCTGTTGAGGTCGGTGGTGACCTCCGGGGCCGAGCTGTCCGGCACCGTGCCCACCTGCCCGGACTGGTCGCTGGAGGATCTGGTCCGGCACCTGGGCGGTGCCCTGCGCTGGGTGGAGGTCATCGTGCGGACCCGGGCCGGGGAGGAGGTGCCCGAGGAGCAAGTGCCGGGCTTCGCCGGGCCGGAGGCGCGGGGTGACGCCGCCGCACTGGACGCGTGGCTGGCCGAGAGCGGCGAGCGGGTCGTCGCGGCCCTGCGGGAGGCCGGGCCGGACACCGAAGTGTGGGGCTGGGCGGGCGTCCTGAACGCCGGGTTCTGGGCCCGCCGGGTGACGCACGAGATCACCGTGCACCGCGCGGACGCCGCGCTCGCCGCCGGGCTGCCCTACGAGGTCGCCCCCGAGGTGGCCGCCGACGCGATCGACGAGTGGCTGCAGATCGTGGAGTACGTGCAGCGCACCGAGCCGGACGACGTGGTGGGGGAGCTGCGCGGCCAGGGCGGCAGCATCCACCTGCACGCCACCGACACCGGGCCCGGACTGGACGCGGAGTGGTTCATCGAGCTGACCGGGGACGGTGTCTCCTGGCGCCGGGGCCACGAGAAGGCCACGGTCGCCCTGCGCGGACCGCTCACCTCCGTGCTGCTCGCGTTCTACCGCCGACTGCCCCTGGAGGCACCGGAGGTGGAGGTGCTGGGCGACCGGGAGCTGCTGGAGTTCTGGCTGCGGCGGGCGACGTTCGGCTGAGGCGGCGGCACCCTCGCCACGGGGCTCGTGAGGCTGCGGGCTCGGTGCGAACGGACGTGGCCCGCCCCCCTGCCTCGGGGGACGGGCCACATCGGCATTCTGATGAGGCGTCAGCTCTCGGTCTTCGCCCCACGGCGGCGCATGCCGAAGAACACGGCACCGCCACCGGCGACGACCAGGGCCGCCGCGATGCCGGCGATGACGCCGGTGTTGGAGTTGGCACCGGTCTCGGCGAGGTTCGAGTCACCGGCCGCCGGGGCGGGCGCGTTGCCCGCCGGCGTGGTGCTCTCGCTCTCCGACGGCTCGGGAGCCGGCGTCGCGGTCTCCTCGGCCGGCTTGGACGGGGAGGCCGACGGGGTCGGCGTGGCCGGCGGGGTCGACGCCGGGGGCTCCTCCTCCTTCTTGCAGGCCGTGGCCGGGGTGACGAGGTTCGGCTTGATGTCCTCGTCTACGTACGGAGCGGCCTTGACGTGGATGCGGTACTCCGCGTTCGGCTTCCACTCCTCGGCGAAGGTGATGGTGGTGCCCTCGCGCGAGCCCTTGACGACCTGCTCGCCGACCTTCTTGGCGTCGGCCCCGTTGTTCTGCAGGTAGACGGTGACCGTGGCCGGCACGCCGGCGGGGTCCACGTCGGTGACGGTGATGACGCCCTTGTCACCGTCGCACTTCGCCTCGGCGGAGAACTCGTTGATGTTGCAGGCGAGCGCGTTGCCGGAGGCACCGAGCGCGAGCGCGGCCGAGGCCGAGACGACACCGAGGACGCGCAGGGAGCGAGCGACAGTACGGCGCGAGGCCGTACGGCGGGATACGGACAGAACTGCCACGTTTGTCCTTTACAGGATGCGTAATGCGGGGGGTTGGAGGCGGTGTTGACAGAACATCAGCACTACCTGGAGGCTCCCAGGTCTATAAGCGCCGCATAAGTAGTGTCAACGCATATGCCGTGTGCAAGCACTTGCTTTGCCAGGTTATTAACCGCCGAGACGTTTCAACGCCTCCGGCGCCTCCTCGATCCGGTCCACGAGCGCGATCCGCGCCTCCATCGACCGCTTGCTGGCCAGCGACCGCAACAGCGGCCACGCGGGCAGCCGTTCGGTCCAGTGCGCCCGGTTCACCAGCACCATGGGCGTCGGCTCGCCGCGGGACTCGTAGTAGTTGGGCGTCGCGTTGTCGAAGATCTCCTGTACGGTCCCGGCGGCGCCCGGCAGGAACACCACCCCCGCGTTGGACCGGGCCAGCAGGCCGTCCTCGCGGGTGGCGTTGGCGAAGTACTTGGCGATGTGCGAGGCGAAGGCGTTCGGCGGCTCGTGGCCGTAGAACCAGGTCGGGATGCCCACGGAACGGCCGCCGCGGGGCCAGCGGGCGCGTATCTCGAAGGCTGCCGCCGCCCACTCGGTGATCGACGGGGTGAAGTGCGGTGCCTTGGCCAGCAGCCGGAGGGAATCGGTGAGCATCTCCGCGTCGAACGGGGCGGCGTAGGCCCCGAGGTTCGCCGCCTCCATCGCGCCGGGGCCGCCGCCCGTGGCGACCGTGAAACCGGCCCGGGCCAGCTCCCGGCCGAGCCGCGCGGCGCCCGCGTACTCCTCGGTGCCGCGGGCCATGGCGTGGCCGCCCATAACGCCCACGACCCGGGCGCCGGACAGGAGTTCGTCGAGGGCGTCCGAGACGGAGTCGTCGTGCACCGCGCGCAGCATGGACGCGTAGATGTCGCCGTCCGCCTTCGTGCGCTGGAACCAGGCGTAGGCGCGGGCGTCGGGCGTGGCCTCGTAGCCGTCCGCCAGGGACGCGAACAACTCGTCCGGCGAGTAGACCAGGCCGCGGTACGGGTCGAAGGGCAGACCGGGGACCGGCGGGAAGACCAGGGCGCCGTCGGCCCGGATCTTCGCGGCCGCGTCCTCGCGCATGGCGCAGCCGAGGAAGACCGCCCCGGCCGTGTCCGTGGTGAGCAACTCGCGCGTACGGTCCGTCAGATCGACCGCCTGGACGCGGTAGCCGGCGAGGGTGCCGCGTGCCGCGACGGTCGCGTCGAACTCGTCGAGGGTCTCTATCTCACGGTCGTCGTGGTGGGCCGCATGGGCGGGCATCGTCTGCACTCGCCCATGCTGGCACAGCGGCTCTCAGCCCTGGACGGCCGCCGGGTCCATCCACACGACCTCGAAGGTGTGGCCGTCGGGGTCGTCGAAGGCGCGGCCGTACATGAAGCCGTGGTCCTGCGTCTCACCGCTGACGGAACCGCCCGCCGCGACCGCCTTGTCCACGAGCTCGTCGACCTTCTCGCGGCTCTCGGCACTCAGCGCGATCAGCACCTCGCTGGTCTTCGTCGCGTCCGCGATCTGCTTCTTCGTGAACTGCGCGTACTTCTCCTGCGTGTGCACCATCACGACGATGGTGTCGCTGATCACCACCGAGGCGGTCGAGTCGTCGCTGAACTGCTCGTTGATCGAGTAGCCCAGCTCCGTGAAGAACTTCTTCGAGGCGCCCAGGTCGTTCACGCACAGGTTCACGAAGATCATCTGCTGGTACATGCGGGTCTCTCCCAACGGGTCCGTGTCGTTACGTGGGATGAGACCGGGCTCGGGCGCGGGACTCATCGCCGTTCCGGGAATTTCTTCGTACGAGTTTTTGGGCGGGCCGGGGAACCGGGAGACGCGGGCCGGAGCGGGTCAGCGGGGTCAGCGGGCCAGGGGCAGGGCCGCCAGCTCGGCGACCGTCAGGGTGAGCGGACCGAACAGGGCGAGCAGCGCGCCCGCGCGCAGGGCGGCGGCACCGCGCAGCATCGTCGCGGGGGCGCCGAGGCGCAGCAGCGCGTCGGTCGTGTCGGCGCGCACCTGCCTGGTCTCCACGGCGGCCGTGAGCAGCGTCCCGACCGTGCAGCCGGTCACCAGGACCACGCCGAGCACGGTGAGCGGGCCGAGGGACAGACCGTCGGGGGCGTGCAGCAGGGCCATGGCCCACGCGGCCGACAGCACCGCGCTGACGACGCCCAGGGGACGGCCGATGCGGTCGGCCTCCGCCATCAGGATCCGTCCGGCCAGCAGCCGCAGGGCGCCGGGGCGGGCCGACTGCAGGAGCCGTCCGCACAGGTGCGTCAGGCCCGGTCCGGCCAGGGCCAGTCCGACGGCGGCCAGGGCCCAGCCGGCGAGGACGCCGGGGGAGGCGCCGGAGAAGGTGAGGTCGGGGGCGGCCGGGGCGGTGCGGCTCGTGTAGGTCTCCACGGCGAGGCCCGCGGCCAGCAGGGTGATGCCCCAGGGCAGTCCCGTCGGGGCGGCGGTGGGGGAGCCGCCGGGTCCGGGGGTGTCCGGCAGGGCCGCGGCGAGGGCGGCGGGGTCGTCGGCGCCGCGCGGTGCGGCCGGGGACGGGGCGGGCCGCGGGGCCCGCGCACCGTCGGCGCGGGATGCTTCCACCGGGTCCGACGGGTCGTTGCCGGGCCGGCCGCCGCTCGACGCGTCGCCCTCGCCCGCCTGCCGGGCGAGGCCGGGGTCCGCCTGGGCGGCGCCCCCGCGGTTCGGGGCCACCGGGTGCCCGGCCGGATCGCCGTAGGGGATGACCGCCCTCACCGCGTCACGCGCCGGGGTGTCCGCGAGCGCGCTCACGCCGCCGCGGGGGGCGGATGCCACACCGGAGCCGGATTCCGTACCGGAGGCGGAGACCGTACCCGAGGCGGAGCCCTCACCGGAGGCGGGGTGCGCACCGGGGCCGGAGCCTGCGTCGGGCGTCCGGCCTTGACCCGGGCCCGTGCCGGAGGTGAGGACCGCGCCGGACCCGGAGTCCGAGCCCGTCGCCGTCGTCGCCGCCCCGGCCGGTTCGCCCGCGCGTGTCTGCGAAGGCGTGCTCTGAGGTGCGGGGTCGGCGGGGTCGGCCGCACCGCCGGGCACGGGCCGGACGATCTGCCGGCCGAACCGGCCGTACGCCCCGAACGTCTCGCGCTTGCTGTCACGGCGGTACGCGCCGAAGCGGCCGTACATCCTGGACGGCCGGGGCGCGGCCGGTGCCGCCTCCCTCGGGCGCAGGGCCAGCGCCGCGGCCGCCGACGCGCAGACGGGCACGATCGCCAGCAGTGTCAGCGTGCCCGCCACCGGCAGGGGCTGGTTCGAGGCGAGGGGCCCGGCGGCCGCCCCGTCGAAGGGCAGGCCCGACAGATCGCCCCGCAGGTGGAGGAAGACGAGCAGGGCCAGCATCGAGCCGAGCGTGCAGGACAGGGCGGTCGTCGCGGCCGACACGACCATCAGGCGCAGCGGGCCGAGGCCGATCGCGGAGAGGCCGGGGCGGGGTTTCGTGGCGGGGTCGGTGCGTGCCACCGCGACGGCGAAGTAGATCGTGGCGGCCAGCGGGACGGCGCTCCACACCAGCCGTGTCACGGAGTCGGCGGTGGCGCCGGGGTGGCCGAGGGCGTGGCCCAGGGCGCACAGGAACAGGAAGCTCGTGCCCGCCGAGGCCGCCGCGACCAGGAGCCGGCGCAGCTGGACGGCGGGGTGGGCGCCGCGGGTCAGACGGAGAGCGAGCACGCGGCCCGGCCTTCCGCCTCGGCGGTCTCGGCGACCGGCGGCAGGTGCACCGTCTGGACGCGCCGCCCGTCGAGCAGCGACACGGTGCGGTCGGCGAGCGCCGCGGTGTCGGGGTCGTGGGTGGCCAGGACCACGGTGATGCCGTGGGAGCGGGCCGCCGTGGTGAGGGTGCGCAGCACATGGGCGCGGTCGGCGCGGTGCAGGGGCGCCGTGGGCTCGTCGGCGAACAGCACCGAGGGTGCGGTGGCGAGCGCGCGGGCGATGCAGACCCGCTGGCGTTCGGCCTGCACCAGCTGGTGCGGGCGCTTGCGGGCGCCGTCGCCGATGTCGAGGCGCTCCAGCCATTCCAGGGCCGCCGTCTTGGCGCGGCGGCGGCTGGTGCCGCGCAGCATCAGCGGCAGGGCGGTGTTCTCCCAGGCGTTGAGTTCCGGGACCAGGGAGGGGGCCGGGTCGATCCAGCCGAAGCGGTCGCGGCGCAGCCGCTCCCGGGTGAGCGGGCCCATGGTGTGGACGGGCACGCTGTTGAACCAGACCTCGCCGCGCCGCACGGGCACCAGGCCGGACAGGCACCGCAGCAGGGTCGTCTTGCCGCTGCCGCGCGGGCCGCCGACGGCGAGGATCTCGCCCTCGCGGACGCCGAGCGAGACACCGCAGAGCGCGGGCGAGCCGTCGTCGTGCTGGAAGTGCAGGGCACGTGCCCAGAGCACGTCGTTGTCCGGCGGGGCCTCCATGGGCGTACACCTCGGTTCAGATCCGTAGTTCCCGTGCCATCCCCCGTGCGGGGGAACGAAGGCAGGGCCGATCGGTCACTGGGCACGCTAGGCAGAAGGCGGCGCGGCGCCGGACAGCACGCGGCCCCGGGCCGCCGTTTCTCACTCGAACGGGCGGCACCGGGGCCGGTGTTGATCATCCAGGCAGACGATCGGAGCGACGCGGGGGGCGTCGGCCGGTCAGAGCTTGGTCCACGCCTCCGCGAGGGTGGCGCGCAGGATCTGCTCGATCTCGTCGAACGTCGACTGGTCGGAGATCAGCGGCGGGGCGAGCTGGACGACCGGGTCGCCGCGGTCGTCGGCCCGGCAGTACAGGCCGTTCTCGTACAGCTTCTTGGACAGGAAGCCGTACAGGACGCGCTCGGTCTCGTCCGCGTCGAAGGACTCCTTGGTGGCCTTGTCCTTGACGAGCTCGATGCCGTAGAAGAAGCCGTTGCCGCGGACGTCGCCGACGATCGGCAGGTCGTGCAGCTTCTCCAGGGTGGCGCGGAAGGCGCCCTCGTTGTCCAGGACGTGCTGGTTGAGGTTCTCGCGCTCGAACAGGTCGAGGTTGGCCAGGCCGACGGCGGCGGAGACCGGGTGGCCGCCGAAGGTGTAGCCGTGCAGGAAGGTGTTGTCTCCCTTGTAGAACGGCTCGGCCAGGCGGTCGGAGATGATGCAGGCGCCGATCGGGGAGTAGCCCGAGGTCATGCCCTTGGCGCAGGTGATCATGTCCGGCACGTAGTCGAACTTGTCGCAGGCGAAGTACGTGCCCAGGCGGCCGAAGGCGCAGATGACCTCGTCCGAGACCAGCAGCACGTCGTGCCGGTCGCAGATCTCGCGCACCCGCTGGAAGTAGCCGGGCGGGGGCGGGAAGCAGCCGCCCGCGTTCTGCACCGGCTCCAGGAAGACCGCGGCGACCGTGTCCGGGCCCTCGAAGAGGATCTGCTGCTCGATCTGGTCGGCGGCCCAGCGGCCGAAGGCCTCCGGGTCGTCGCCGAAGAGCGGGGCGCGGTAGATGTTGGTGTTCGGGACCTTGTGCGCGCCCGGCACCAGCGGCTCGAACGGGGCCTTCAGGCCCGGCAGGCCGGTGATGGACAGGGCGCCCTGCGGGGTCCCGTGGTAGGCCACCGCGCGGGATATGACCTTGTGCTTGGTGGGCTTGCCGACCAGCTTGAAGTACTGCTTGGCGAGCTTCCAGGCGGTCTCGACGGCCTCGCCGCCACCGGTGGTGAAGAAGACCTTGTTCAGGTCGCCCGGCGCGTGGTGGGCCAGGCGCTCGGCCAGCTCGATCGCCTTGGGGTGGGCGTACGACCACACGGGGAAGAACGCCAGCTCCTGCGCCTGCTTGAAGGCGGTCTCGGCCAGCTCGACGCGGCCGTGCCCGGCCTGCACCACGAACAGGCCCGCGAGGCCGTCCAGGTAGCGCTTGCCCTGGTCGTCGTAGATGTACGTGCCCTCGCCCCGGACGATGGTGGGGACGGGGGCCTTCTCGTACGACGACATGCGCGTGAAGTGCATCCACAGGTGGTCGTACGCGGACTGGGAGAGGTCCTTGCTCACGGCTATCGGGTCCTCACGGTTATCGGGTTCCCCACATGTAGGTCTGCTTCTTGAGCTTGAGGTAGACGAAGCTCTCGGTGGAGCGCACTCCGGGGACGGCCCGGATGCGCCGGTTGATGACCTCCAGCAGGTGGTCGTCGTCCTCGCAGACGATCTCCACCATCAGGTCGAAGGAGCCCGCGGTCATCACCACGTACTCGCACTCGGACATGGCCGTCAGCGCGTCGGCGACCGACTCCACGTCCCCCTCGACGTTGACGCCGACCATCGCCTGTCTGCGGAAGCCCACGGTGAGCGGGTCCGTGACGGCGACGATCTGCATCACGCCCTGGTCGAGCAGCTTCTGGACGCGCTGGCGCACGGCCGCCTCGGACAGGCCGACGGCCTTGCCGATGGCGGCGTACGGCCGGCGTCCGTCCTCCTGCAGCTGCTCGATGATGGCGAGGGAGACGGCGTCCAGCTGGGGCGAGCTGCCGTTCCTGGACTCGCGGGAGGGCTCGCGGTGCTCCCGCGCGCCCTTCTGGTCTGCGCTTCGACTGGCCACGGGGTCACTGTGCACGAGGTCTCGACACTTCCGCAAGCCTCGATCGATGAAATCCGTTGTTTCGGTTGCTCCCTACTGCGGATTCCGTATGAGCGGAGGGAGCGGGGGTGTTGAAAACGTGGGTCGGCCGACTAGGGTGGGTGTCTCAAGTAATGGACATCCGAACTGGAGGGCCGGCAGTGAGCACCGAGCTGCGTCGTCTGCGCAACTACATCGGCGGTGAGTTCCGGGACGCCGCCGACGGACGGACCACCGAGGTGGTCAATCCCGCGACGGGCGAGGCGTACGCGACCGCTCCGCTGTCCGGGCAGGCGGACGTGGACGCCGCGATGGCGGCGGCCGCCGAGGCCTTCCCCGGCTGGCGCGACACCACGCCCGCCGAGCGCCAGAAGGCCCTGCTGAAGATCGCGGACGCGTTCGAGGAGCGCGCCGAGGAGCTGATCGCGGCCGAGGTGGAGAACACGGGCAAGCCGGTCGGGCTGACCCGCTCCGAGGAGATCCCGCCGATGGTCGACCAGATCCGCTTCTTCGCGGGTGCCGCGCGGATGCTGGAGGGCCGCTCGGCCGGCGAGTACATGGAGGGCCTCACCTCCATCGTCCGCCGCGAGCCGGTCGGCGTCTGCGCCCAGGTCGCGCCGTGGAACTACCCGATGATGATGGCCGTGTGGAAGTTCGCCCCGGCCATCGCGGCGGGCAACACGGTCGTGCTGAAGCCGTCCGACACCACCCCGGCCTCCACCGTCCTGATCGCGGAGATCCTCGGCGGGATCCTGCCCAAGGGCGTCTTCAACGTCATCTGCGGCGACCGCGAGACCGGCCGCATGATGGTCGAGCACCCGGTCCCGGCGATGGCCTCCATCACCGGCTCGGTGCGCGCCGGCATCCAGGTCGCCGAGTCCGCCTCCAAGGACGTCAAGCGCGTCCACCTGGAGCTGGGCGGCAAGGCCCCGGTCGTGGTCTTCGAGGACACCGACATCGCCAAGGCCGTCGAGGACATCGCGGTCGCGGGCTACTTCAACGCCGGCCAGGACTGCACGGCCGCCACGCGCGTGCTCGTCCACGAGTCCATCCACGACGAGTTCGTCTCCGCGCTCGCGAAGGCCGCCGCCGACACCAAGACCGGGCAGCCGGACGACGAGGACGTGCTGTACGGGCCGCTGAACAACCCCAACCAGCTCAAGCAGGTCGAGGGCTTCATCGAGCGGCTGCCCGCCCACGCGCGCGTGGAGGCCGGCGGCAAGCGGGTCGGCGACAAGGGCTACTTCTACGCGCCCACCGTCGTCTCGGGCCTGAAGCAGGACGACGAGATCATCCAGAACGAGGTCTTCGGGCCGGTCATCACCGTGCAGTCCTTCCGCGACGAGGACCAGGCGGTGGAGTGGGCCAACGGCGTGGAGTACGCGCTCGCCTCCTCGGTGTGGACCAAGGACCACGGCCGCGCCATGCGGATGAGCAAGAAGCTCGACTTCGGCTGCGTGTGGATCAACACGCACATCCCGCTGGTCGCCGAGATGCCGCACGGCGGCTTCAAGAAGTCCGGCTACGGCAAGGACCTGTCCGCGTACGGCTTCGACGACTACACGCGCATCAAGCACGTGATGACGTCGCTGGACGCGTAGTCACTCCGTTCGGTTCCGACGGCCCCGGGCGCTGCCGCCGCCCGGGGCCGTCCGTCCGCCTGCGGAACTGCCGTCGCTGGACCGCGCGTCTGCGGCGTGATCCGAACGACAGGCCCTAGCTGTATTGACCCGCAGCGTTGTTCACGCGGCTGATCGGTGGGTGGCCGCCGAGTGCGGTGTGGCAGCGGTGGTGGTTGTAGGTGTGCAGGAAGTCTGCCAGGGCTGCTGT
>NZ_JBITSK010000006.1:0-147299 GCF_044540565.1 Streptomyces sp. NPDC085931
GGTCCATGCAGAAGTCGATGTCGAAGTCGGGCATCGACACGCGTTCGGGGTTCAGGAAGCGCTCGAACAGCAGGTCGTAGGGCAGCGGGTCCAGGTCGGTGATGCCCAGCGCCCAGGCCACCAGCGAGCCGGCGCCGGAACCGCGGCCCGGGCCGACCGGGATCTCATGATCCTTGGCCCAGTTGATGAAGTCCGCCACGATCAGGAAGTAGCCGGGGAAGCCCATCTTGATGATGACGTCCAGCTCGATTTCCAGGCGCTGCTCGTACTCCTCTCGGGTCTTGCCGGGCGCGAGCGGGTTCTTCTCCAGGCGCTTGGCCAGGCCTTCGCGCGACTGGCTGCGCAGCCACGATTCGATGGTGTGGTCGCTCGGCGTGGGAAACGCCGGCAGCGCGTATTCGCCCAGCTTGAGCTCGACGTTGCAGCGCGTGGCCAGGGCCAGCGCGTTGTCGAACGCGTCGGGCACGTCGGCGAACAGCGCGGCCATTTCCTCGCCGGTCTTGAGGTATTGCTCTTCGCTGTAGTCGCGCGGGCGCTTAGGGTCGTCGAGCACGCGGCCCGAGGCGATGCACACGCGCGCTTCGTGCGCTTCGAAGCCGTCGCGGTCGAGGAAGCGCGCGTCGTTGCTGGCCACCACCGGCAGGCCGCGCTTGCTCGCGGCCTGCAGGGCGAAGGCGTTGAACGCGTCTTCGCCGTCGCGCTGGGTGCGGGTCAGTTCCAGGTGCAGGCGGTCGCCGAACACGCCCTGCCAGTCGACCAGCCAGGCGTGGGCGAGCTCTTCGCGGTTGCTCGCGGCCAGACGCGCGGCCAGGCTGTTGCGGCCAGCGAGCGCGAACAGGCCGTCGTTGTCCTCGCGCAGCCATTCCGGGCGCAGCACCACGCCTTCGGTGCGGTGGCCTTCCATCCAGGCGCGGCTGAGCAGGCGCGACAGGCTCAGGTAGCCGCCGCGGTCGCGGCACAGCAGGGTCAGGCGCGAGGCCGATTCGTTGCCGTCGGCCAGATGCACGTCGGCGCCGATGATCGGCTTGATGCCGGCGCCTTCGCAGGCTTTGTAGAACTTGACCGCGGCGAAGATGTTGTCGAGGTCGGTCAGGGCCACGGCCGGCTGGCCGAGGGCGACGCAACGCTTGACCAGCTCGCCGATGCGGAGGGTCGAGTCGGCCAGCGAGTACTCGCTGTGCAGGTGGAGATGAACGAAAGGAGCGGACATGCGTACCGATTGTGCGGCCGTGCCGGGAGAGCGTGCCGGGAGCCGCGCGCCTTGATGGCGCGAGCCCGGGACGGCATCGGCACGGCGGGGAAAGTGCCGGATTGCAGGGTATCAGCCCGGTGGCGTGGGGCAAGGCTTGACAGGGGATTGAGGGCGCCCGACGGGCGATGGGACGCGAGCGGCGAGTCGCTGGCTGAGGGGCCGGCGGCGAGGTTGTGCGGTTTTGGGCGGTTGCGGTTTCGGGGCTGCGGGGGCGGGGCTGCGTCTGCGCGCAGAGCGTCGCGGGAAGCGGGGATACGAGGTCGGGCGGGGCGTCGCGCCTTCGTATTTCCTCGGCCGACGATTGGCCGCGGCGCGGGCCCGGGCGGCGCCCGCCCCCGGGACGGGTGCGCCCCCCCCGCCCCCCCCGCGCGGCGGGGGCCCCGGGGTTGTCGTCAGGCGCCGGCGCGGGCCGCCATGCGGGCCTTGCGTGCGGCCAGCTTCTCGTCGAACTTCGCCGCCTCTGCGTCCAGTCCGCTCATGTACAGTCCCAGCTCCTCCTGCGCCTTGCGGCCCTCGGGGCCCAGGCCGTCGATCTCCATGATCTTCAGGAAGCGCAGCACGGGCTGCAGGACGTCGTCGTGGTGGATGCGCAGGTTGTAGACCTCGCCGATCGCCATCTGCGCGGCGGCGCGCTCGAAGCCGGGGATGCCGTGACCGGGCATCCGGAAGTTGACGACCACGTCGCGGACGGCCTGCATGGTCAGGTCGGGGGCGAGGTCGAACGCCGCGCGCAGCAGGTTCCGGTAGAAGACCATGTGCAGGTTCTCGTCGGTCGCGATGCGGGCGAGCATGCGGTCGCAGACCGGGTCGCCGGACTGGTGGCCGGTGTTGCGGTGCGAGATGCGCGTGGCCAGCTCCTGGAACGCCACGTAGGCGATCGAGTGCAGCATCGAGTGGCGGTTGTCCGACTCGAAGCCCTCGCTCATGTGCGACATCCGGAACTGCTCCAGCTTGTCCGGGTCGACGGCGCGCGAGGTGAGCAGGTAGTCGCGCATCACGATGCCGTGCCGGCCCTCCTCCGCGGTCCAGCGGTGCACCCAGGTGCCCCAGGCGCCGTCGCGGCCGAACAGCGAGGCGATCTCGTGGTGGTAGCTGGGCAGGTTGTCCTCGGTCAGCAGGTTCACCACCAGCGCGATACGGCCGATCTCGGTGACCTTGGACTGCTCCTTCTCCCAGGCCTCACCGTCCTCGAAGAGGCCGGGGAAGTTGCGCCCGTCGCTCCAGGGCACGTACTCGTGCGGCATCCAGTCCTTGGCGACCTGCAGATGCCGGTTGAGCTCCTTCTCGACCACTTCCTCCAGTGCGTACAGCAGCTGAGCGTCGGTCCAGGTGCCGGCGGGGCTGCCGAGATGGGGAGCGGTGATCGTCATGGACTCTCCAGGGGGACATGCGTACGAGCGGTGTGCAGTAACTTACGGCATCGTAGGCTACGTTCCCGTAGGTTACGAGGTCGTAGGTTAAAGGTGCCGTAAAGACCGCAGATCAGCGATGTCGTCCGTAGGCCCGCCACAGCGCGCGGACCCGCAGGTCCGTGGCCGGACGGCGGCTGCGCCGGCTCGTCAGACGTACAGCTCCCGCAGCCGGACCGAGAGACATGTCACACAGCCTTCGAGCTTCTCGAACTCGCTGATGTCCACGACGACCGGTTCGTAGCCGAGGTCGGAGAAGAGGTCCGCCGTCTTCGGGGCGCTGGCCGCCATCAGCAGTCTGTCACCGCCGAGCAGGACGACATGGGCGCCGGCCTCCTCCGGGACGGGCAGGAAGCGGGCGAACAGCGAGGGGGCGTCCAGCGTCGGGATGTGACCGATGACCGTCCCGTCGGGCAGGGCCGTGACCGCGGACTTCAGATGCAGCACCTTGCTCACCGGCACGGCGACGACCCGGGCGCCGAGCGGCTCGAACGCGGCGCGCAACTGCTGGACACCGGCGGCGTTGGTACGTCCGCCACGGCCGACGTAGACCGTGTCGCCGATCTTCAGGACGTCCCCGCCGTCCAGCGTGCCCGGCTCCCAGATCCAGTTCACCGAGCAGCCGAGACCGGCCACGGCCTCCTCCACCCCGGCGGTCTCCGCGCGCCGGGAGTCGGCGCCCGGCCGGGCGATCAACGCCACGTTCCGGAACATGACGACCGTGTCCTCGACGAACACCGAGTCCGGGCAGTCGTCGGCCGGATCCACCTCGATGGTCTCCCAGCCGTGCGTGCGCAGGGCGTCCACGTACGCCTCCCACTGCCGGCCAGCGAGATCGGCGTCGATCCCCTCCCGCTCGATGTGCGTCACCAGCCCTTCGGCAAGACGCGGGCTGGGGCGGCGGACGAGGGCTTTCTTGCTGGGCACGAGCGTGACTCCGTATCGGATGGACGTGTCTGGACCACACCGACGGGGTTCCCGGGATCGGCCGGTACCCCTCGGGCGTCGGCCGACCATCATGCAGGGCGAACGGAGGAGAGGACACCCCCCGGAGCCCGGCGGCGAGGGCGGCGAGAGGGCGGCGATGCGGCGTTCCGAGCAGGGGCGGGCGTGGCGTGCCCGGGCGTGCCGCGGTCAACGGGTTCGCTCCGGGCATCCCATCGCAGTAGCCGATCAACGGTCTTACGGATCATTCACCTGGGCGGGGCCGTACCGATCGTGCGGTGGGTCGTTGGTCGTAGTGCTCCGGCCGAGGCGGCCGGCGACCGAACCGGCGGAAGGAAACCGACACAGATGTACGGCACGCGGCGCATGGCAGTGGTGGCCTCGATCGTGGGGATGCTGGTGGCCGTCCCGGCCGGCATGGCCACGGCCCATGCCGGGGACGGCGACGCGGGGGCGGGCGGTGTGCTGTCCAACCTCTCCGGCCGGAACTCCTCCGGCCACGCCAACCTCTGCGGCACCGGCAAGGTGGCCCTGTTCAAGGAGCGCACCTGTGTGACCGAGGACGACGGCAGGGGCGGCGGCGACCAGGCGGGCCCCAGCGGCGGCGTCCTGTCCAACCTGCTCTTCGCCCGGAACGCCTCGGGCCACAGCAACAACTGCGGCAACGAGACGGTGGCGGTGTTCAGCAGGACCACCTGCGTCACCGCGGACCGTTCCGGCCGCTGAGCGGTCCCACCCGAACAGGCGAGAGGGGCCTCGGTGCCGTCGACTTCCTTGTGCGTGGGCGTGGTCGCGCCGCTGACGGGCCGGCTGGCCCCTCTCGGCTCCCCGCTGTCGTACGTCCTGCGCAGACTCGCCCCCCGCCTGGCACACGTGCGCAACGGCGGCCGGCGGTACACCGTCACCGTCGCCGTGCGCGACAGCCGCTCGGACCCCGAGGCGGCCCGGCGGGCCGTGCGCGAGCTGGCCGCCGCCGGCGCGCACCTCGTGCTGACGATGGCCGGGACGCGGGTGCTGCCCGCGGTCACCGACGCCTGCGAGGAGGCCGGCGTTCCCTGCGTGTCGACCACGTTCCCGTGGCAGGCCTACTTCCACGCGCGCGCCGCCGAGCCGGGGCACCGCTTCCGGTGGACCTACCACTTCGCGTGGGGACTGGACGACATCGCCGCCGTCTTCGCCGACCTGTGGGAGCGCGTGGGCGGCCGGGGCACCGTCGGGTGCCTGTGGAACGACGACCTGCAGGGGGCCCTGCTGCGGCACCAGCACCACGGCTTCGCCCCGGTGACGTCCGCGCGCGGGCACACCCTGGTCGACCTCGGCGCCTACCGGGAACCGGCCCCCGGCTTCGCCGCGCAGGTCGCCCGGCTGCGCGAGCACGGCGCCGACCTCGTCACCAGCGCCGCCACCGCCACCGACCTGGCCCTCTTCCACCGCGAGGCCCGGGCGGCGGGAGTGCGGCCGCGGCTGATCACCTGCTCGCGCTGGCTGACCTACCCGCACACCCACACCACCCCCGCCCCCGGCGTCCACGGCGAACTCGGCGACGCGCGCGTGGCCACCCTCGTCTACTGGAGCCCGGACCACCCCTACCGCTCCGGTCTCGACGGCACCTCGTGCGCCGAACTCGCCCGTGCCTACGAGCGGGACACCGGCGCCCCCTGGCTGCAACCCCTGGGCCTCGCCCACGCGCTGCTGGAGACCGCCCACCACGCCCTCACCGCCGCCGACGACCCCACCGACCGGGCCTGCGTGGCCCGAACCCTCGCCGACACCACCCTCGACACCGTCGCGGGCACCCTCGACTGGACCCGGGGCCCGGCGCCCAACATCGCCCTGCTTCCCCTGGTGGGCGGGCAGTGGCAGCCGACGGCACGCGGCCCCCGTCTCGCCGTCGTCGGCAACCGGGCCCATCCCGGCGTTCCGCTCACCGGGGAGCTCACACCGGCGTGCTGACCTCCGGCCGCACGAACCGCCGCAGATGCTCCCCGGTGAACGACCCGTCCGCCTCCAGCAGTTGCCGCGGCGTCCCCTCGAACACCACCTGTCCGCCGTCCCGTCCGCCGTCCGGGCCGAGGTCGATCACCCAGTCGGCCCGGGCGACCACGTCCAGGTTGTGCTCCACGACGACGACCGTGTTGCCCGTGTCGACCAGCCGGTCCAGCAGGCCGATCAGGCCCTCCACGTCGGCCATGTGCAGACCGGTCGTCGGTTCGTCCAACACGTAGAGCGCGCCCGTGCGGTGCAGCCGCGTCGCCAGTTTGATGCGCTGCCGCTCACCGCCGGAGAGCGTGGACAGGGGCTGGCCGAGCGTCAGATACGTCAGGCCGACGTCCCGCAGGGCGCGCAGCCGGCGCCGTACCGCCTCGTCCTCGAAGAAGCCGAGTGCCTGCTCGGCCGTCATCTCCAGGACGTCGGCAACGGAACGGCCCCGCACGGTCAGATCCAGCACCTCCTCCTTGAAGCGCCGTCCCTCGCAGGTGTGGCACGTCGTCGTGACCGGATCCATGAAGGCGAGGTCGGTGGAGATCACGCCCCGGCCCTCGCAGGTGGGGCAGGCGCCGCCGGAGTTGAAGCTGAACAGGCCGGCCTCGGTCCCCGTCTCGCGGGCGAAGATCTTCCGGACCGTGTCCATGATCCCCAGGTACGTCGCCGGTGTGGACCGGCCGGAGATGCCGATCGACGACTGGTCGACCACCACCGCCTCCTCGTGCGCGGCGGTGAACTCCCCGACCAGACTGCTCTTGCCCGACCCGGCGACCCCCGTCACCGCGGTGAGCACCCCGGTGGGGAACCGTACGGTGACGTCCCGCAGGTTGTGCCGGCCGGCGCCCTTGACCCACAGTTCGCCGGTGGGCCGGCGCACCTCCTCCTTGACCGTCGTGCGCCGGCGCAGACAGCGGCCGGTGAGCGTGTCCGACGCGGCCAGTTCCGCCGGTGTCCCCGCGAAGACCACCGTGCCGCCCCCGGCGCCGGCGCCCGGCCCCATGTCCACGACGTGGTCGGCCAGCGCGATGACGTCCGGGTCGTGCTCGACGACCAGCACGGTGTTGCCCTTGTCGCGCAGCCGCAGCAGCAGATCGCCGAGCCGGCCCACGTCCCGCGGGTGCAGTCCGACGCTCGGCTCGTCGAAGATGTACGTCATGCCGGTCAGGCTGGAGCCGAGGTGCCGCACGGTCTTCAGCCGCTGTCCCTCCCCGCCGCTGAGGGTGGCGGTCTCCCGGTCGAGGCTGAGATAGCCGAGGCCGATCGCCTCGATCCGCTCCAGCGCGGCCACGGCCGCCTGGGCGATCGGCCGGGCCACCGGGTCGTCGATCTCCCTCAGCACGCTGATCAGGTCGGTGACCTGCATCCGGGTGCAGTCGGCGATCGACCGGCCGCCGATCCGGGTGGCCAGCGCCGCCGCGTTCAGCCGCGCTCCGCGGCAGGCCGGGCAGACGCCCTCCACCAGGAATTCCCGGACCAGGTCCCGGGTCTTCTGGCTCATGCCGGACAGGTCCCGCTTCAGGTACAGCCGCTCGAAACGGTCGGCGAGGCCCTCGTACTCGGTGGTCCACGTGCCGCCGCTGCCGGTGACGTCGACCTTGCTGCCGGGCCGCCCGCGCAGCAGGAACTCCCGCTCGGCGGCGGTGAACCGCCCCACGGGCTTGTCCGGGTCGAGGTCGGGGCTGTTGGTGTACGTCTGGCCCTGCCAGGTCCCCGCCGCGAACGGCGGGAAGCGGACCGCCCCGCCGGCGAGCGAGCGATCGGGGTCCAGGATGCGGTCCCAGTCGGGCCCCACGGTCCGGCCGAGCCCGTCGCACTCGGGGCACATGCCCGACGGGTCGTTGAACGAATAGGCCGTGGCCGGGCCGGCGCTGGGTGTGCCGTGCCGGGAGAACAGGACGCGGATCACCGAGTAGACGTCCGTCATGGTGCCGACCGTCGACCGGGAGTGGCCGCCGACCGGCCGCTGGTCGACGACGATCGCGGGGGTGAGGTCCTCCAGGGCGTCCGCGTGCGGCCGTTCGAACTTGGGCAGCCGGTTGCGGACGAACCACGGGTAGGTCTCGTTGAGCTGGCGCTGCGACTCCACCGCGATCGTGTCGAAGACGACCGACGACTTACCCGACCCCGAAACGCCGGTGAACACGGTCAGCCGGCCCTTCGGGATGCGGAGAGTGACGTCCTTGAGGTTGTTCTCACGGGCTCCGGTCAGGGTGATGAAATCGGGCATGCACCCGACGCTAGGCGGAATACCCGACAGCCTCTGGCGTGATTTCCCGCAGTTCTCCCTCCTCCAGCAGCAGCCAGCGCGTGATGCCGATCGACTCCAGGAACGGCAGGTCGTGACTGGCCACGACGAGCGCCCCCTCGTAGGAGTCCAGGGCCGTGGTCAGCTGCCGCACGCTGGCCATGTCCAGGTTGTTGGTCGGCTCGTCCAGCAGGAGCAGCTGCGGCGCCGGTTCGGCGAGCATCAGCGCGGCCAGGGCCGCCCGGAAGCGTTCGCCGCCCGACAGCGTCGACGCCCGCTGGTCGGCCCGGGCACCGCGGAACAGGAAGCGGGCCAGGCGCGCCCGGATCCGGTTGTCGGTGGCGCCCGGCGCGAACCGGGCCACGTTCTCGGCGACCGTCCGCTCCCCGTCCAGCACGTCGAGGCGCTGCGGCAGGAACCGCAGCGGGACGTGCGCCGTCACCTCGCCCGACTCCGGGGCCAGCTCGCCGGTGATCGTGCGCAGCAGCGTGGTCTTGCCCGTGCCGTTGCGCCCGATCAGCGCGACCCGCTCGGGGCCGCGCAGTTCGAGCCCGCCCCGGACCCGGGCGCCGTGGCGGAGCCCGAGATCCTGGAGGGTGAGGACGGTACGCCCCGGCGGGACGGCCGTGAACGGCAGGTCGACGCGGATCTCGTCGTCGTCGCGCACGGCCTCCACCGCCTCGTCGAGCCGCTCCCGGGCCTCCGCGAGCTTCTCCTCGTGCATGATCCGGTGCTTGCCCGCCGAGACCTGGGCGGCGCGGCTCCTGAGCTTCATGACGGCCCGGGGTTCGCGCTTGGTGTCGTACATCTTCTGCGCGTACCGCCTGCGGCGGGCCAGCTTCACCTGCGCGTCCGACAGTTCGCGTTTCTGCCTGCGCAAGTCGGCCTCGGCGACGCGCACCATGCGCTCGGCCGCCTCCCGCTCGGTCTCCAGGGCCTCCTCGTAGGCGGAGAAGTTGCCGCCGTACCAGGTGATCCCGCCGGAGCGCAGGTCGGCGATCTGGTCGACCAGGTCCAGCAGTTCGCGGTCGTGGCTGACGACGACCATGACGCCCGGCCAGGACCGCACGGCCGCGTACAGCCGCCGGCGGGCGTACAGGTCGAGGTTGTTGGTCGGCTCGTCCAGCAGCAGCACGTCGGGCCGGCGCAGCAGCAGCGCGGCCAGCCGCAGCAGGACGGACTCGCCGCCCGACACCTCGCCGACGGTGCGGTCCAGCCCGATGTGCCCGAGGCCGAGTTCGCCGAGCGTGGCCAGGGCGCGCTCCTCGACGTCCCAGTCGTCGCCGACGGTCTCGAAGTGCTCCTCGGCCGCGTCGCCCGCCTCGATGGCGTGCAGCGCCGCACGCCGGGCGGCGATGCCGAGCGCCTCGTCGACGCGCAGGGCGGTGTCCAGCGTGACGTTCTGCGGCAGGTAGCCGATCTCGCCGGCGACGCGGACGGTGCCGTCGGCCGGTAGGAGTTCCCCGGCGATCAGCCGCAGCAGGGTGGATTTCCCGGAGCCGTTGACCCCGACCAGGCCGGTCCGGCCGGGGCCGAACGCGGCGTCCAGGCCGTCGAGGACGACGGTGCCGTCGGGCCAGGTGAACGACAGGGAGGTGACGGTGACGGAAGCGGACATGGAGGCCTCGCTCGGGGTTGCTCGAAGCGGTCAGGGGCACACGCGTGTCGAGACACCTGCGACCAGGGAGGAGGCCTCACGGGCATGGAAAGAGCCCTGCACCGGGGGACGGCTCGAACGCCGAGGTCGCACGCAGCGCACACACCTCACGGGTGGGGCGCGGTGTCTTGAGGACCTCAGACGAGCAACGTCCTTCTCCAATCGACGGCAACAGGACCGCTGTACACCGTAGGAAGGGGTACGGGGCCTGTCAACGCATTAACCGAAGCCGATCACCCCGCTCCAGGAGGCCCCGTGTCCCACGGTTCGCTCACGCTGCCGGCCCGGCTGTCGCTGCTGGCCTGGGACACCGCGCGGCCCCCGGCGGGCGGCGCCGCCCACCCGGCCGGCCCGGTGCGCGCCGGTGCCCTCGTCGACCTGGCCCGGCGCGGGCTGCTCACCGACGAGGACGGCATCGCGACCCCGGCCGACATGGACTCCCGCAGCGGTGACGCCGCCCTGGACGGGCTGCTGGAACTCGTCCACGAGTCGTGCCCGCATTCCTGGCGGACCTGGGTGACGCTGCGGGCACGGGTGACCGCCGACGCCGTACGGGAGCAGCTCGTGGCCGGGGGCTATCTACGGGCCGAGAAGAGACGCGTCCTCGGTGTGTTCCCCTCCGTCGAGTACGCGCTGGAGCGGGCGGCCGCGGTGAAGGTGCTGCGGGAGGAGACGCGCGAGGCCCTCCTCGGGCCGCTCCCGGCCGCCGGCCTCACGGAGCGGGACGCGGCGGTCGCCGTCCTGGCGGACGCGGCGGACCTGCTCGGCGCGAGCGCGGGCGAGCGGCGCGTCGAGGAGCTGACCGAGCGGGCCGGGGCGTCGGTGCCGGGCCTCGCGCGGATCGTCCGCGAGGTCCGCGCGGCGGTGGCCGCGACGGTGCCGGTACCGGCGTCCCTCTGACGGCCCGTCTGCCGCGTTCCGCCCGGATTCCGGCCGGCCGGGGCCACTGGTCGTGGCACGGGCGTGCCGCGCCGGAACGACCGCGCCGCGGCCTTCCGCCGCACTCCGCGGATCCGGCGGTGCCGGGGGAGTCGACCGCTGGGCGTCACCCGCGTCGGCACCGGCGCAGGGCTCGCCCGGTCCTCGCCCGACCCCCCGCTTCGGGCGCCGCGTCGGCGTTCAGCACGCGTCCCGCATCAGTTCCGCCAGGTCGTGGTCCAGATCCAGCTGCAGGTGCTCCAGGCCGACGGGCACGAGCTCGCTCGTCGCAGCCAGGAACGAGCGGATCTCGCTCGACCGGACGTGCACCACGGCGGTGCCCTCGGGGGCGTGGAACTCCAGTACCGTGCGGTCGTACCCGTAGGGCCGCACCCGTACGTCGCCCTGCCCCTCGGGGCCGTCCATCCCGGCGGTGAGCAGCTCGCGGGAGAAGGTCCAGCACACGTCGACGCCCTCCAGCGTCGCCGGGGCGGGGAAGGTCATGCGGACGGCGAACGGGTCGCTCCGGTCGTAGTGCAGCGTCGCGGGAATGCTCGGCATACGCGGCGCGGCGGCGACGAGGCGGGCCTCCACGGGCTGCTCGATGACGATGGACAACGCCTTGCTCCCTTGTGACGACTGGACGGACACGTCCGGGCGGATGAGGCCTGGCATGGGAAGAGACGACGGAATCGGCCATTCCGTGCACACGAGGTGAGAGTGACCTCGGTCACCGCGTTCATGCACGGGAGTGACCCGGCTCTCCTCATGTGCCCCGAAGGGCACGCGTGACGCCTCCCGTCCTGCCCGGCCCGGCCGGGAGGCCGTCTGGACGGCACCCGGGCGGTGGGCTAGCTTCCCCGGCCATGAGGCGCATGGGGAGCAGGCGACGGACGGGACGGGCAGGGCGCGGCGTGATCGCGGCCACGGCGTGCGCGGCGGCCCTGGCGGTCCTGACCGCCGGGCCCGCGGGCGCGCAGCAGCCGGACCGGCGGGCGCCGCACTGGGAACTCAAGGACACCGGCACCCCGGAGGTACGGTTCCGCGGCCTGGCCGCCGTCAGCCGGAACACCGCCTGGGCCGCGGGCACCGCCGGCACCGTGCTGCGCACCACCGACGGCGGGGCCGGCTGGCGGAACGTCTCGCCGCCCGGCGCGGGTGAGTTGCAGTTCCGGGACGTCGAGGCGTTCGACGCGCGCCGGGCCGTCGTCCTGGCCATCGGTGAGGGCGAGGCGTCCCGCGTCTACCGCACCGACGACGGCGGAACGACCTGGACCGAGTCCTTCCGCAACACCGACCCGAGGGCCTTCTACGACTGCCTCGCCTTCTTCGACCACCGCCACGGCCTCGCCCTGAGCGACCCGGTGGACGGGAAGTTCCGCATCCTGTCCACCGGCGACGGCGGCCGGACCTGGACGGTGCTGCCGGACCGGGGCATGCCGCCCGCCCAGGAGGGCGAGGCCGGATTCGCCGCGAGCGGCCAGTGCCTGGTGACGTCCGGGCCGAGGGACGCCTGGATCGCCACCGGCGGAGCCGCGCACGCGCGCGTGCTGCACTCCGCCGACCGGGGACACACCTGGAAGGCCACCACCATGCCCCTGCCCGCGGGCGACCCGGCCCGCGGGGTCTTCGCCCTGGCCTTCCGCGACCGGGCCCACGGCCTCGCCGTCGGCGGCGACTTCCGCCCCGACCAGCCCTCGCCCACGGCCGCCGCGCGCACCTCGGACGGCGGCCGGCTCTGGCGCCCGGCGGCCACACCTCCCCCCGCCTACCGCTCCGGCGTCGCCTGGCTCCCGCACAGCCGCACCGCCGCCCTCGCCGTCGGCCCCACCGGCACCGACCTCACCACCG
Source organism: Streptomyces sp. NPDC085931 (assembly GCF_044540565.1). NCBI lineage: Bacteria > Bacillati > Actinomycetota > Actinomycetes > Kitasatosporales > Streptomycetaceae > Streptomyces > Streptomyces sp. NPDC085931. The sequence goes on from NZ_JBITSK010000006.1 coordinate 12,264, forward strand.
ACGCCGGCCGCACCTGGCGGACGGTCGACCCGGGCTCCTACGACACCGTCGACTGCGCCCCGGACCACGGCTGCTGGGCCGCCGGCGAGAAGGGGCGCGTGGCCCGCCTGGAGCAGTGAGCGAGCGGGGTGCGGTGAGGGTTGGCAGTGTGGGTACCCGTTCACGGGACGTGAAAGGAAGTGAGCGAGAATGCCACGCGGTTCGAGCCCCAAGCGGGAGCGCCAGTACGAGCACATCAAGGAGAGCGCGAAGGACCGGGGCGAGAGCACCGGCCGCGCCAAGGAGATCGCCGCACGGACGGTGAACAAGGAACGCGCCCGCTCCGGCGAGTCGAAGACGGCCGGCCGCACCTCCACCAAGGACATGTCGTCGGGCAAGCGCGGCGGTCAGCGCTCCGGGCAGGGCTCCCAGGGCCCCACCTACGACCAGCTGTACCAGGAGGCCAAGCGCAAGGGCGTCGAGGGCCGTTCCGGCATGAACAAGAGCCAGTTGCAGCGCGCACTGGGCAAGTGAGGCGCACGCTCCACCAGGCCGGCGGGACACCCTGACCCCGCCGGCCTCGGCGCGGGCCGTAGGCTTCGGGCACCATGACGACCGTACGCATCCCCGAGGACTGGCCCGCCACCGAGGAGCAGGCCCGCGCCGTCCAGGAGGCCCTGCGCGAGCGGGTCGTCCTCGACGAACCGGGCCCGCCGCCCGGCAGCGGCCGTGTCACCGGAGTCGACGTCGCCTACGACGACGCGCGCGACGTCGTCGCGGCGGCCGCGGTCGCCCTGGACGCGGCGAGCCTCGACGTCGTCGCCGAGGCGACCGCGGTGGGCCGGGTCTCCTTCCCCTACGTGCCCGGGCTGCTCGCCTTCCGCGAGCTCCCCACGGTCCTGGCCGCCCTCGACGCCCTGCCGTGCGACCCCGGGCTGGTCGTGTGCGACGGCTACGGCCGCGCCCACCCCCGCCGCTTCGGCCTCGCGAGCCACCTCGGCGTCCTGACCGGCCTGCCCACGATCGGCGTCGCCAAGAACCCGTTCACCTTCACCTACGACGAGCCGGACACCCCGCGCGGCAGCACCTCGGCGCTGCGCGCCGGCGACGAGGAGGTCGGCCGCGCCCTGCGTACCCGGGACGGGGTCAAGCCGGTCTTCGTGTCGGTGGGCCACCGCGTGAGCCTCGCCAACGCCTGCGCCCACACCCTCGCCCTGACCCCCGCGTACCGCCTCCCGGAGACCACCCGCAGGGCGGACGCGCTGTGCCGCGAGGCGCTGCGCGGGACCTGCGCGAACTGAGCCGCCACCCGTTCCGGGAAAAGCCGCCACCCGCATCCGGGAAACAGGGGAGCCTCAGGCCGGGGGAGAGGGCGGAGCGTGCGGGGGCGCGTCTGAGTACCGGCACTGAGTACCCGTACGGATGTCCGGCCGGCGCCTCCCCGGCAGGCTGGGGCGCATGACAACGCACCGCGCCCCCAAGCCCGTTGCCGGCCCGACCCAGACCGTCGAGCGGGCCGTCACCATCGGCCTGATCCTCGCCGTGCTCGCGGGGCTCGGCTGGATAGCCGGGATGATCTACACCATCGCCGAGTGGCCGCTGTAGGCCGCCCGGCGACTCCTCAGCGCACCGACGCCACGCGGAAGCGGATGCCCGCCGCCCGCAGCCGCTCGACGAGCGCGTCGCCCATCGCGACCGCCGTGGTGACCTGGCCGGCCGTGTGCGGCAGTTCGTCGAAGGCCAGGCACAGTGCCGACTCGGCCAGCATCTTCGCCGTCTCGCCGTAGCCGGGGTCGCCGCCCGAGACCTCCGAGTACACCCTGCGGCCCCCGCCCTCGCCCACGAAACGCACGGAGAACCAGCTCCTGGCCCGCTTCTGCGGGTCCGGCCCGTCCCCGGGCCTGAGCCGGTCCGTCAGCCAGCGCCGCGCGGGCGGCACCTGGGCCGCCGCCACCAGCGCGCCGAGGGCCGCGACCCCGCCCGCGGCGACCGGCAGCCGGCGGACGGCCGCGTACTGGCGGTAGCGGAAGTCGGGCCCGTACCGGGGCAGGGCCGCCGCCGACCGCCGCACGATCTGCGGGTCGATGGTCGGCATCGGCAGCGCCCACGCCCCGACCTCCCAGGCGAACCGCGGCCCGCCCAGCGGCGCGGAGGCCCGCCGGCCCACCAGCCGCGGCTCGTGCCGCCGCCGGTCCCGCGCGGCGGACGCCATCTGCCGCTGCCGCGCGAACTGGTTGAGGGCGGAGGCGAAGGTCCCTCCGGAGAACGCCGCGTCGACGGTCACGAAGCCCTCGATCCCCAGCGGCACCCCCTCCGGCAGCTGCTGCACGGTGAAGTACACGCCGAGGTCGTACGGGATCGAGTCGAACCCGGCGGCGTGCACCAGGCGGGCCCCGGTCTCCCGCGCGCGTGCGTCGTGCCGGACGTACATCAGGTCCACGAACTCCGGCTCGCCGCACAGGTCCAGATAGTCCGTCCCGGCGTCCGCGCAGGCGGCGACGAGCCCTTCGCCGTAGGTGACGTAGGGGCCGACCGTCGTGGCCACCACGCGCGCCTGCTCGGCGAGGGCGCGCAGCGAGGCCGGTTCGGACGCGTCCGCCCGCACCACGCCGACGTCCGCGGCGCCGGGCAGCCGTTCCCGCAGCCGCGCCAGCTTCTCCTCGCTGCGGCCGGCGATCGCCCAGCGCAGCCCTTCGGGCGCGTGCCCGGCCAGGTACTCGGCGGTGAGCGTGCCGGCGAAACTGGTGGCCCCGAAGAGCACGATGTCGTAGGGACGGTCCGTCCTGTTCTGCCTGCTCATGACACCCCTCGGTCGCGCAGCCCGTGCCGCTGTCGGTGGCCGAGGCTAGCGTGAGCGGTGCGGAGCCCGACGACGAGCCCGGAGGAACGCGATGGCCGTGCCCAGGAATGCCCTGAAGAAGCGGGAGAAAGTGCGCGCGTTCGCGCTGGGGCTGCCGGGCGCCGCCGAAGAGTTCCCCTGGGGCGAGTCCGTCGTGAAGGTCAACCGGAAGGTGTTCGTCTTCCTCGGTGTGGAGGACGGCGGTCACCCCCTCGGGGTGACGGTGAAGCTCACGGACGAGACGGCGCACGCCCATGCGCTGGCCTGCCCCGGCGCCGAGCCCGCCGGATACGGCCTGGGCAAGGCGGGCTGGGTCAGCATCCCCCTGGAGGCGCAGGGCGCCCCGTCCGCCGAGCTCCTGTGCGACTGGGTGGAGGAGAGCTACCGGGTGATCGCGCCGAAGCGGCTGACGGCCGAGCTGGACGGGGGCTGACCCGTACGGCACATTGCTAAGCGCTTGCTCGTTCCGCTCTTGTGCGGAGTGGAACGTGTTCTTAGCATCACTGGTGTTACATCATCGGTGTCACAGCACTGGGGGCCGGATGACCACGGCAGGAACGGCAGCACACGGCCCGCTCACCGGCGTGCGCGTCGTCGAGCTGGCCGGGATCGGGCCCGCCCCGTTCGCCGCCATGCTCCTGGCCGACCTCGGCGCCGACGTCGTACGCGTGGACCGGCCCGGCGGCCCCGGCCTCGGCATCGACCCGGCCTGCGACGTCACCAACCGCAACAAGCGCTCGGTGCTCGTCGACCTGAAGGCCCCCGACGGCCCGGACCGGGTCCTCGCACTGGCCGCTCGGGCCGACGTCCTGGTCGAGGGCTACCGCCCCGGCGTCGCCGAGCGCCTCGGCGTCGGGCCCGGGGACTGCCACGCCCGCAACCCGCGTCTGGTGTACGGCCGGATGACCGGCTGGGGCCAGGACGGCCCGCTCGCCCCCCGCGCGGGGCACGACATCGCCTACATCGCCCCCACCGGCGCCCTCGGCCTGACCGGCCGTCCCGGCCAGCCGCCGCCGGTCCCCGCCAACCTGCTCGGCGACTACGCGGGCGGCTCCCTCTACCTCGTCGTCGGCGTGCTCGCCGCCCTCCACCACGCGCGGGCGAGGGGCACCGGCCAGGTCGTGGACGCCGCCATCGTCGACGGCACCGCCCACCTCGCCACGATGATCCACGGCATGCTCGCCGCCGGCGCCTGGCAGGACCGCCGCGGCGCCAACCTCCTCGACGGCGGCTGCCCCTACTACGGCACCTACGAGACCGCCGACGGCCGGTACATGGCCGTCGGCGCCCTGGAGCCGCAGTTCTACGAGGAGTTCCTCGCCCTGCTGGGGATCGAGGACCAGGGCGACGCCCGCACGGACGTCACCCGCTGGGAGGAACTGCGTCAGGAGGTCGCCGCCCGCTTCAAGAGCCGCACCCGGGACGAGTGGACGGCCGTGTTCGACGGCACCGACGCGTGCGTGGCGCCCGTGCTGTCCCTGCGGGAGGCCCCCCACCACCCGCACCTGGCCGCCCGCGGCACCTTCACCGACCACGGCGGCATCACCCAGCCCGCCCCGGCCCCCCGCTTCTCCGCCACCCCGACCTCGGTCCGCAGCGGCCCGGCCCGGCCCGGCGCCGACACGGCGGACGTCGCCCGGGACTGGGACGTTCCCGGGCTGCTCCGCTCGTCCCCCACCCCTCAGTGAAAGGCCCCCTCGTGAGCACCGAAGCGTACGTCTACGACGCGATCCGCACCCCGCGCGGGCGCGGCAAGGCCAACGGCGCTTTGCACGGCACCAAGCCCATCGACCTGGTCGTCGGACTCATCCACGAGATCCGCGCCCGGTTCCCGGACCTCGACCCGGCCGCCGTCGACGACATCGTGCTCGGCGTCGTCGGACCGGTCGGCGACCAGGGCTCCGACATCGCCCGGATCGCCGCCATCGCCGCCGGACTGCCCGACACGGTCGCCGGAGTGCAGGAGAACCGCTTCTGTGCCTCCGGACTGGAGGCCGTCAACCTCGCCGCCGCGAAGGTCCGTTCCGGCTGGGAGGACCTCGTCCTCGCGGGCGGCGTCGAGTCGATGTCCCGGGTGCCGATGGCCTCCGACGGCGGCGCCTGGTTCAACGACCCGATGACCAACCTCCAGGTCAACTTCGTGCCGCAGGGCATCGGCGCCGACCTCATCGCCACCATCGAGGGCTTCTCCCGCAGGGACGTCGACGAGTACGCGGCCCTGTCCCAGGAACGGGCGGCCACCGCCATCAAGGACGGCCGCTTCGACAGGTCCGTCGTCCCCGTGAAGGACCGCAACGGGCTCGTCGTCCTCGACCACGACGAGTTCCCGCGCCCCGGCACGACCGCCGACTCCCTCGCCAGGCTGAAGCCGTCCTTCGCGGACATCGGCGAACACGGCGGCTTCGACGCCGTCGCGCTCCAGCAGTACCACTGGGTGGAGAAGATCGACCACGTCCACCACGCGGGCAACTCCTCCGGCATCGTCGACGGCGCCTCGCTCGTCGCCATCGGCTCCAGGGAGGTCGGCGAGCGCCACGGCCTCACGCCCCGCGCGCGGATCGTCTCCGCCGCGGTCTCCGGCTCCGAGCCCACCATCATGCTCACCGGCCCCGCCCCCGCCACCCGCAAGGCCCTGGCCAAAGCCGGGCTGACCATCGACGACATCGACCTCGTCGAGATCAACGAGGCGTTCGCCGCGGTCGTGCTGCGCTACGTGCGGGACATGGGCCTGCCCCTGGACAAGGTCAACGTCAACGGCGGCGCGATCGCGCTCGGCCACCCCCTCGGCGCCACCGGCGCGATGATCCTCGGCACCCTCCTCGACGAACTGGAGCGCCAGGACAAGCGCTACGGCCTCGCCACGCTGTGCGTCGGCGGCGGCATGGGCGTCGCCACGATCATCGAGCGCATCTGACCTCCTCCTGACGGATCACACGGAGCACCTCCACATGAGCACAGAATCCACCACCATCCGCTGGGAGCAGGACCGCACCGGTCTCGTCACCCTCGTCCTGGACGACCCGAACCAGTCCGCGAACACCATGAACCAGGCGTTCCGCGACTCCCTCACCGCCGTCGCCGACCGGCTGGAGGCCGAGAGGGACTCCGTCCGGGGCGTCATCATCACCTCCGCCAAGAAAACCTTCTTCGCCGGTGGCGACCTGCGCGACCTCATCCGCGTCACGCCCGAGACCGCCCAGGAGCTGTTCGACGGCGGCATGGCCGTCAAGCGGAACCTGCGCCGCATCGAGACCCTCGGCAAGCCCGTCGTCGCCGCCCTCAACGGCGCCGCCCTCGGCGGCGGTTACGAGATCGCCCTGGCCTGCCACCACCGCGTCGCCCTGGACGCGCCCGGCTCCAAGATCGGCTGCCCCGAGGTCACCCTCGGCCTGCTCCCCGGGGGCGGCGGCGTCGTGCGCACCGTCCGGCTGCTGGGCATCGCCGACGCCCTGCTGAAGGTCCTTCTCCAGGGCACCCAGTACAGCCCGCGCCGCGCCCTGGACAACGGCCTCGTCGACGAGATCGCCGACACGCACGAGGAACTCCTGGCCAAGGCCCGTGCCTTCATCGACGCCCACCCCGAGTCGCAGCAGCCCTGGGACAGGCCGGGCTACAAGATCCCCGGCGGCACCCCGGCCCACCCCGGGTTCGCCGCCCACCTGCCCGCCTTCCCCGCCACCCTGCGCAAGCAGACCAAGGGCGCCCCCTACCCGGCCCCGCGCAACATCCTCGCCGCCGCCGTCGAGGGCGCCCAGGTCGACTTCGAGACCGCCCAGGTCATCGAGGCCCGCTACTTCGTGGAACTCGCCACCGGGCAGACCTCGAAGAACATGATCCAGGCGTTCTTCTTCGACCTCCAGGCCGTCAACTCCGGCGCCAACCGTCCCCAGGGCGTCGAGCCACGCAAGGTCTCCAGGGTCGCCGTCCTCGGCGCCGGCATGATGGGCGCCGGCATCGCCTACTCCTGCGCCCGTGCCGGCATCGACGTCGTGCTGAAGGACGTCTCCCTGGAGGCGGCCGTCAAGGGCAAGGGCTACTCCGAGAAGCTGTGCGCCAAGGCCGTCGCCGAGGGCCGCACGACCCGGGAGAAGGCCGACGCGCTGCTCGCCCGCATCACGCCCACGGCCGAGGTCCAGGACCTGGCGGGCTGCGACGCGGTCATCGAGGCCGTCTTCGAGGACACCTCCGTCAAGCACAAGGTGTTCCAGGAGATCGAGCACGCCGTCGCCCCCGACGCGCTGCTGTGCTCCAACACCTCCACCCTGCCCATCACCGCCCTCGCCGAAGGCGTGGAACGCCAGGGCGACTTCATCGGGCTGCACTTCTTCTCGCCGGTCGACAAGATGCCGCTCGTCGAGATCATCAAGGGCGAGCGCACGGGCGAGGAGGCCCTGGCCCGCGCCTTCGACCTGGTCCGGCAGATCAACAAGACGCCGATCGTCGTCAACGACTCGCGCGGCTTCTTCACCTCCCGCGTCATCGGCCACTTCCTCGACGAGGGCGTCGCCATGGTCGGCGAGGGCATCGAGCCCGCCTCCGTCGAACAGGCCGCCGCCCAGGCCGGCTACCCGGCCAAGGTCCTGTCCCTCATGGACGAACTGACCCTCACCCTGCCCCGCAGGATCCGGGCCGAGACCAGGCGGGCGGTCGAGGAGTCCGGCGGCACCTGGACGCCCCACCCCGCCGAGGCCGTCATCGACCGCCTGGTCGAGGAGTTCGGCCGCACGGGCCGCAGCGGCGGCGCCGGCTTCTACGACTACGACGAGGACGGCAGGCGCGCCGGACTCTGGCCGGGCCTGCGCGAGCACTTCACCAAGCCCGGCCACCGGATCCCGTTCGAGGACATGCAGGAACGCATGCTGTTCTCCGAGGCGCTGGACACCGTCCGGCTGCTGGAGGAGGGCGTGCTGACCTCCGTCGCCGACGCCAACATCGGATCCATCTTCGGCATCGGCTTCCCCGGCTGGACCGGCGGCGTGCTCCAGTACATCAACGGCTACCGGGGCGGGCTGCCCGGCTTCGTGGCCCGCGCGCGGGAACTCGCCGAGCGCTACGGCGACCGGTTCGCCCCGCCCGCCCTGCTCGTCGAGAAGGCGGAGAAGGGGGAGCGCTTCAGCGACTAGGTCGTGTCGTTTGGATCAGGCGTGGCCCTGGTCCGCGGCCGGCCCGCCGGCGGGGCGGGTCAGCCACTCGCCCAACTCTTCCTTGAGCGAGCGCTGGAACGCGGTGAGGAGCGCCTGCACCACCAGCGGGTGCATGTGCGCCGACAGGGACCGCACGTCCCGCGCGTCGCGCTCCGCCACCTCGCCGCGGAAGAGCTGGGAGAGTTCCCGGGCCGCGGCGCGCGCGTGCTCCAGCAGGACCTTGCGCGCCGCGAAGATCGCCTCGGGGGATAGCGGCACGTCCAGCAGCCCGGTGCCCAGCCTGAGCAGGCCGAGGTCGGCCTCGTAGCCGTCCTCGGCGGGCCGGATCACGCCCATCGCCACGAGCCGCTCGACGTCCTCCTCGTCCAGCGGCCGCCCGGCCCGGCGCGCCAGCTCCTCGCGGGTGACCGTCTCGACGGTGTCCGGCGCCCAGGACGCCACCACCGCCCGGTGCACGGCCAGGTCGTGCGCGCTCAGGCCGGGCGGCAGCTGCCGCAGGTAGCGCTCGATGCCGGCCAGCGTCATGCCCTGCCGCTGCAGCTCCTCGATCAGCGCCAGCCGGGCCAGGTGCCCGGGCCCGTAGTGCCCCACGCGCCGGGGGCCGAGCACCGGCGGCGGCAGCAGCCCCTTGGTGCCGTAGAAGCGGACCGTGCGCACCGTGACTCCGGACCGGGCGGCCAGCTCGTCGATCGTGAGGGTCGGCTCGTCGGCGTCGGTCGTCATGTGCAGCAGTATCGCTGTCCCACCAGTGCTGTGACACCTCGTCCGCAGCAAGCGATGACCATGCGGTGAACGTCGGGCGGCCACTGTGCGGGTCCCTGGTGGACCTTGTGAGAAGTGACGCTCTGTGACGCCGGTCACCGTGTGCGAGCTGAGGCGTGTGGGAAAGTGCTGCCTTGGTCTGTGCCGCGTCACAAGGGTGGTGCGGGCCAACGCACTGTACGGACCCCGGACCCACGACGTCCGGGGCGATCCAGGAAGTGGAACCACCCGTGAGCAAGGACGCCGTGAACACGGCTGCGGCCGCGCCGCGCACCGATGCGGCCCAGGTGCCCGCGGACGCGGGCGACGCCGGTTACAGCAAGGACCTCAAGGCCCGCCACGTCAACATGATCGCCATCGGTGGCGCGATCGGCACCGGGCTCTTCCTGGGGGCGGGCGGCAGGCTGCACAACGCGGGCCCGGCGCTCGCGCTGGCGTACCTGGTCTGCGGCGTCTTCGCCTTCTTCGTCGTGCGGGCCCTCGGCGAGCTGGTCCTGTACCGGCCCTCCTCCGGCTCCTTCGTGTCCTACGCGCGCGAGTTCCTCGGGGAGAAGGGCGCCTACGTCGCCGGCTGGATGTACTTCCTCAACTGGTCGACCACCGGCATCGCCGACATCACCGCGATCGCGCTCTACACGCACTACTGGAGCCTGTTCACCGACATCCCGCAGTGGGTGCTGGCGCTGATCGCCCTCGCGGTGGTGCTGGCCGTGAACCTGATCTCGGTGAAGATCTTCGGCGAGATGGAGTTCTGGTTCGCGATCATCAAGGTCGCGACGTTGGTCGGCTTCATGCTCATCGGGATCTTCCTGCTCGCCACGCAGCACGAGGTCGGCGGCCGGACGCCTGGCCTGAGCGTCATCACGGACAACGGCGGCGTCTTCCCGCACGGCGTGATGCCGGTCGTCCTCGTCATGCAGGGCGTGATCTTCGCGTACGCCGCGCTGGAGCTGGTCGGTGTCGCCGCGGGCGAGACCGCCGAGCCGGAGAAGGTCGTCCCGCGAGCGGTGAACTCGATCATGTGGCGGGTGGGCCTGTTCTACGTCGGCTCGGTCGTCCTGCTCGCCCTGCTGCTGCCCGGCTCGGTCTACTCGGCCGACCAGAGCCCCTTCGTCACGGTCCTGTCGAAGATCGGCGTCCCGGCCGCGGGCGACGTGATGAACCTGGTGGTCCTCACGGCCGCCATGTCCTCCCTCAACTCGGGCCTGTACTCCACGGGCCGCATCCTGCGCTCCATGGCGATGGCCGGCTCCGCGCCGAAGTTCACCGCCCGCATGAACCGCAGCCAGGTCCCCTACGGCGGCATCCTGCTCACCTGCGCGGTCTGCGTCCTCGGCGTCGGCCTGAACTTCCTCGTGCCGGCCCAGGCCTTCGAGATCGTGCTGAACGTCGCCTCGCTCGGCATCATCAGCACCTGGGTGATCATCATGATCTGCCATCTGGTCTTCGTCCGCCGTGCCAAGGCGGGCCTGGTCGCCCGGCCCTCCTTCCGCCTCTTCGGCAGCCCGGTCACGGAGATCGCCACGATCGCCTTCCTGATGGCCTGCCTCGCCATGATGTGGAACGACCCCGAGGTCGGCCGCAAGACGCTCCTGCTGATCCCGCTGATCGCGATCATGCTGGTGGCGGGCTGGTTCGGCGTGCGCCGCCGGGTGTCGCAGACGGCCGACCAGGAGCTGTCCGAGCTGGCGGGGTAGCGGCCCCGGCCCGGGCCACCGCCAGTGCCGCGAGCGGCCGGTCCGCCGGCCGGAAGGGGAGCGTCCCGTCAGCGCGGGACGCCGAAGGCCCGCAGCAGGCAGCCGGTCAGCCGGCGGGCGATCGTCCCGCCGGGGTCCAGGCGGGGGTTGAAGATCGTGACGGTGAGGCCGGCCGCGCCGTCACCGGCCAGTGCCGTCCCCAGCACGGTCTCCAGCTCCTGCCAGGACAGGCCGTCCGGCAGCCGGTGGTCGACGGCCGGCATCACCGCGTCGTCCAGGACGTCGACGTCGAGATGGACCCAGTAGCCGGCGCCCCCGCCCGAGCCGGTCAGCAGGCCGACCGCCCGCCGGGCGGCCTCGCCGGCCCCGAGGGCGCGCACGGTGTGCAGGTCCAGCGCGTGCAGCCCGTCCGGCAGCGGCTGCATCCCGTACGCCGCGGACTCCTCCGCGTCCCGGAACCCCAGGGCGACGACGTCCTCGTCCCGTACCAGCGGGCCGCGCCCCTCCAGGTCGGCCAGCGGGCGCGGGCCGCGCCCGGTGGCCAGGGCGAGTTCCATGGAGGCCGCCTCGCCGGCCGGCTCGGCCTCCGGCTGGTAGAAGTCCGTGTGCCCGTCGAGGAACAGCAGCCCGTGCCGGTCCCGGCGGCGCAGCGCCAGCAGCGCGCCGAGCAGCACGCTGCAGTCGCCGCCGAGCACCAGCGGGAACCGGCCGCCGTCGAGGACCGCGCCCACGGCGTCGGCCAGCTGCGCCGAGTAGGCCGCGATGCCGTCCGGGTTCAGCACCCCGGTCGCCGCGTCCCGCCGCGGGTCGTAGGGCGGCGGCTCGACCCGCCCCGCGGGCTGCGCCGCGAGCGCCTCGGCCAGCCCGGCGCCGAGCAGCGCCGGCGCCAGGTCCTCGACCCCCGTCGGGCGCAGCCCCAGCACGGACGGTGCCTCGACGATCGCCACGTCCCGCACGCCCGGCACCTCCGTCGGCCGCCCTCGTGTCACGCCGCCGGGCCCGTACGCCCGGTGCGTATGGGCCCACCGTAGACCGCTCGGCGGGACGCGGCGCGGTCAGTGACGGTGCCCCGTGCCCTCCGCGTGGCCGCCGTGCTCGTGCACCCCGTTGGTCGCCGCGATCCTCTTCCACGACTTGGGCGGGGTCACCGTCTTGCCCGCCTTCGCGACCGCCGCGGCCCGGGCCGCGGGCACCCCCGGCTTGGACGGCTGGAACAGCCAGGTGTCGAAGAGGGCGGCCAGCGGCTTGCCGGAGACCTCCTCGGCGTAGCGCCGGAAGTCGGCGACGGAGGCGTTGCCGTGCGCGTACTTCTGCGGCCAGCCCTTGAGGATCGTGAAGAACGCCTCGTCGCCGATCGCGTTGCGCAGCGCCTGCACGGCCAGCGCGCCCCGGTCGTAGACCGCGATGTCGAACTGCTCGTCCGGTCCGGGATCCCCGGGCCGCACCGTCCAGAACGGGTCGTCGGCGGGGTGCGAGGCGTACACGTAGTCGGCGAGCTCCTGCGCGGTGCCCTCGCCCTCGTGCTCCGACCACAGCCACTGCGCGTACCGGGCGAAGCCCTCGTTGATCCAGATGTCCTTCCAGCCCTTGAGGGACACCGCGTCCCCGTACCACTGGTGGGCCAGCTCGTGGACGACGACGGACACGTTCGACCCGTTGGCGAACTGCCGGGGGCTGTAGTACGGCCGGGTCTGGGTCTCCAGCGCGTAGCCGGTGGTGGTGTTCGGGACGTACCCGCCGAGCGCGTTGTACGGGTAGGGGTCGAAGTATCCGCTCAGCCAGTCCGCGATCTCGCCGCTGCGCTCGATGCTCGCGCGGGCCGCGCCGGCGTGGTCGCCCAGGTCCTTGCTGTACGCGTTGACGACCGGGATGCCGCTCTCGGTCGTGCCGGTGGTCAGGTCGAACTTCCCGACCGCGAGCGTGGCGAGGTACGTGGCCTGCGGCTTGTTGGAACGCCAGTTCCAGCGCGTCCAGCCGAGCCGTGAACTCGTCGACTGGAGCGTGCCGTTGGAGATGGCCTGCGTGCCGTCCGGCACCAGCACGGACACGTCGTAGGTGGCCTTGTCGAGCGGGTGGTCGTTGCTCGGGAACCACCAGGCGGCCGCCTCCGGCTCGTTGGCCGCGACACCGCCGTCCGGGGTGCGGTGCCAGCTGGTGAAGCCGTAGGCCCGCTTCGACGACGGCACGCCGTGGTAGCGCACGACGACGGTGACGGCGGTGCCCTTGGACAGCGGGGTCTTCGGTGTGATCTCCAGCTCGTGCTCGCCGGAGGTCGTGAACGAGGCCTTGACCCCGTTGACGCGTACCTCGTCGACGTCCAGCAGGAAGTCGAGGTTGAAGCGCGACAGGTCCTGGGTGGTGCGGGCCACGAGGGTGGCCGTGCCCTCCAGTTCGTCCGTCGCCGGCTGGTACTTCAGCCGGAGGTCGTAGTGGGAGACGTCGTATCCGCCGTTGCCGTAGGCCGGGTAGTAGGGGTCGCCGATCCCCGGCGCGCCGGGGGAGTGGGGGGCGGCCGATGCCGGGATCGCCAGCAGGAGAACGGCCGCTGCCAGGGCTCCCGGCACGATGATTCTGCGGTGCACGCAAGGCTCCAAGTCGTAGGTCCCGAAGTCTGTCCGGAGCCTATTGACTCCCTGCGTCTCTGGTCATGTCCATGGCCTCTCTTGTCACACGATCGCCATTCGGCCGACACGGGACAGGCGCCCCGCCGGCCCCTCCCGGACACGCCGGTCCGTCAGCCGCCCTCTTCTGCACAGGAGTTCACCGATGTACCGTCCGGCGCATGCCGAAACGCACGCGCTTCACGACCTGGAGACCGCTCGCGACGGCGGCCACGGCCGCCCTGATGGCCACCCTGCTCACCCCGGCGGCCGCACAGGCGGCACCGCGCGGGAGCGAACCCGTCCACTCCTACGAGAACGCCATCCGCGAGGCCGTCTGGGTGGACACCGGACTCGACGGGAACGGCGACGGAAAGGCCGACCGCGTCGCCGTCGACATCGTCCGCCCCCGCGAACCCGCCGCCCAGGGCCGCAAGGTGCCCGTCATCATGGACGCCAGCCCGTACTACTCCTGCTGCGGGCGCGGCAACGAGAGCCAGAAGAAGACGTACGACGGACACGGCGACGTCGTGCAGCTGCCGCTGTTCTACGACAACTACTTCGTCCCGCGCGGTTACGCGGTCGTCGGCGTCGACCTGGCCGGAACCAACCGCTCGGACGGCTGCGTCGACGTCGGCGGCCGCTCCGACGTCCGGTCGGCCAAAGCCGTCGTCGACTGGCTCAACGGCCGCGCCAAGGCCTACACCACCCGCACCGGCACCACCCGCGCCGAGGCCGACTGGACCAACGGCCGCACCGGAATGATCGGCAAGAGCTGGGACGGCACCATCGCCAACGGCGTCGCCGCCACCGGCGTCGAGGGCCTGGAGACCATCGTCCCGATCAGCGCCATCTCCTCCTGGTACGACTACTACTTCCAGCAGGGCGCCCCGCTGTACGACTCCGGCCCCGACTGGCTCTCGAACTACGTCAACAGCCCCGACGCCCGCGCCACCTGCGCGGCCGTGCAGCGCAAGCTCGCCGACGGTGCCCCGCGCAGCGGCGACTGGACCCCGCTGTGGACCGAGCGCGACTACGTCAGGGCCGCGCGCAAGGTGAAGGCCAGCGTCTTCCTCGTCCACGGCCTGCAGGACCTCAACGTCCGCATGAAGCACGTCGGCCAGTGGTGGGACGCCCTCGCGAAGAACGGCGTCGACCGCAAGATCTGGCTCTCGCAGACCGGCCACGTCGACCCCTTCGACTTCCGGCGCGCGGAGTGGGTCGACACCCTGCACCGCTGGTTCGACCACGAACTCATGGGCTACGACAACGGCATCGACCGCGCGCCCATGGCCGACATCGAGCGCGCGCCCGACCGGTGGAGCACCTCCCGGACCTGGCCTCCGGCCGGCACCCGCGCCGCCACCCTGCGCCCCGGCCCGGGCGCCCAGGACGGCGTCGGCACCCTCGGCCTGCACCGCCGCCACGGCACCGCGACCGTCACCGACGACCCCGCGCTGAGCGAGACCGACTGGGCCGCGAACATCGACAAGCCGACACCGGAGAAGGCCGGCTTCGTCACCGGACCGCTCACCCGTGACCTGCGCCTGTCCGGCTCCTCCGAGGTCACCGTCACCGCGACGCCCTCCACCCCGACGGCCCACCTCTCCGCCGTCCTCGTGGACATCGGCCCCGCCACCATCCGCGACTACGCCGACGCCGGCGAGGGCATCACCACCCTCGCCGACCGCACCTGCTGGGGCGCGAGCACCGCCGGCGACAGCGCCTGCTTCAAGGAGACGAAGGCGAAGACCACCGACGTCGACTACACGATCGTCAGCCGCGGCTGGGCCGACCTCGGCAACCACGCCTTTGACGGCAAGGGCGCCCCGCTCACCCCGGGCAAGCGGTACACGATCACCCTCGACCTGGCGGCCACCGACCACGTCGTGCCGAAGGGCCACCGCCTGGCGCTGATCGTCGCGGGCACCGACAAGGATCTCATCGACCCTCCCGCCGACCGGCCGACCCTGAAGCTCGACCTCGCCCGCACCTCGGCACGCGTGCCGTTCGCCGGCGGAGCCACCGCCTTCGCCCGCGCCACCGCCGGTGCCGCGTCCGCCACGCCCGGCGCCTCCCTCCTGGACGGCGTCCGGGAGCCGCGCACCACCCACCGCGTCCCGGGGGAAGCCCGGTGATCCGCGCCCGCGCCCTGACCCTGACCGCCGCGGCGCTCGCCGCCTCCCTGGTCGCCGTCCCGGCCGAGGCGACGGCCACGGACGCACCGCCACGCACCGGCTTCGAGCAGACGAACGGCGCCCGCTGGACCACCCAGCCCGAGGAGCAGGACTTCCTCCGGGCCGTGGACCGGTTGAGCGGCCGCGTCTCCGTGACCCGCTTCGGCACGACGAAGCAGGGCCGCCCCCTCCAGCTCGTCCGGATCGGCACCCGGCCCCGTCCGAACAAGGTGCTGCTCGTGTGCAGCCAGCACGGCGACGAGCCCTCCGGCCGCGAAGCCTGCCTGACCACCGTCCGCGACCTCGCCCACGCCCAGGACAGCCGCACCCGGCGCTTCCTGGACCGCACCACGGTCCTCGTCGTGCCCACCGCCAACCCGGACGGCCGGGCCGCGCACACCCGCGGCAACGGCGACGGCGTCGACATCAACCGCGACCACCTCGCCCTGAGGACCGCCGAGGGCCGCGCCCTCGCCGCCGTCATCCGCGACCAGCGCCCCGACCTCGTCTACGACCTGCACGAGTACGGAGCCACACCCCCCTACTACGACAAGGCCCTGTTCGACCTGTGGCCGCGCAACCTCAACACCCATGACGCGGTCCACGAGGAGGCGCGCACGCTCTCCGAGGCCTACGTCCGGCCCGCCGCGCAGCGGGCCGGCCACTCGACCGGCACCTACGGCATCTGGACCGACCCGGACACGGGCGAGCCGATCCGGCAGGTCGCCGGCGACGGGCAGGAGCGCATCCTGCGCAACATGTCCGGGGTGAAACACTCCGTCGGCCTGCTCATCGAGAGCCGCGTGGACCCGCTCACCGACGCCGAGAAGGCTGACGAGGCGCTGAACAACCGGCGCCGGGTGACCTCGCAACTGGCCGCCCTGAAGGGCCTGTTCGGCTTCACCGAGGAGCGCCGTGGCCGGATCGAGGCGGCCACGGGACGGGCCCGCCTCGCTGGGTACGCCGACAGCGGCCCGGTCTACCTCGGCGGCGCGGACAACGATCCCCCCGAACCGTCCGAGCTCGTCCCGGACCCGCCCTGCGGGTACCGGCTCACGGCCGCCCAGTACGCCGAGGTCGGCGACGAACTGGCCCTGCACGGCGTGCGGGTGCGCAAGGACGCCGAGGGCGTGCTCGTCCCCCTGCGCCAGTCCCTGCGGGCACTCGTCCCGCTGCTGCTCGACGACCGGGCCGAGTACCACCTGACGGGAGGTTCACGCGAAACCGCGTGCTGAGGAGGGTGAAAATCCGCCACACGTGGTAGCAGCGTTACGGAGGAACCGATTCTCCACGCTGTCCCGATGAAAGGTGCCGCCTGTGACGCAAGAACGACCAAGCGACAAGGACTCCCACGAGGGAGCCGCGCTGCCGGGGTCGGAAGCGGGCCTGCCCGGCCGGAACCGGCCGCAGACCGACCGCGTCGTCTTCGGCGTCACAGCGGTGCTCACCCTCGCCTTCGTGGTCTGGGGCGCCGCGGCGACCGACTCGCTGGAAGACGTCTCCACGAGCATGCTCAGCGGCCTGATGCACAACGGCGGCTGGGCGTTCATGCTCGCCGCCTCGGGCTTCGTCGTGTTCGCCCTGTGGCTGGCGATCAGCCGCTACGGCCGGATCCACCTGGGCGCGGAGGGCGAGGAGCCCGAGTTCCGCACGGTCTCCTGGGTCGCCATGATGTTCAGCGCAGGCATGGGCATCGGCCTGATGTTCTACGGCGTGAGCGAGCCGCTGTCGCACTACACGACGGCCCCGCCGGGCACCGATCCGGCCGACTCCGGCGAACGCATGGAGACGGCCATGGCGACCACCCTCTTCCACTGGACGCTCCACCCCTGGGCGATCTACGCCGTGGTGGGCCTGGCCATCGCCTACAGCACCTTCCGCAGGCGCCGCCGGCAGACCATCAGCGCCGTGTTCACCCCGCTCATCGGCAAGAAGAACGCGAACGGCGCCGCCGGCCGGGTCATCGACATCCTCGCGATCGTCGCGACGGTCTTCGGCTCCGCCGCCTCCCTGGGGCTCGGCGCGCTGCAGATCGGCTCCGGTGTGCAGGAGCTGGACTGGATGGACAAGGTGAGCACCGGGCTGCTCGTGGCGATCATCGCGGTGCTGACCCTGGCCTTCGTCGCGTCCGCGGTGTCGGGTGTGGAGAAGGGCATCCAGTGGCTGTCCAACACCAACATGGTGCTGGCGCTGGTGCTCGCCCTGTTCGTGTTCGTGGCCGGGCCGACCATCATCGTCCTGGACCTGCTGCCCACCTCGGTCTTCGCCTACCTCGGCGACCTGCCCCGGCTGGCCGGGCGCACGGAGGCCAGCGGCGGCGAGGGCGTCGCGGACTGGCTGGGCAGCTGGACCGTCTTCTACTGGGCGTGGTGGATCTCCTGGACGCCCTTCGTCGGCATGTTCATCGCCCGGATCAGCCGGGGCCGCACCATCCGGCAGTTCGTGGGCGGGGTCATCCTCGTGCCCAGCACGGTCAGCCTGGTCTGGTTCGCGATCTTCGGCGGCTCGGCGATGAAGATGCAGGAGGAGGGGCAGCTCGGCAAGGAGACCACCCCGGAGGGCCAGCTCTTCGGCGTGCTCCAGCAGTTCCCGATCGCCACCGTGACCAGCCTGCTCGTGATGATCCTGGTCGGCATCTTCTTCGTCTCCGGCGCGGACGCGGCCTCGATCGTCATGGGCACGCTGTCGCAGAAGGGCGCGCTCGAACCGGGCCGGCTGGTCGTGGTGTTCTGGGGCGTGGTCACCGGCGCGGTCGCCGCGATCATGCTCATGGTCGGCAGCGGGCAGGGCGACGCCCTGACGGGCCTGCAGAACCTCACGATCCTCGCGGCGGCACCGTTCGTCGTCGTGATGACCTTCATGTGCGTCGCGCTCATGCGCGACCTGCGCCGCGACCCGGTGATCGTGCGCGAGCAGATGGGGTCCGAGGCCGTCGAGCAGGCCGTCATCGAGGGCCACAAGAAGTACGACGGCGAGTTCGAGTTCCGCGTCGGCCCGGGCCGCGGCCCGGACGTCGAGGGCGACCCGATCGGCAAACACTGACCCGGCCCCTGAACACCGGCCCGCCCCTGCGGCGCCCCGGGGCATCCCACCCGGGGCGCCCCGGGCAGGATGCCCGGCCCCGACCACACCGGAATCCGCCCCGCGACACCCATCACCCCGTCACCCCGCCCCGCGGCACCCCATCACCCGGCGCTCCGGCGCCCCGGCGCCCCATGACCTCGGCACCCCGGCGCTCCGGCAACCCGGCGCCCAGGCGCTCCGGAACTCCGGCGCTCTCGCGTCCCGGCACCCCATCACCCCGGCACCCCATCACCCCGGCGCCCCTGCGCTCTCGCGTCCCGGCACCCCGGCACCCCTGCGCCCCATCACCGCTCGCGTCCCGGCACCCCACCACCCCTGCGCCCCATCACCCCCCGTGCTCCGGCGCCTCGCGCCCCGTTCCTCCATCACCCCCGCGCCCCGGCGCTTCGGCGCCCCATCAACCTCGCGCTCCGGCGCCTCGGTGCTCTGCCGCTCCGGCGCCTCCGCACCCCCGCGCTCCGGCGCCCCGTCCCGGCGCCCCACTACCCCCGGCGCCCTGCGCCTCGGCGCCCCCGCGCCCCCGCCTCCGCGCTCCTGCGCCCCCGCGCCTCATCACCCCCGCGCCTCGGTGCCCGATCACCCCCGCGCCCCCGCACCTCGGCGCCCCCCGCCGCGCCCCCCGCACCTCTCCGCCCCCCCGCCGCGCCCCCGCACCTCGGCGCCGCCCCCCCGCCGCCCGCGCGCCGCTCCCGGCCCCCGGCAACCCAGGGCCGGGCTCCGCCTCAGCCCGTGATCAATTCCGCCGCCTCCTCCGCGCAGCCCCACGCCACCGTGACGCCCGCGCCGCCGTGGCCGTAGTTGTGCACCAGGAGACGGCCGTCCGGCAGGGCGTCGCGTTCCAGGCGGACCGCCGGGCGGGCGGGGCGCAGCCCGACCCGGTGGGCCAGCACCTTCGCCCCGGCGACCTCCGGCCGCAGCGCCGCACAGCGCGTGACGATCGCCTCGGCCGTCACCGGGTCCGGCTCCAGGGACCACGCGTCCTCCTCCGCCGTGCCGCCGAGGACGAGCCCGCCCGGCTGCGGGAACAGATACGCGTACTGCCCGGCCGCGTCGCTGGAGACCAGCCAGGTGTCGATGCCGGGGTTCTCCACGACGACCAGCTGCCCGCGTACCGGCCGCACGGACGGATCCGGCACCAGCTCCCGCGCCGCGAGCCCCGTGCAGTTCACCACCACCGGCGCGTCGGCCTCCGCGAACGAGGACACCGCACGCGCCTCGACCACCCCGCCCGCCGCGACGAACCGCTCCCGCAGCCACGCCAGATGCACCGGCATGTCGATGAGCGGCAGCCGAGCCCGCACCCCCGGCCCCGCGTACTCCCCGGCCGTGGTGGACCGCAGCCCCGGCACCCGCTCCGCCAGCCACCCCGCCACCTCGTCGAGCCGGGTCTCGCCCAGTACCCCTTCGACCATGCGTACGCCGGCCCGCCCGCCCCGCCCCGCCAGCCCCTCGTACACCTCCAGCGACCGCAGGCCCCACGCCCGCGCCAGGGGGGCCGGCTCGATCCGGTAGGGCCACCACAGCGCACCCGCAACGGCGGAGGTGGTCGCCTCGGCGGGGTCCCGCGTCCACAGCCGCACCCGCCGCCCCCGCTCGGCGAGCACCACCGCGGTCGTCAGCCCGACGACCCCGCCTCCGACCACCACGATCTCGTCACCCGGTTCGTCTGCCATGGCCGGACCGTAGCGGAATACGTCATGCCGTGCTCACATCACGCCATGTGTGGGGATACTCACTCCATGTGCGCCGAGTACGCCCAGTACACGACCTTCGGCCTGGCCCCCGCGATGCGGGCCGGCGGAGTCCTCACGGACGGTGGCTACCAGGTCCACCGGGACTTCCTGGACTTCATCGTCGACGGCCGCCCTCTGCTGTTCCGGCTCTCCGACCTCGACGCGGTCTCCCCGCTCGCCTCCGACGTCCCACCCGCGATCTTCACCGCCCAGGTCCGCAGCCTGCTCCTGGAGAGCCCGGCCCCGCTGCCCGGAGGCCGGTACGTCGTCTACGGCTGCCCGGAGTGCGCGGACCTGGCCTGCGGCGCCGTCACCGCGGTGATCCGCCCCGACGGGGAGGACGTCATCTGGCGTGACTTCGCCTGGCAGACCGGCGAACACGCCGACCTCGAACGCAACGGCTACCACGGTATCGGCCCGTTCCGCTTCCGCGGCGGCGAATACCGTGCTGCCCTGACCGCCCTGCTCGACGGCTCCGCCCCGGACCCCCGCCGCCGTATCCTGCTGATCGGCGCCCGCGTCGCCGTCCTGGCCCGCCTCGCCGCCGCGTTACGCACCATCGGCGTCGGCGCCGACATCGCCCACGACGCCGACGGCGTGCCCGCCGACGAACTGCGCGGCTACGGCGCCGTCGTCTTCGGCCCGGACACCGCCGACCGGGAACGGGCCGCCGTCCGCCGCGCCTTCGCACACGCCCGGGTCCCGGTCGCCCACGTCGACGGCCTCGCCCCGATCGTCCCGCTCCTCGTCGCCCAGATCGAACACGCCCTGGACCGCAGCCCCGCCGGACAGCGCCGCCTCACCGCCCTGACCGCCGACGGCACCGGCGCGGACGTCGACGTCACCTCCGCCTGCCGGGTCACCCTCACCGCCTACCGCCTCGACCGGCTCTCGCGCACCCGCATCCACGACCTCTTCGACGGCGTCCTGGAGCCGGGCCGCCACCGTCTCGCCCTGGACCCGAAGGCGGTGAAGGGGCAGTCCTTCCTCGTCGCGCGCACCACGGGAAGCGTCCTGGCGACGGCGGTGGCCCACGGGCCGTGACCCTCGCGGCGGCCCACTAGGATCGGCCCCCTGATGACTGCCACCCTCGTCGCCAAGAACCTCGCCGCCGGTCACGGCGACCGCGCCCTGTTCACCGGACTCGACCTCGTCGTGGCCCCTGGCGACGTCATCGGCCTGGTCGGCGCCAACGGCGCGGGCAAGTCCACCCTGCTCCGGATGCTCGCCGGCCTCACCCCGCCCGAGCGGGGCGAGCTACGCCTGTCCCCGCCGACCGCCACCGTCGGCCATCTGCCGCAGGAGCCCGACCGCCGGCCCGGCGAGACCGTCCGGGCGCTCCTGGCCCGCCGCACCGGCGTCGCCGAGGCCCAGCGGCTCATGGACGAGGCGACCCAGGGCCTGGTCGACGGCGCGCCCGGCGCCGACGACGCCTACGCCGTCGCCCTGGAGCGCTGGCTCGGCCTCGGCGGCGCCGACCTCGACGACCGCGCCGAGGAGGTCGCCGACTCCCTCGGCCTCGCGATCGACCTCGACCAGCCGATGACCTCCCTGTCCGGCGGCCAGGCCGCCCGCGCCTCCCTGGCCTCGCTGCTGCTGTCCCGCTACGACGTCTTCCTGCTGGACGAGCCGACCAACGACCTCGACCTGGACGGCCTGGAGCGCCTCGAACGCTTCGTCTCCGGCCTGCGCGCCGGCACGGTGGTCGTCAGCCACGACCGCGAGTTCCTCACCCGCTCGGTCACCAAGGTCCTCGAACTCGACCTCGCCCAGGGAGAGATCAACCTCTACGGCGGTGGCTACGCGGCCTACCTGGAGGAACGGGACGTCGCCCGGCGGCACGCCCGCGACGAGTACGAGGAGTACGCCGACAAGAAGGCGGCCCTCCAGGACCGCGCGCAGATGCAGCGCTCCTGGATGGACAAGGGCGTGAAGAACGCGCGCCGCAAGGCGGGCAACGACAACGACAAGATCGGCCGCAAGTTCCGCAGCGAGGCCAGCGAGAAGCAGGCCGCGAAGGCCCGCCAGACCCAGCGCATGATCGAGCGCCTGGACGTCGTCGAGGAGCCCCGCAAGGAGTGGGAACTGCGCATGGAGATCGCGTCGGCGCCCCGCTCGGGCGCCGTCGTCGCGACCCTGCGGGACGCCGAGGTGCGCCGCGGCGGCTTCGTCCTCGGCCCGGTGTCCCTCCAGATCGACTGGGCCGACCGCGTGGCGGTGACCGGCGCGAACGGCGCGGGCAAGTCCACCCTGCTCGCCGCCCTGCTCGGCCGGATCCCGCTGGACGCCGGGCACGCCGCGCTCGGCTCGGGTGTCCTGCTCGGCGAGGTCGACCAGGCCCGCAAGCTGTTCCACGGCGAGGAGTCCCTGCTCGACGCGTTCCGCGCGGCCGTCCCGGACACCGAACCGGCCGAGATCCGCACCCTGCTGGCCAAGTTCGGCCTCAAGACGGACCACGTGCTGCGCCCCGCGGCGACCCTCTCCCCGGGCGAGCGCACCCGGGCCGCCCTGGCCCTGCTGCAGGGCCGGGGCGTCAACCTCCTGGTCCTCGACGAGCCCACCAACCACCTGGACCTGCCGGCCATCGAGCAACTGGAGTCGGCCCTCGACGCCTACGAGGGCACCCTCCTGCTGGTCACGCACGACCGCCGCATGCTGGACGCCGTGCGCGTGACCCGCCGTCTGGAGGTCGCGGACGGCAAGGTGACCGAGCGCTAGACGGCCGCCAGACGCCTCGCCGGGGAGGGGTGGTCGACGACGAACCCCTCCTCGTCGCACTCCAGGTCGCCGCGGACGTCACCGCAGGCGTACCGGATGCGCCCGGGACGCAGATGCGTGTACGTCTGCCGCGCCGGCCGCACCGCCAGGTCCGGCACGGACACCCGGGCCATGAGCAACTCCACCTCGCCCGGCCCCCGATGGAGCCCGTGCCGCAGCACCGGCACGCTGTCGGTCAGCGGGCACAGCCCGAGAGCGCAGTCGAGGGCCCCGTCGACGGCCGGGAGCCGCTCGCCGTCCGCGGACCATCCGCCTCCGCCGTCGTGCCGCAGATCGAGCGTGCGGCTGCCGCCGGCGGTCTCGACCGTCACCCGCAGTCGCCGGGTGACGAACCCGTCGCCGGTGTCCAGGTCGTAGGTGACCCAGTAGGGCTCCGGCTCGGTCCCGACGGCCCGCCCACGTGCCCGCAGCACGCCGTCCCGCACCTGGACCCAGGCGGTCTCGAACCCCCGGCTCGCGGACACTTCCCACGTGAGGACACGTGCGGCGGACATGAACCCAGTCTAGATCCGCCCCTGCGTGCGGCGCGGGGCCGCGGTCGAGGCGCGGATCCCCACGGCAGCTCCGTCGAAGCGCTCAGCGACGGCCGTTTTTGGGATCGACCAGACCGGCCCGGCGCAGCGCGTCGGCCATCGCGCTGTTCGCCGGCGCGGGCGCCTGACGCGACCCGCCGCCCTGGCCCCCGCGACCGCCGCCCTGGGCACCCCGGCCGCCGCTCCGGCCACCGCCCTGACCGCCGCGGCCGCCGCCCCCGCCCTGCCGCTGCTGCGGCGGGCGCCCGCCCCGCTGGCGGCGCTCCCGCTCGCCGGACCCACCGCCCTGGCCGTCCTGCGGGGCCGCCTCGTCGTCCAGCCGCAGCGTCAGCGAGATCCGCTTGCGCGGGATGTCGACGTCGAGGACCTTCACCTTGACGATGTCGCCGGGCTTGACCACGTCCCGCGGGTCCTTGACGAACGTCTTCGACATCGCGGACACGTGCACCAGGCCGTCCTGGTGGACGCCGACGTCGACGAACGCCCCGAAGGCGGCCACGTTGGTCACGACGCCCTCCAGGATCATCCCGGACGACAGGTCGGAGATCTTCTCCACGCCCTCCTTGAAGGCGGCCGTCCTGAACGCCGGACGCGGGTCGCGGCCCGGCTTCTCCAGCTCCTTGAGGATGTCGGTCACCGTCGGCAGACCGAAGGAGTCGTCGACGAAGTCCTGCGGCCTCAGCGAGCGCAGCACGGACGTGTTGCCGATGAGCGCGGCGACCTCCTGCCCGGTCGTCTTCACCATGCGCCGGACCACCGGGTAGGCCTCCGGGTGCACGCTGGAGGCGTCCAGCGGGTCGTCGCCGCCGCGGATCCGCAGGAAGCCCGCGCACTGCTCGAAGGCCTTCGGGCCGAGCCGCGCCACCTTCTTCAGCTGGCTGCGGGACGTGAACGGCCCGTTCTGGTCGCGGTGCGCCACGATGTTCTCGGCGAGCCCGGAGGTGATGCCGGAGACCCGGGCCAGCAGCGGCGCCGAGGCCGTGTTGACGTCCACGCCCACGCCGTTCACACAGTCCTCCACCACCGCGTCCAGCGAGCGCGACAGCTTCACCTCGGACAGGTCGTGCTGGTACTGGCCGACGCCGATCGACTTCGGGTCGATCTTCACCAGCTCGGCCAGCGGGTCCTGCAGCCGGCGGGCGATCGACACGGCGCCGCGCAGCGACACGTCCATGTCGGGCAGCTCCTGCGAGGCGAACGCGGACGCCGAGTACACCGACGCGCCCGCCTCGGAGACCATCACCTTCGTGAGGTTCAGCTCCGGGTGCCGGGCGATCAGTTCCCCGGCGAGCTTGTCGGTCTCGCGGGAGGCGGTGCCGTTGCCGATGGCGATCAGCTCGACCGCGTGCTCCTTCGCCAGCCGGGCCAGCTTGGCGATGGCCTCGTCCCACCGGTTGGCCGGGACGTGCGGGTGGATGACGTCCGTGGCGACGACCTTGCCGGTCGCGTCGACCACGGCGACCTTCACACCGGTACGGAAACCGGGGTCGAGGCCGAGCGTCGCGCGCGTGCCCGCCGGGGCGGCGAGCAGCAGGTCGCGCAGGTTCGCGGCGAAGACCCGCACGGCCTCGTCCTCCGCGGCCGTGCGCAGCCGCAGCCTGAGGTCGATGCCGAGGTGGACGAGGATGCGGGTGCGCCACGCCCAGCGGACCGTGTCCTTCAGCCACTTGTCGGCGGGGCGGCCCCGGTCGGCGATCCCGAACCGGTGCGCGACGATCCCCTCGTACGACGACGGGCCGTCGGTCGGCTCCTCGGGCTCCAGGACGAGGTCGAGGACCTCCTCCTTCTCGCCCCGCAGCATCGCCAGGACGCGGTGCGAGGGCAGCTCCGTGAACGGCTCGGCGAAGTCGAAGTAGTCGGCGAACTTCGCGCCCGCCTCCTCCTTGCCCTCGCGCACCTTGGCGACCAGCCGTCCGCGCACCCACATGCGTTCGCGCAACTCGCCGATCAGGTCGGCGTCCTCGGCGAACCGCTCGGTCAGGATCGCCCGGGCGCCGTCGAGGGCGGCCTGCGGATCGGCCACGCCCTTGTCCGCGTCGACGAACGCGCCGGCCGCGGACAAGGGCTCGACGGTCGGATCGCCGAGCAGCCCCTCCGCCAGCGGCTCCAGGCCCGCCTCGCGGGCGATCTGCGCCTTGGTGCGCCGCTTGGGCTTGTACGGGAGGTAGATGTCCTCCAGGCGCGCCTTGGTCTCCGCGCCCCGGATCCGCGCCTCGAGCTCGTCGGTGAGCTTGCCCTGCTCGCGCACCGACTCCAGGATCGCGGCCCGCCGCTCCTCCAGCTCCCGCAGGTAGCGCAGCCGCTCCTCGATCGCGCGCAGCTGCGCGTCGTCGAGCATCTCGGTCGCTTCCTTGCGGTAACGGGCGATGAAGGGCACCGTGGAACCGCCGTCGAGCAGTTCCACGGCGGCCCTGACCTGCCGCTCCCGTACGCCGAGCTCCTCGGCGATCCTGCCTTCGATGGACACTGCGCTGGTGGACCCGTTGGACCCGGGTGTCGTCACGATCCCGTACCGCCTTCTCCGCTGAGGTTGCGCGGCAATTGTGGCAGGTGACACCGACACCCGGGGATCAGGGCGGCACGCGGCGGCCCGTCGGCGGCGGTCAGGCCCGGCGGCTGCGGGTGGAGGACGAGGCCCCGCCGAAGAGCCGGGCCACCGCCCGGAAGGGCAGCGTCACGACGGTGGCGATGGCCCCGCCGATCTGGCGCAGCACGTCTGCGATAGCACGGAACACGAAATTCCCCTTTCTCCACTCCCGGCCGCGCCGGCCGGTCGGAGAACGGGTACCGCGCAGACGGCTCACCATGCGTCACGGCCGAACACGCGTGCCGGGCGCGGTCCCCGGCAGGGCGGGAGCCGGCCCCGCGACGGACCCTCAGGCCTTGCCGATCAGGTCCGCCGGGAACGCCCCCGCCATGGCTGCGGCCCGCGCGAACGCCGTGCCCAGCTCGGTCAGCCGGGCCACGCCCTCCGCTCCCAGGTGCTCGTACGGGGCCCGGTCGAGGCGGTCCGTGACCCGCTCGATCTCGTCGCGCAGGGCGGCGCCCTGCCCGGTGAGCTCGCCGCTCTCGTCCAGCAGCCCGCGCTCGCGCAGCCGTTGCGAGGCGGCGTCCCAGTCCTCCCGGCTCCAGCCCCGGGTGGCGAACACCCACTTCGGCGTCATGCCCTTGCCCGTGGCGGTATGGGTCACCAGGGCCTCCAGGCCGTCCAGGCCCGCGGACACCAGGGCGGCCAGGTGCCCGTCGCCCCGGTGCTCGCGCAGCAGGGTCGCCGCGTGCCAGTACCTCAGGTGCGGCTCCTCGGGGACGGGCAGGTCGGCGTGGGCGGCGTACAGCGGCCGTGCCTCGCGCGCACAGGCCTCGGCGGCCCGCAGGGCGAGCCGGGCGGCCTCCGCCATCTCCGCCGACGCCAGGGCCTCCTCACCGAGCAGCCGGCGCAGGGTCGCGTCCACGGCACGCACGCGTGCGGCCAGCACCTGTGCGGGCGTGGCGGTCTCCCACACCGCGGGCACATGCCGGGCCACGAGTTCGTACCGGTAGTTGTAGAAGGCCGCGGCCACCGCCCCCGCGCCGACCGGACCGAAGGCGGCGGACCGCACGGCGAAGTTCACGGCCCGGGGGTCGGTGACCCCGACGGCGGCCAGTTCCCGGCCGAGGTCCGGCGAGAAGTAGTGCGTCGCGTGCAGGGAGTTGAGCACGTTGTGACAGCGTCGGCCGGCGCGCGGCTCCAGGGCGGCAGTCGTCATGGGTCGCAGGTTACCAACCGCTTGGTATGACCTCCGCTGCCGTGTGCCGCAGGGCAGGAAAGGTGGGGTATTCGTCATTGCGGCCGTGCGCCGCGCCCGCGCACCATCGACGGCATGGCCCAGCGCACGGTTCTCGCCGTCCTCTACGACGGCGTGCAGAGTCTCGACGTGACCGGACCGGTGGAGGTCTTCGCGGGCGCGGAACTGCTCGCCCCGGGGACGTACCGGATCCGCACGGCCTCCCTGGACGGGGCCCCGGTACGGACCACCAGCGGCCTCGCCCTCGTCCCCGACTCGCCCCTGGCCGGTGCCCCCGACCCGGACGTCCTCCTCGTCCCCGGCGGCACGGGCGGCCTGCGGCCCGACGCGCGACTGGTCGACTGGGTGCGCGAGCACGGGCCGCGCGCCGGGCGGCTGGTCTCCGTGTGCACCGGCGCGACCGTGCTCGCCGCGGCCGGGCTGCTGGACGGCCGCCGGGCCACGACCCACTGGGCCTACTGCGACCGGCTCGCCCGCGACCATCCGGCCGTCGAGGTCGACCCCGACCCGGTCTACGTCCGCGACGGGCACGTGGCCACCTCGGCCGGTGTCACCGCCGGCATCGACCTCGCCCTCGCCCTGGTGGAGGAGGACCTGGGCCGGGACGCGGCCCTCACCGTCGCCCGGCACCTGGTGGTCTTCCTGCGCCGGCCGGGCAACCAGGCGCAGTTCAGCGCCCAGCTGGCGGCCCAGACCGCCCGTCGCGAGCCCCTGCGCGAGGTGCAGCGCCACATCGCCGAGCGCCCGGACGCCGACCTGTCCGTCGAGTCCCTCGCCGCCCGGGCCCGTCTCTCGCCCCGCCACTTCGCCCGCGCCTTCCGCGCCGAGACCGGCATGACACCCGGCCGCTACGTGGACCGCGTCCGCCTCGAACACGCCCGCCGCCTCCTGGAGGACACGGCCGACGGCATCGAGGAGATCTCCCGCACCAGCGGCTACGGCACGCCGGAGGCCATGCGCCGCGCCTTCGTCAAGGCTCTGGGCACGCCCCCCGCGGAGTACCGCCGCCGTTTCCGCCCCGCCCCGGCACCCTGACCACCGCACCCGACCGGAAGGCACCCCGTGCAGATCGCCATCGTCCTCTACGACCGCTTCACCGCCCTCGACGCCGTCGGCCCCTACGAGACCCTCGGGCGGCTCCCGGGCGCGCAGACCGTCTTCGTCGCCGAGGAGCCCGGACCCGTGCGGAACGACTCGGGCACTCTCGCGCTCACCGCCGACCGCGCCCTGTCCGACGTGCCGCACCCCGACATCGTCGTCGTCCCCGGCGGCCCGGGCCCACTGCCGCTGGCGGCGGACGGACCCCTGCTCGCCTGGCTGCGCGCCGCCGACGCCACCAGCACCTGGACGACGTCCGTGTGCACCGGCTCCCTGCTGCTCGCGGCGGCCGGGCTCCTGCGGGGCCGCCGCGCCACCTCCCACTGGCTGGCCCTGGAGGAACTCGCCCGCCACGGCGCCGAACCCACGGGGGAGCGGGTCGTAACCGACGGCAAGTACGTCACCGCCGCCGGCGTCTCCTCCGGCATCGACATGGGGCTGACCCTGCTCGGCCGGATCGCCGGCGACGACCACGCGCGCGTCGTCCAGCTGGCCACCGAGTACGACCCCCAGCCGCCCTACGACGCCGGATCACCCGAGAAGGCCCCGTCGCACCTGGTCGACCTGGTCCGGACCCACGCCGGGCTCATCCTGACGTAGGCACGCTCCAGCCGAACCGGGGCGGCCTGCGCTCCAGGAACGCGCCGACCCCTTCCGCGGTGTCGCCGCTCGCGCGCGCCTGTCCGGCCCAGTGCGCGTCCCGGTCCGTGCGGCCGTCCGCGAACTCCTTGGCCGCCGCCTGCGTCAGCTGCGAGCGGGACACCAGGATCCGGGCGAACTCGGCGACCCGGGTGCCGAGTTCGCCCGCGGGCAGCACCTCGTCGACCAGGCCGGTGCGCAGCGCGCGTCGCGCGTCGATCAACTCCGCCGAGAACAGCAGGTACTTGGCGGTGGCCGGTCCCACCAGGGACACCAGCCGCCGGGTGGCGGACGAGGGGTACACGATGCCGAGCTTCGCGGGCGTCACCCCGAACAGCGCGCCCTCCTCGGCGAACCGCAGATCGCAGGCCGCCGCGAGTTGCGCGCCGCCGCCCACGCAGTGCCCGCGGATCGCCGCGAGCGTCGGCTTCGGGAACGCCGCGAGCGCCTCCTCGGCCCGCACGGCCAGCCCCTGCGCCTCCTGCGGCGAGCCCCGCAGCGTGGAGATGTCGGCTCCGGCGCAGAACGTCCCGCCCTCCCCGGTGAGCACCAGCACCCGCACGGCCGGGTCGTCCGCGAGCTCCGCGAGCAGCGGCGGCAGGGCGCGCCACATCGCGGCCGTCATGGCGTTGCGCTTCCGCGGGTGGCTGATGACGACCGTCGCGACCGACTCGGCCACGCTGTGCTGCAGCTGCGGATCCATGCGCTGGATGCTATCCGGAGGCCAAACCCGTACAACCCGAATAGTTCGCCGAGACGGCACAACAGGGACAGGACCAGTCCCACAACTGACCGTGTCATACGCCAACGGTCAGAAGTGCTCGATACTTGCTGACTTCTGTTCAGCCCTGGGGTCCGGAGCGCATCGTTACCAACACTCGACGTGTGGCGACAATCGAGCGCGAGGGTGGCGACCGGACGATGGACGACGACGGGCGCGGGTCCGGCCCACGCCCAGAGGGCGGCGCGGCGCCCCTGGGCGCCGGACCGGCGGGTCCGCTGCCGTACGAAGGGGTCTGGCGCTTCACCGCGCCGGCCGTCGACGCCTCGGTCCCGCAGGCGCGGCACGCCGTACGGGACCTGCTGCGCCGTCAGGGGGTGCCGGCCGCGGACGACGTGGCCCAGGGGCTGCTGCTGATCGTCTCGGAGCTGGTGACCAACGCCGTGAAACACGCGGCCGTGCTGTCGCCGACGATCGCGGTCGAACTGGCCGTCGGCGCCGAATGGCTCCGGGTGTCCGTGGAGGACAACCACCCCTACCGGCCGACGGCCCTGGAGACCGACCACGGCCGGACCGGGGGCCGCGGCCTGCTCCTCGTCCGCGAGATCACCCGCGAGGCGGGCGGTGTGTGCGAGGTCGAGCACACCGCGAGCGGCGGCAAGGTGATCTGGGCCGCCCTCCCCCTCCGCCCCACCCGCTTCCCCTAGGCCGTGTCCGTAAAGTCCCGCCTCACCAGCCCGCCGAGGTGCCCGTCAGCTCCCTGATCGCCGGTCGGGCGGCGTCCAGGACGGTCATGAACCAGGAGGAGAACGTGTCCTTGGCGTGCCGCTCCGCGAGCTCCGGCGGGGTCACGAACGCCGTCGACGCCACCTCGGCCGGGTCCGGCCGCAGCACGGCCTGCACCATGCCGACGAAGAGGTGGTTGTACTCCTGCTCCACCAGTCCCGACTCCGGGTCCGGGTGGTTGTAGCGGACCGTGCCCGCCTCGGCCAGCAGGGACGGGGAGGCGCCGAGCTCCTCGAAGGTGCGCCGCGCCGCCGCCGCGAAGGGCGCCTCACCCGGGTACGGATGCCCGCAGCAGGTGTTGGACCACACACCGGGGGAGTGGTACTTGCCCAGCGCGCGCTGCTGGAGCAGCAGCCGGCCGTACTCGTCGAAGAGGAACACCGAGAACGCGCGGTGCAACTGCCCGGGCGGCTGGTGGGCGGCGAGCTTCTCCGCGGTGCCGATCGTCTCGCCGTCCTCGTCGACCAGTTCCAGCAGAATCGCGTCCGCGGTGCCGTTCGACGAGCTGTGCGTCGCGGTGGCAGGTGTGATCGGCATACCCATCCTTCACATCGGTCTTCGCGCCCCAAGTCTGCCGTACGAATCCGGCACTCCCGGCACTTCGCTGCCGCCCGCATGTCCCGCGCGGCGGCGGGGGAGCGCGGGAGGCGTCGCCGGGACGCCGGAAAGAGGGACCCCGCAGGGGATCGTGCCCGGGCCGATGGGCCGAAAATCGTCTCCGCCGATGCGGTGAGAGCCTTCGGCGCGGGCGCGCGCCGGAGGGTCGTGCACCCCGGCGCACACCGGACGTCACGCGCCCCATGGGTCTCGCGCGCCTCGGAGGTGCGTCAGTGACAGAGACGCGCCTCGTGCTCCGCGTGCCCGCCCGGCTCCAGCTGGAAGGTGCAGTGCTCCACATCGAAGTGGTCCCCGAGGCAGTTCTGCAGCTCGTGCAGCATCTTCTCGTGGCCCGTCGCGTTCAGCGTCTCCGAGCTGACGACCACATGGGCCGACAGCACCGGCATGCCCGAGGTGATGGTCCAGGCGTGCAGGTCGTGGACGTCCTCCACCCCGTCCGTGGCGAGGATGTGCGCCCGCACCTGCGCCATGTCGACGCCCTTGGGGGCCGCCTCCAGCAGCACGTCGAGGGTCTCGCGCAGCAGCTTCAGGGTCCGGGGCACGATCATCAGCGCGATGACGAGCGAGGCGACCGGGTCGGCCGCCTGCCACCCCGTGAGCATGATCACCACAGCGGAGACGATCACCGTGAGGGACCCCAGCGCGTCCGCCGCCACCTCCAGGAACGCGCCGCGCACGTTCAGGCTCTCCTTCTGGCCCCGCATCAGCAGCGCCAGCGACACCAGGTTCGCCACCAGGCCGATCGCACCGAACAGCAGCGCCAGCCGGCCCTCGGTCTGCGCCGGGGTGAGGAAGCGCTGCACCGACTCGTACACCACGTACCCGCCGGCCCCCAGCAGCAGCAGGCAGTTGGCCAGGGCGGCCAGTATCTCGGCGCGCGCGTAGCCGAAGGTGGCCCGGTCGCTCGGCGGGCGGTTCGCGAAGTGGATCGCCAGCAGCGCCATGGCCAGGCCCAGCGCGTCCGTCGCCATGTGGGCCGAGTCCGCGACCAGCGCCAGCGAGTCGGCGAGGACGCCACCGACGATCTGGACCGCCACGACGCCGAGCGTGATCGCCAGCGCGACCCGCAGCCGGCCCCGGTACGCCGAGGTCGCCGTGGCGCCGCCCGGCCCTCCGTGCGCGTGCCCGTGATCGTGCCCAGCCCCCATGAAAAGCCACCCTCCGCGTCCGCCTCATCCTGCTCGGGCACCCCAGTGAACTACGGGGAGGGGGTATCCGCAACGCGGCACTGAACACCGTTGTCATGTGCCCTGACCTGCGCAAACGACACGCAGGTCAGCGCGCCCTCAGTCGCTCCCGGCAGGGCGCGAGCCGTGGTGCAGCAGCCACCCGCGCCAGGCCGACTCGGCCATCTCGCGCACCCCGCGCCGGGCGGTCCAGCCGAGCTCCGCGGCCGCCCGCGCGGCGGAGGCGACCGCCCTCGGCGCGTCCCCGGGCCGCCGGTCCTCGACGACCGGGGGCCGCCGGTCGCCGGTGACCTCGCCGATGACCGTGATCAGCTCGCGCACCGAGACGCCCTCACCGCGGCCGATGTTGACCGTCAGGTCGCCCGGCACGCCGTCCCCGGCGAGCCGCCGGGCCGCCGCGAGGTGCGCCTCGGCCAGGTCGGCGACGTGGATGTAGTCGCGGACGCAGGTGCCGTCCGGGGTGGGGTAGTCGTCGCCGAAGATCCGGGGCGCCTCGTCGCGGGTCAGCCGGTCGAACACCATCGGCACGATGTTGAACACCCCCGTGTCCGCCAGCTCGGGCGCGGCCGCCCCCGCCACGTTGAAGTAGCGCAGGCACACGGTGGAGATCCCGTGCGCCCGGCCCGCCGCCCGCACCAGCCACTCCCCGGCGAGCTTGGTCTCGCCGTAGGGGTTCACCGGCGCGCAGGGCGTGTCCTCCGTGATGAGGTCCACCCCCGGATCGCCGTACACCGCCGCCGACGACGAGAACACGAAACGCCGCACGCCCGCCCCGGCCACCGCGTCCAGCAGGGTCGCCAGTCCGCCGACGTTCTCCCGGTAGTACCGCGTCGGCTGCGCGACGGACTCGGCGACCTGCTTGCGCGCCGCGAGATGCACCACACCCGTCACGCCGTGCTCCGCGAACACCCGCTTCAGCAGCGCCCCGTCGAGCGAGGAGCCCCGCACCAGCGGGACGCCGGACGGCAGCCGCGCGGGCACTCCGGCCGAGAGATCGTCCAGGGCGAGGACGCGCTCCCCGGCCTCGGTCATGGCCCTGGCCACGTGGGCCCCGATGTAGCCGGCCCCGCCGGTGATCAGCCAAGTCATGGTCGCCCACCCTATGCCGCCCCCGCCGCGCCCGGCGCAATGTCCCCGATGTCCGGTACGGACGGCGCGGTTTGTGGGGCGGCCCCCGGATCCCCGATGATGATCGCGGCAAGGGCTCGGGCGAACTGCGTCGATCCATCCGCCGAACGGGTGGTGAACACGCCCTTCCCGGCATCCGATAGCCTCTGCCGACAGCCGCCCGGCAGTCACCGGCGCGGGCGCCCCCAACGTGCACACCACCGGCGCGGACGCGTCGGTACCAGGGAGTGAATTCGGTTGTCGACCGCCATCCTCACCGGTCAGCCGGTCCCCGGATCGTCGATCGAGGGCGACCTGCGGTCCCTCGGGTTCGACGTCCGGGTCGCGGCCGACGCCGCCGAGGCCGAGACGCTGCTCGCCGAGGTGCCGGGCGACGAGCGGGTCGCCCTGGTCGACGCCCGGTTCGTCGGGCACGTGCACGCACTGCGCCTCGGCCTCACCGACCCCCGCTTCCCGCTCGCCGCCATCCCCGGCGCCGTCACCGCCCGGCCCGCCGGCCGCCAGGCCCTCACCCGGGCCGTGGCCCGCGAGAACTCCTCGGGCGGCGGCACCACCCTGGTCGACAGCCTCGCCGACCGCGTCCTCACCGCCCTGGACGCCGACGGCGCCGAGGTGCACCGCCCCGAGCTGGGCACCCTGGTCGCCGCTGTCCCCGCCGACCCGCAGGCCCGCAACGAGGCCCGGCAGGCGGTCGCGGACGTCGACGACGAGGCCGTGCGCCTGAAGTCGGCCGTGAAGGCCCGCGACGGCTTCTTCACCACCTTCTGCATCAGCCCGTACTCCCGCTACATCGCCCGCTGGTGCGCCCGCCGCGGCCTCACCCCGAACCAGGTCACCACCGCCTCGCTGCTGACCGCCCTCATAGCGGCGGCCTGCGCCGCCACCGGCACCCGCGGCGGCTTCGTCGCGGCCGGCGTGCTGCTGATCGCCTCCTTCGTGCTGGACTGCACCGACGGCCAGCTCGCCCGCTACTCCCTGCAGTACTCCACGCTCGGCGCCTGGCTCGACGCCACCTTCGACCGGGCCAAGGAGTACGCTTACTACGCCGGTCTCGCCCTCGGTGCCGCCCGCGGCGGCGACGACGTCTGGGCCCTGGCCCTGGGCGCCATGGTCCTGCAGACCTGCCGGCACGTCGTGGACTTCTCCTTCAACGAGGCGCACGTCGCGGGCACGGACGCCACCGTCAACACCAGCCCCACCGCCGCCCTCTCCGACCGGCTCGACAGCGTCGGCTGGACGGTCTGGGTGCGCCGCATGATCGTCCTGCCCATCGGCGAGCGCTGGGCGATGATCGCGGTCCTCACGGCCCTCACCACCCCCCGCATCACCTTCTACGCCCTGCTCATCGGCTGCGCGTTCGCGGCGGCGTACACCACCGCGGGCCGGGTGCTGCGCTCCCTCACCCGCACGGCCCGGCGCACCGACCGGGCGGCCGCCGCACTGGCCGACCTGGCGGACAGCGGCCCGCTCGCCCAGGGATCGGCCCAGGCGCTCAAGAAGCCCGCCCGGGCTCTGCCGGGCTTCACGGCACCCGCCGTCGCCCTCCTCGGCGGTCTCGCCGTCGTCCTCACGTCCGCGCTGGCCGGCTTCGGCGGCCCCTGGCCGGTCGTCGCCGCGCTCGCCTACGCCCTGACCTCGGGCCTGGCCGTCGCCCGCCCCCTCAAGGGCGCCCTCGACTGGCTCGTCACCCCGTTCCTGCGCGCCGCCGAGTACGGCACCGTCCTCGTGCTGGCGGCGAGAGCGGACGTGAACGGAGCCCTTCCTGCGGCTTTCGGGCTGGTGGCCGCGGTCGCCTACCATCACTACGACACGGTGTACCGCATCCGCGGCAACGCCGGAGCGCCCCCCGCCTGGCTGGTGCGTTCCATCGGGGGGCACGAGGGACGGACGCTGCTCGTCACCGTCCTCGCCGCGCTGCTCACCGCCTCGCAGTTCACGGTCGCGCTCACGGTCCTCGCCGTGGCCGTGGCCCTGGTGGTGCTCGTCGAGAGCATCCGCTTCTGGGTCGCCGCCCACCAGGGTGGCGCGCCCGCCGTACACGATGAAGGAGAACCCGCATGATCGGCCTCGTGCTGGCGGCCGGCGCCGGACGGCGTCTGCGCCCCTACACCGACAGCCTTCCCAAGGCGCTGGTGCCGGTGGGGCCCGCGGGCATAGAGGGCGAACCAACGGTTCTCGACCTGACCCTCGCCAACTTCGCCGAGGTCGGCCTCACGGAAGCGGCGATCATCGTCGGCTACCGCAAGGAGGCCGTGTACGCGCGCAAGGAGGCGCTGGAGGCGAAGTACGGCCTCAAGCTGACCCTCATCGACAACGACAAGGCCGAGGAGTGGAACAACGCCTACTCCCTGTGGTGCGGCCGTGACGCCCTCAAGGACGGCGTGATCCTCGCCAACGGCGACACCGTCCACCCGGTCTCCGTCGAGAAGACGCTGCTCGCCGCGCGCGGCGAGGGCCGTCGCATCATCCTCGCCCTGGACACGGTCAAGGACCTGGCCGACGAGGAGATGAAGGTCGTCGTCGACCCCGCCCGGGGCATGACGAAGATCACGAAGCTGATGGACCCCGCCGAGGCCACCGGCGAGTACATCGGCGTCACCCTCATCGAGGGCGACGCCGCCCCCGAACTGGCCGACGCGCTCAAGACCGTGTGGGAGACCGACCCGCAGCAGTTCTACGAGCACGGCTACCAGGAACTGGTGAACCGCGGCTTCCGTATCGACGTGGCGCCCATCGGCGACGTCGCGTGGGTGGAGATCGACAACCACGACGATCTCGCCCGGGGACGGGAGATCGCATGCCAGTACTGACCCGGCTGATCCCCTCGCCGCTCGTCGTGGACATCCGCCCGGGTGCCCTCGACGACCTGGCGTGCGTCCTCGCCGACGAGCGCATCTCGCACTCCGGCCGCCTCGCCGTCGCCGTCAGCGGCGGCTCCGGCGCCAAGCTGCGCGAGCGCATCGCGCCGAGCATGCCCGGCGCCACCTGGTACGAGGTCGGCGGCGGCACCCTCGACGACGCGGTCCGGCTGGCGAGCGACATAAAGGCCGGCCACTACGACGCGGTCGTCGGCCTCGGCGGCGGCAAGATCATCGACTGCGCGAAGTTCGCCGCGGCACGCGTCGGACTGCCCCTGGTCGCCGTGCCGACGAACCTCGCGCACGACGGCCTGTGCTCGCCGGTCGCCACCCTCGACAACGACGCGGGCCGCGGCTCCTACGGCGTGCCCAACCCGATCGCGGTCGTCATCGACCTGGACGTCATCCGCGAGGCCCCGGTCCGCTTCGTCCGCGCCGGCATCGGCGACGCCGTCTCCAACATCTCGGCGATCGCCGACTGGGAGCTCGCCAACCGCGTCAAGGGCGAGCGGATCGACGGACTGGCCGCGGCCATGGCCCGCCAGGCCGGGGAGGCCGTGCTGCGGCACCCGGGCGGCATCGGGGACAACGACTTCCTCCAGGTGCTCGCCGAGGCCCTCGTCCTCAGCGGCATCGCCATGTCGGTGTCGGGCGACTCGCGGCCGTCCTCCGGGGCGTGCCACGAGATCAACCATGCCTTCGACCTGCTCTACCCGAAGCGGGCCGCCGCCCACGGCGAGCAGTGCGGCCTCGGCGCGGCCTTCGCGATGTGGCTGCGCGGGGCGCACGAGGAGTCGGCGTACATGGCGGAAGTACTGCGCCGGCACGGGCTGCCCGTGCTGCCGGACGAGATCGGCTTCACCACGGACGAGTTCGTCAAGGCCGTCGGGTTCGCCCCGGAGACCCGGCCCGGCCGCTACACCATCCTCGAACACCTCGACCTGAACCCCGAACAGATCAAGGACACCTACACCGACTATGTCAAGGCCATCGGTAGCTGAACTACGCCCCGTCGTTCACCCCGCAGGGGTGAAGGACCGGCGCAGCGGTGAGCACTGGATGGGACGCCTCTACATGCGCGAGGTGTCCCTGCGGGTCGACCGCTACCTGGTCAACACCAGGGTCACGCCCAACCAGCTCACGTACCTGATGACCGTCTTCGGTGTGCTCGCGGCCCCGGCACTGCTCGTGCCGGGGATCCCGGGCGCCGTGCTCGGCGTCGTGTGCGTCCAGATGTACCTGCTGCTGGACTGCGTCGACGGCGAGATCGCCCGCTGGAAGAAGCAGTACTCGCTCAACGGCGTCTACCTGGACCGCGTCGGCGCCTACCTCACCGACGCCGCCGTCCTCACCGGCTTCGGCCTGCGCGCCGCCGACCTGTGGGGCACCGGCCGCATCGACTGGCTGTGGGCCTTCCTCGGCACCCTGGCCGCCCTCGGCGCCATCCTCATCAAGGCCGAGACCGACCTCGTCGGCGTCGCCCGCCACCAGGCCGGCAAGCCGCCGGTCAAGGAGGCCGCCGCCGAGATGCGCTCCTCCGGCATGGCGCTGGCCCGCAGGGCCGCCGCCTTCCTGAAGTTCCACCGCCTCATCCTCGGCATCGAGGCGTCCCTGCTGATCCTGGTCCTGGCCATCGTCGACCAGGCCCGCGGGGACCTGTTCTTCTCCCGGCTGGGCGTGGCGGTGCTGGCCGGCATCGCCCTGGTGCAGACGCTGCTGCACCTCGTCTCCATCCTCGCTTCGAGCAGGCTGAAGTGAGCGGCATGAAGGTCGGCGCCGTCATCATCACCATGGGCAACCGCCCCGACGAACTGCGCGCCCTGCTCGACTCGGTCGCCAAGCAGGACGGCGACCCGGTCGAGGTGGTCGTCGTCGGCAACGGCTCGCCCGTCCCGGACGTCCCCGAGGGCGTGCGCACGATCGAGCTGCCCGAGAACCTCGGCATCCCCGGCGGCCGCAACGTCGGCATCGAGGCGTTCGGCCCGGCCGGCCGGGACGTCGACATCCTGCTCTTCCTCGACGACGACGGGCTCCTCGCCGGCCAGGACACCGCCGAGCTGTGCCGCAAGGCGTTCGAGGCCGACCCGAAGCTCGGCATCATCAGCTTCCGCATAGCCGACCCCGACACCGGCGTCACCCAGCGTCGCCACGTCCCCCGGCTGCGCGCCGCCGACCCGATGCGCTCCTCCCGGGTCACCACCTTCCTGGGCGGCGCCAACGCCGTGCGCACCCGCGTCTTCGCCGACGTCGGAGGACTCCCGGACGCGTTCTTCTACGCCCACGAGGAGACCGATCTCGCCTGGCGGGCCCTCGACGCCGGCTGGATGATCGACTACCGGTCCGACATGGTGCTCCACCACCCGACGACCGCCCCCTCGCGGCACGCGGTCTACCACCGCATGGTCGCCCGCAACCGCGTCTGGCTGGCCCGCCGCAACCTGCCCGCGCCCCTCGTCCCGGTCTACCTCGGCGTGTGGCTGCTGCTCACCCTCCTGCGCCGCCCCTCCCGCCGCGCGCTGCGGGCCTGGTTCGGCGGATTCCGCGAGGGCTGGGCCACCCCCTGCGGACCCCGCCGCCCCATGAAGTGGCGTACGGTGTGGCGGCTGACCCGACTGGGCCGGCCCCCCGTCATCTGACAAGCTCGTGTCCGCGAGCGTCCGGGAGCATCCGGGAGGGGCCGTACCCCGGCCCCCGGCTCATGCCAGGCCCGCACAGGCCGCGCATCTCGAAGACGAAAGTTTCCACTAGTGAGTGAGACAACGCACGACGCCACGGTCGCGGTGAGCGCGCCCGCGGCGCCCGACGAGGGCCTCACGGCGAGGGAGCTCGCCGAAAAGCACGGGCTGAGCGTGAGCGGCGCCCGGCCGTCCCTCATCGAGTACGTCCGTCAGCTCTGGGGACGGCGGCACTTCATCCTCGCCTTCTCCCAGGCGAAGCTGACCGCGCAGTACAGCCAGGCCAAGCTCGGCCAGCTGTGGCAGGTGGCCACGCCACTGCTCAACGCGGCCGTGTACTTCTTCATCTTCGGCCTGCTCCTGGAGGCCGACCGGGGCATGTCCCGCGAGGTGTACATCCCGTTCCTCGTCACGGGCGTGTTCGTGTTCACCTTCACGCAGAGCTCGGTGATGGCGGGCGTGCGCGCGATCTCCGGCAACCTCGGCCTGGTCCGCGCCCTGCACTTCCCGCGCGCCTCCCTGCCGATCTCCTTCGCGCTGCAGCAGCTCCAGCAGCTGCTGTTCTCGATGATCGTGCTGTTCGCCGTGGCGATCGGCTTCGGCCACTACCCGGACCTGTCCTGGGCGCTGATCGTGCCGGTGCTCGTCCTGCAGTTCTGCTTCAACACCGGCCTCGCGCTGATCATGGCCCGGGCGGGCGCCAAGACCCCCGACCTCGCGCAGCTGATGCCGTTCGTGATGCGGACCTGGATGTACGCGTCCGGCGTGATGTTCTCCATCCCGATCTTCCTCGAGGACAAGCCGGCCTGGATCGCCAACGTCCTGCAGTGGAACCCGGCCGCGATCTACATGGACCTGATGCGCTTCGCGCTCCTGGACGACTACGGCTCGCAGTACCTGCCCGACCACGTCTGGGCGGTCGCGGGCGGCTGGGCCGTGCTGTTCGCCCTCGGCGGCTTCGTGTACTTCTGGAAGGCGGAGGAGAGGTACGGCCGTGGCTGAGCAGAAGCAGGACGCGAAGATCCCCACCGTCATCGCGGACGACCTGCACATCGTCTACCGCGTCAACGGCGCCAAGACCGGCAAGGGCAGCGCCACCGCCGCCCTCAGCCGCATCCTCAGGCGCGGCTCCGACGACAGCGCGCGCGGGGTGCGCACGGTGCACGCCGTGCGCGGGGTCTCCTTCGTGGCCTACCGCGGCGAGGCCATCGGCCTGATCGGCTCCAACGGCTCCGGCAAGTCCACCCTGCTGCGCGCCATCGCGGGCCTGCTGCCCGCCGAGCGGGGCAAGGTCTACACCGACGGCCAGCCCTCGCTGCTCGGCGTCAACGCGGCCCTGATGAACGACCTCACCGGCGAACGCAACGTCATATTGGGCGGGCTCGCGATGGGCATGTCCCGCGAGGAGATCAAGGAGCGCTACCAGGACATCGTCGACTTCTCCGGCATCAACGAGAAGGGCGACTTCATCACCCTGCCCATGCGCACCTACTCCTCCGGCATGGCGGCCCGGCTGCGGTTCTCCATCGCCGCGGCCAAGGACCACGACGTGCTGATGATCGACGAGGCGCTGGCCACCGGCGACCGCAAGTTCCAGAAGCGCTCCGAGGACCGCATCCGCGAGCTGCGCAAGGAAGCCGGCACGGTGTTCCTGGTCAGCCACAACAACAAGTCCATCCGCGACACCTGCAACCGCGTCCTGTGGCTGGAGCGCGGTGAGCTGCGCATGGACGGCCCGACCGACGAGGTGCTCAAGGAGTACGAGAAGTTCACCGGCAAGTGACCCGGTTCGGCCAGGGCCCCGGCGGAACTGTTCCGGCGGGGCCCCGCGTCTGCAAAGGAAACGTCAACTCCGGCCCTTTCCAGGAAGCTTGGGGCCGATCGGTGTGTTCTCGTGATGTGCAGGACACCCAGGCGAACCTCGATGCGTCGTACAACGTAAGCTGTACCGGTCCCTAAACACGGCAATCAGGGCGATAATGCGCGACACCGCTCGTCGGTTCGCCGTGCGGACGGCCGGGCGGCGTGTCCGAAATAGTGTGTATTGGGTCGGCAGTGTAGAACGGGAGATGTGACGGCGATGGCTACGGAAACTCCCCAGCTCCACGCAGCACGTGCCGTCCCCGCGCCGGGCAGCCGGCGGTGACGGGAACCGGCACGCCGCGCGCCCTCGACCCGGAGCGCGGCACCCTCGACAAGGCCGCGGGCGAGAACTTCCCCGTGGCCCCGTTCTTCCTGCCCCGGGCCTGGCGCACCGACCTCATGGCCGTCTACGGCTTCGCCCGCCTCGTCGACGACATCGGCGACGGCGACCTCGCCCCCGGCGGCGCCGACGCCCGGCTGCTCGGCGTCCCTCCGCGGGAGGCCGGCGACCGGCTGGTCCTGCTCGACGCCTTCGAGGCCGACCTGCGCAGGGTCTTCGACGCGACGCCCCGTCACCCGCTGCTGCGCCGCCTGCAGCCGACCGTCCGCCGCCGCGGCCTGACCCCCGAGCCGTTCCTCGGCCTGATCGCCGCCAACCGCCAGGACCAGCTGGTCGGCCGCTACGAGACCTACGACGACCTGCTCGCCTACTGCGAGCTCTCGGCCAACCCGGTGGGCCGTCTCGTCCTCGCCGTCACCGGCACCTCCACGCCCGAGCGGATCCGCCGCTCCGACATGATCTGCACCGCGCTGCAGATCGTCGAGCACCTCCAGGACGTGGCCGAGGACCTCGGCCGCGACCGGGTGTACCTGCCCGCCGCCGACCTGAAGCGCTTCCACGTCGAGGAGGCGGATCTCGCCGCGGACACCGCCGGGGCCCCGGTCCGTGCGCTCATCGCGTACGAGGCGCGACGGGCCCGGGAGCTGCTGGATGAGGGCGCCCCCCTGGTGGGTAGCGTCCACGGCAGGCTGAAGCTGCTGCTCGCCGGGTTCGTGGCGGGAGGAAGGGCGGCCCTGCACGCGATCGCCGCCGCCGACTACGACGTACTTCCCGGCCCGCCCAAGCCCGGCAAGGTCCGCTTGCTGCGTGAGGTGGGCGTGACCCTGCGAGGAGAGGGGTGATCCGGACCGTGGAGTCGGAACCACACGCGTCCCCGCCGGTACTCGCCGCCTACAGCTACTGCGAGGCCGTCACCGGGCGGCAGGCCCGTAACTTCGCCTACGGCATCCGGCTGCTGCCGACGGCCCAGCGCCGGGCGATGTCGGCGCTGTACGCGTTCTCGCGGCGGGTCGACGACATCGGTGACGGCGCGCTCGTCGCCGACGTCAAGGTCGCCCGGCTGGAGGAGACCCGGGCGCTGCTCACCCGTATCCGCGAGGGCGGCGTCGACGAGGACGACACCGACCCGGTCGCCGTCGCCCTCACGCACGCCGCGCAACGGTTCCCGATCCCGCTGGGCGGCCTGGACGAGCTCATCGACGGCGTCCTGATGGACGTACGCGGCGAGACCTACGAGACCTGGGACGACCTGAAGGTGTACTGCCGCTGCGTCGCGGGCGCCATCGGGCGGCTGTCGCTCGGCGTGTTCGGCGCCGAACCGGGGGCGCGCGGCGTGGAGCGCGCGCCCGAATATGCCGACACGCTCGGCCTCGCGCTCCAGCTCACCAACATCCTGCGGGACGTCCGCGAGGACGCCGTGGGGGGCCGCACCTATCTGCCCGCCGACGATCTCGCGAAGTTCGGCTGCTCGGCCGGCTTCAGCGGGCCGAAGCCACCCGAGGGTTCCGACTTCGCGGGCCTCGTGCACTTCGAAGTGCGGCGGGCCCGCGCTCTTTTCGCCGAGGGCTACCGGCTGCTGCCCATGCTCGACCGGCGCAGCGGCGCCTGCGTCGCCGCCATGGCCGGCATCTACCGCCGCCTCCTCGACCGCATCGAGCGCGACCCCGAGGCCGTGCTGCGCGGCCGGGTCTCGCTGCCCGGCCGGGAGAAGGCGTACGTCGCCGTGCGCGGGCTGTCCGGCCTGGACGCCCGGCACGTGACCCGGCAGGCCGTCAGGAGGCGCGCATGAGCGGCGGCCCCACCGCCTGGGGCGGAAAGCGGCGGGCAACCCTCCGGCCGGGGCCCGCGTCCCTGACACCGACGGCCGGCCGTGCACGGTCCGGGCAGCACGGCCGCCGCGCAGGGGAGGGCGCGCGATGACGCACGGCACACGGTCGAGCCGACCGGCCGCGCAGGGCCGGCACACCGTCGTGGTGGGCGGCGGGCTCGCCGGCGTCACCGCGGCGCTCGCGCTCGCCGACGCGGGCGTCCGGGTCACCCTGCTGGAGGGCCGGCCCCGCCTCGGCGGCCTGGCCTTCTCCTTCCGGCGCGGCGACCTCACCGTCGACAACGGCCAGCACGTGTACCTGCGCTGCTGCACCGCCTACCGCTGGTTCCTGGGCCGCATCGAGGGGGCGGACCTGGCCCCGCTGCAGGACCGGCTCGACGTACCCGTCGTGGACCTCGCGCGGCCCGCCGGGCGGCGGCTCGGCAGACTGCGCCGCGACGCGCTGCCCGTGCCCCTCCACCTGGGCCGCAGCCTCGCCACCTACCCGCACCTGTCGCTCGCCGACCGCGCCCGGGTGGGCCGGGCCGCGCTCGCGCTGCAGCGGCTCGACCTCGCCGACCCGGCGCTGGACACCCAGGACTTCGGCGGCTGGCTCGCCGCGCACGGCCAGTCCGCGCGCGCCGTCGAGGCGCTGTGGGACCTGGTCGGGGTCGCCACGCTCAACGCGGTCGCGGCGCAGGCCTCCCTGGGGCTCGCCGCGATGGTGTTCAAGACGGGCCTGCTGTCCGACCCGGGCGCGGCCGACATCGGCTGGGCGCGCGTCCCGCTGGGCGACCTGCACGACCGGCTGGCCCGCAAGGCCCTGGACTCCGCGGGCGTCCGCACCGAGCTGCGCACCCGTGTCACCTCCGTCGCCCGCGACGCGCACGGGGGGTGGCGCGTCCAGGTGCCCGGCGAGACGCTCGACGCCGACGCCGTCGTGCTCGCCGTACCGCAGCGCGAGG
This sequence comes from Streptomyces sp. NPDC085931, assembly GCF_044540565.1. Lineage (NCBI taxonomy): Bacteria > Bacillati > Actinomycetota > Actinomycetes > Kitasatosporales > Streptomycetaceae > Streptomyces > Streptomyces sp. NPDC085931. The sequence goes on from NZ_JBITSK010000006.1 coordinate 56,060, forward strand.
CACACGACCTGCTGCCCGAGGGCGCCCTCGACGCGCCCGAGCGGCTCCTGGAGATCGGCACCGCGCCCATCCTCAACATCCATGTGGTGTACGACCGCAAGGTCCTCGCCCGGCCCTTCCTCACCGCCCTCGGCACGCCGATCCAGTGGGTGTTCGACCGGACCGAGGCGTCCGGGCTGCGCTCCGGGCAGTACCTGGCCCTGTCCCAGTCCGCGGCCCAGGACGAGATCGACGCACCCGTCGCCGTCCTGCGCGAGCGCTATCTGCCCGAGCTGGAGCGGCTGCTGCCGCTGACCCGGGGCGCCGGGGTGCAGGACTTCTTCGTCACCCGGGAGCGCACCGCGACGTTCGCTCCCACCCCCGGCGTCGGGCGCCTCAGGCCCGGCGCCCGCACCAAGGCAACCGGCCTGTGCCTGGCCGGAGCGTGGACCGCCACCGGGTGGCCCGCGACCATGGAGAGTGCGGTCCGCAGTGGTGTGAGCGCGGCGGACGCCGTGCTGGGCGCCCTGGGCCGGCCCCGCCCCCGTCACCTCTTCGACGTCGAGGAGGCGGCGTGATGCCGGCCCAGGCCGGCGCGGCGGACGGCGGCCCCCGCACCCCCGGTACCGCAACAAGAGGAGAGACTGTGCCCACTGTGCCCCCGGCCTCGAGGACTGCCGAGGCGGTGGACGTGACCGCGCTGCTGGAGCGCGGCCGGACCCTGGCCACTCCGGTGCTGCGGGCGGCCGTCGACCGTCTGGCGCCTCCCATGGACACGGTCGCCGCCTACCACTTCGGCTGGATCGACGCCCAGGGCAGGCCCGCCGAGGGCGACGGCGGCAAGGCCGTGCGCCCCGCCCTCGCGGTGCTGTCCGCCGAGGTCGTGTCCGCCGCGCCCGAGACCGGCGTCCCGGGCGCCGTCGCCGTGGAGCTCGTCCACAACTTCTCCCTCCTCCACGACGACCTCATGGACGGCGACGAGCAGCGCCGCCACCGCGACACGGTGTGGAAGGTGCACGGCCCCGCCCAGGCCATCCTGGTCGGTGACGCCCTGTTCGCCCTCGCCAACGAGGTGCTCCTCGAACTCGGCACCGTCGAGGCCGGCCGCGCCACCCGCCGCCTGACCACCGCCACCCGCGCCCTGATCGACGGCCAGGCGCAGGACATCTCCTACGAGCACCGCGACCGCGTCAGCGTCGAGGAATGCCTGGAGATGGAGGGCAACAAGACCGGCGCCCTGCTCGCCTGCGCCAGCTCCATCGGGGCCGTCCTCGGCGGCGCCGACGACCGCACCGCCGACACGCTGGAGAAGTACGGCTACCACCTGGGCCTCGCCTTCCAGGCCGTCGACGACCTGCTCGGCATCTGGGGCGATCCGGTCTCCACCGGCAAGCAGACCTGGAGCGACCTGCGCCAGCGCAAGAAGTCCCTGCCGGTCGTCGCCGCGCTCGCGGCCGGCGGCCCCGCCTCGGAGCGGCTCGGCGAGATCCTCGCCGCCGACGCCAAGGCCAGCGACGTCGAGAACTTCTCCGAGGAGGAGTTCGCGGCCCGCGCCGCCCTCATCGAGGAGGCCGGCGGCCGCGAATGGACCGCCGACGAGGCACGCCGTCAGCACACCATCGCCATCGAGGCCCTCGACACCGTGGACATGCCCGACCGGGTGCGGGCACAGTTCACGGCACTCGCGGACTTCGTCGTCGTACGGAAGAGATGATCACTATCGGCCGAATAACCCTCGCGTAGTCGCCGGCCGGTGCCCCGAGCCAGCACGGAGCACCGGCCGACGGCGGACCCACAGCAGCTGCACACCTTGCACCACTGCACGAAGGGGAAGCCATGACAGCGACGACCGACGGAAGCACCGGGGCCACTTCGCCGCCCCGCGCCGCCGCGGCCAGCGACACCGAGACCCCCGGGGCGGCCGGGGTATCCGAAACCGCCGCCCGCGCCGTCCGGCGCGCCACCGACTTCCTGCTCTCCCTCCAGGACACCGAGGGCTGGTGGAAGGGCGACCTCGAGACCAACGTCACGATGGACGCCGAGGACCTGCTGCTCCGTCAGTTCCTCGGCATCCGCGACGACGGCACCACGCAGGCCGCCGCGCTCTTCATCCGCGGCGAGCAGCGCGAGGACGGCACCTGGGCCACGTTCCACGGCGGCCCCGGCGAACTCTCCACCACCATCGAGGCCTACGTCGCCCTCCGGCTGGCCGGGGACGACCCCGGCGCCCCGCACATGGCGAAGGCCGCCGAGTGGATCCGCGCACAGGGCGGCATCGCCGCCGCCCGGGTCTTCACCCGCATCTGGCTGGCCCTGTTCGGCTGGTGGAAGTGGGAGGACCTGCCCGAACTCCCGCCGGAGCTGATCTTCTTCCCGAAGTGGGTGCCGCTCAACATCTACGACTTCGGCTGCTGGGCCCGCCAGACCATCGTCCCGCTGACGGTCGTCTCCGCCAAGCGCCCCGTCCGCCCCGCGCCCTTCCCGCTGGACGAGCTGCACACCGACCCGGACCACCCGAACCCGGCCAGGCCCCTGGCCCCGCCGCTCAGTTGGGACGGCGCCTTCCAGCGCATGGACAAGGCCCTGCACGCCCTGCGGAAGATCGCCCCGCGCGGGCTCCGCAGGGCCGCCATGAACAGCGCCGCCCGCTGGATCATCGAACGGCAGGAGAACGACGGCTGCTGGGGCGGCATCCAGCCCCCGGCCGTCTACTCGATCATCGCCCTGCACCTGCTCGGCTACGACCTCCAGCACCCGGTGATGCGCGAAGGGCTCGCGTCGCTCGACCGGTTCGCCGTGTGGCGCGAGGACGGGGCCCGCATGATCGAGGCCTGCCAGTCGCCGGTATGGGACACCTGCCTCGCCGCGATCGCGCTGGCCGACGCCGGACTGCCCGCCGACCACCCGCAGTTGGTGAAGGCGGCGGACTGGATGCTGGGCGAGGAGATCGTCCGGCCCGGCGACTGGTCGGTCCGGCGGCCCGGACTCCCGCCCGGCGGCTGGGCGTTCGAGTTCCACAACGACAACTACCCGGACATCGACGACACCGCCGAAGTGATCCTCGCGCTGCGCCGGATCGCCCACCACGACCCGGAGCGGGTCGACCGGGCCATCGGGCGCGGCGTGCGCTGGACGCTCGGCATGCAGTCGAGGAACGGCGCGTGGGCCGCCTTCGACGTCGACAACACCAGCCCCTTCCCCAACCGGCTGCCGTTCTGCGACTTCGGCGAGGTCATCGACCCGCCCTCCGCCGACGTCACCGCGCACGTCGTGGAGATGCTCGCCGTCGAGGGCCTCGCGCACGACCCGCGCACCCGGCGCGGCATCGAGTGGCTGCTGGCCGAACAGGAGCCCGACGGCTCGTGGTTCGGACGCTGGGGCGTCAACTACGTCTACGGCACCGGCTCGGTCGTCCCCGCCCTGGTCGCCGCCGGCATCCCCGCCGCGCACCCGGCGATCCGGCGGGCGGTGGCCTGGCTGGAGTGCGTCCAGAACGACGACGGCGGCTGGGGCGAGGACCTGCGTTCCTACAAGCACGCCGCCGAGTGGAGCGGCCGGGGCGCCTCGACCGCCTCCCAGACGGCCTGGGCGCTGATGGCGCTGCTCGCGGCGGGCGAGCGGCACTCCAAGACCGTCGAACGCGGCGTCGAGTGGCTCGCCGCCACCCAGCGCGAGGACGGCTCCTGGGACGAGCCCTTCTTCACCGGCACCGGCTTCCCCTGGGACTTCTCGATCAACTACCACCTCTACCGCCAGGTGTTCCCGCTCACGGCGCTCGGCCGGTACCTCCACGGGGAGCCCTTCGCCGACCGCGTCAAGGGGGGCTGATGGGCACGCGGCCCGCCCCTCACCCGCTGCTGATCGCCTGCGCGCTCGGCATCGAGCAGTTCGCCCTGCGCGCGGGCGGGCGGAGCGGCGCCGGCGGACCGGTCACCGTCCTGCGCACGGGCATGGGCCCGGCGGCGGCCGAGCGGGCCGTGACCCGGGTGCTGGCCGACCCGGCCCTGCGCGACGCCCCCGTGCTGGCCACCGGCTTCTGCGCCGGGCTCGCGCCCGGCATGCACCCCGGGGACCTGGTCGTCGCCGAGGAGACCCGCGACCCCCGCTCCACGACCCCCTGCACCGGGACGGAGCTGCTGGTCGAGGAGCTGGGCCGGGCGGTGCCCGGGCGGACCGTGCACACCGGGCCGCTGACCGGCTCCGATCACGTCGTGCGCGGCCCCGAGCGGTCCGCCCTCCTCGCGACCGGCGCGATCGCCGTCGACATGGAGTCGGCGGCCACGCTCCTGAGCGCCGTGCGCGCGGGCGAGCGCCCGGTTGCGGCCGTCCGGGTGGTCGTGGACGCTCCTGAACATGAACTCGTCCGGATCGGCACGGTGCGCGGTGGAATATCAGCTTTCCGTGTTCTTCGCTCGGTCCTTCCCGCTTTCTTCGAATGGCACCGTTCCTTGCTGCTCCCCAGGAGGTGAGCCAGATGGCCATGCCGCTCCGACAGTCCATCAAGGTCGCTACGTACTTGGCCGAACAGAAGCTCCGGCGGCGGGACAAGTTCCCCCTGATCGTCGAGTTGGAGCCGCTGTTCGCCTGCAACCTCAAGTGCGAGGGGTGCGGCAAGATCCAGCATCCGGCCGGGGTCCTCAAGCAGCGGATGCCGGTCGCCCAGGCCGTGGGGGCGGTCATGGAGTCCGGTGCCCCGATGGTGTCCATCGCCGGCGGCGAGCCGCTGATGCACCCGCAGATCGACGAGATCGTGCGCCAGCTCGTGGCCAGGCGCAAATACGTCTTCCTCTGCACCAACGCCATGCTGCTGCGCAAGAAGATGGACAAGTTCACGCCGTCGCCCTACTTCGCCTTCGCCGTGCACATCGACGGGCTGCGCGAGCGGCACGACGAGTCGGTCGCCAAGGAGGGCGTGTTCGACGAGGCGGTGGAGGCGATCAAGGAGGCCAAGCGGCGCGGCTTCCGGGTCACCACCAACTCGACCTTCTTCAACACCGACACCCCGCAGACCATCATCGAGGTGCTGAACTTCCTCAACGACGACCTCGAGGTCGACGAGATGATGATCTCGCCCGCCTACGCCTACGAGAAGGCCCCCGACCAGGAGCACTTCCTCGGCGTGGAGCAGACCCGCGAGCTGTTCAAGAAGGCCTTCGCGGGCGGCAACCGGCGGCGCTGGCGGCTCAACCACTCCCCGCTCTTCCTGGACTTCCTGGAGGGCAAGGTCGACTTCCCGTGCACGGCGTGGGCGATCCCGAACTACTCGCTCTTCGGCTGGCAGCGCCCCTGCTACCTGATGAGCGACGGGTACGTGCCGACGTACCGGGAGCTGGTGGAGGAGACCGACTGGGACAAGTACGGCCGCGGCAAGGACCCGCGCTGCGCCAACTGCATGGCGCACTGCGGCTACGAGCCGACCGCCGTGCTCGCCACGATGGGGTCGCTGAAGGAGTCCCTGCGCGCGATGCGCGAGACGGTCTCCGGGAACCGGGAGTGATGTCGTGACCGCCATCGAGCTGGGCGTCCCCGAGGTGCCCCTCCGGCCGGTCGCCCAGCGGCGCCTCTCGCGGCGGATCCAGGTGGGTCCGGTGCCGGTCGGGGGCGGGGCCCCGGTGTCGGTGCAGTCCATGACGACGACACGCACCTCGGACGTCGGCGCCACGCTGCAGCAGATCGCCGAACTCACCGCGTCCGGCTGCCAGATCGTCCGCGTCGCCTGCCCCACGCAGGACGACGCGGACGCGCTGGCGACCATCGCCCGCAAGTCGCAGATCCCGGTGATCGCCGACATCCACTTCCAGCCCAAGTACGTCTTCGCGGCCATCGAGGCGGGCTGCGCGGCCGTGCGCGTCAACCCCGGCAACATCAAGCAGTTCGACGACCGGGTCAAGGAGATCGCCCGGGCGGCCAAGGACCACGGCACCCCGATCAGGATCGGCGTCAACGCCGGATCGCTGGACCGCCGCCTGCTGCGGAAGCACGGCAGGGCCACCCCGGAGGCGCTCGTGGAGAGCGCGCTGTGGGAGGCGTCCCTGTTCGAGGAGCACGACTTCCGCGACCTCAAGATCTCCGTCAAGCACAACGACCCGGTCGTGATGATCGAGGCCTACCGGCAGCTCGCCGAGCAGTGCGACTACCCGCTGCACCTCGGCGTGACCGAGGCCGGACCGGCGTTCCAGGGCACGGTCAAGTCGGCGGTGGCGTTCGGGGCGCTGCTGTCGCGGGGCATCGGCGACACCATCCGGGTGTCGCTGTCGGCCCCGCCGGTCGAGGAGGTCAAGGTCGGCATCCAGATCCTGCAGTCGCTGGGACTGAGGGAACGCCGGCTGGAGATCGTCTCCTGCCCCTCCTGCGGCCGGGCCCAGGTCGACGTGTACAAGCTGGCCGAGCAGGTGACGGCCGGCCTGGAGGGCATGGAGGTGCCCCTGCGCGTCGCCGTCATGGGCTGCGTGGTCAACGGGCCCGGCGAGGCGCGGGAAGCCGATCTGGGGGTGGCCTCCGGCAACGGCAAGGGGCAGATCTTCGTCAAGGGCGAGGTCGTCACGACCGTCCCCGAGTCGAGGATCGTCGAGACGCTGATCGACGAGGCGACGAAACTCGCCGCGCGCATGGAGCAGGACGGCGTGGGGCCGGGGGAGCCGGCCGTCACCGTGAGCTGAGCAGCACGGAATCCGAAGGGGGCCCGAGCGTGACGATTCTGGAGAGCATCCGGGGACCACGCGACCTGAAGGCGCTGTCCGAGGCCGAACTGGGGGAACTGTCCGGCGAGATCAGGGAGTTCCTGGTCCACGCGGTCGCCAGAACCGGCGGCCATCTGGGGCCCAACCTGGGCGTGGTCGAACTGACCGTCGCCCTGCACCGGGTCTTCGAGTCACCGGCCGACCGCATCCTGTGGGACACCGGCCACCAGAGCTACGTCCACAAACTGCTGACCGGGCGCCAGGACTTCTCCAAACTGCGCGGCAAGGGCGGCCTGTCCGGCTACCCCTCGCGCGAGGAGTCCGAGCACGACGTCATCGAGAACAGCCACGCCTCCACGGCGCTCGGCTGGGCCGACGGGCTCGCCAAGGCCCGCCAGGTGCTCGGGGAGAAGGGCCACGTCGTCGCGGTCATCGGCGACGGCGCCCTCACCGGCGGCATGGCCTGGGAGGCCCTGAACAACATCGCGGCCGCCAAGGACCGTCCGCTGATCATCGTCGTCAACGACAACGAACGCTCCTACGCGCCGACCATCGGCGGCCTCGCCGACCACCTCGCCACGCTGCGCACCACCGACGGCTACGAACGGGTCCTCGCCTGGGGCAAGGACGTGCTCCAGGCCACCCCGCTGGTCGGCACCCCCCTCTACGAGGCCCTGCACGGCGCCAAGAAGGGCTTCAAGGACGCGTTCGCCCCGCAGGGCCTCTTCGAGGACCTGGGCCTGAAGTACGTCGGCCCGATCGACGGGCACGACATCGGGGCCGTGGAGTCCGCGCTGCGGCGCGCCAAGCGCTTCCACGGGCCGGTCCTCGTGCACTGCCTCACCGAGAAGGGCCGCGGCTACGAACCCGCCCTCGCCCACGAGGAGGACCACTTCCACACCGTCGGAGTGATGGACCCGCTGACCTGCGCGCCCCTCGCGCCCGCCGGCGGCCCGTCCTGGACGTCCGTGTTCGGCGACGAGATGGTCCGGATCGGGGAGGAACGCGCGGACGTCGTGGCCATAACCGCCGCCATGCTGCACCCGGTGGGTCTCGGCCGGTTCGCCGAGCGGTTCCCCGACCGGGTGTGGGACGTCGGGATCGCCGAGCAGCACGCGGCCGTCTCCGCCGCCGGACTGGCGACCGGCGGCCTGCACCCGGTCGTCGCCGTCTACGCCACCTTCCTCAACCGCGCCTTCGACCAGCTCCTGATGGACGTGGCCCTGCACCGCTGCGGGGTGACCTTCGTCCTGGACCGGGCCGGCGTCACCGGCGTCGACGGGGCCTCCCACAACGGCATGTGGGACCTGTCGGTGCTGCAGGTGGTCCCCGGCCTGCGCATCGCCGCCCCGCGCGACGCCGCGCAGCTGCGCGCCCAGCTGCGCGAGGCGGTCGCCGTCGACGACGCGCCGACCCTGGTGCGCTTCCCGAAGGAGTCGGTGGGGCCGGAGATCCCCGCCGTCGACCGCGTGGGCGGACTGGACGTGCTGCACCGGGCTCCCGAGCCGCGGGTGCTGCTGGTGGCCGTGGGCGTGATGGCGTCCGTCTGCCTCCAGGCCGCCGAGCTGCTCGAAGCACGCGGCATCGGCTGCACCGTCGTCGACCCCCGCTGGGTCAAACCCGTCGACCCGGCGCTGCCCGCACTCGCCGCCGGGCACGGCATGGTCGCCGTCGTCGAGGACAACAGCCGGGCCGCCGGGGTCGGCTCGGCCGTGGCGCTGGCCCTCGGGGACGCCGAAGTCGACGTTCCGGTACGGCGGTTCGGCATCCCGGAGCAGTTCCTCGCGCACGCCAAGCGCGCCGAGGTGCTCGCCGACGTCGGCCTGACACCCGTCGAGATCGCCGGACGGATCAGCGCGAGCCTGACCGTCAAGGAAGAGCTGTCCAAGGAGCCACAGGAATGACAACCGCCGAATCCGCGCCGGAGTCCTCGCGGGCCGCAGAGTTCGACCTCGGCCGGCTGCTGGCCGAGCGCGGGGCCGAGCGCTACGAGCTGCACACCCGGTACCTCAACCACCAGCTCCCGCGCATGCTGCACACCATCGGCTTCGACAAGGTCTACGAGCGCGCCGAGGGCGCCTACTTCTACGACGCGGACGGCAACGACTACCTGGACATGCTCGCCGGGTTCGGGGTGATGGGGCTCGGCCGCCACCACCCCGTGATCCGCAAGGCGCTGCACGACGTGCTGGACGCCTCGCTCGCCGACCTCACCCGGTTCGACTGCCAGCCGCTGCCGGGCCTGCTGGCGGAGAAACTGCTCGCGCACAGCCCGCACCTGGACCGGGTGTTCTTCGGCAACAGCGGCACCGAGGCCGTCGAGGGGGCGCTGAAGTTCGCCCGGTTCGTCACCGGCCGGCCCAGGATCCTGTACTGCGCGCACGCCTTCCACGGCCTGACCACCGGCTCCCTCTCCGTCAACGGCGAGTCCGCCTTCCGGGACGGCTTCGCCCCGCTGCTGCCCGACACGGCCGTGCCGCTCGGCGACCTGGACGCGCTGGAGCGGGAGCTGAGGAAGGGCGATGTCGCCGCCCTGATCGTCGAGCCCATCCAGGGCAAGGGCGTGCTGGAGGCCCCGCCCGGGTATCTGCTCGCCGCCCAGGAACTGCTGCACCGGCACAAGGCGCTGCTCATCGCCGACGAGGTGCAGACGGGCCTCGGCCGCACCGGCGACTTCTACGGCTACCAGCACGAGGACGGGGTGGAACCCGACCTGGTCTGCGTGGCGAAGGCCCTGTCCGGCGGCTATGTGCCGGTCGGCGCCACGCTCGGCAAGGACTGGATCTTCAAGAAGGTCTACTCGTCCATGGACCGGGTGCTGGTCCACTCGGCGAGCTTCGGCTCCAACGCCCAGGCCATGGCGGCGGGTCTGGCCGTGCTGTCGGTGATGGAGAACGAGCAGATCGTCGCAGGCGTCCGGGCCACGGGGGAGCGGCTGAGGTCGCGGCTCGCGGCGCTGACGGACCGGTACGAGATGCTCGCCGACGTCCGCGGCCGGGGCCTGATGATCGGCATCGAGTTCGGCCGGCCCAAGTCGCTGAAACTGCGCAGCCGGTGGACCATGCTCCAGGCGGCGCGCAAGGGACTGTTCGCGCAGATGGTGGTCGTGCCGCTGCTGCAACGGCACCGGATCCTCACCCAGGTCTCCGGCGACCACCTGGAGGTGATCAAGCTGATTCCGCCGCTGATCATCGGCGAGCGGGAGGTGGACCGGTTCGTCGACGCCTTCACGGCCGTGATGGACGACGCGCACGACGGCGGACTGGTGTGGGACTTCGGGAAGACCCTGGTCAAGCAGGCCGTTGCCCACCGGTGAGGCAGCGCCCCACCCTCTTTGCCTGTGAGGCAAAAAATTTGCCGCTGAGGCAAGGGTCCGGCTGAATGGAGGCATGAGCTCCTCCGAGACCGAGCGGCCCCCCGGGGCCGGCTCGCCGGCCGGCCCGGCCGGTGCGCTGCCCGCGGTCGCGCCGCAGCTGCGGGCCCTGCGGCGCCAGGCCTCCCTGACCCTGGAGGCCGCGGCCCGCGCCGCCGGACTGTCGCCCGCCCACCTGTCCCGTCTGGAGACCGGGCAGCGCCAGCCCTCGCTGCCGATGCTGCTCACGCTCGCCCGCGTCTACGGTACGACCGTCTCCGAGCTGCTCGGCGAGACCGTCTCCGGCCGGGACGCCGTGGTGCGGGCGGCCGACATGGAACCCACCGCGGCGGGCGGCTGGACCTACTGGCAGGCCGGCGCCTCCGGCCGCGGGATGCAGGCCCTGCGGGTCCACGTCCCCCACGGCTCCCAGGGCGACATCGTGCGCGTCCATCCCGGCGAGGAGTGGCTGCACGTCCTGCGGGGCCGGCTGCGGCTGCGCCTCGGGGACACCACGCACCGCCTGGCGGCCGGCGACAGCGCCCACTTCGACTCGCTCACCCCGCACCGCATCGCCGCCGAGGACCACGACGGCGTCGACCTGCTCTTCGTCCACACCCTGCTGCAGAGCCCGACGGCCGCCCTGTGCCTGGGCCCGATCCCCGGAGACGCGCCATGAGCGACATCGAGGACAAGTTCCCCCGCGCCCTGTGGGTGCGGCTGTTCATCTACCTCATCCTGGGGCACGTCTTCGCCGCGTTCATCTACCTGCTGTTCGAGGTGGGCGCCAAGTAGCCGCCGGGCGGTTCCTCAGTCGAGCAGCCGCTCGCGCAGCCGCTCCCGGGTCCGCGGGTCGAGCTTCAGCCCCTTCTCCAGGTAGGGGTCGACGCCGCCCCAGGTCTCCTCGATGGTGTCGAACGCGGCCGTCAGGTACTCGGCGCGCGCGTCGAACAGCGGGCTGAGCAGCTCCATGACCTCGGGGGAGTAGGCCGAGGCCTGCGAGCTGCTGCGCTGCACCTTGTAGCGGCGGTGCCGGGCGTTCGACTTCAGGTAGTCCTCGACGATGGCGTCCCGCTCGACGCCCAGGGCGAGCAGCGTCACCGCGATGGACAGGCCCGCGCGGTCCTTGCCCGCCGCGCAGTGCATCAGCGCGGGGACGCTGTCCTCGGCGAGCGCGTGCAGCACCCGGGAGTGCTCCGCGGTGCGGTCCTTGATGATCATGCGGTAGGACGCGATCATCCGGTCCGCGCCCTTGCCGTCCGCGAGGATCGCGCGCAGCTGCTCCAGGTCCCCGTCGCGGACCATCCGCCAGAACTCGGCGCCGTCGGCCGGGTCGCTCAGCGGCAGGTTCACGTTGCGCACGCCCGGCAGCTCGACGTCCGGGCCCTCGAGCTTCTGGTCGGCGGCGTTGCGGAAGTCGAAGACCGTGTGCAGGCCCAGCGTGGCCAGGAAGGCGGCGTCCTCCGCGGTCGCGTGCGCCAGGTGGCCGCTGCGGAAGAGCACGCCCTGCCGCACGCGCCGCCCGTCCACGGTCGGCAGTCCGCCCACGTCGCGGAAGTTGCGCACTCCGGCCAGCTCGGGCTCGGTCGACGGGACCTGCTGTGTCACGTGGGCTCCTCCCCATCGGCGCCGCCGACGCGGGCTCGGCGGCGGGCACCACTCGACGATACGACATGCCTGCCAGGGGCAATGAGGTGTCCACAGGCGTTGCCCGATGCGCCCACCGGCCTCGATGATGTTGCTGATTGATCGTCCCTGGTCGTGCTTGTCCGAATCTGTGAGGTCTCGATGCTGGACATCTCGGAAGACGGTCGTACCTGGGTGCTCTCCGGCCCGGCCGGCAGCTACGCCCTCCATGTCACCGACCGGGACGAACTGCTGCATCTGCACTGGGGCCCCCGGATCACCCTCGCCGACGCCGAGGCCCTCGCCCTGCGCCCCCTGCCGGAGTACTGGCCTTTCGAGTCCCCGCTCGACGGCCGCGAGGAGTACCCGGTCGAGGGCGGCCCCCGTTTCGTCCGCCCCGCCCTGTCCGTGCGCACCGCCGGGCGGCGCGGCACCGCATGGGTCCACGAGGGGTACGAGACCGAGGACGGCGAGCTGCGTCTGCGCTTCCGGGACGACGGCCTGGCCATCACCCTGCACTACCGGATGCGCCCCTCCTCGGACGTCGTCGAGCGCTGGGCCACCCTGGACAACCAGGGGCCGGAGGTCGAGGTGCTGCGCGCCGACTCCGCGACCTGGACCCTGCCCGACCGCGACAGCTGGCGGCTGTCCCAGCTGCACGGCCGCTGGGGCGCCGAGTCCCGGCTGGTGCGCTCCGCGCTGACCTACGGCGAGAAGGTGATCGGCAGCCGGCGCGGTCACACCGGCCACCAGCACCTGCCCTGGGTCGCCCTCGACACCGACGCGACCGAGGAGCACGGCGAGGTCTACGGCTGCGCCCTGGGCTGGTCCGGCTCCTGGCGGATCTCCGTGGCGCAGCTCCCCGACGCGCGCGTGCAGATCACCGGCGGCGCCGGCCACGACGACTCGGGCCTGCTGACGCTGGGCACGGGGGAGTCGTACACGACCCCCGTCTTCGCCGGGCTGTGGAGCGGCGGCGGCTTCGGCGGGGCGAGCCGCGCCTGGCACGCGTACCAGCGGGCCTACGTGATCCCGGACGCCGGGCAGGACCGGCCGGTGCTGTTCAACTCCTGGGAGGCCACCGGGTTCGACATCTCCGAGGAGCAGCAGCGGGCGCTCGCCGAGCGGGCCGCGGCCCTGGGGGTCGAGCTGTTCGTCGTCGACGACGGCTGGTTCGGGGCGCGCACCGGCGACCGGGCCGGGCTCGGCGACTGGACGCCCAACCCCGAGCGCTTCCCCGGCGGGCTGAAGCCGCTCGCCGACCATGTGCACGGCCTCGGCATGCGGTTCGGCATCTGGGTCGAGCCGGAGATGGTGAACCCGGACAGCGACCTGTACCGCGCCCACCCGGACTGGGTGCAGTACCAACCGGGACGAAAGCGGACGGAGTTCCGCAATCAGCTCGTACTGAATCTGGCCCGGGAGGACGTCCAGGAGTACCTGTGGGGGCAGCTCGACGGGCTCCTGGCCGGCGCCCCGATCGACTACGTCAAGTGGGACTTCAACCGCTGCTTCACCGACGCCGGCTGGCCCGGTGACCGCTACCCGCAGCGGCTGTGGGTCGACCACGTCCGCGCCCTGTACGGCCTGCTCGACCGGCTGCGGGCCGCCCACCCGGGCGTGGCCTTCGAGTCCTGCTCGGGCGGCGGAGGCCGGATCGACCTGGGCGTGCTCAGCCGTACGGACCAGGTGTGGACCTCCGACAACACCGACCCGCTCGACCGGCTCGCCATCCAGCACGGTTTCAGCCAAATCCACCCCGCGCGCGTGATGGCCGCCTGGGTCACCGACAGTCCGAACGCCATGCTCAACCACCGGGCCAGTTCCCTGCGGTTCCGGTTCGTCAGCGCCATGGCCGGGGTCCTCGGGGTCGGCGGCGACCTCACGAAGTGGACGGAGGAGGAACTCGCCGAGGCGCGTCAGTGGGTGGCGCGCTACAAGGAGATCCGCCCCGTGGTGCAGCGCGGTGACCTCTACCGGCTGCGGCCCCCGGAGGGCGGGCCGAGCGCCGTGCAGTACGTCCTCGGCGACGAGACCGTCGTCCTCGCCTGGCTCCCGGCGCAGCGCTACGGCGACCCCGGGCCGGCGCTCCGGCTGCGCGGCCTCGATCCGGCGGCGACGTACGAATGCCTCGAAACGGGCGAACTGCACCGAGGGGCCGTCCTGCTGCACCACGGACTGCGGGTCGTGCTGCGCGGAGACCTGGACGCCACCGTGGTCCGCCTTAAGCGGAAGTAGTCATTCTTGTCCGAATAAGGCGCTTCGGCCGCTTCGCCATAACGTGCCCCGGTCGTAAAGGAGATGAGAACGGGGTGCGTGACCATCGTCATACTCGTGACGATGTGTTGTTGCCATGCGCACGTAATCAGGGCCCCATTCAGGGCGATTGAGGAAAGCCGGAGATCCGTAATCCACGCTCGGTGACGGGAAAATGTGCCGACGCGTCAAGAAAAACGCCTCCACGGGCAACCGCAAGCTTGTCCCGTCGCGTCCTGGTCGCTTACGTTCCACACCAATCCGGACGGACGCCTAATCCTGCCGCCGCCCGGAGCCCGCACACACTGACCCGACGTACGGCAGGAGCGGGGGACCCACAGGTAAGACGCCTGTTCCGGTTCCCGGAACGGGCTTGGGGTTAAGCCGCGCCCGCCGCGGCCGGGCATCTCCAGCCCGCACCCGACAGCTCACCTCGCAGGCGACGGAGAGGAATTCGTCATGCCCGCGAAGGGTAAGCACCGCCGCCCCAAGACCCAGCGTTTCACCCGCTCCATCGCCGTCGCCGGAACCGGCGGGGCCGCTCTCGCCCTTCCCCTCATGGGGGCCGCCGGCGCCCACGCCGCCACTCCGCAGGCGGCTGTGGAAAAGGCCGTCCAGGCCGCCCCGGCCGCCGAGAAGAAGGCCGCGGAGAAGGCCACCGGCACGCGCACCTACACGGTGAAGGCCGGCGACTATCTCGCGAAGATCGCCGACGACCAGAACGTCAGCGGCGGCTGGAAGAAGCTCTACTCCGGCAACCGGGACGCCGTCGGCGACGACCCGTCGCTGATCCACCCGGGCCTGAAGCTCTCCCTCGGCAAGAAGGCCGCCGCGAGCGCCCCCCGGGCGTCCGCGCCGTCCGCGCCCAAGGCATCGGCCGAGAAGGCGGAGAAGCCCGCGCAGAAGCCCGCGAAGAAGTCCTCGTCCGCCGGGACGCGGACCGCCGCGAAGCCGGCCGCCGCGCCGGCCGCCCAGAGCAACGCCGCCGGCTACAGCTCGCCGGTGGACGGTGCCACCGTCGGCACCCCGTACCGCATGTCCGGCAGCATGTGGTCCAGCGGCTACCACACCGGTGTCGACTTCGTCGTCCCGACCGGCACCTCCCTCAAGGCCGTCGGCGCGGGCACGGTCGTCTCCGCCGGATGGGGCGGCGCCTACGGCAACCAGGTCGTCATCAAGCTGAACGACGGCCACTACGCCCAGTACGCCCACCTGTCCCAGCTCTCCGTCTCGGCCGGCCAGACCGTGACGGCCGGGCAGCAGGTCGGCCTGTCCGGCGCCACCGGCAACGTCACCGGACCGCACCTGCACTTCGAGATCCGCACCGCCCCGGGCTACGGCTCGGACGTGGACCCGGTCGCCTTCCTGCGCTCCCACGGCGTCTCCGTCGGCTGACCCGTCGCGCGACCGGCTGCCCGGCCCGGGTCGGGTCCGGCTCGGTCGTCGCACCTGACACGCCGCCGAAGGCCGGTCCCCGATCCCCGGGGCCCGGCCTTCGGCGTGCGCGCCCCCGGCGCGGGCCACCGACCGGGGGCGCCGGGCGGGACTGCGGTGGCCACGTCCGGACCGGCGGCTTCCGGGTGCGGCGGTTCCCCCGCAACACCCCTGACGCGTCGGCTATTCCGGAATTGGCGAACACTTTGGGAGTGGCTTATCTCACCGCCCGTCAACCTTTTCTACGGTCGCGTAGGTCACATTCGAAGGTGAATCATGAGCGGCTGTGGCAGACGATTCGAAGAGTGACAGCAGAGCAGTGATCGGGTCGTACGTGGCGGTGGGGGACAGCTTCACCGAGGGTGTCGGTGATCCCGGCCCCGACGGGGCGTTCGTCGGCTGGGCCGACCGGCTCGCCGTCCTGCTCGCCGACCTCCGGCCCGAAGGCGACTTCCGGTACACCAACCTCGCCGTGCGCGGGAAGCTCCTCGACCAGATCGTGGCGGACCAGGTTCCGCGGGCCGTCGAGATGGCCCCGGACCTCGTCTCGTTCTGCGCCGGCGGCAACGACATCATCCGGCCCGGCACCGACCCGGACGAGGTGGCCGAGCGCTTCGAGCGGGCGCTGGCGCGGCTCACGGCGGTGGCCGGGACGGTGATGGTGACGACCGGGTTCGACACGCGTGGCGTGCCCGTGCTCAAGCACCTGCGGGGCAAGATCGCCACGTACAACGGACACGTCCGGGCCATCGCCGACCGGTACGGCTGCCCGGTGCTCGACCTGTGGTCGCTGCGCAGTGTGCAGGACCGCAGGGCCTGGGACGCCGACCGGCTGCACCTGTCGCCCGAGGGGCACACACGCGTGGCGCTGCGCGCGGGGCAGGTGCTGGGGCTGGACGTCCCGGCCGATCCCGAGCAGCCGTGGCCGCCGCTGCCGCCGCGGGGGACGCTGGAGGTGCGGCGGGACGACGTGCACTGGGCGCGGGAGTTCCTGGTGCCGTGGATCGGACGGCGGTTGCGGGGGGAGTCCTCCGGTGACCATGTGACGGCCAAGGGCGCGCTGTCGCCGGAGGACATCCGGATGCGGATCGCCGCGGTGGCGTGAGGGTGCGCGTGGGGGCGCGCGTCCTCGCCTGACGGCTGCGGTGCGGGTCGGGGCCGTGCGCCGAGTCCGGGTCGGGGCGGTGGCGGGGGCGCGGGTGGGTCGTGCCTCGAGTCGGGGTCGGGGGCGCGCCGGGGGTGCGGGTGCTGCGTCCACTTCATGGCGTGGCCCGGCTGCGGGCCGTCGTGTCGCCGGGGTGGCCCGGCCGTCCCCGGCGGCTACGCCGGGTCGCCCGACGGGGCGGATTCCAGGCGGAGTTCGCGGGCCAGGGCCTCCTCCGTCCACTGCTGGGCCCATGTCCTCGGCATCGCGCCGGGATAGGACGTCAGCTGGACGGCCAGACCGTCGAGGAAGGCGGTGAGGCGGAGGGCCGTGGCCCGCGGGTCGGGGCAGTGGAACTCGCCCGCCGCCACACCCTCCGCGATGACCTCCGCGAGGGCGGCCTTCCACTGGCGGTCGAGGTCCTGCGTGACCTCGCGCAGCGCCGGTTCGCGCAGGGCCGCCGCCCAGCCCTCGATCCACAGGCGCCAGCCCTTGGCCTGGCCGGTCGGGGCGTACCAGCGGACGGCCGAGCGCAGCCGCCGCAGCGCCGACGTGCGGCGGCCCAGCAGCTTGCGCAGCTGCGCCAGGTCGGCCTCGGCCGCGTGCCGGAACGCCGCCGCCACCAACTGCTCCTTGGACGCGAAGTGGTAGAGCACCAGCGCGTTGCTCACGCCGAGCGCGGAGGCCACGTCGGCGATCCTGACCGCGGCCACGCCCCGGGCCTCGATCTGCTCCACGGCGGCGCGCAGCAGTTCCCCACGCCGTTCCGCCACGCTCAACCGGACTCTCGTCACGCCGTCACCCTACCCACGCGTGCCGTCCCCCCGACGTGCGGATCCGGCCTGCCTCAGCGGTAGCAGCCGTACCGCCGCGCGATCACCGGCAGCCGGTCCGCGGCGATCGCGTGGGCCGCCGCGCGAGGTGTCGTCCCCTCGGCCCGCGCGCGGGTCAGCATCCGCTCGACCAGGGCCCGCATCGAGCGGCGCGTGTGGGCGAACGCCTCCTCGGCGTCGGCGCCGATGTCCCCGAACAGGGTCCACCACCACCAGGCGTTGGTCCCGGAGTTGACCACCACGTCCGGCAGCACGGTCACCCCGCGCCCGGCCAGCAGCGACTCCGCCTCCGGCCGTACCGGCATGTTGGCCGCCTCGACGATCCAGCGGGCCTTGACGTGCCGCTGGTTCTCGGCGTCGACGGCGTACGACACCGCCGCCGGCACCAGCACCTCCGCGTCGGCCGACAGCCAGGCGTCGCCGGGCAGTTCCAGGTCGCCCGGCCGCAACGCGGCGCGGTCCACCGTGCCGTGGGCGTCCCGCGCGGCGAGCAGCGCCTCCACGTCGAGCCCGGCCGGGTGGGCGATCGTGCCCTTGACGTCGGCGACCGCCACGATCCTGAGCCCCGCCCGCGCCAGGAAACGTGCGGTGGCGCCGCCCATGGTGCCCAGCCCCTGCAGGGCGACCCGGGTCCCCGCGTGCGGCACACCGGCCCGGTCCAGCGCCGTGAGGGCGGCCTCGGCGACGCCGCAGCCGCCGGCCAGTTCGCCGAGCCCGATGCCGTCCACCTCGACCGCGAACGCGTCCGCCAGCCGTCGGCGTGCCCCGGCCTCGTCGTCCAGCAGCGGATACACCGCCTGGATGGAGGAGACCAGCCCCGCCTCCGCCACGGCCCGGTCCACCGTGTCCTGGGAGAGCCCGAGGTCCTCTCCCGTCGTCCACATGTGCTCGACGTAGGGCCGCATCGCACGCAGGTAGCGCACCAGCAGCGGGTACGCCCCGGGGTCGCGCGGGTCGCAGTCGATACCGCCCTTGGCGCCGCCGAGCGGCACATAGCGGCTCGCCGGGTCGTAGTGCAGGGCCTCCTTCACGGTCATGCCGCGGGCCAGGCCGGCGACCTCGTCCATGGTGCAGCCCGGGCGCATCCGCAGTCCGCCGCTGGCGACGCCGCGCACCAGCCGGTCGACGACCAGGAAGCCCTGCCGGCCGGTGACGTGGTCGGTCCAGGTGAGGGACAGCAGGGGGCCGGCCGCCATGGCGATCTCCTTCGCGGGGTTACTGAATCAGCGGTCAGTATCGCGCCCGGAGGGACCCCTGAGCCCCGGTGGTGCCGGAGGGGCCGACCATAATGGAAAGCCTGACCGACTCCACCTGGAGGTACCGTGGCCGGTTTCCGTCCCCTGAGCTCCGGGCTCCGCACCCTGCGGCCCGAAGCGTTCGGCGCGGACCCGCGCGGTGAGCGCATGGCGCGCATCCGCAGATCGCCCCACTTCAAGGACGGGGTCTTTCAGAACCCCGGAGGTCCCGCGCGGACCCGGCCCTCGGGCTCGACCCTGGACTTCGCGAAGGTCTTCTTCGACAAGGACACCCGGCCCCGCCGCGCCCCGCGGGGCCCGGTGCCGGTGCACTCCACCACCCTCGCCGACATCTCCCGGCCCCCCGCCACCGGCCTCAGGCTGACCTGGATGGGGCACTCCAGTGTGCTCGCGGAGATCGACGGCCGGCGCGTGCTGTTCGACCCGGTGTGGGGGGAGCGCTGCTCCCCGTTCCCCTTCGCCGGTCCCAAGCGCCTGCACCCGGTACCCCTGTCGCTGGCCGCCCTCGGCCCGGTCGACGTCGTCGTCATCTCGCACGACCACTACGACCACCTGGACATGCCCAGCATCAAGGCCCTGGCCGGCACGGACACGCTGTTCGCCGTGCCGCTCGGCGTCGGGGCGCATCTGGAGCGCTGGGGCGTCCCCGCCGACCGGCTGCGCGAACTGGACTGGCACGAGTCGACCGAGGTCGCCGGCCTCACCCTCACCGCCACCCCGGCCCGGCACTTCTGCGGCCGGGGACTGCGCAACACCCAGCACACCCTGTGGGCCTCCTGGGTGGTCGCCGGCGGTGGGCACCGGATCTACCACAGCGGGGACACCGGCTACTTCGAGGGCTTCAAGGAGATCGGCGCAAAGCACGGGCCGTTCGACGCCACGATGATCCAGATCGGCGCCTACTCCGACTTCTGGCCCGACATCCACATGACCCCCGAGGAGGGCATGCGCGCCCATCTCGACCTCCAGGGCGGGCCGGAGGGCGGCCCGATGCTGCCGATCCACTGGGCCACCTTCAACCTGGCGACGCACCCCTGGGCGGAGCCGGGCGAGGGGACACGCTCGGCCGCCGCCGCGGTGGGCGCCCGGATCGCCCTGCCCCGCCCGGGCGAGCCCTTCGAGCCGACGGCCGGGACCGTTCCGTCCGAGCCGTGGTGGCGTGGGGTGGCGCGCGCACCGGCCGGCGGCACCGTCGCCGCCGGGCAGGCCGTCACCGACGCGGCGATCAGGTCCGCGTCGGACGCGGCAGCCGTGGCCCAGGCCGATACGCTCAGTGACGTCCGTCGGGATGCGGCCAAGGGCGCCGAAGGCTCCGAGGCGCTCCCGGCGGGCTGATCCGGGACGCACGCGAGACGACGGCGAGGGCCGGGGAGCGATACGCTCCCCGGCCCTCGCCGTCTGCGTGTGACCGCTGCTGACCAGGTCTGATCGAACTCTTGCTGTACTCGACGGGTTCAGTGGCGGGGTTATCGGTCTGTCGTACGAGACCTCATACCAGAGCGGGACGCTCAGCGTATGAGTTTGTCAACTGCCCACCGCACATGATGCGCTGGCGACTACTGTCAGTGGCCGTCGGAAGCAGGGCGGATCAGGGAGCGGGGGCCGGCACGTGCAGGCGCAAGGCGGACGAGGGAGCCGACGCGAGGGCGATCCCCGCTGCCCGCGCGCCACCGACGCCGGCCCGGGCACCGCCCCGGCGCCCGCCTCCCGGCAGCGGGCCGAACCGGGCCGGGGCAGCGCAGGGCTGCCGCGCGGGGAGTCCGGGCGGCAGCGCGGGGACTCGGGGCGACCGCCTGAGGACTCCGGGCGGTCGCGTGGGCGGTCCGGGCGGTCGGCGCGAGCGGACTCCGGACGGTCGACGGGAGCGGACTCCGGGCGATCGACGGGAGCGGACTCCGGGCGGGGGACGCGAGGGGACTCCGGGCGATCGACGCCGGGCACTTCCGGGCGGATGGCGCTCGGAGGGTCCGGGCGGCTGGACCGGGGCGCGCGCAAACGGCCGCGGGAGCCCGGACGCACCCCCGCAAGCCCCCCTGGCACCCAGGCCCGACGGACCCGTACGAGGACACCGATGTCTCATCTCCGCGCCCCGGCCGCACGAGCGGACCGCCGTGAGGGCGCGCGGCACGGGCGGCCCACCGCCCGCACCGCCCCCGCGCTGCCCGAGACCCACATACGGCCCCAGCTGCTGCGTCTCGCCGTCCTGCCGCCGGTCGCCGTCGCCCTGAGCGGCTGCGCCGCCGTCCTCTTCACGGTCCGCTCCACCGGAGCGCGGCCCGGACCGACCCTGTGGGCCGTGCTCGGCGGAGCCGTCTTCGTCACCCTGGTGGGCATCGCCGTCGCCGCGGTGGCCGCGGGCCGCGCCGCCCGCTCCGTGCACGACCGCGTCGGCGCGCTGCGCCGCGCCACCGCACGCCGCGAGGCCGACCTGCGCACCCTGGTCGAGACGCTGCGCCGGGGCGACGGGCCCCCGCAGCACACCCCCCACAGCCGGCGCGCCACCACCGACCAGGACGCCGACGACTTCGACCTCCTCGCGGGCGACCTGGCCCGGGCGCACGACGGTGCCGTCACCGCCGTCGTCCAGGCCTCGCAGCTCTCCAGTCAGGCGGGCAGCGAACAGAAGCTCGAGGTGTTCGTCAACCTCGCCCGGCGCCTGCAATCGCTGGTGCACCGCGAGATCTCCATCCTCGACGAGCTGGAGAACGAGATGGAGGACCCCGATCTGCTCAAGGGGCTCTTCCACGTCGACCACCTGGCCACGCGCATCCGCCGCCACGCCGAGAACCTCGCCGTGCTGGGGGGCGCCGTCTCCCGCCGCCAGTGGAGCAACCCCGTCTCCATGACCGAGGTGCTGCGCTCGGCCATCGCCGAGGTCGAGCAGTACTCGCGGGTCAAACTGGTCCCGCCGATCGACGGAACCCTGCGCGGTCACGCCGTCGCCGACGTCATCCACCTGCTGGCCGAACTCGTCGAGAACGCCACGGTGTTCTCCGCCCCGCACACCCAAGTGCTGCTCCGCGCCAACCTCGTCACCTCCGGGCTCGCCGTCGAGGTCGAGGACCGCGGGCTCGGCATGCCGCTGGAGGAGCAGACGCGGATGAACGCGCTGCTCGCCGATCCCGACCAGGTGAACGTCGCGCGGCTCCTCGCGGACGGCCGTATCGGCCTGTTCGTCGTCTCGCAGCTGGCCCGGCGGCACGGCATCACCGTCCGCCTGCAGAGCAACATCTACGGCGGAGTGCAGGCGGTGCTCGTCGTGCCGCAGGCGCTGCTGGGGGCGGAGGCCGGGGCGTCTCCGGCCGGTGGCGCGGGCGCGTCCGGCGCGCAGACTGCTGGTGCTGGTGCTGGTGCTGGTGCTGGTGCTGGTGCTGGTGGAGGTGCGGCTGGGGGTGCGGTGCCCGGTTTTCCGGTCGCTCCTTCGTCGGCTTCCGGGCTTCCGTCCGCCGCCTCGTCGGCCCCCGGACTCCCGTCCGCCGCCTCGTCGGCTTCCGGGTTCGCTCCGGAGACCGGCGGCCGGTCGGGCGCCGAGTCCGGCACCGGGGCCGTACCCGGCGCCGCACCCGGGGCACGGTCCTCGAGCAGGCCCTCGTCCGGCGCGCGGCCCCCGGCCCCGAACGGGGCCCACGGGGCACCGCGCGGCAGGCACCACGCGCCCGAACCCGGCACGGAAGGGGGCCGGGAGACCGGCCGGCCCGCGCCGCTGCCCGTGCGCGGGGCCCACCGTGAGCGGCCCACGCCCGCCGAGGCCCGGCCCGGCATCAGCGACGAGGAACGGCGCATTCTCGCGGAGAACGTCACCGCGATGCCCACTCCCCGCAACGGCGCCGTGCGCGGCACCATGGGCAAGCCCCAACTGCCTCGCCGCCGCGCCCAGGAGCACATCGCGCCCCAACTGCGCGACGGCCCGGTGCCACGCCAGGACCCCGAGGTTCTCGTCGGCCACGACCCCGGCTTGATGGCGGCCTTCCAGCGCGGCATCAGCCTCGCCGAGGCCCGGCAGCACATGGAGGCCGCGACCGGGGACACGGCACCCGTGGAGCGAGACCCCACGGTGACCGCACCCGACGCCGCCCACATGGACGCCGCCCACATGGACTCCGTGCACACGGATTCCCTGCACACGGATTCCGTGCACATGGACACCGCGCCCACGGCCTCCTGGCACGTGGGGCCGATGATGCACATGGAGCAGCCGCACGCAGAGCCGGTGCCCACACAGCCGGTCCCCGCAGACCCGGCGTCCGCAGAAGCCGCCCCCAGGGACCCGTTCCCCCTGCGGCCGGCCCACCGGGACGCGTCCCGCCCCGACCGCACCACCACCCGGCACGACGGGAGCGCACCCGCCGGATGACCATCCCCGTTTCTACCCCCACCCCCAGCGCTCCCGCAGACCTTCGTACCCCAAGGAGTCGATCCACCATGGCGAGCGATGCGCCGACCGCCCACGTTTCCGATCTCGACTGGCTGATGAGCGGCCTCGTGCAGCGCGTACCGC
Source organism: Streptomyces sp. NPDC085931 (assembly GCF_044540565.1). NCBI lineage: Bacteria > Bacillati > Actinomycetota > Actinomycetes > Kitasatosporales > Streptomycetaceae > Streptomyces > Streptomyces sp. NPDC085931. Next base: position 79,118 of record NZ_JBITSK010000006.1, read on the forward strand.
ACACCAGTGCCGCGGTGCTGCTGTCCTGCGACGGGCTCGTGAAATCCGTGCACGGCCTCGACCCGGACAGCGCCGACCACATGGCCGCCCTGGCCTCCGGCCTGTACTCCCTCGGCCGCAGCGCCGGAGTCCGCTTCGGCGACGGCGGCGACGTGCGGCAGGTCGTCGTCGAACTCGACTCGACGCTGCTGTTCGTCACCACCGCCGGGTCCGGCACCTGCCTGGCCGTGCTCGCCGGCCGCGAGGCCGACGCCGCCGTGCTCGGCTACGAGATGGCGATGCTGGTCAAGAGCGTCCGGCCGTACCTGGTGACCGCACCCCGCCAGCAGTCCGTCGAATCCCCGGCGATGAGGGCTTGAGCGTGACGGCGGCCGGCGACGGGCCCTGGCTCGACGACGCGGCCGGGCGGCTGGTGCGGCCGTTCACGATCAGCAACGGCCGCACCCGTCCCACCGTCGCGCTGGACCTCATGTCGCAGGTGATGGCCACCGGGGCGACCCCCCTCGGCTATCTCGGCCCCGAACACGCGCAGGCGCTCGAACGGTGCCGCGTGCCCGTCGCGGTGGCCGAGGTCGCCGCCCATCTGAAACTGCCGGTGGCCGTCACCAAGGTGCTGCTGGCGGACCTCGTCGACTGCGGGGCGTTGACGACCAAGCCCCCCGCGTTCCACCACAACCCGACGGACCGGGCTCTTCTGGAGGCAGTGCTCGATGGACTACGACGACAGCTCTGACTACGCCGACCGCGCCGAACGCGGCGCCGACCCGTTCCCGACCGCGCTGAAGATCCTGGTGGCGGGCGGGTTCGGGGTGGGCAAGACGACCTTCGTCGGCGCGGTCAGCGAGATCGCGCCGCTCAGCACGGAGGAGCTGCTCACCACCGTCAGCGCCGCGACCGACAACCTCGACGGCATCGAGAACAAGGTCGAGACGACCGTGGCCATGGACTTCGGCCGCATCACGCTCGACGCGGAACACGTGCTGTACCTGTTCGGCACGCCCGGCCAGGAACGCTTCTGGTTCATGTGGGACGAGCTGTGCGAGGGCGCGCTCGGCGCGGTCATCCTCGCCGACACCCGCCGCCTGCAGGAGTGCTTCGCGGCCGTGGACTTCTTCGAGCAGCGCGGCCTCGAATTCATCATCGCCGTCAACGAGTTCGACGGCGCCTACCGCTACGACCCCGAGGAGGTGCGCGGTGCCCTCGACCTGCCCGACGACGTCCCCGTGGTGTGCTGCGACGCGCGGATCTCCAGCTCCGGGGTCCAGACCCTGCTGACCCTGGTGCGCCATCTGATCGCCCACACGCCGGCCACCCCGACGGGGTATGGCGCCCACATGTGACATCCCAACACCCATCAGGGAGAACCTGCATGACACCAGCCCACACTCCGGGAGCACGCCCATGAGCTACGACCCGCCGCGCCCGGCCGGTCGTCTGCTGCTCACACCCGAGGACAAGGAGGCCCCCGCCCGCGCCCGCCGACTGCGCGGGATGGGCCTGGGGGAGCGCCCCGAACCCGCCCTCGACGCCTTCGCCCAGCGCCTCGCCCAGCTCACCGGGGCGCCGTACGCCATGGTCAACTTCCCCGGCGAGCACGGGCAGTTCTACGCGGGGCTGTGCGTGCCGGCGGTGGCGCCGGTGGTGCGCAGCGACGGCACCGGTGCCCGCCTCGGCCGCGCCCTGCCCCGCGACCACGGCTTCTGCCCCCATGTGGTGGTGCGCCGCAAGGCCCTGGTCCTGGAGGACGTCGGCGACTATCCCCGGTTCGCCGGCAACCCCGTGGTCGACGAGTTCGGCATCCGCTCCTACCTCGGGGCACCGCTCATCGACGGCACGGGCCTGGTGCTCGGCACGGTGAGCGTCGCCGACGTCGGGCCGCGGCCGTGGGGGCGGACGGGCCTGACGGTGATCAAGGAACACGCCGCCGAACTCGTCGCACAGCTCGAGGGCGGAGGCGGGCTGCTGCCCTGGTGAGTGGCACCGGGCCCGGAACACCGCGGCTCCGGTCGCTCCCGCCGCAGGCGTGAAGGAAAGCTGAGGCGGCGCTTAAGAAATCCTCGATGGACCGGTGCGCCGTCGTGCGGCAGATTGCTGTGCGATCCCACTTGTCTCCCGGTCCAGGGGCTCCTTCGGCATGCCCGGAGCCGGGACTCACCCCCAGGAGCCGTAGCGGTGAAGGCGCTGGTCAAGCAGAAGGCGGAGCCCGGCCTGTGGCTCGCGGACGTCCCCGAGCCGGTCATCGGTCCCGGTGACGTCCTGATCAAGGTGCTGCGCACCGGAATCTGCGGCACGGACCTGCACATCAGGGCCTGGGACGGCTGGGCCCGGCAGGCGATCAGCACCCCGCTCGTGGTCGGGCACGAGTTCGTCGGCGAGGTCGTCGAGACCGGCCGGGACGTCACCGACGTCTCCGTGGGCGACCGGGTCAGCGGCGAGGGCCACCTGGTGTGCGGCAAGTGCCGCAACTGCCAGGCGGGCCGCCGGCACCTGTGCCGGGCCACCGTCGGGCTGGGCGTGGGCCGCGACGGCGCGTTCGCCGAGTACGTGGCGCTGCCCGCCGGCAACGTCTGGGTGCACCGGGTGCCCGTGGACCTCGACGTCGCCGCGATCTTCGACCCGTTCGGCAACGCCGTCCACACCGCGCTGTCCTTCCCGCTCGTCGGTGAGGACGTCCTGATCACCGGGGCCGGCCCCATCGGTCTGATGGCCGCCGCCGTGGCCCGGCACGCCGGCGCGCGCAACGTCGTGATCACCGACGTCAGCGAGGACCGGCTGGAACTGGCCCGCAAGATCGGCGTCAGCCTCGCGCTGAACGTCGCCTCCGCCACCATCGCCGACGGGCAGCGCGCGCTCGGACTGCGCGAGGGCTTCGACATCGGCCTGGAGATGTCCGGCCGCCCCGAGGCCCTGCGCGACATGATCGCCAACATGACGCACGGCGGCCGCATCGCCATGCTCGGCCTGCCCGCGCAGGAGTTCCCCGTCGACTGGGCGCGGATCGTCACCTCGATGATCACCATCAAGGGCATCTACGGCCGTGAGATGTTCGAGACCTGGTACGCGATGTCCGTGCTGCTGGAGGGCGGCCTCGACCTCGCCCCGGTGATCACCGGCCGCTACGGCTTCCATGACTTCGAGGCGGCGTTCGCCGACGCGGCGAGCGGCCGCGGCGGCAAGGTCATCCTCGACTGGACGGCGTGACCCCCCTCCTCCGCAAGCACCTTAGGAGCTTCCTGATGTTCGACTCCGTACGCGACGACCTGCGCGCCACCCTCGACGAGATCCGCGCCGCCGGACTGCACAAGCCCGAGCGCGTCATCGGCACCCCGCAGTCCGCCACCGTGAACGTCACCGCGGGCGGCCGCCCCGGCGAGGTCCTCAACTTCTGCGCCAACAACTACCTCGGCCTCGCCGACCACCCCGAGGTGATCGCCGCCGCCCACGAGGCCCTGGACCGCTGGGGCTACGGCATGGCCTCCGTGCGCTTCATCTGCGGCACCCAGGAGGTGCACAAGGAACTGGAGGCGCGGCTGTCGGCGTTCCTCGGCCAGGAGGACACGATCCTTTACTCCTCCTGCTTCGACGCCAACGGCGGCGTCTTCGAGACGCTGCTCGGCCCCGAGGACGCGGTGATCTCGGACGCCCTGAACCACGCGTCCATCATCGACGGCATCCGCCTCAGCAAGGCGAAGCGCTTCCGCTACGCCAACCGCGACATGGCCGACCTGGAGACGCAGCTCAAGGCCGCCGGAGACGCCCGGCGCAAGCTGATCGTCACCGACGGCGTCTTCTCCATGGACGGTTACGTCGCCCCGCTGCACGAGATCTGCGACCTCGCCGACCGCTACGACGCGATGGTCATGGTCGACGACTCGCACGCCGTCGGTTTCGTCGGCCCCGGCGGCCGCGGCACGCCCGAGCTGCACGGCGTCATGGACCGCGTCGACATCATCACCGGCACCCTCGGCAAGGCTCTCGGCGGCGCCTCCGGCGGCTACGTCGCCGCGCGCGCCGAGATCGTCGCCCTGCTGCGCCAGCGCTCCCGCCCGTACCTGTTCTCGAACACGCTGGCCCCGGTGATCGCGGCGGCCTCCCTGAAGGTCCTCGACCTGCTGGAGTCCGCGGACGACCTGCGCGTCCGGCTCGCCGAGAACACGGCCCTGTTCCGCGGCCGGATGACCGAGGAGGGCTTCGACGTCCTCCCCGGCGACCACGCCATCGCCCCCGTCATGATCGGCGACGCGGCGCAGGCCGGCCGCATGGCCGAACTGCTGCTGGAGCGCGGCGTGTACGTGATCGGCTTCTCCTACCCGGTCGTGCCGCAGGGCCAGGCCCGCATCCGCGTCCAGCTGTCGGCCGCGCACTCCACGGACGACGTGCACCGCGCCGTGGACGCCTTCGTCGCGGCGCGGGCGGAGCTGGAGGGCTGAAAACCGCCGGTGACCTGAGAGAATCGGTCACATGATCGAAGCGCGGCGGCTCCACATCCTCCGTGCGGTGGCGGACCACCGCACCGTGACGGCGGCTGCCGCCGCGCTGTACCTCACCCCGTCGGCCGTCTCCCAGCAGCTCGCCGCGCTGGAGCAGGAGACCGGCCACCGGCTCGTCGAGCGCGGCGCCAAGGGGGTGCGCCTCACCCCGGCCGGCGAGATCCTGCTCAACCACACCAACGCCGTCCTCGCCCAGCTGGAGCGGGCCGAGGCGGAGCTGGCCGCCTACGGCTCGGGCGCGGCCGGCACGGTCACGGTGGCCTCCTTCGCCACCGGGATCGCCCTGGTCGTGGCGCCCGCGGTGGCCCGCCTCGCCGAGTCGGCGCCCGGCATCCGCATCCGCGTCCAGGACGCCGAGGGCGACGCCAGCCTGCCGATGGTCCTGGACCGGCAGGTCGACGTCGCCGTCGCCGTCGAGTACCGGGGCGCCCCGCCCGCCGACGACCCCCGGCTGACCCACGTACCGCTGTACGCCGAGCCGTTCGACGCGGTCGTGCCCGTCAGCCACCGGCTGGCCGACGCGGCCGAGGTGCCCCTCGCGGAACTGGCCAAGGACCCCTGGATCGGCCCGTACCCGGGCAACCCCTGCCATGACGTGGTGGTCCTGGCCTGCGAGAGCGCCGGATTCCAGCCGCGTATGGAGCACTCCTCGGACGACTTCCGCGCGGTCGTGGCGCTGGCGTCGGCCGACGCCGGGGTGGCGCTGGTACCACGCTCGGCGCTGCGCGGCATGGACCTCGCCGGTGTGGTCGTCCGCCCGGTCGACGGCACGGCGCCCACCCGCCGGGTCTTCGCCGCCGTGCGCCGGGGAGCCGAGGAGCACCCCCTGATCCGGCCCGTGCTGGACGCGCTCGGCACCGCGGCCCGGGTGTGAGGACTCCGTAACCCGGTTGTCTCACATCCGGGATAGCGTCCCGGATGTGAGAAACGACGACATGGGCGCCGTCGACGCCCGGCTCGGGTCCCGACTGGCCCAGCTGCGGGCCGAACACGGCTGGTCCCTGGGCGAGTTGGCCGAACGCAGCGGAGTGAGCAGATCCACCCTCTCCCGGGCCGAACGGGCGGAGATCAGCCCCACGGCCGCCCTGCTGAACCGCCTCTGCGCCGTCTACGGCCGCACCATGTCCCAGCTGCTCAGCGAGGTCGAGGCCGCGCCCGCCCCCGTCGTGCGCGCCGACGCCCAGCCCGTGTGGCAGGACCGCCCCTCCGGCTTCGTCCGCCGGTCGATCTCCCCGCCGCACCCCGCCCTGCGCGGCGAACTCGTCGAGGCCCGCCTGGACGCCGGCGCCGACATCGCCTACGACCGCCCGCCCGTGGCCGGCCTGGAACAGCACCTCTGGGTGCTGGAGGGTGCCCTGGAGGTGACCGCGCAGGACACCGTGCACCGGCTCGGCAGCGGCGACTGCCTGCGTATGCGGGTGTGGGGGCCGACCCGCTTCCGGTGCGCCGCTGCCGAGGGCGTGCGGTACCTGCTGGCGGTGGTGCGGCCGTGATCCGCCTGGACGCGACCCGACTGCGCGGCCACGCCGGGGCGCTGGCCGACCTGCTGACCCGCACCGTGGACGCGGGTGCCTCGGTCGGCTTCCTCGCCCCGCTCGACCGTGCCGAGGCCCTCGCCTGGTGGCGGGAGCGGGCCGCCGAGGTGGCCGCGGGCCGGCTCGCCGTGTGGGCCGTGCCCGACGGCGACCGGGTGCTGGGCACCGTGAGCCTCGCGTTCCCCGGCAAGGCCAACAGCCGGCACCGCGCCGAGCTCGTCAAGCTCATGGTGCATCCGGACGCCCGCGGCCGCGGTCTGGGCCGCCGGCTGCTGGCCACCGCCGAGGACGCCGCCGCGGCCGCCGGCATCACCCTGCTGCACCTCGACACCGAGACGGACAGCCCCGCCGAGCGGCTGTACCGGTCCGCCGGCTGGACCCCGGTCGGCGCCATCCCCGACTACGCGGCCCGCCCCGACGGGGTGCTGCGCCCGACGACCCTCTACTACAAGCGCCTGCCGGCGACCGCTCCCACCAGGTGAATGTCAGTGCCGGGCGCTACGGTTCCTGCCATGCCGGACGCCGAAGACGTACGCCGTATCGCCCTGTCCCTGCCGGACACGACGGAGAAGATCGCCTGGAGCATGCCCACCTTCCGGGTCGCGGGGAAGATGTTCGCCACGCTGCCGGAGGACGAGACCTCCCTCGCCGTGCGCTGCCCCAAGGAGGAGCGGAACGAATTGGTGCTCGCCGAGCCGGGCAAGTTCTGGATCGCCGACCACGAGGCGCAGTTCGCCTGGGTCCGCGCCCGGCTCGGCGCGCTGGAGGACGAGGCCGAGCTGCGGGACATCCTGGCCGACTCCTGGCGCCAGGCGGCCCCGGCCCGGCTGCTGGAGGCCCATCCCCGGCTCGGTCTCCCGGCGGACTGACGCCCCCGGGCGGTCTCACGCGGGGGTCGCCGCCCCCAGGAAGCCGGTGATCCGCTCCCGCAGCGAGCGGGCGTCGAGACCGTGGGCGGCGACGTGCTCCTCCACCTGCCCGTAGCGGCGCAGTTCCCGGCGGCCCACGCCCAGCCCCAGGATCCGGTGCCCCACCTCCGCCAGGGCGTCGTTCGCCGCGGCCGTCGAGGTGCCCGCCAGATACGGCTCGACCAGGACGACGTCCGTCCCGGCCGCCTCGGTGGCCCGGCGCAGGGCGGCCCCGTCGAAGGGGCGGACGGTGGTCGCGTAGAGGACGGTGACGTCCAGGCCCTCGGTCGCGGCGAGCGTGGCGTCGAGCATGGGCCCGACGGCGACCACGACACCGGAGCGCCCCTCGCGGACGGTCCGGAACCGCTCCCCGTCGACGGGCAGTCCCTGCCGGTTGGACTGCAGGGACAGCCGGACGTACACCTTGTCGTCGCCGGCGGCGACCGCGTGCCGCAGCAGCGTCTCGGCCTCGTCCGGGTGGCCCGGGACGTGGACGGTCCAGCCGTCCAGGGTGTCGAGCAGCGCCACGTCGCCGGGCGCCATGTGGGTGTAGCCGCCCGCCGGCCAGTCGAAGGAGGCGGCCGCGCTCACCAGCACCGCGCCCGCGTCCTGGTGCCCGAGGTCCAGCTTGACCTGCTCGAAGGGCCGCTCGACGAGGAAGCTGGCGAAGGTGTGCACGACGGGCCGCAGCCCGGTCAGCGCCAGCCCCGCCGCCGCCCCGACCAGGAGCTGCTCGCGGATGCCGACGTTGACGACCCGGTCGGGATGGCGGCGGGCCGCCTCGGTGAAGCCGTCCGCGCCGATCTCGGCGAGGACGACCGCCACCCGGGGATCCTCGTCGAGCAGCCGGGTCACGACGGGGGCGAAACGGTCACGCATGGTGTCCATGGGGCTCGGATTCCTTTCCGGTCGTTCGCGGGTCAGGCGTGCTTCGGCTCGACCCGGGCCACCACCACGTGCGGGCGGCCCGGGTGCGGCGCGGTGAAGGCGGCGTACAGCGCCTCGTGGTCGCGGCCGTCGACGGTCAGCGCGGACCAGCCGGCCGCCTCGAACCGGGCGGCGATCCCGCCCGGCCGCGCGTGGCTCGCGGAGGAGTTGTCGACGACGACGGTGTGCAGCCGCTCCAGTCCGGTGGGCCCGGCGAAGGCGATCGCCTCGTGGTTGCTGCCCTCGTCCAGCTCGGCGTCCCCGATCAGCGTCCACACCCGCGGCTCGTGCAGCCCCTGGGCGCGCAGCCCGAGCGCCGTGCCGACGGCGATGGGCAGCCCGTGCCCCAGCGAGCCGCTGCCGATCTCGGCCCCGGGGACGAGCGTGCGGTCGGGGTGGTGACCGAGCGGGGAGTCGTAGGAGCCGAAGCCGGGCAGCCACTCCACCGGCACGAAGCCCTTGGCGGCCAGGACGGCGTAGTACGCCATCGGCCCGTGCCCCTTCGACAGCAGGAACCGGTCCCGCTCCGGGTCGGTCATCCGCTCCGGGCCGACCCGGAGCACCCGGTCGTAGAGCACCCAGAGCACGTCCAGCGTGGACGTGGCGGCCGGGCCGTGTTTCTCGTCGCCGGTCATCAGGCCCATGAGTTCCGGCAGGTCGGCGTAGGTGTACGTGCGTGTCGTGGTGGTCATGCAGAAGAGCGTGCAACCTCAACCTTAGTCGAGGTCAAGCGGTGAGCCCGGGAAACGGATGCGCGATCACCGGCACGAGTGCGGTATTGTTTCCCTGCGCGTTCGGCCGGGGGAAACCCCCAGGTCAGACGGGCAACGGGACGTGGCGCAGCTTGGTAGCGCACTTGACTGGGGGTCAAGGGGTCGCAGGTTCAAATCCTGTCGTCCCGACAGACGGATCGAACAGCGGGCCCGCCGGCATCGGCGGGCCCGCTGTTCGCTGTGCGGGCGCCCTCGGGCGGCCGGTGGCCCCCCGGGGGGCACCGCCCTGGGCCCGTCAGATCGCGCAGCCCGCGTGCGCCAGCGCCTGCTTCAGCAGCACCCCGTGCCCGCCCGGCATCTCGCTCTGCACCGCCGCCGAGACCGCCTCCTGCGGACTGAACCACACGAGGTCGAGCGCGTCCTGCCGGGGCCGGCAGTCGCCCGTCACCGGCACGATGTAGGCGAGGGACACCGCGTGCTGGCGCGGGTCGTGGTACGGCGTGATGCCCTGCGTGGGGAAGTACTCCGCGACCGTGAACGGCTGGAGCGACGCCGGCACCCGGGGCAGCGCGACCGGGCCGAGGTCCTTCTCCAGATGGCGCAGCAGGGCGTCCCGGACGCGTTCGTGGTGCAGTACGCGGCCGGAGACCAGCGTCCGGCTGACCGTGCCGTCCGGCCCGATGCGCAGCAGCAGGCCGACACTGGTGACTTCGCCGCTGTCGTCGACGCGGACCGGGACGGCCTCGACGTACAGGATCGGCATGCGGGCGCGTGTCGACTCCAGTTCGTCGGAGGACAGCCAGCCGGGCGTGGTTTCGGTCATGTCAGACATCGCTTGATCATACTTTCAGCCGTTCGGACTTCCTGGACAGCCGCTCCGCTAGAACTGTGACCGCCCCCACGCCCGTTCAACCGTCCTCGCGCGATCGGCGTGCGTCAGGGCTTCACCGCGACCGCGCCGTACTGGGGCACCAGGACCGCCGAGCCGGGCGCGGCGCGCCACTGGCCGCACGACACCAGGCCGGGTTCGAGCAGTTCGAGACCGTCGAAGAACTCCGCGATGTCCGCGCCGCTGCGGGCGGTGATCGGGGGAGTGGCGTTCTCGTTCCAGAACTCCATCGCCGGGATCTGGCCCGCTCCGCCCAGCGCGTCGTCGAAGGTCGGGTGGGTGAGGACCAGGTAGCTGCCGGAGGGGACCGCGGCCATCACGCGGTGCGCGATGTCCCGGGCCTTGGCGGTGTCCAGGACGAAGTTGAGGATGCCCAGCATCATCACGGCGACCGGCTCGGTGAAATCCAGGGTGCCCGCGGCCCGTTCCAGGATGGCGTCCGGGTCGTGCACGTCGGCGTCGATGTAGGCGGTGACGCCGTCCTGGGTGCCGGTCAGCAGCGTCCGGGCGTGCACCAGGACGATCGGGTCGTTGTCGACGTAGACGATGCGCGACTCGGGCGCGATCCGCTGGGCGATCTCATGGGTGTTGTCCGCCGTCGGCAGCCCCGTGCCGATGTCGAGGAACTGCCGCACTCCGCGCTCGCCGGCCAGGAACGACACAGCACGGCCCAGGAAGTCCCGGTCCGCCCGGGCGATGTCCCGGATGATCGGGAACATGCCGGCGACGTGCTCGCCGACCTGCTGGTCGACCTCGTAGTTGTCCTTGCCGCCGATCCAGTAGTTCCACACGCGCGCGTTGTGCGCCACACCGGTGTTCAGCCTCGCCGAGCCGCTCGGCGGGGTGTGGCTCTCACTCACGTCTCTTCCTCTCCTCGCCCGTACGGCCGCGACCGGCCGTCGCCGCCATTGTGCCGCCCCGTTGATCACGTTGTCCCGGGAATCGGCGGGCCGAATGCGGCCGGTGGAGCGGCGCAGAGCGCAGGGGGAGGGGAGCGGGGTGCCTTACTCGACCTCGCCGGGGGCGGGCGCGGGCGTCCGGCCGGCCAGGACGTCCTTCAGACGCTGGGTGCCGAGCTTCGCCGCCTGCTCGACGGAGTCGTCCTCGCCGCCGTCGAGCCCGCCCGCCGTGACGGTGATCGCGTCGTCGCCGACGCGTACGGCGGCGACGTCCAGGGTCAGCGTGGCGGCCGTGCCGTCCGCCGAGCCGTCCACGGTCACGCGCACGGCCTCGCGGGCGTCGCCCACGGCGGGCAGCGAGGCGTCGACCACCTCGACCGTGCGCCGCTCGCCCCCGTCGGTCACGGTGAACCGGTCGCACTCCTGCGGCAGGGTCGCCAGCCAGGCCAGGGAGTCCTGCGGGTCGGTCCGGTCGTAGGATGCCACCTGGTACAGCAGGCGCGAGTCGCCCTGCTCGAACCCGCGCAGGACGGACGCGCCGGAGGGCCTGCCCAGCAGGTCGTCGTCGAAGAGGGAGTCCAGCAACCGCCGGCAGTCGGCGGCCTGGGCCTTGGCGGTGAGGAAGTCGGAGACGTCGACCTTGCCGATGAGCAGGCTGTCGTGCCAGTCCTGGGCCTCGGTGTCCTTGACCTGGGTCCAGGCGTCCTCGATGTCCGCCTCGGTGATCAGCGCGGTCCGCGCGGTGTCGGTGGAGAGGGTGGCGGCGGGAGAGGGGGTCTGCTTCTTCCCGGCGACCTGCGACGCCCGGACACCCGAGACGCGCGCACCGTCCGTGCCGCCGCCGTCCGAGCAGGCGGCGGTGGCCAGCAGCGTGCCCGCCGCGAGGGCACAGGGCAGGACACGGGCAAGGCGCAGCGGGCGACGGGTCATCGGGAGTGCCTCCTGGGAGCGTGGCGCGTGCCCCCAGCGCACCACCGGGGCCGTGGCCCCACCACCGGCACGGGACCGATCGGGTGAGCCGGTGCCGGTTCCCGGCGCTCGTCCGGCGGCCGGGCCGGGACGCCTCGGCGAAGGAGCGGACGGAGTGGTCCGGCCGGCCGTGGACGGCCCGTGGCCGCCGGGTGGGCCGGGGCCGGCGCGGTGGGCCGGGGCCGGTGCGCGGAGGTCAGGCGGCGCGGCGCAGGGTGTCCTCGGCCACCTTGCCGTCGACCGCCGCGCGCACCAGCGCGGCGGCGAGCACGGCCGTGCCGCTGTTCCCGGCCAGTTCGGCGAGCCGCTCCGGATCCCCCGGCAGGTTCAGCCGCTCGGCGCCCTGCAGGGCCTTGGCGTCCAGGTAGGGGGCCGTCTCCGGCCAGACCTCCTGCGCCTCGCGCAGGAAGATGTCGGCACCGGCGGGTCCGATGCCAGGGAACTCCCGCAGCAGACGCCGCAGTTCGGGCAGCTCGCCCGCCGCCTCCCGGCGCAGGCGCCGCAGATCGCCGCCCCACCGCTCGTTCAGCAGCGCGGCGGCGTCCCCGAGTTGGGTGGCGGTGCGTTCGTCGTAGCGCCGGTAGCCACCGCGGCCGAGCGCCGCCACCCGCTCCCGCCGGGGCGAGCCGGCCATGCGGCGCGGATCGCGCAGCCCCGCCTCGTGCAGGGCACGGGCGGTGGCCAGCGCGATCGCACCGCGGATGCGGGCACTGAGCAGCTGGGACAGCACCAGCAGCCGGTACAGGGGCTGCGGTGCGTCCTCGAGCCGGATGCCCGCCTCGTCCGCGAAGGTCCTGCCGTGCGCGTCGAGGAGCGCGTGCACGACGCGCTCCCGGCGGTCCACGCTCAACCCTTCAGCGGGTCGTGGCCGAGCGTCATCAGCCGGTGCCGGCGGCGGGTGTCCCCGGCCGTGGCCCCGGTCACCGGCTCGTTCTCCGGGTCGGCCCGTTCCGTGACCGTGTCCACGACCTCGCGCATCACGCGCAGGTCGTCCCCGGTCAGGTCCGTGCGCCGTTTGCGCAGGATCGCCAGGACGCGCTGACCGGTGGCGGTCCCCGCCTGCTCCGGCAGCGGTTCCGTCGCCTCCTCGGCGTCCCGCACCCGCAGCCAGGCCGCGAGCTCCTGGGAGGTCATGTTCACCACGCGGTGGAAGTCCTCCCACAGCGCGTCGAGTTCGAGGGCGTCGGTCATCGCCTGCCCCTTCCGTCCGTACGTCGGGTGCTCCGCGCCTTGATCCGCGAAGGTCAGCTCTCGCGGGGGAAGTTCTCGGCGTCGAACATCCAGCGCTGCTTCTCCAGCTCCGCCGTGACGGCGATCAGCAGGTCCTGGGTGACCGGGTCGGCCGTCTCGGTCGCCTCGATGCGCCCGCGCAGCCGGCCGATCGCCTCCTGCAGCGCCTCCACCATCACCTGCACGGCGTCCTCGTCGCGGACCCAGCCCTCCTTCGGGGCGGGCAGCGTGAAGGCCTTGGCGACGGTCTCCGGGCGGCCGTCCGGCGGCACGCCGAGCGCGGCGGAGCGCTCCGCGACCGTGTCGGCGAAGGTCCGCGCGGCCGCGACCACCTCGTCCAGCTGCAGGTGGATGGACCGGAACCGCGGTCCGACGACGTTCCAGTGCGCCTGCTTGCCCGTGAGCGAGAGTCCGAGCAGATCGACCAGGGTGTCCTGGAGTGCCTCGCAGGCGACCTTGCGGGCGTCGTCGGGCAGGGTGCTCCTCACAGCCGTCATAGGGCGCTTCTCCTTCTCGCGTCGTTGCTCGTGGTCCGGAGCAGTGCGTGGCGCTCCTCCTCGCAGGTGCCGCCCCACACGCCCGATGCCTGACCACTGCCGAGCGCGAAGCTCAGGCAGTCGTCGGTCACCGGGCAGCGCGCGCAGATCCGCTTGGCGGCCGTCACGTCGCGCAGGGCGGGGCCCGCGGTGCCCACGGGGAAGAACAACTCGGGGTCCTCGTCCACGCAGGCGGCGCTCCGCAACCACTCCATGAACGCGCGGGTGCCCAGGGCCCACGGGTGCAAACGCGGCGTGATGCGCCGGACGACGCCGCCCCCGCCTGCGGGAACGCAGGCCGGGGCACCCTTCCGGCCACCGAAATCTTCCCAGTGGGCGGTGAAGGGGCTATCATCCGAAACTAGCAGTGCTAATTAACTGGCGGTGTGAGGAGCCCTCTCGTGCGTCCCGTCCACTTCGCGGCCGCCCGCCGCACCCCCATCGGCAAACTGCGGGGATCCCTCTCCTCGGTGCGGCCCGACGACCTCGCCGCGACCGTCGTCCGCGCCCTGATCGCCGACGTGCCCGCGCTGGACCCGGCCCGCGTCGACGATGTGTACTGGGGCGCCGCCAACCAGGCGGGCGAGGACAACCGCAACGTCGCCCGCATGGCCGCCCTGCTCGCCGGCCTGCCCGAGTCCGTCCCCGGTGCCACCGTCAACCGCCTGTGCGCCTCCGGCCTGGAGGCCGTGACCACGGCCGCCCGCACCATCGCCGCCGGTGAGGCGGACGTCGTCGTGGCGGGCGGCTCCGAGTCGATGAGCCGCGCCCCCTTCGTACTGCCCCGCCCCGACGAGGCGCTGCCGCACCGCATCGAGACCGTCGACACCCGCCTGGGCTGGCGCCTGGTCAACCCGGCGATGAAGGACCTGCACGGCCTGCTGTCCATGGGCGAGACCGCCGAGGAGGTCGCCGCCCGGTACGGCATCCCGCGCGAGCGCCAGGACGAGTTCGCCCTGCGCAGCCACCAGCGCGCCGCCGAGGCCCGCAAGAACGGCCACTTCGACGACGAACTGCTGCCCGTCGAGCGCCCCGACGGCGTCGTCGTCGACACCGACGAGTGCGTTCGCGAGGACACCTCCTACGAGAAGCTGGCCCGGCTCAAGCCGGTCTTCCGGCAGGGCGGCACGGTCACCGCGGGCAACGCCTCCCCGATGAACGACGGCGCCGCCGGACTGCTTCTGGTCAGCGAGGAGGCTCTGAACGACCTGGGCCTGGAGTCCCTGGGCCGCTACGTCGCCGGCGGCTCCGCCGGTGTCCACCCCGACGTGATGGGCATCGGCCCGGTCCCCGCCACCCGCAAGGTCCTGGCCCGGGCCGGCTGGGACGTCGCCGACCTGCAGGAGGCCGAGTTCAACGAGGCGTTCGCCGCCCAGGCCCTGGCCTGCGTCGACCAGCTCGGCATCGACCCCGACCTGGTCAACCCCAGCGGCGGCGCCATCGCCCTCGGCCACCCCCTGGGCTGCTCCGGCGCCCGTATCCTCACCACCTTGCTGCACCGCATGCGGCGCACGGGGGCCGCCCGGGGACTGGCCACGATGTGCGTCGGCGTCGGGCAGGGCAGCGCGGTGCTGGTCGAACGGTCCTGAGCCGCACCGCACCGGCGGGCCCGGCAGGCGAGACGGCACTCACCGCACCGATTCGTCGCACATAGCATCGGTGTTCGCATGAACACCATGACGCTCTGGCACATCACCGGCTGGGAGTTCGCCGCCCTGGCCTTCGCCGCTCTGCTCGTCGGCTTCTCGAAGACCGCCGTCAGCGGCGCCAACACCGTCAGCCTCGCCGTCTTCGCCGCGGTGCTGCCCGCCCGCGCCTCGACCGGCGTGCTGCTGCCCATCCTGATCGCCGGGGACCTGCTCGCCGTCGCCACCTACCGGCGGCACGCGCACTGGCCCACGCTGTGGCGGCTGTTCCCCGCGGTCGCCGCCGGCGTGGTCGTCGGCACGGTGTTCCTGCTGTGGGCGGACGACGCGGTCGTACGGACCTCCATCGGCGCGATCCTGCTGCTGATGGCGGCCGTGACCGTGTACCGCAGGCGCACGGCGGACGCGGAGGAGGAACCGGAGTCGGTCACCACCCGGCCGGGCCGCCTCAAGGCCCGCTCCTACGGCGTGCTGGGCGGCTTCACCACCATGGTCGCCAACGCGGGCGGCCCGGTGATGTCGATGTACCTGCTGTCGGCCGGCTTCCGCAAACTCGGCTTCCTCGGCACCTCGGCGTTCTTCTTCCTGATCGTCAACGTCTCCAAGCTGCCCTTCAGCGCCGGCCTCGGCCTGATCGACGGCCGCTCCCTCCTGCTCGACCTGGCGCTCGTGGTGTTCGTCGTGCCCGGCGCGCTGCTCGGCAAGTGGGCCGTCGACAGGATCAACCAGCGGCTGTTCGAGCAGCTGGTCATCGCGGCGACCGTGCTGGGCGGACTCCAGCTACTGCTGCGCTGAACCGCGCAGCAGGGCGGGGAGGTCCGCGAACGCGTCGATCACGTGGTCGGGCGTCCCGCCGGCGGCGTCGAGCGTCTCCTGCCGGAACTTGCCGGTCCGGACCAGCACCCCGGTGATCCCGGCCCGCTGGGCCCCCAGGACGTCGGACTCGACGTCGTCCCCGACCATCACGGCCTCGTCAGCGGCGACGCCCAGCCGGGCGAGCGCCGCCGCGAAGAACGCCCGGGCCGGTTTGCCCGTGATCTCGGCCTCCACACGCGCCGCCCGCTCCAGGCCCGCCAGGAAGGCGCCCGAGTCCAGCCGCAGCCCTTCGGCCGTACGCCAGTACAGGTTGCGGTGCATCGCCACCAGGCGCGCCCCGCGCTGCAGCTGCCCGAAGGCCCGGTCGAGCGCCTCGTAGCCGAACTCGGGTCCGGCCCCGCCGACCAGCACCACGTCGGGCACGGCATCGCCGTCCGCGGGGTCGACCAGCGTCACCCCTTCCAGGTCCGCCGCGATGTCACCGCTGTTCAGCAGGGCACACCGGGCACCGGGGGCGTGCTCGGCGAAATGCGCGGCGGTCGCCGCGGGCGCGGTCAGGACGTCCTCGGCCGACACCGGGAACCCCGCGTCCGCCAGCGTCCCGGCGATCGACGCCCGCGTCCGGGACGTCGTGTTCGTCACCAGCAGGACCGCGAACCCGGCCGCCCGGATCTCCCGCAACGCCTCCACGGCACCGGGCAGCGGCCGCCACGAGACGGTCAGCACCCCGTCGATGTCCACGAGCACGGCACGCACGGACTCCATGCCAGGACCATAACCATCCTGGGCGGTACCTGCCGGTGGGCGGCCGCCGGCGGGCGTCTGCCAGCGGTCCGGTGGGCGTTTGTCGGTTCGGGTCTGCCGGTGGGCGTTTGTCGGTCTGGGCCTGCCGGTTCGGGCCTGCGGGTTCGGGCCCGCCGGTTCGGGTCTGCGGGTCGGCGCCTGCCGGTGGGCGTTTGTCGGTGTGGGCCTGCCGGTTCGGGTCTGCGGATCCGCGCTTGCCGGTGGGTAGCCGCCGCTCGGCAGCCGCAGGTGGGTATCGCCGGTTCGAGCCTGCCGGTGGGCATCCTCCGGTCCGTGCACGCAGGCCGGCATCCGCCGGTCCGCGCCCGCCGGTGAACGCTCGCGGGTCCGCCCGCCGGTGAGTGTCCGCCGGTCCGGCCCGCGGGCCCGCGCCCGCCGGTCCGGCCCGCAGGCCAGCGCCCGCCGGTCCGGGCTCGCGGATCCGCGTCTGCCGGTGGACGCCACGTGGATCCGCGCCAGCCGGTGGACGCCACGCGGGTCCGCGCCCGTCGTGGGCATCCGAGGGCCGCGCCCGCCGGACCGCGCCAGTCGGTAGGCATCCGCCGGGCGCACCCGCCCCGCCGTCCGTCGCACGGAACCTCGTACGCTCGACGCCGTGTCCCCTCATGTCCTGATCCTCGGCGGTACGGCCGAGGCCCGTGTCCTGGCCACCGTGCTGTCCGCCCGTGCCGGCGTCCGCGTCACCACGTCCCTGGCGGGGCGCGTGGCGCGGCCGGGGGCGGTGGACGGTGAGGTGCGCGTCGGAGGCTTCGGCGGGGCCGAGGGGCTTGCCGGGTGGCTGCGGCGGGAAGGGGTGACCGCGCTGGTCGACGCCACGCATCCGTTCGCCGAGTCGATCACGGCCAACGCGGCGCGGGCCGCGGCCGCGACCGGGGTGCCCGTGGTGGTGCTGCGCCGCCCGGGTTGGCGGCCCGGCCCGGGCGACCGCTGGCACCCCGTCCCCTCACTGGACGCGGCCGCGGACCTGCTGCCCGGGCTCGGCCGCCGGGTGTTCCTGACCACCGGGCGCCTCGGCCTCGCCACGTTCGCGCACCTGGCCGAACTCCACTTCCTGGTGCGGTCGGTGGATCCCCCCGAGCCGCCGCTGCCGCCCGACACGCACGTGCTGCTGGCCCGGGGTCCCTTCACGGTGCCCGGCGAGACGGCCCTGCTGCGCGAGCACCGCGTCGATGTCCTGGTGACCAAGGACAGCGGGGGAGCGGCCACGGCGGCCAAGCTGACCGCGGCCCGGGATCTGGGGCTGCCGGTGGTGGTGGTCGGCCGGCCACCCCTGCCGGACGGCGTCACGGCGGTCCCCGACGTGCGAAGCGTGCTGGAGCGACTCGGGTACGGCGCGGAAGTCTGAGGGCCGTGTGACGGACCGTGCGACGTCGGCCCTGCCCGGGACGTCAGACCGTGCTGGTCGTCAGGGTCTTCGGGGGTCCGGCCGGCAGGCCGTGGCTCAAGTCCTCCACCAGCAGCCGTTTCGCGATCGCGTCGACCGCGACGCGCAGGTCGGCGTCCGAGGGGCGCCCGATGTCCCGTCCCAGCCGGTCCTCCAGCCACGCCGCCCAGGCCCTGGTGATGACCGCGGCCTCCCGGGCGCCCGCCTCCGTGTGGGAGAACAGCGAGCCGCTGCGCGTGAGGAACCCCTCCTGCACCATCCGCTCGAAGACCGGCACCAGCACCTCCGGCGGCATCCGGCGCCGCGCGGCGATCAGCCCGAGGCCGGCGTGGCCGACCATCCGCGTGAACAGTTCCACCTGCATCACGGCCCACGCCCCGGCCACGTCCAGCCGCGTGTCGGACTCCAGCACGATCCGGCGCGTGGTGTCCAGGTCCGTACTGCCGATGATCTTCCCGACGGCGGCCTCCAGCACCCGGCGGGAGTCCGCGCCGTGCGGCGAGGCGAACCCCTCGCCCAGGTCGGTCGACCCCGTCCGCGCGGTGTCGCGCAGCCGGACCTGCTTGAGGAACAGGGCGACGAGGAAGCCCAGGACGGCGACCGGCACGGTCCACAGGAACACGGTCTGCAGCGTGTCCGCGTAGGCGCCGACGATCGGGGCGGCCGTGGCCGACGGCAACTCGTGCACGCCCTCCGGGCTGGTGACGGCCCGGCCGAGAGTGGCCGGGTCCACCTCACCGGCCCGCGCCGCACTCGCGACGCCCTCGCGCAGGTTGGGCGCCAGCGCGTTGGTGTAGATCGTGCCGAACACGGCCGTGCCGAACGAACTGCCCAGCGTACGGAAGAAGGTGACGCCGGAGGTCGCCGTCCCGAGGTCCGCGTAGTCGACGGTGTTCTGCACCGCGATCGTCAGCACCTGCATGCTCAGCCCGATGCCGGTGCCCAGCACGAACATGTACAACGACTCCAGCGCCGCTCCCGTGCCCGGCCCCATCAAGGACATCAGGTACAGGCCCACGCCCATCACCAGCGAGCCGACGATCGGGAAGAGCCGGTAGCGGCCGGTCCTGCTCACCACCGTGCCGCTGAACACCGACGCGATGAGCAGCCCCGCCACCATCGGCAGCGTCCGCACGCCGGACACCGTGGCCGAGTCGCCGTCGACGTACTGCAGATAGGTCGGCAGGTACGTCAGCGCGCCCAGCATCGCGAAGCCGACGATGAAGCTCAGCACCGAGCAGACCGTGAACACCGGGTTGGCGAACAGCCGCATGGGCAGCATCGGTTCGCGCGCCCGCGTCTCCACCCGGCAGAACAGCCCCAGCGCGATCACACCGCCGACGAACAGCCCGATGATCACGCCCGAGCCCCAGGCGTACTCGTTGCCGCCCCAACTCGTCGCCAGGATCAGCGCGCCGGCACCGACCGCGACCAGCGTGATGCCCAGGTAGTCGATGACGGGCCGGGCCACCGCCTTGACCACCGGAATGGTCCGGGCCGCCGCCGCGACGACCACGATCGCGATGGGCACGTTGACGTAGAACGCCCAGCGCCAGGTCAGATGGTCGGTGAACAGCCCGCCCAGCAGCGGCCCGACGACGGTGGCGACCCCGAACACCGCGCCGATCGCGCCCTGGTACTTGCCGCGCTCCCGCAGCGGGATCACATCCGCGATCAGCGCCATGGACGTGACCATCAGCCCGCCCGCGCCGATGCCCTGCATCGCCCGCCAGGCGATCAGCAGCGGCATGTTCGTGGCCAGACCGCACAGGAACGAGCCCGTGATGAACACGATCGCCGACACCTGGAAGACCAGCTTGCGGCCGAACAGATCGCCGAACTTGCCGACCAGCACGGTCGCGACGGTCTCCGCGAGGAGGTACGAGGTGACCACCCACGACATGTGCTCCGCGCCGCCGAGATCCGACACGATGGTGGGCAGGGCGGTGCCGACGATGGTCTGGTCGAGCGCCGCCAGCAGCATGCCCAGCATGATCGTCACGAAGACGACGTTGCGGCGCCGGGTGTCCAGCACCGGCGGCTGGGAGGCGGACGGGGCGGTTTCCTCCACGACGGTCACGTCGTCACCTTCACACCTGTGGGCTACGTGCGCATGCCAGAACGTCCGCACGGGTGCCCGGCGTCGTGCGCCCCGGTCGGGTCAGTCGCGGGTGCGGCGGCGCAGCAGGTAGGTGTCCATGATCCAGCCCTTGCGCTCGCGGGCCTCGGCGCGCAGTCGCTCGATACGGGGAGCGGCCTCGGCGATCGGGCCGGAGACCAGGATCTCGTCCGGGGTGCCGATGTAGGCGCCCCAGTAGATGTCGACGTCCTCGTCCGCGTACCGGCGGAACGCCTGGTGGGCGTCGAGCATCACCACGACGTCGTCCACGCCCTCCGGGAAACCCTCCGCGAGCCGCCGGCCCGTGGTGATCTGCACCGGGCGCGCGACACGGTTGAGGCCCGTGCGGTGCCGGGCCACGAGTGCCGAGACACTGCTGATCCCGGGCACGACGTCGTAGGCGAACGCGACGGTGCCGCGCTCCAGCACCTCCTCCAGGATCGCCAGGGTGCTGTCGTACAGCGAGGGGTCGCCCCACACCAGGAACGCGCCGGTCTGGTCCTCGCCGAGCTCCTCGGCGATCAGCCGCTCGTAGATGTCGGCCCGGGCGCTGCGCCAGTCCCCGACGGCGGGGGAGTAGGCGGCGCCGCCGGCGCGCCGGTCCCGCTCCGGGTCGCGCGCCTCGACGACCCGGTACGTGCCGTCCGGGACGTGCGTGTCGAGCATGTCCCGCCGCAGGTCGGTGAGGTCCGCCTTCGCCTCGCCCTTGTCGAGGATGAAGAACACGTCCGTGCTCCGCATCGCCCTGACCGCCTGGAGGGTGAGCTGGTCGGGGTCGCCCGCGCCGATACCGATGACATGAATCTTTCGCACGCCCCGAGTCTGCCGCACGGGCCCGGGCGCCCTGCCACCGCGTCCACGGGCGGTACTTCACCGGGTCCCGAGGCGGTCCGCAATCGGGTCCCGGAGTGGTCCGGGATCGGGCCTCGACCGTCGGCTCAGCCGGCCGTCCCGCGCAGGCGCGGCGCCCGCGCTGCCGCGTCCACGGTCCGGGCCTCCCGTTCGATCTCCCCGGCCAGTTCCCGCGCCCAGGCGGCGACGGCCTCGACGTCGATGCCGTGCGGCCGGGCCCGCCCGGAGTCCGACACCCACGCCTCGGCCGCGCCCGCACCGCGCCGCAGCAGCCGGGCGCCGCCCGTGAGGTTGCCGCGGGCGGCGTGCGTCAGCCCCACGGCGAGCTGCGCCAGGCCGCGCCACAGCTCCCGTTCCTCCTCGGGACCCGACTTCCACGCGTCCTCGAAGACCTCGTGCGCGTGGAACGGTTTCCCCTCGTCCAGCAGCCGCTGCGCCTCGGCGACGGTCTCCCCGGGCGTGCGGACCACGCCCTCCGGCTGCCGGGGCACGCCGTCCGCGTCGTACGGCAGGGGCCGGCCGAGGCCGTCCCGCGGCCGGGCGTTGCGGGCCCGGCCCTCCGCGTCGCGGTCCCGCGCGCCGCCCGGCCGGTCCGAGTACGTCTCTCCTGTGCTGCCCATAGGCCGATTGTCCCGCCCGGGCCGCTTTCGGCGCGGCCAGGGGTGTGGGGTAAAGTGCTGTTCGCGCGATCACGCGGCTCACCGCGGGTGGCGCGCACCGGGACGTGGCGCAGCTTGGTAGCGCACTTGACTGGGGGTCAAGGGGTCGCAGGTTCAAATCCTGTCGTCCCGACGGTGCCGAAGGTCCTCGCGGGCGGATGCCCGCGGGGACCTTTTCCGTCGACCGCAAACTCACCCCGGGCCCGTCGCGCGCGGAGCGCGGTCGCCGTGCCGGGACGTACTCCCACAGCGCCTGCGGCACCTCCCCGGTGCGAGCGCGCCGACGGCCAGGACGACCGGGACACCCGCGGCCGCCGGGAAACGCGCGGCGCCCGACCGCCCCCGGATGGTAGAAGCGGGCATGACCCTTTCGATCTTCCCGCCCCGCCGTACGGCCGGTGCCCGATGACCGCCGGCATCGACACGCCCGACCGCCGGGGCCGCACCGGACTCGACCGCACCGGCCTGGACCTCACCGGCAACCCCCGCGTCAGGATCCGCGACGTGCGGCTGCTGTCCAGCCACTGGTACGTCGAGCGGACCACGACCTTCGACTTCCGGCGCGCCGACGGCACCTGGAGCACCCAGGAGCGCGAGACGCACGACCGGGGCAACGGGGCCACCATGCTGCTCTACGACACCGAGCGCGAAACCGTCCTGCTCACCCGCCAGTTCCGCTTCCCCGCGTACGTCAACGGGCACCCCGACGGCATGCTCGTGGAGACGCCGGGCGGCCTGCTCGACGACGAGGACGAGCACCCGGAGATCGCGGTCCGGCGCGAGGTCGTGGAGGAGACCGGCCACACCATCGGCGAGGTCCGGCACCTCTTCGACGTCTACATGAGCCCCGGATCGGTCACCGAACGCGTCAGCTTCTACGCCGCCGCCTACGGCCCGTCGACCCGCACCCACGCAGGCGGCGGCCTCGGCGAGGAGGGCGAGGACATCGAGGTCCTGGAACTGCCGTTCCGCAGGGCACTGGAGATGATCCGCACCGGTGAGATCGCCGACGCCAAGACGATCATGCTGCTGCAGTGGGCGGCACTGGAAGGACCGTTCGCCCCCGACGCCCCTCGCCCTCGACCTTTCTGACGCTCGCCGGCCCTTCCTCGACTCGTCTTGACTTGGAGCGCTCTTCAACAGGAAGACTCCCGTGCGTGCCCCGAGGCCCGGGGCGCGCACGGGAGGAGCAGCCATGAAGTACCGCACCATCGGCACGGACCCGCGCACCCGCCGGGAGGTGAGCGTGCTCGCGCTCGGCGCCATGCTGTTCGGCTCGGTGACGGACGAGGCGACGTCGTTCGCCCTGCTCGACCGCTACGTCGAGGCCGGCGGCACCTTCATCGACACGTCCGACAACTACGCCTTCTGGACCGACGGCGGCCAGGGCGGCCAGAGTGAGGAACTCCTCGGGCGCTGGCGGCGCAGCCGCGGCATCGGCGACGAGATCGTCATCGCGACCAAACTCGGCGCCCGCCCCCTGGCCCCCGGCACCAGCTACACCGACAACCCCGAGGGCCTGTCGGCGAAGGTGATCCGCGAGTCGGCGGAGCGCAGCCGCGAGCGGCTCGGCACGGAGCGGCTGCCCCTGCTCTACGCGCACATCGAGGACCGCACCGTCCCGCTGCAGGAGACCGTCGAGGCGTTCGGCGCGCTGGTCGCCGAGGGCACGGTGGGACTGCTGGGCGTCAGCAACCACGCCACCTGGCGTGTCGAGCGGGCCCGGGCCCTGGCCGCGGCGGCCGGACTGCCCGGGTACGAGGTGCTCCAGTACGCGCACACGCACTTGCGCCCCCGCACCGACGTGCCCGACGGCCTGTTCCCGGACGGCAGCCTCGGACACGCCGGTCCCGACCTGCTGAGCTATCTGCGCGCCGAACCCGGTCTGACCCTGGTCGCCTACTCGCCCCTGCTGCGGGGCGCCTACACCCGGCCCGAGCGCCTGCCCGCGGACTTCGACCACCCCGGCACCCCGCCCCGCCTGGCGGTCCTGCGGGACGTGGCCCGCGAGACCGGCGCGACGGTCAACCAGGTCGTCCTCGCCTGGCAGATCGGCGGCGACCTGCCGATCGTCCCGCTCGCCGGGGTCTCCACGCCGGCCCAGCTGGAGGAGAACCTGGCCGCCGTGGACCTGGAGCTGAGCGAGGAGCAGCGGGCCAGGCTCGACACGGCCCACTGAGAGCCGTGGGACCGCGGAGGGGAACGGACTCCCGCACCCCGTCCGCGGGTCCGGTCAGGCCCGGACCAGCAACTGGAAGTCGAACGTGTACCGCGACGCCGGATAGATGTGGGTTCCGTGCTCCACCGCCCGTCCGCTGGCGTCGAACGCCGTCCGTTCCATGGTGAGCAGTGCCGCCCCCACCCGCTCCTCCAGGCGCGTCGCCTCCTTCGGTGTCGCCGCGCGGGCGCCGACCGTCTGGTGGGCGCTGTGCAGGGTGATGCCCGCCGAGCGCATCATCCGGTACAGGCCCGTCGACTCCAGGCGGGCGGTGTCGAGCGGGAGCAGGGACGGCGGGAGGTGGTTGCGGAGCAGGGCCACCGGGCGGCCGTGGGTGCGGCGCAGGCGTTCCAGGACCGCGACCTCGCTGCCCTCGGGCACGCCGAGCGCCGCCGCCACCTCGCAGGACGCCGGGACGACCTCGTTGCGCAGGACCTGGGTGGCCGGATTCTGCCCGGCCGCCTCCAGGTCGTCGTAGAGGCTGCTCAGTTCCAGGGGGCGCCGGACCCGGCTGTGCACCACCTGGGTGCCCACCCCGCGCCGCCGGACCAGCAGCCCCTTGTCGACGAGGGACTGGATGGCCTGGCGGACGGTGGGGCGGGACAGGCCGAGGCGGACCGAGAGGTCCACCTCGTTGCCCAGGAGGTCGCCCGGGGCGAGGGCGCCGCGCTCGATCGCCGCCTCCAGCTGCTGGGCGAGCTGGTGGTACAGCGGCACGGGAGTGGACCGGTCCAGGGCGAAGTCCAGCGCGGTGAGCGCCGGAGCGGCCGCCGCCCGGGTCCGGGCACCCGTCTTCGCCATGGACGTGTCCCCCTCGGGTGTCAGGAGTTGCTCGGGAAGCCGAGGTTGATGCCGCCGTCGGACGGGTCCGGCCAGCGCGTGGTGACGACCTTGCCCTGGGTGTAGAAGGCGATGCCGTCGTTGCCGTAGATGTGCAGGTCCCCGAAGAGGGAGTCCTTCCAGCCGCCGAAGGAGTGGTAGCCGACGGGGACCGGGATGGGCACGTTGACGCCGACCATGCCGGCCTTGACCTCCAGCTGGAAGCGGCGGGCCGCGCCGCCGTCCCGGGTGAAGATCGCGGTGCCGTTGCCCCAGCGGGAGGCGTTGATCAGCCGGATGGCGTCGTCGTAGGTGTCGGCGCGGACCACGCAGAGCACCGGGCCGAAGATCTCGTCCCGGTAGGCGTCCGCCGTCAGCGGCACCCGGTCCAGCAGGGAGACGCCGAGGAAGAAACCGTTCTCGTGGCCCTCCACGGTCAGGCCCGTGCCGTCGACGACGACCTCGGCGCCCTGCTCGGCGGCCGACGCCACGTACGAGGCCACCTTGTCGCGGTGCTCGCGGGTGATCAGCGGGCCCATCTCGGACGCCGGGTCGGTGCCCGGGCCGATCCGCAGGGCCCTGGCCCGTTCGGCGATCTTCGCCACCAGCTCGTCGCCCGTGTCGCCGACGGCGACCACCACCGACACGGCCATGCAGCGCTCGCCCGCCGAGCCGTACGCCGCGTTGATCGCCTGGTCGGCGGCGAGGTCCAGGTCGGCGTCGGGCAGCACCAGCATGTGGTTCTTGGCGCCGCCGAGCGCCTGGACGCGCTTGCCGTGCTCGACGGCCTTGAGCTGGATGTACTTCGCGATCGGGGTCGAGCCGACGAAGGAGACCGCCTCGACGTCCGGGTGCTCCAGGATGCGGTCCACGGCCGTCTTGTCGCCCTGCACGACGTTCAGGACGCCCTCCGGCAGGCCCGCCTCGGCGGCCAGTTCGGCGAGCCGGAAGGAGGCCGACGGGTCCTTCTCCGACGGCTTCAGCACGAACGTGTTGCCGCACGCGATGGCGATGGGGAACATCCACATCGGCACCATCGCCGGGAAGTTGAACGGCGTGATGCCCGCGACGACGCCCAGCGGCTGGCGGATCGAGGCGACGTCGACCCGGGAGGACACCTGGGTGGACAGCTCGCCCTTCAGCTGGACGGAGATGCCGCAGGCCAGTTCCACGATCTCCATGCCGCGCGCGACCTCGCCGAGCGCGTCGGAGTGCACCTTGCCGTGCTCGGCGGTGATCAGCGCGGCGATCTCGTCGCGGTGGGCGTCCAGCAGCTCGCGGTACTTGAACAGGATCGCCGTGCGCCTGGCCAGGGACGACTGGCCCCAGCTGGCGAAGGCGGCCTTGGCGGAGGCGACCGCGGCGTCCACCTCCTCGACGGTGGCGAAGGCGACCTGCTTCTCCTGGGCGCCGGTGGCCGGGTCGTAGACGGGGCCGAAGCGGCCGGAGGTGGACTCGACGGGCTTGCCGTCGATCCAGTGGGTGATGGTCTGCATGGTGCGCGGGGGCCTTTCGGGGAGCCGGGGGAGCAGGAGAGAGGGGGTCAGAGGTGGCGGCGGCGGTCCGCCACCTGGCGCTCGTAGCGCTCGCGGGCCTCGACGGCGGCCTCGCGGGAGGCGGTCTCGGCGACCGGCACGTCCCACCAGGCCTCGGCCGGGGGAGCGGTCGGGGCCGGGTCGGTCTCGACGTACACGCAGGTCGGCCGGCCGCAGGCGCGGGCCGCGGCGAGGGCCTCGTGCAGCTCGCGCACGGTCTTGGCGCGCAGGACGTCCATGCCGAGGCTGGCGGCGTTGGCGGCCAGGTCGACGGGGAGCGGGGCGCCGGTGAAGGTGCCGTCGGCGGCCCGGAAGCGGTAGGCGGTGCCGAAGCGCTCCCCGCCGGTCTCCTGGGACAGGCCGCCGATGGAGGCGTAGCCGTGGTTCTGGATCAGGACGACGTTGAGCGGCAGGCCCTCCTGGACGGCCGTGACGATCTCCGTCGGCATCATCAGGTAGGTGCCGTCGCCGACCAGCGCCCACACGGGGGTGCCGGGGGCGGCCTGCTGGACGCCGATGGCGGCCGGGATCTCGTAGCCCATGCAGGAGTAGCCGTACTCCAGGTGGTACTGGCGCGGGCTGCGCGAGCGCCACAGCTTGTGCAGGTCGCCGGGGAGCGAACCGGCCGCGTTGATCACCACGTCGTCGTCGCCGACGATCGCGTCCAGCGCGCCGAGCACCTGCGTCTGGGTCGGGACGGCGTTGTCGTCGGCGGCCCGGTAGGCGGCCTCGACGACCTCGTCCCAGCGGTCCTTGCCGGCGCGGTACTCGGCCACGTACTCCTCGCGCACGCGGTGGCCGGACAGCGCCTCCCGCAGCAGGTCGAGGCCCGTGCGCGCGTCGCAGACCAGCGTGCGCGCCGCCAGCTTGTGCGCGTCGAAGCCGGTGATGTTGAGGTTCAGGAAGCGCACGTCCGGGTGCTGGAAGAGCGTGCCGGAGGCCGTGGTGAAGTCGGTGTAGCGGGTGCCGACGCCGATCACCAGGTCGGCGGTGCGGGCGAGGTCGTCGCTGACGGCCGTGCCCGTGTGGCCGATGCCGCCGAGGTCGGCCGGGTGGTCGTGGCGCAGCGAGCCCTTGCCCGCCTGGGTGGAGGCGACCGGGATGCCGGTGGCGTCCACGAACGCCTGCAGGGCCTGCTCGGCCTCGCTGTGGTGGACGCCCCCGCCCGCGATGACCAGCGGACGTTCGGCGGACCTGACGGCCTCCACGGCCGCGGCCAGTTCCACCGGGTCCGGCGCGGGACGCCGTACGTGCCAGACGCGCTCGGCGAAGAACTCCTCCGGCCAGTCGTACGCCTCCGCCTGCACGTCCTGGGGCAGGGCCAGCGTCACCGCTCCCGTCTCGGCCGGGTCGGCCAGCACGCGCATCGCGTTCAGCGCCGAGGGGATCAGCGCCTCCGGGCGGGTGATCCGGTCGAAGTAGCGGGAGACCGGGCGCAGGGTGTCGTTGACCGACACGTCCGCCTCGACCGGGTGCTCCAGCTGCTGGAGCAGCGGGTCGGCCGCGTGCGAGGCGAAGTAGTCGCCGGGCAGCAGCAGCACCGGCAGGCGGTTGATCGTCGCGAGCGCGGCGCCGGTGACCAGGTTGGTGGCGCCGGGGCCGATGGAGGTCGTCACCGCCTGCGCGGACAGGCGGTTGAGCTGGCGGGCGTGGCCGACCGCCGCGTGCACCATGGACTGCTCGTTGCGGCCCTGGTGGAACGGCATCACGTCGGCGTGCTCGACCAGCGCCTGGCCGAGGCCGGCGACGTTGCCGTGGCCGAAGATGCCCCAGGTCCCGGCGATCAGGCGGCGGCGCACGCCGTCGCGCTCGGTGTACTGGGCGGACAGGAACCGCACCAGGGCCTGGGCGGTGGTCAGTCGGCGGGTGCGGGCGCTCATCGGGACGTCTCCGGGGCGGTGTAGAGGGGGAGGCGGGGGTCGGCCGACTGGTCCGGCCAGGTGTCGCGGACCCAGGCGTGGTCGGGGTGGTCGCAGATCAGCCAGGCGCGCTCGGCCTCCGGGCCCGCCATGACGTTGAGGTAGTACATGTGGTGGCCGGGCGTGGCCATCGACGGGCCGTGCCAGCCGTCCGGGACGAGGACGACGTCGCCGTCGCGGACCTCGGCCAGCACCTCGGTGCCGCGGCCGGAGCCGGAGGGCGTCACGCGCTGGTAGCCGAGGCCGGGGACGCCGTCGTGGCCGGCGAACTCGAAGTAGTAGATCTCCTCCAGCACGGACTCCTCGCCGGGCCGGTGCTCGTCGTGCTTGTGCGGCGGGAACGACGACCAGTTGCCGCCCGGGGTGATCACCTCGACCGCGATCAGCTTGTCGCACTCGAAGACCCCGGCCGCGCCGAAGTTGTTGACCTGCCGCGAGCAGCTGCCGGTGCCGCGCAGCTCGACGGGGACCTCGGAGGCCGGGCCGTAGCGGGCGGGCAGGCGGCGGGTGCAGCGCGCGCCGGTCAGCGCGAACCGGCCGCCGGCGGCGGAGGTCACGGTCGCGCGGGCGTCGCGCGGCACGTAGGCGAAGTCGCTGACCGCGCTGAACACGTCGGGGCGGCCGTGCAGCTCGAAGGTGTCCCGGCCGAGGTCGTCGGCGGACGCGACCGTGCAGGCACCGCTCAGCGGGACGACGATCCACTCGCTGTCGCCGGTGCCGAAGCTGTGGGAGCCGCCCGGCGGCAGCTCCAGCACGCGCAGGGAGGAATGGCCCCAGCCGGCCTTCTCGGGTGTGACGTCGACGGTGTAGGGGCCGCCGCGCGCCTGGCCGGCGGGAAGGTGGTAGGTCATGGCATCCTCCGCGATCACAGCAGGCCGACGGCGGTGT
The DNA here is from genome assembly GCF_044540565.1 of Streptomyces sp. NPDC085931. Classification (NCBI taxonomy): domain Bacteria; kingdom Bacillati; phylum Actinomycetota; class Actinomycetes; order Kitasatosporales; family Streptomycetaceae; genus Streptomyces; species Streptomyces sp. NPDC085931. The sequence goes on from NZ_JBITSK010000006.1 coordinate 107,873, forward strand.
CCACCGCTTGCTCCACGCTGCCCTCGGCCGGGTAGAGCAGCGACCTCCCGACGACCATGCCCTGGACCGTGGGCAGGCGCAGGGCCTTGCGCCAGCGTTCGTAGGCGCCCTCCTGGTCGTCGCCGACCTCGCCGCCGAGCAGGACGACCGGCAGCGTGGAGGTCTCCAGGACCTCGGCCATGTCCTCCGGGTCGTCGGTGACGGGCAGTTTCAGCCAGGTGTAGGCGGAGGTGCCGCCCAGGCCCGAGGCGATGGCGATCGACGTGGTGACGGCCTCGGCGGACAGGTCGTTGCGGACCCGGCCGTCGACCCGGCGGGAGAGGAACGGCTCGACGAACAGCGGCAGGCGCAGGGCGGCCATGGCGTCGATCGCCCGGGCGGTGGACTCCAGCGTGGTGAGCGAGCCCGGGTCGTCGTAGTCGATGCGGACCAGCAGCTTGCCCGCGTCGAAGCGGAGCCGGGCGATGTCCTCGGCGCGGTGGCCGGTGAAGCGGTCGTCCATCTCGAAGGCTGCCCCGGCGAGGCCGCCGCGGTTCATCGAGCCCATGACGACCTTGTGCTCCAGCACGCCGAGCAGGAGCAGGTCCTCCAGGATGTCGGCGGTGGCGAGGACCCCGTCGACGCCGGGCCGCGACAGCGCGGTGCACAGGCGCTCCAGCAGGTCGGCGCGGTTGGCCATGGCCAGGCGCCGGCCGCCCACCCCCAGGGCGCCGCGCGCCGGGTGGTCGGCGGCCACGATCATCAGCCGGCCGCTGTCGCCGATCAGCGGGCGGCGTGCCCGGCGGGCGGCCGCCTCGGCGACGGCCTCGGGGTGCCGGGCTCGCACCGTGGCGAGGTCGGGGATGCCGATGTTCAAGGAAGACTCCGTTTCAGTGGCTCGGGCTCGGCGCCGGCACCCCGGCGAGGAGGTCGCGGACCTCGGCCTCGGTGGGCATCGCCGAGGAGCAGGCGAGGCGGGAGGCGACGAGCGCCCCGGCGGCGTTGGCGTGGCGCATGATCCGCTCCAGGTCCCAGCCGGCGAGGAGCCCGTGGCAGAGGGAGCCGCCGAAGGCGTCGCCCGCTCCCAGCCCGTTCACGACCTCGACCGGCACCGGCGGCACCTCGGCCCGGGTGCCGTCGCGGTGCACGGCCAGCACGCCCTCGGGGCCCTGTTTGACGACGGCCAGCTCCACGCCGGCCTCCAGCAGGGCGTCCGCGCAGGCCTGCGGCTCGCGCACGCCGGTGGCGACCTCGCACTCGTCGAGATTGCCGACCGCCACCGTCGCGTGGCGCAGGGCCTCGCGGTAGAAGGGGCGGGCCTGTTCCGGATCGCGCCAGAACATCGGGCGCCAGTCCAGGTCGAAGACGGTGGTGCCGGCCTTGTCGCGGGCCTGGAGGGCGGCGAGCGTGGCGGAGCGGCTCGGCTCCTCGCTCAGGCCGGTGCCGGTGATCCAGAAGATCCGGGTGCCGCGGATCGCGGGGAGATCCAGTTCGTCGGCGCGGATCTCCAGGTCCGGGGCCTTGGGGCGGCGGTAGAAGTACAGCGGGAAGTCGTCCGGCGGGAAGATCTCGCAGAAGGTGACCGGCGTCGGACGGGCGGCGACCGGGGTGACCCAGCGGTCGTCGACGCCGAAGGCCCTCAGCTCCTGGTGCAGGTACGTGCCGAAGGGGTCGTCGCCGGTGCGCGTGACGACCGCCGTGCGGCGTCCGAGCCGGGCGGCGGCGACCGCCACGTTGGCCGCCGAACCTCCGAGGAATTTTCCGAACGTCTCCACGTCGGCCAGCGGGACGCCGGTCTGCAGCGGATAGAGGTCGACGCCGATGCGGCCCATCGTGATGACATCGAAACACTGTGCCGGCCCGGCCATGCGCGACCTCCTGGGGAAGCTGGGGATGCGGGTCCCGGGACGCCCTGACACGGTGGGGGCGTGGCGGAACGGGACCTGACGCCTCCCAGGTGTAGGTCCCGGAGGGCGGCACTGTCAATACTTTGTACTTACATTCGGACCTGCTTGTGAAATGATGTCTTAACAAAGTATTGACAGCGGGCGCGGCAGGGACTTGTATCCCGTGCCATCGCAACAGTCGGTTTGCGGCATCATGATCCGGACTCCGTAAGGCTCCGGGACCACGGATCCCTTCGTGATCCCTTCCTTTCCCCCGCAGTAGCACAGTGAGGTGCCAGGAAAGATGGACCGCTCTTCTCACCCCCGCTCTCGCAGGTTCGCGCCCGTCGTCGCCGTCGCCGCGGCAGCGGCCCTGACCCTCGCCGGCTGCTCCAGCAGTTCGGGGGGCAAGAAGTCCGAGGAAGGCGGCGCGAACGCCTCGGCCGGCAAGGCCACCACGCCGCGCATGACCGTCGCCCTGGTCACCCACCAGGCGCCCGGCGACACCTTCTGGGACACCGTCCGCAAGGGCGCCGAGGCCGCGGCCGCCAAGGACAACATCAAGCTCATCTACTCCGCCGACCCCAACGCCGGCAACCAGGCCAACCTGGTGCAGAACGCCATCGACCAGAAGGTCGACGGCATCGCGGTCACCCTGGCCAAGCCGGACGCGCTCAAGGGCGTCGTCGGCAAGGCGGAGAAGGCCGGCATACCCGTGGTCGGCCTCAACTCCGGCCTGAGCGACTGGAAGGACCTCAACCTGCTGGAGTTCTTCGGCCAGGACGAGTCCGTCGCGGGCGAGGCCTTCGGCAAGAAGCTGAACGAGGTCGGCGCCAAGAAGGTCCTGTGCGTCATGCAGGAGCAGGGCAACGTCGGCCTGACGCAGCGCTGCGACGGTGTGGCCAAGACCTTCGAGGGCAAGGTCGACCCGCAGAACGTCAACGGCACCGACATGCCGTCGGTGAAGTCGACGATCACCGCCAAGCTCAAGCAGGACCCGTCGATCGACTACGTCGTCACCCTCGGCGCCCCCTTCGCGCTGACCGCGGTGCAGTCGGTCTCCGACGCGGGCAGCAAGGCCAAGGTCGCCACCTTCGACCTCAACAAGGACCTGATCAAGTCCATCAAGGCCGGCGACATCCAGTTCGCTGTCGACCAGCAGCCCTACCTCCAGGGCTACCTGGCCGTCGACGGCCTGTGGCTCTACAAGAACAACGGCAACTACAGCGGCGGCGGCGAGCAGCCCGTGCTGACCGGCCCGGCCTTCGTCGACAAGTCCAACGTCGACCGGATCGGGGAGTTCGCCGCGAAGGGCACCCGGTGATGAGCATGACCCAGCAGGCCACGCCGGCGGTGGACACACCGCCGGCCCCCGGCCCCAAGCAGTCCGACGGCCGGACCCGGCAGCGCCCGCTGGCGCTGCGGCTGCTCGCCCGGCCCGAGGTCGGCGTCTTCCTCGGCGCCGTCGCCGTGCTCGTGTTCTTCCTGTTCGCCGCGCCGCCGGTGCGCGACGGAAGCTCGATGGCGAACATCCTGTACCAGTCGTCGACCATCGGGATCATGGCGCTGCCCGTGGCCCTGCTGATGATCGGCGGCGAGTTCGACCTGTCGGCCGGTGTCGCCGTGATCACCTCGGCGCTCACCGCGTCGATGCTCAGCTACCAGCTCACCATGAACGTCTGGGTCGGCGTGATCGTCGCCCTGCTCGTCTCGCTGGCGATCGGCGCCTTCAACGGCTGGCTGCTGGTCAAGACCGGACTGCCGAGCTTCCTGGTCACCCTGGGCACCTTCCTGATCCTCCAGGGTGTGAACCTGGCGATCACCAAGCTCGTCACGGGCAACGTCGCCACCGACGACATCAGCGACATGGACGGCTTCGCCCAGGCGCAGAAGATCTTCGCCTCGACGTTCGAGGTCGGCGGCGTCAACGTCAAGATCACCGTCGTGTGGTGGCTGGTCTTCGCCGCGCTGGCCACCTGGGTGCTGCTGCGCACCAGGTACGGCAACTGGATCTTCGCCGTCGGCGGCAACAAGGACTCCGCGCGGGCCGTCGGCGTCCCCGTCACCTTCACCAAGATTTCCCTGTTCATGCTGGTCGGCTTCGGCGCCTGGTTCGTCGGCATGCACCAGCTGTTCTCCTTCAACACCGTCCAGTCCGGCGAGGGCGTGGGCCAGGAGCTCATCTACATCGCCGCGGCCGTCATCGGCGGCTGCCTGCTCACCGGCGGCTACGGCTCCGCGATCGGCCCGGTCTTCGGCGCCTTCATGTTCGGCATGGTGCAGCAGGGCATCGTCTACGCCGGCTGGAACCCCGACTGGTTCAAGGCCTTCCTCGGCGTGATGCTCCTCGGCGCCGTCCTCATCAATCTGTGGGTCCAGCGCACGGCGACCCGGAGGTGACCGCGATGACCAGCAACGAAACCGGCACCCACGGTGCCGTCCTGAAGGACACCCCGGCCGACGGCGACCGCCCCCTGGTCGAACTGCGCGGCGCGGGCAAGTCCTACGGCAACATCCGCGCCCTGCACGGCGTCGACCTGGAGGTGTACCCCGGCAAGGTCACCTGCGTCCTGGGCGACAACGGCGCCGGCAAGTCCACCCTCATCAAGATCGTCTCGGGGCTGCACCAGCACACCGAGGGCGAGTTCCTCGTCGACGGCGAACCGGTGCGCTTCTCCACCCCGCGCGAGGCCCTCGACAAGGGCATCGCCACCGTCTACCAGGACCTCGCGGTCGTCCCGCTGATGCCGGTGTGGCGCAACTTCTTCCTCGGCTCCGAGCTGACCAAGGGCCCCTGGCCCGTGCGCCGCCTCGACATCGAGAAGATGAAGGAGACCGCGGACGAGGAACTGCGCAACATGGGCATCGTCCTGGACGACCTGGAGCAGCCCATCGGCACGCTCTCCGGCGGCCAGCGCCAGTGCGTCGCCATCGCCCGCGCCGTCTACTTCGGCGCCCGCGTCCTCATCCTGGACGAGCCGACCGCCGCCCTCGGCGTCAAGCAGTCCGGCGTGGTGCTCAAGTACATCGCCGCCGCCCGCGAGAAGGGCCTCGGCGTCATCTTCATCACCCACAACCCCCACCACGCCTACATGGTCGGCGACCACTTCAGCGTGCTGCGCCTGGGCACGATGGAACTGTCCGCCTCCCGCAGCGAGGTCAGCCTCGAAGAGCTGACCAACCACATGGCCGGCGGTGCCGAACTGGCCTCCCTCAAGCACGAGTTGGCGCAGGTCCGCGGCGTCGACGTCGAAGGGCTCCCCGAGGAGGGGGACCTCACCGCACCCGTAGCCACGTCCTCGGAAGGAAAGTCCTGACATGGCCCTCGCGCTCGACCGCATCCGGGTCGGCTCCGCCCCCGACTCCTGGGGCGTCTGGTTCCCCGACGACCCGCAGCAGGTGCCCTGGGAACGCTTCCTCGACGAGGTCGCCGAGGCCGGCTACTCCTGGATAGAACTCGGCCCCTACGGCTACCTGCCCACCGACCCGGCCCGGCTCACCGAGGAGGTGGCCAGGCGGAACCTGAAGGTATCCGCCGGCACGATCTTCTGCGGACTGCACCGCGGCCCCTCCGAGTGGGACTCCACCTGGGAGCAGGTCAGCCGGGTCGCCGCCCTGACCCAGGCCATGGACGCCAGGCACCTGGTCGTCATCCCGTCCTTCTGGCGGGACGACAAGACCGCCGAGATCCTGGAGCCCCCGGAGCTCACCGTCGAGCAGTGGCGCAACCTCACCACCGGCATGGAGCGCCTGGGCCGCGAGGTGAAGGACCGCTACGGCCTGGACATCGTCGTCCACCCGCACGCCGACACCCACATCGACACCGAGGAGCACGTCGAGCGGTTCCTCGACTCGACCGACTCCGAGCACGTCAACCTCTGCCTGGACACCGGGCACTACGCCTACTGCGGCGGCGACAGCGTCAAGCTGATCGAGACCTACGGCGAGCGCATCGGCTACCTGCACCTGAAGCAGGTCGACCCCGAGATCCTGGCCGACGTCGTCAGGAACGAGGTCCCCTTCGGACCGGCCGTCGCACGCGGCGTGATGTGCGAACCGCCCGCCGGCGTCCCGGAGCTGGGCCCGGTCCTCGAGGCCGCCCAGAAGCTCGGCGTGGACCTCTTCGCCATCGTCGAGCAGGACATGTACCCGTGCGAGCCGGACAAGCCGCTGCCGATCGCGGTCCGCACCCGCAAGTTCCTGAGGTCCTGCGGCGCCTGACGACCCGAAAGGACGGCCATGACGGAGCGCGCCCCCCTGGGAGTCGCGGTCATCGGTACCGGACGGATGGGCGCCGACCATGTGCGCCGCATCCATGAAGTCACCAGCGGAGCCCGGGTGGTGGCCGTCGCGGACGTCGACGCGGAGCGCGCGAAGGCCGTCGCCGCCCGCGTCGACGGCTGCACCGCCCACACCGACCCGGCCGCCGCACTGGCGGCGGACGGCGTCGACGCCGTCCTGATCGCCTCCCCGGGCCCGGCCCACGAGGCCACCCTGCTCGCCGCCTTCGAGCGCGATCTGCCGGTGCTGTGCGAGAAGCCGCTCACCCCCGACGCGGCCTCCGCCCTGCGCGTCCTCGAAGCCGAACAGCGCCTCGGCCACCGCCGGGTCCAGGTCGGCTTCATGCGCCGCTACGACCCCGAGTACGCCAGGCTGAAGGCCCTGCTGACCACCGGCCAGCTGGGCCGTCCGCTGATGCTGCACAACCGGCACCGCAACGTCGCCAGCCCGCCCTTCTTCACCAGCTCCATGCTCGTCACCGACTCCGTCGCCCACGAGGCCGACGCGACGCGCTGGCTGCTGGGCCACGAGATCACCGCCGTCACGGTGCTGCGCCCCACCCCCTCCGCCAGTGCCCCGGACGGCCTGCAGGACCCGCAGTTCGTCGTCTTCGAGACCGACGGCGGCGCCCTCAGCGACGTGGAGATCTTCGTCAACTGCGGCTTCGGCTACCAGGTGCAGGCCGAGCTGGTCTGCGAACGCGGCACCGCCCGCATCGGCGACGGCCACGCCCTGGTCACCAACATGGCCGGCCGCTGGGGCGGCACGATCGCCCAGGACTGGACCGAACGCTTCGAGACGGCCTACGACCGCGAGGTCCAGGCCTGGGTCGACGCCACCCGCCGCGGCGTGGTCACCGGCCCGAGCGCCTGGGACGGCTACGCCGCGACGGCGGTGTGCGAGGCGGGGGTGCGGGCGCTGCGGGACGGCGGCCGGGTGGAGGTCGACCTGGTGGACAGGCCCGGGCTGTACGCGTGACAAGGGGCCCGGGATCGACCCCGGGCCCCTTCGGCGTGCTCCCCGAGCCTCAGACCCGGGTGCGCGGCCGGGGTGCGAACCCGGCCTGCCGGTAGCAGGCGTCGACGAGCCGCATCGTCGCCACCGCGTCGTCCGCGTCCAGCGGCAGGGGCGCCCCCTCGCGCACCCGGGCGGCGAACGCCTCCAGCTGGTACGTGTACGACGAGCGGGTGCCCAGGTGCTCGGTGCGCTCGCCCGCGGCCGTGCGGACCACGACACGGTCGTCCAGGTGGGGCAGGACGAAGTTCGGGGCCGTGGCCTCGCCCCGCGAGCCGACGATCCGAAGGCTCATGTCCAGCCCGTCGTACGCCATGTGGCAGCGGGCCGCACCCCGCGCCCCGCCGGGGAACTCCAGGTCCGCGTCCAGCCACTCGTCGACACCGGGGGCGCCCGCGCGTTCCCCGGCCCGGGACGCCGTCAGCCGGGCGCGCCGCCCGCCCGGGGGGCGAGCATGCGCAGGGCGTGCAGGCCGTAGCAGCCGAGGTCCATCAGGGCGCCGCCGGCCAGCGGCAGCGACCAGCGCGGGTCGCTCTGCGGCGGCGCGGCGATCGCGACCATGGCCTCGGCGTGCCGCAGTTCGCCGAGTTCGCCGGAGGCCAGCAGCTCGTGCAGCCGGCGGGTGACCGGGTGGAAGAGGTAGTGGAAGGCCTCCATGAAGACCGTCCCGGCCCGCTCGGCGGCCGCCCGTACCTCCGCGGCCTCCTCGGCGTTGCTCTCCGAGGGCTTCTCCGACAGCACGTGCTTGCCCGCCGCGAGGGCGGCGAGGTTCCACGGGCCGTGCAGGCCGTTGGCCAACGGGTTGTAGACGACGTCGATCTCCGGATCGGCCACCAGCTCGGCGTACGAGCCCGCCACCCGCTGCACACCGTGCCGGGCGGCGAACGCCTCGGCCCGGGCGCGGTCGCGGGCGGCCACCGCGACGACGCGGTGGCCGGTCTCCCGGGCCGGGCCGATCAGGGAGCGTTCGGTGATCCGGGCGGCGCCCAGCACTCCGATGCGCAGCGGTTCCCGGCCCGTCCCGCTCATGCCTGCCGTACCTCCGCGAGGGTGACGGGGCGGTGCTCCTGGAGGGAGAGCGTGCACGCGTCGGCGATCCAGCCCGCCTCCAGGGCGTCCTCGATCGTGCAGGGCGAGGGGCGGGTGCCGGCCACGACCTCGGTGAACGCGGTCAGCTCGGCCCGGTAGGCCGCCGTGAAGCGGTCCATGAAGAAGTCGTGCGGGGTGCCCGCCGGGAAGGTCACGCCCGGCTCGACCGAGCGCAGCGGCAGCTTGTCCTCCAGACCGACGGCGATGGAGTCCTGGAAGCCGTGGATCTCCATGCGCACGTCGTAACCGCGGCCGTTGTGACGGGAGTTGGAGACCACCGCGAGGGTGCCGTCGTCGAGGGTGAGGATCGCGCCGGTGGTGTCGGCGTCGCCCGCCTCCTCGATGTACTCGGCGCCGCGGTTGCCGCCCACGGCGTACACCTCGCTCACCTCGCGTCCGGTCACCCAGCGGATGATGTCGAAGTCGTGCACCGAGCAGTCGCGGAAGATGCCCCCGGAGGCGGCGATGTACGCGGCGGGCGGCGGCGCCGGGTCCAGCGTGGTCGAGCGGACCGTGTGCAGGGTGCCCAGTTCGCCGCTGCGCACGGCGGCACGGGCGTTGACGAACCCGGCGTCGAAGCGGCGGTTGTAGCCGATCTGGATCGGCACGTCGGTGTCCCGGACGGCCTTGAGCACCTCGACGCCCTCGGCCATGGTCCGGGCGACGGGCTTCTCGCAGAACACCGGGACCCCGGCCTCGACCCCGGCCAGGATCAGCGCGGGGTGGGCGTCGGTGGCGGCCGCGACGACGATCCCGTCGACCCCGGCGGCCAGCAGCGCCTCCGGCGAGTCCACGACCTCGGCGCCGAACCGCTCGGCGGCGGCCTTGGCGGCTTCGGCGAACGGGTCGGTCACGACGAGGGAGTCGACGGCGTCGAGGCCGGTGAGGGTCTCGGCGTGGAAGGCGCCGATGCGGCCGAGGCCGAGAATTCCGATACGCATGGGGGTCTTGCTCCTAGGAAGAGGGGGAGGGGGTCGCGGAAGGGCTCAGTCGAGTCCGCCGAGCACGTTCTGGTCCCAGTCGATCACCGACCCGGTGACCACGCCGGAGCGGTCGGACAGCAGGAAGACCACGAAGTCGGCGATCTCGTCCGGCTGCCCCAGCTTGCCCATGGGCAGCTTCGCGGCGGCCTCCTCGCGCCAGTCGTCCCCGGCCCCGTGGAACGCCTTCTGCGTGGCGTCCTCACCCTCGGTCGCCGTCCAGCCGATGTTGAGGCCGTTGATCCGCACCCGGTCCCAGCGGTGCGCGTGCGCCGCGTTGCGGGTCAGTCCGATCAGCCCGGCCTTGGCGGCGACGTACGGGGCGAGGAAGGGCTGCCCCCCGTGCGCCGACGACGTGATGATGTTGACGACCGTGCCGGGCGCCCCCCGTGACACCATGTCCGCGACCGCCGCCTGCATCGCGAAGAACGGCGCCTTGAGGTTGATCGCGATGTGCTGGTCGAACAGGTCCGGGGTGGTGTCGAGCAGCGTCCCCCGGGACGTGAGCCCCGCCGAGTTGACCAGGCAGTCGATCCGGCCGTACGCGCCGACGACCTCCGCCACGGACGCCTTCGCCTGCGCGGCGTCGGCGAGGTCGGCGCGGACGAACGTCGCCTTGGCCCCGGCGGCCGTCAGCTCCGCCACCAGCGCCTCGCCCGGCTCCGGGCGCCGCCCGGTGACGGCCACGGCCGCCCCCTCGCGGGCCGCGGCCCGCGCGATCGCGGCACCCACCCCCTGGCTGCCGCCGTTGACCAGGACGACCTTGTCGTCGAGAAGTCCCATGGATGTCCTCAGCTCTCTCGTCGTTCGGCGGCGGCCCGCAGCTCCGCCCGGAACGCCTCCGGCGTCCACTCCTCGCGCAGCGCCCGCCGCATCAGCTCCGCCTGGGACGGCGGGGCCAGCCCGTCGACCGGCGGGTCGCTGTCGAGGTTGGTCGGGAAGGCGTAGCCCTCCGCGCTCGCCGCGATCACGTTGTCCAGCCACGCCTGGTCGGCGCCCTCGGCCTTCCGCTTCAGCAGGACGGGATACACCGCGCCCGCCACGGCCCGCCGGTCCACCGTCTCCATCGCGCGCCCGAACGCCGACGACACCTGCAGCAGGTTGGCCATGCGGCGGATGTCCGCCGAGCGGTTGGTGCCGGCCGCGTGGAACAGCGCCGGGTTGAAGAACACCGCGTCCCCCTTGGCCAGGGGCAACTGCACGTACCGCGCCTCGAAGTACGCCCGGAACTCCGGCAGCCGCCAGGCGAGGTAGCCCGGCTCGTACTTCTGGGAGTGCGGCAGGTACATCGTCGGCCCGGACTCCACCGGCATGTCGCAGTGCGCGACCGCGCCCTGGAGGGTCAGCACCGGGGAGAGGCGGTGCACGTGCGCGGGGTAGGCGGCGGCGACGTCGTTCGACAGGAAGCCGAGGTGGTAGTCGCGGTGCACGGTCTGCGCGGCACCGCCCGGGTTGACCACGTTGAGCTGGGAGGTGACCTGGTAGCCCGGGCCCAGCCAGGCCGTGCAGACCAGGGCCAGGACGTCGTTGGCGTAGTAGTCGGCGAACGCCTCCGCGTCGTAGAGGGCCGCCTTCTCCAGGGCGTTCCACACCCGGTCGTTGGCGCCCGGCTTGGCGAAGTGGTCGCCGGCCGTGGCGCCCGAGGCGCGCTGTTCGGCGATGAGCCCCTCGAACACCTCGGTGGCCCGGTCCACGACCTCCGGGTCGGGGAAGGCACCGCGGAAGACCACGATGCCCGGGCCGTCGGCGAGGGCCCGCACCAGCTCGGCCTGGACCACGCGGTCGCCTTCGAGCAGGCCGCAGTCGTAGACCGGCACGTTCCGCTCGACGGCGGAGGCGTGCGGGTAGTCGGCGGGGTCGGTGGCCTGCTCGACCAGCGCGCGGAACGCGTCCAGGTCGCAGTCCTGCTCGGACAGCCAGGCGCGGCGGTGTACGGAAGTGAAGGACATCGTCGTCCCTTCAGGGGGTCACGGAGCGACGCAGCCCTGCCATTCTTGTCAGTACAAACCCCTCGAACAACCAGCAGCGAGCCATCAAAAACCCCTCAAGGAGCCGACGCGTGGGACATCCCTTCCCGATCCGCGAGATCGCACGTCAGGCGGGTCTGAGCGAGGCGACCGTGGACCGGGTCCTGAACGGCAGGGGAGGCGTGCGCGAGAGCACCGCGCGCGAGGTCCACCAGGCCATCGCGGACCTGGACCGGCAGCGCACCCAGGTCCGGCTGGTCGGCCGGACGTTCATGGTCGACCTCGTGATGCAGGCGCCCGAACGCTTCACCACCGCCATCCGGGCCGCCCTCGAGGCCGAGCTGCCGGCCCTGCACCCGGCGGTGCTGCGCTCCCGCTTCCACTTCCGCGAGACCGGCCCGGTCGGGGAGCTGGTGCGGACCCTGGACCGGATCGCCCGGCGCGGCTCGCAGGGGGTGATCCTCAAGGCGCCGGACGTCCCCGAGGTCACCGCCGCGGTGGGCCGGCTCGCCGCGGCCGGGATACCGGTGGTGACCCTGGTGACGGACCTGCCGTCCAGCGCCCGCCTCGCCTACGTGGGCATCGACGACCGGGCGGCGGGGGCGACGGCCGCGTACCTCATGGGGCAGTGGCTGGGGGAGCGCCGGGGCAACGTCCTCACCAGCCTCAGCAGCGGCTTCTTCCGCAACGAGGAGGAACGCGAGATGGGCTTCCGCAGCGCCATGCGCGCCCGGCACCCCGAGCGCACGCTGGTCGAGATCGCCGGCGGTCAGGGCCTGGACGCCACCCAGTACGACCTGGTCCGGGCCGCCCTGGAACGCGACCCGGACATCCGCGCCGTCTACTCGATCGGCGGCGGCAACATCGCCACGCTGCGGGCCTTCGAGGACCTCGGCCGCGAGTGCGCCGTGTTCGTCGCGCACGACCTGGACCACGACAACACCCGGCTGCTGCGCGAGCACCGGCTGTCGGCCGTGCTCCACCACGACCTGCGCCAGGACGTGCGCGAGGCCTGCCACACCGTCATGCGCGCGCACGGCGCCCTGCCCCCGGCCGGCCCCACCCTGCCGTCGGCGATCCAGGTGGTGACGCCGTACAACATGCCACCGCAGGCGGCCGTGTGATCCGGGGCCGGGCGCGGGTGCGGGGCCCGGCACGCCCCGGCGCGCGCTCGGGGCCGGCCACCCGGCGGTGGCCGCTCGTCCTGGCCAGGCGCCCCCGGCTGCGCCACGACCGGCCCTGCGAGGCGGCGAGCGGCACCGGGCCCACGATCATGTGGAGGTGGCTCGTCCTGCTCCCGGCCGAGGTCTGCCCGGGCCGGCAGCCCCGGGCGCGGTGGTGAGGGCGGAAGCTCACGCCGGGCCGGCCACCGGCTCCCAGGTGCCGCTGCGCGCCGACCGCGCCATGGCGTCCAGCGCGAGCGCGCTGTGCACGGCGTCCGCCGGCGTCGCTCCGTGGGGGGTGCCCTCGGCGACCGAGCGCAGGAAGCGGTACGCCTCGATGACCTTCAGGTCGTCGTACCCCATGGCGTTGGCCGCGCCCGGCTGGAACGCGGCGAACTCGCCGTGGCCCGGGCCCACGTAGACGGTGCTGACCGGCTGGTCCTGGTAGGTCGTGCCGCGGCTGACGCCCAGCTCGTTCATGCGCCGGAAGTCCCAGAAGACCGCTCCCCGGGTGCCGTGCACCTCGAAGCCGTAGTTGTTCTGCTCGCCGACCGAGACGCGGCAGGCCTCCAGCACTCCGCGCGCCCCGGAGGCGAACCGCAGCAGGCAGCTGACGTAGTCCTCGTTCTCGACGGGGCCCGGTTCACCGCCCGCGGCACGGCTGTGCCCCGCCGTCGCGCCCGTCGGGCGGGCCCGCTCCGGCAGGAAGATCGCCGTGTCGGCCGCGAGGGACGCGATGTCGCCGAGCAGGAACCGGGCCAGGTCCGCCCCGTGCGAGGCCAGGTCGCCCAGCACCCCGCTGCCGCCGCGCTCCCGCTCGTAGCGCCAGGTCAGGGCACCCTCGGGGTGGGCCGCGTAGTCGCTGAACAGCCGCACGCGCGCGTGCGTGACCGTGCCGAGCTCCCCGGAGGAGATCAGCTCGCGGGCCGCCTCGACGGCCGGAGCGTTGCGGTAGTTGAAGCCGACCGCGCCCTGCACGCCCGCCTCGGCCACGGCGTCGGCCACCGCACGGGCGTCCCCGGCGGTCAGCCCGACCGGCTTCTCGATCCAGATGTGCTTGCCGGCCCGGGCCATGGCGACGCCGATCTCGCGGTGCAGGAAGTTCGGCGCGGTGATGCTGACCGCCCGCACCCGCGGGTCGGCGGCCACCTCGCGCCAGTCGCGGGTGGCGGCGGCGAACCCGAACTGCGCGGCGGCCTCCTCCGCCCGGCCCGGCACCTCCTCGGCGACCGTCACCAGCTCCGGGACGAGGGGCACCTGCGGATAGTGGTGCCGCACACGCGCGTACGCCTGGGTGTGCACCCGCCCCATCCAGCCGAATCCGACGACGGCGACGCCGAGCGTGTCCACCATGAGAGCCCCTCTTTGGACCGTTCCAGAACCTGTCCGGGCCACCCTCGGTGGGCTTTCCCGGCGCTGTCAACCCTTTGACAAGCACGCGAGGCTCATGGAACGGTCCACGGCATGAGACCCCCGACCATCCGAGACGTCGCCGAACGGGCCGGCGTCTCCAAGTCGCTGGTCTCCCTCGTCCTGCGCGGCTCCGCGCAGGTGCGCCCCGAGAAGCGGGACGCCGTCCTGCGGGCGGCCCGGGAACTGGGCTACCGGCCCAACGCCGCCGCGCGCTCCCTCAGCGAACGGCGCACCCGCACCGTCGGCGTCCTCCTGAACGACCTGCGCAACCCCTGGTTCGTGGACCTGCTGGACGGCCTGAACTCCCTCCTGCACGCGCACGGCCTGCGCATGCTGCTGGCCGACGCCCGCCTGAACCGCCGCACCGGCCAGGATCCGGCCGACCCGCTGCTCGACCTGCGCGTCGACGGCCTGGTCGTGGTCGGCACCCTGCCCGACCCGGCGGCCCTGGGCGCCGTCGCCGAGCGGATGCCGGTCGTCCTGGCCGGTGCCCGCGAGCCGGTGCCGCCCGGCGTGGACCAGGTCGCCGGCGACGACGAGCGGGGCGCCCGGCTGGTCACCGAGCACCTGATCGGTCTCGGCCACCGCCGCATCGCGCACCTGGCGGGCTTCGGTGCCGTGGGCGAACTGCGCCGCCGCAGCTTCGAGGCGACCATGCGGGCCCACGGCCTGGCGGACGGGGCCGTCGTCGAGGCCGGCGACATGACCGAGGAGGGCGGCTACCGCGCGACCGTCCGCCTGCTCGGCCGCCCCGACCGGCCCACCGCCGTCTTCGCCGTGAACGACATCACCTGCGTGGGCGCCCTCTCCGCCGCCGGGGAACTCGGGCTGCGCGTACCGCGCGACCTCTCCCTGGCCGGCTACGACGACACGAGCCTGTCCCGGCTGCGCCACCTGTGGCTGACCACGGTCGACAACGCCGGGCACGACGTCGGCCGCCGGGCCGCCCGCTTCCTGCTGGACCGGCTGGAACGGCCCGGGGGAGAGGGGCGCCTCCACCTGGCCGCGCCGGCGCTCCAGGTCCGCGGGACGACCGGGCCGCCGCCCGGCGGCTGACGGGGCGAGCGCACCCCGCGCCGCGCGGGGCATGCCGCCGCCCCGGGCCCGGCAGCGCCCCGGGCGCCCGGCCGGCACCCGGGGTCCGCCGTGCGCACGGCACGACCGGGGGACAGCGCGACGCCCTACCGCGGCCCACGGCGTCCGGCGGCACGCCCCGTACGACGATCACCCCGCGCCGCACCTCGGCGCCGACGCCGAGGGCAGGCCCCCGGCCCGCCGCACGGCCGCGGTGCGCACCGCCCGCGAGAGCTTCCCCGCCCGGCCGTCCGCCGTGCGCCGCGGACCGCGGCCGGGGGGCTATGACGACCGTGCAGCTCACACCGGCCGGCGCGAAGAGACGGTATCCCCCGGCCCGAGCGAAGCCGAGGCGGCGCGGAGCGGACACTGATCGGCGCGCGCTGATCATGCGCGCCACCCCACAGGGCGCGCACGCTCACCGGCCGGCGCACCCGCGCGCGGCCGGTGTCCCGTCCCGCCGTACGCCCTGGCCGGATGCGCCGCTGGAGCCCGCTTAAGGTGTGCGGCATATGCCCGGCAGCGATGGCCGGGCGTTCCGAGTGCGAAGGGGGCCACGGGGTGGACGAGGCGGGGGACCGGCGGGTCCGGCGGGCCGACGCGGCCGGGGGTGCCGCCACGGCGCTCCTCGCCGTGGCGGCCTGCGCCGGACACGCCACCAAGGCGGAACTGCCCTGGTGGGCCGTCCTCGCGGTCGCCGTGTCGACGGCGGGGCTGGCCGGCTGGACCGGCGCGCGGATGGGCGGCCGCCGCGGCCCGCGCGACGAACCCCTGCCACCGGTCGAGCAGCTGCCGGCCCGCCCCGCGCCCGGCACCGCCCACCCGGAACACCGCACCGCCCCGGAGCCCGCGCGGCTGAACCCGCCGTCCCGTATGCGGTAGGGTTGACCTGCGCGATCACGCGGTTCACGCCGCGCGAGCCGCATCGGGACGTGGCGCAGCTTGGTAGCGCACTTGACTGGGGGTCAAGGGGTCGCAGGTTCAAATCCTGTCGTCCCGACTCGCTGAGACAGCGGGTCGTGAGGCCGTACCGGGGGTTGCCGGTACGGCCTTTCGTCATGCCGGGCCGGACGCGTTCGTCCGCGGGTCGCCGACCCCCAGCCCCGTCAGCCGCCGGT
Organism: Streptomyces sp. NPDC085931; assembly: GCF_044540565.1. NCBI lineage: Bacteria > Bacillati > Actinomycetota > Actinomycetes > Kitasatosporales > Streptomycetaceae > Streptomyces > Streptomyces sp. NPDC085931. Next base: position 123,837 of record NZ_JBITSK010000006.1, read on the forward strand.
CGGGCTCCGGCCCGGTCGCGGCCCCCCGCGTCCCGGGCCCGGGCGGCTCGTGCGCGCTCCGGTCCGCGATGCGTTCCACATAGGCGCGCACGGACATCCCCTCGGCCGCGGCCACCTCCGCCAGGCGGTCGTAGGCGGACGCCGACAGGGTCAGCTCCCTCGTCTCAGGCACCGGCGGGCTGCCTCCCCTCCGCCAGCAGGTCGAGCAACTCCACGGCCCACGACGGGTCGTAGCGGTCGAGGCGCGGCACGCCCCCCTCGTTCGGGTCCTTCGTCCACTCGACGTGCGCGCCCGGGTTGTGGGCCGCGTACCCGCCCGGCGCGAACAGGTGGGGGCTGCCCTGGATCCCGGGCCCGCGCGCGACGCGGAACTGCTCGTGGATCTCGGCGCGGCCCGCGCCCCGCTCCAGGGCGCGGGCCAGGGCCTGTTCGTCCACGTGCGCGCACCGGGCGGCGACGTCGAGGATCTCCGAGGGGATGCTGACGCACCGGCTCTCGACGTAGAACGCGTGCCGCAGGCCGGCGTCCAGTTCGTCGCTGCCGCGCAGGCCGCCGACGGACGGGTCCTTCGCCGCCTGGACCGCCTCCATCGCGGGCAGCATCGTCGACGGGTAGTCGTACTCCCGCCCCGCCCACAGGCGCCAGCCGAGGTCGGGCCGGTGCGCGGAGATCACCACGATCTCGGGCTCCACGATGAACTTGGGCGTGGGCTGGTGGTTGAACAGCTCCAGGGGGAACGCCCGGTGGTCGATCAGGAGATCCTGCCCGCGTTCCCGGGCCGTGGTGCGCAGCGTGTGCAGGGCGAGGGTGGCCCAGGGGCACCCCAGATCCGACCAGACGGTGACAGGCCGTGGCTCCGGGGCAGCGCTCATGGTCTCCTCCTCGGTAGCGGGACCACACCGGGGTCCCCGTCGTGTGTGCCGCGGCACGGAACTCCATGGTGACGCGCCTGCGGCGCCCGGCGCACCAGGCCGGTGTCACTCTGTCAACTCCCCCTGGTAAGCGCTTCGGACACGCTCCGCGCGGACCGGGGCGGTGGTCCGGACACCTCCCGAAGGGAGCGTTCCGGATCGGACGCGCGGGGCTCGGGGACGTGATGGTGGCCCGGCCACCGCCGTCCGTCACAAGTCCTGTGCTCCGTGTACCTGACACCGGTGCCCCGCTCGGTCGCACAGTGGACGGGCAGCCCTTCGGATCGTCTTCGTCTACCCCCGATGGAGGGTCCGTTCATGAGTGTGGTCGCGCTGAGCCCTGACCAAGCGCAGAGTCCGACCATGCACGAGCCGTCGTACGCCTCTCCGTGCGCCGTGTCGTTGCCGGAGATGTGTTCACTGCTGTTCGCCTCCCTGCCCCGCAGCGACCAACGGCGCAAGGGCATGGAGTACATACGAGGTTTGCTGGAGGTGAGGGGACGCAAGTCGATACGCAACATCGCCGCCCTTGTCGGAGGACAGGCGACGGAACAGAGCCTGCACCACTTCATCAGCGATTCCAGCTGGGAGTGGGGGCCGGTGCGCCGGGCACTGGCCCGGTACGTGGTGAGTGTGGCCCCGCCACAGGCCTGGGTGGTGCGCCCCATGGTGATCCCCAAGGCCGGGCGGCACTCCGTCGGAGTGGAGCGCCGCTTCTTCCCGGAGCACGGCCAGATGCTCAACGCCCAGCAGGCCGTGGGCGTGTGGGCGGTCGGTGAGGAGACCAGCGTGCCGGTCAACTGGCGCCTGCAGCTCTCCCCGTCCTGGTTCGCCGAGGACCGCCGGCGCCGGGCCTCCATCCCGGACGACGCGTCGGCCGAGACCCTCGGCGAATGCGCCCTCCAGGCCTTCCTGGAGGCGGCGGCGTGGCGGCTGCCGTCCCGGCCCGTGGTGATGGACGCCCGCGGCGCCGACGTCGCCTCGACGGTGTCCAGGCTCCTGGAACGGGGCATGCCGATGATGCTCAGGGTGGACGACACCCTGCGGCTGTCGGTGACGGACCCCGCGCTCAAGGGCTTCGACGCCGTCCCCCGGCCGGTGCGTCAGATCATGGGCGCGAGCCGGGGCCTGCAGCGGCCGGTGGTGTGGCCGGACGGCGGCATGGGGACGGTGCGGCGCTCCGGGCTCGTCACCGCCGTGCGGGTGGCGCTGCCCGGGCCTTCGAGCCGGCGGACCGGAACCGGGGCGTGCGACCTGCTCCTGCTCGGGGTGGGGAGCAACGACCGGCGCCGGCCGCGGGAGGTGTGGCTGACGGACCTGACGTCGGTTCCGCCCGCGTTCCTGATGCGGTTGCGGGGGATGGTCCGCCGGGTCGACCAGGACTTCGCACGGGGCGCCGACCAGGTGGGGATCCGCGACTTCGCCGGACGCTCCTACCGCGGCTGGCACCGGCACGTCACCCTCGCGTCGGCCGCGCACGCCCTGGCGGCCCTGGGCGACACCGACGACGGCGCACTCGACTATGCGTCCTGATCCACGGCCGCGTCCCCGGCCGGCTCCCCGCGCTCGCGCAGCACCCGGCGTATCCGGGACAACCGCAGCGCGAGCTGGATCTCCAGGGCACGTTCGGGCCGCTGCCAGTCGGAGCCGATCAGATCACCGATGCGCTCCAGCCGGCGGGCCACGGTGTTGGGATGCACGTGGAGCTTCTCGGCCGCGTACGTGGGGCTCCCGCCGGTGTCGAAGTAGGCGTCCAGCGTGCGCACCAGCTCCGTCAGGCGCTGCTCGTCGTAGTCGAGCACCGCTCCTATGGTGCTCTGGATGAACCTTTCGGCGTCCACCTGTTCGGCCAGCAGCAGACCCACGAACCCCATCTCGTGAGTCGAGGCCGACGTACCGGTGGCGCCGAGGGCGGTCATCGCGTCCAGGCAGCGTGCCGCTTCCCGGTACCCGTGGAGGACCGCACCGGGGTCCGCCACGGGTCCGGAGCCGCTGACGGTGGGCGCGTCGCCGGGCAGGGACGACAGCTCGTCGTGCACCGTCCGGGCGGCGGCGCCCGGGTCGGTGCCCGGCAGCAGCAGCACGATGTCGCCCTGGTGCGTCGTCTGGAGCCCGTTCATCCGGCGCGCGCACGACGACGCCCGGGTCACCGCGTGCGCCTGCTGGTCCTCCTCGGTGCGGGCGACGACGACCACGTGCGGCTGGTCCAGGCCGATGCCCAGCCGGCGGGCGCGCCGCTCCAGCACGTCCCGGGGCCGGGGCACACTGATCAGCAGGTCCCCGAGCAGTTCGTCGCGCAACTGCCCCTCCACGACCGTGCCGCCGCCCTCCTGCAGGGACAGCAGCACGGCGGCGGCCCGGGCCGCGTACCGCAGCAGCTCCGCGGTGTCGCCGGAGAGCGTCGGACCGGCCTGCACGTAGAGGGCGCCCAGGTGGTGACTGCCGGCCAGGACCGGCACGGACCAGATGCCGTCGTCCAGCAGGGCGGGCGAGGGATCCAGCAGGGTCCCGGTGTCCTCCGCGGCGCGCGCGAACTTCTCGCCGGTGCGCCCCGACAGGGTCCCGGAGGCGGCGATCGCCGTGCCGTGCGGACCGCACAGCAGCACCGGGGCACCGAGCCTGAGACGGCACTCCTCCACCAGCAGCTGCGGATCACAGCCGCCGAGCACCAGGTCCAGCAGCGCCCCCTGCGCCCCGGCCAGCCCGCGCGCCACGTCCTGCGCGGCCTCCGCGCGCAGCACCCGCTCGCGCAGGACCGACATCTCCGCGACCGTCTCGTCCAGGTACACGGCCCGGTCCAGTGCCACACCGCCGACCTCGGCGAGCATGTTCACCAGCGCTATCTCGTCGGCGGAGAAGTGGCGCACGCTGCGGTCCGCCACATGCAGGGTCCCGGCGGTGGCCGCCCGGCTCAACGGCACGGCGAGAACGGCGTGCAGCCCCTCGGCGCTGATCCACTGGTCGAGGTCGCCGGCGTGCCGGAAACTGTCGTCCGTCAGGTAGTCGGAGGTCCACAGCGGCGCGCGGTGCGCCAGCACGGCGGACGCCAGTCCCGCTCCCTTCGGTAATCGCAGCCGGGAGTTCAGCATCGTGACGTGACCGTCGAGCGAGTGCAGCCGGAAGCCCTCCTTCTCGGCGGCGGGCAGGGTGACCCAGGAGACGTCGGCGCCGAGCAGCAGCCGCGCCCGGCGGGTGATGATCTTGAGGGTGTCCTCGACGGTGTGCGGACTGGCCAGGTCGGCGGCGGTGTCGACCAGCGTGGCGAGGGCCGCGCTCCACTGCTGACGGCGCTCCAGCCGGGCCTGGATGCCCAGGGCCAGGCGTCTGGTCCGTTCCACCATGCGCAGGTCGGCGCCGGTCACGCCCTGCCTGCGGGCCTCCTCGACCACCGCGTCGAAGCGGTTCGCCGGCCCTTCGCCGGCCAGGAGGTCCAGCAGGGCCAGCACGGCCGCCGCCGATGGGTCCTTCTTCTGCGACACGAGGCCCTCCGGTGTCTCGTTCCCCAACCGCCGGCAGTGACGGTGCACGACGGCCGAGTCGCACGGACCACGGCCCTACCGGCGCAACGGGAGAACTCCCCCGTGCATTCCGCGAGACGTGCCCGCGAACCGGGAGCCGCAGCCTCTCCCCCCACAGGGTCACCTGGTGGCCTGCGGTCCGGACCGGTAGCGGCCGGCAACCGGGCAGGCGCACTCTCCTTGCGCGAACCCCTTTGTCGATTATGCCAGTTGACGCATGCAGAGGTGCTCGGGGAAACGCGGTGTGCGCCGTCACACCTACGCGGTGTGACGGCGCACCCGGACCGATGCCGTCGGTCAGAGCGCCAGGAGCGAGACGATCGCCGGCCCGAACGCCGCACCCAGCAGATAGGACAGGTTGAACATGCCGATGGCCGGGGGGCGCTGGTCGTCGGGGACGGCCGAGGAGGCGTGCACCGCGAACGCTCCCTGGCCCGAGGCCGCCGCGATCGACGTCAGGGCCTGAGCGGCCAGCAGGACCGCGGCGGACGTGCCGGCGAAGGCGAGCACCGCGCCGACCGCGGCGAGGGCGACCAGCGTGGTGATCACGGTACGGCGTCCCGTCCGCGCCGACACCGCCACGACGAACCAGGACAGGGCGCCGCCCAGCAGCAGCGGCCACACCATGGCGACCCCGATCTCGCTGGTGGACCACGACGTGTGGTCCTCCAGCCGCTCCGGAATCGCGTACATCATGCCGAAGTTGACCACCGCCAGGCACAGCGCGAGGCCCGACGAGACCAGAAAGCCCGGGTTGCGGACCAGGACGGCCGGGACGAAGCCCCGCGGCCGGGCGCGTACCCGGGCCGCCAGCAGCCCCGTGGCGACGACGGAGCACACACCGGCCACCAGCGGCTGGTGCGGCACGAACACCAAGGCGGTGACCAGCGCGGTCAGCAGCACCGCGCCCAGCGGGTCGAACGGCTCCCGGGTGACCGGGGCGCCGTGCGCGCAGCGGGCCACGGCGAAGGGCACGGCCACCGCGCTGAGCACCGGCAGCGCGAGGGTGGCCTGCCAGGACAGCACGTCGTTGACGAGGGAACCGGCCAGCGGGGCCGTCGAACCCACCACGGCGAGCGAGGCGGTGACCAGTCCCATGGCGCGCGGCGAGCCGGCGAGGCTCATGGCCGTCGCCGTGAGACCGGCCGTGCCCAGACCCATCAGGGCCGTGCCCAGGACGAGGACCGGCAGGACGGGTATCCCGGCCACCAGACCCGCCCCCAGCAGGACGAGCAGACCGCACACGGTGAGCGCGGCGCGCGCCCCCCGGCGGTCCAGCAGTCCGGCCAGCAGGGGGGTGCCGACCGCTATGCCCCAGCCGAACGCGGTCACCGTCCAGGTGGCGGCGCCCGTCGAGACGCCGAGGTCCCGCGCGGCGTCGTCCAGGACCAGGGCCGGGCCCGCGATGCCGAAGGACAGCGGGCCCGCCATGAGGGCGAGCCAGAGGGCCGCGGCTCCGCGGAACGGGCCGCGGGCTTCGGGTTCATGAGGTTTCCTGCCCGGCGCGGTGGGACCCTGGGCGCCGGACTCGGCGAGTGAGTTGCTCATCTGCTGCTCCCTGAGCGGTCGTTCGTCGCTGGACCACCCTGGCCCGGTCCGGCGTGCAGCCCTTCGGGGGAGAAGGCGCCGGCCGGGCCAGGGAGCCGGGGGAACGGGCGGGCGTGAGCGGGGCGGGACGGGCCGGGCGCCGACCGCGGGCCCCGCCGCCTGCCCGGTCGGTCAGCCGTCCAGCGTCGGGTAGTCGGTGTAGCCCCGGTGGTCGCCTCCGTAGAAGGTCTCCGGGTCGGGGGTGTTGAACGGGCCGCCGGCCTTGATCCGCTCCGGCAGGTCGGGGTTGGCCAGCCACAGCGAGCCGATGCTCACCGCGTCGCACAGGCCCTCCTCCAGCACCGCCCGGGCGTCCTCGGGCGTCACCGCGGCCTCCTCGCCCGTGGCGTGCGGGTTGAGGATCAGCACGCCGGGCCACTCCTGCCGGATCAGCTTCGTGACGTCCCGGCTGCCGAACTCCATCAGGTGGACGTAGGCCAGGTTGAGCGGCGCCAGGGCCCGGATCAGGGCCCGGTACAGCGCGGCCGGGTCGCTCTCCTCGATGCCGTTGGCCGTGTTGCCGGGGGAGAGGCGGATGCCCACCCGCTCGGGGCCGATGGCGTCGGAGACCGCCTGGGCGACCTCGACGGCGAAACGGATGCGGTTGTCGATGCTGCCGCCGTAGGCGTCGGTGCGCAGGTTGGTGTTGTCGGCGAGGAACTGGTGGATCAGGTAGCCGTTGGCGCCGTGCAGCTCCACACCGTCGAACCCGGCGTCCACGGCGTACTTGGCGGCGGAGATGTGGTCCTCGACCGCCCGGGCGATGTCCTCCAGGTCCATGGCCTTGGGCGTGGGGTGGTCCAGCATGCCCTCCGGCGTGTACATCTGCCCGCCCGAGGCCACCGCCGAGGGGGCCAGGGGCAGCGCGCCGTCCGGGTACAGGCTCGGGTGCCCGATCCGGCCCGAGTGCATGACCTGCACGAAGATCCGGCCCTGCCGGTCGTGCACCGCGTCGGTCACCCGGCGCCACGCCTCCGCCTGCTCGGGCGTGTGCACACCCGGGGTGTCGATGTATCCCTGCCCGATCACGCAGGGCTGCGTGCCCTCGGTGATGATGAGGCCCGCTCCGGCGCGCTGGGCGTAGTACTCGGCCGCCAGCGGGGTCTGCACGCCGTCCCTGGCCCGGCTGCGCGTCATCGGCGCCATGACGAGCCGGTTGGGCAGCGTCAGCTTTCCCAGGGGCAGCGGTTCGAAAAGGTGGCTCACGATCTCCTCCATCGGGGAACCGGCTTGTTCCACACCGTAGAAAGGGGGGCGGCCGGTCCGAATCAGTAAGATTTCTGAAACCGGATACGTACTTCGGCACGGCCTGCCTACCGGTGGGCCGCGTCACGGGGGAGTGGGGGCACCGACGTGCTGTACGGCAGGTCCACCGAGCTGGCGGCGCTGGAGGATCTGGCCGCGGGAGCCCGAGAGGGACGCAGCGGGGCCCTGGTGCTGCGGGGTGAGGCGGGCATCGGCAAGACCGCCCTGCTCGACCGGGCGGCGACGTCGGCCTCGGCGGCCGGTATGCGCGTGCTGCGGGTCACCGGGGTCGAGCCGGAGGCCGACCTCGCCTTCGGCGGGCTGGTGCAGTTGCTGTGGCCCGTGCAGGACCGGCTGGACGCCCTGCCCGAACCGCAGGCGCAGGCGCTGCGGGCGGTGCTCGGCACGGGCAGCACCCGGACCCAGGACAGGTTCCTGACCGGGCTGGCCGTGCTCACGCTCCTGGCGGACCTGGCCGAACAGGGCCCGTTGCTCTGCCTGGTGGACGACGCGCAGTGGCTGGATCAAGCCACCTCCGACGCGCTGCTGTTCGCCGCCCGCCGGCTCGCCGCCGAGCAGGTGGCCATGGTGTTCGCGACCCGGGACGAGGGCTTCGCCGCGCCCGGGCTCACCGAGCTGCGGCCCTCCCGGCTGGACACCGGCGACGCGGTGAGCCTCCTCGCCGACCTGGGACTGGCCCCCGCCCTGCGCGACCAGGTCATCGCCGACTCCGCGGGCAACCCGCTGGCGCTCATCGAGTTCGGGGCCGCCCGCCGCGACGACCCCGGCCGGTTCACGCCCGTGACGGTCGCCGACCGGGTGCTGTCGTCGTACCGCGCCCAGATCGCCAAGCTCCCCGAGAAGACGCGGCTGGCGCTGCTGTTCGCCGCGGCCGAGGGGCGGGGCGACCTGCCCCTGCAGATGAAGGCGGCCCGGTCGCTGGGCGTGGGCCTGGAGGACCTGGAGGACGCGGAGCGCGCGGGGCTGATCCAGGTGACCGAGAGCACCGTGGTGTTCCGCCACCCGCTGATCGGGACCGCCGCCTACCAGGGGGCCGTGCTGGCCCGGCGGATCGCCGTCCACCAGGCGCTGGCCGACGCGGCGGAGGACCCCGACTGCCGTGCCCGGCACCTGCCGCTGGCCACCACCTCACCCGACGACGGGGTCGCGGCCGAGCTGGTCGCCGCCGCCGGGCGGGCCGCCGACCGCAGCGCCTACGCCGCCGCCTCGCTCCTGCACCAGCAGGCCGCCCGCCTCACCCCCGACCGCCGCGCCCAGGTCCACCGGCTCACGGACGCCGCGACCTGCGCGCTCAACGCCGGGCACGCCGGCCAGGCCCGGGACCTGGCCGAGCAGGCCGAGCAGTCGGCCGCCGCACCGGAGGACCTGGCCCGGCTCGCCCCCGTGCGGGCCGCCGTGATGTTCGAGTCGGGCCACCAGCGGGAGGCCGCCCGGCTGCTGCTGCAGCGGACCCACGCGGCCGGCACCGACCTGGCCCCGGTCATGCTCCGCACGGGCGCCACGTACGGCTGGTCCGCCGGTGACGCGGACTCCGTGCGGGAGGCCGCCGAGCGGCTGGCGTCCCTCGGGGAGGCCGACCCGCTGGTGGAGGGCATGGCGTGTCTGGTCGACGACGACTACGCCCGCGGACTGCCCCTGCTGCGGCGCGCCGTCGCCGCCGGCCAGGACGGCTCGGACGCGGCACGCACCCGCGCCCTGCACAGCGCGGTCCTGCTCGGGGACGACGGCACGGCCATGGAGCTGGCCGCGGCGGAGGTCGCCCGCTGCCGCGCGCAGGGCCTCATCGGCGCCCTGCCGCAGGCCCTGCACCTGCTGGCGGAGCGGCAGGTGCTCGCCGGGGCGCACCGGGACGCCGAGGCGGCGGTGGCCGAGGCCGTGGAGATCGCCCGCGACACCGGCCTGCGCGAGCGCGTCGCCTGGCTGAACGGCGTTCCGGCGCGGATCGCGGCGATCGAGGGCGACGAGCAGCGCTGCCGCGACCTCACGCGGGACGTGCCCGACGCCGGCCGGGTGGCCGGCGAGAGCGCCCTGAGCCTGCTCGAACTGGCGCGCGGCGACTACGAGGCGGCGCTCGGCCGGCTGGAGAGCGCCGTCGGCCCGGGGCCGCAGCGCCACACGGCGATGGCCATGGCCACCGTCGCCGACCAGGTGGAGGCCGCGGTACGGCTCGGGCGGCCGGAGCGGGCCGAGCGGCCGATGCTCGCCTTCGAGGCCTGGGCGCGGGCCGGCGGCCAGCCGTGGGCGCAGGCGGTGGCGCACCGCTGCCGGGCCCTGGTCGAGGGGCGCGAGGAGGACTACCGGCAGGCGGTCCGGCTGCACGAACAGGGCCGGCGGCCCTTCGAGCGGGCCCGCACCGAGCTGGCGTACGGGGAGTGGCTGCGCAGGGCCCGGCGGCGCAGCGAGGCCCGCGCGTCGCTGCGGTCGGCCCTGGAGCACTTCGAACGGCTGCGTGCCACGCCCTGGGCGGAGCGGGCCCGGGCGGAACTGCGGGCGGCCGGCGACGCGACGCCGGGCGCCGACGCCACCGCGGAGAACGTCCTCGACCGGCTCACCCCGCAGGAACTGCAGGTGGTCCGGCTGGCCGCCGACGGCAACAGCAGCCGGGAGATCGCGGCGCAGCTGTTCCTCAGCCGCAGGACGGTCGAGCACCACCTGTACAAGGCCTATCCCAAGCTGGGCGTCGGCTCGCGGCGGGAACTGGCCCGGCTGAACCTGGTCTGACGGGGCGGATCTGACAGACCCGGTCCCGATCTGACAGATCCGCGACGGCGTCCCGGCCGCTCGCGGACGGGGACGGGTCGCCTTTGCCAGAATCCGTGACCATGATGCGTGCTGCCTACATTGAACAGCTCGGATCTCCGGACGTCATCCGTTACGGTGATCAGCCCACGCCGGAACCCGGGCCGACCGACGTCCTGGTGGACGTCACGGCCGTCTCCGTCAACCATGTCGACACCTTCGTGCGCTCGGGTGCCTGGCGCACCCCGCTCACCTTCCCCTTCGTCATAGGCCGGGACCTCACCGGCACCGTCGCCGCGGTCGGCGCCGACGTCCACCGCTTCCGGCCCGGCGACCGGGTGTGGTGCAACAGCCTCGGCCACGACGGCCGCCAGGGGGCCGCCGCCGAGCGGGTGGTGGTGCCCGTCGACCGGCTCTACCACCTGCCGGAGGGCGCCGACCCGTACGAGACCGTGGCGCTGGCCCATCCGGCCGCGACCGCCCACCTCGGCCTGTTCACCCACGGGCGGCTGCGCCCCGGCGAGACGGTCGTCGTGGTCGGCGCGGGCGGGAACGTGGGCAGCGCCCTGGTGGTGATGGCTGCCGCCGCGGGCGCCCGGGTCGTCGCCGTCGCCTCCGGGCGGGACGCCGGGTACTGCCGCGGGCTCGGCGCGGACCACGTCGTCGACTACCGGGACCCCGACGTGCCCGGGCGCATCCGCGCCGCCGCCCCCGCGGGCGCCGACCTCTACCTGGACGCCTCCGGCACCAACGACCTGGAGACCGCGGTGGACCTGCTCGCCGGGCGGGGACGGATCGTGCTGCTCGCCGGGCTGCGCACCAGGCCCGTGCTGCCGGTCGGGCCGCTGTACCTGAGGGACCGGTCCATCCACGGGTTCGCCATCTCGCACGCCACCGCCGGAGAGCTCGCCGAGGCCGCCGGCGCCATCAACCGGCTGGTCGCCGACGGCAGACTCCGGCCCCGGGCGATCGAGCGGCTGCACCTGAGCGACGCCGCCGAGGCGCACCGCCGGCTGGAGGAGGGAAAGGTCCACGGAAAAATCGTGCTGGGCGTGGGCGCCGAGGCCTGAGACGGCCCCGGGCTCCGGCGCCGGTGAAATGCGGGAATTCAGACCTGACAAATGAGAAAGCCGCTCTTTGACCGGCGCCGAACGGCCTCGACAGAATTCTGCACATGACTCAGTCAATCATCGACACCTCGCCGCTGTTCGATCTCCGGGCCGACATCCACATTTCCGCGACGCCCCTGGAGGTCTACTCCGTCGTCAGCGATCTGCCCCGCAGCGCCGAATGGAGCCCCGAATGCCGGGGCGGTACGTGGGTGTCCGGCGAGCCCTCCACCGTCGGCGCCGTCTTCCGGGGCGAGAACCTCCGCAGCGAGGACGTCGTCGCCTGGGCCCCCCTGGTGCGCGGCGTCTGGCACACCGAGTGCCGCATCACCGCCGCCGACCCCGGCCGCACCTTCCAGTGGATGATGCTCACCCACGCCCGCGAGGACCAGGAGAGCATCTGGGGCTTCGACATGGCGCCCGAGGGCGAGGGCTGCGTGCTCACCCACCACTTCCGCATGGGCCGCGCCACGGCCGGCATCCACAAGATCGTCGCCGACCTGGACGAGAACGACCGCAAGCGCTTCGTCGCCGACTGGACCGCCAAGCTCGAACAGGACCTCGACGCCACGCTGAAGCGCATCAAGGGTGTCATCGAAAAGCGGTGACATTTCCCCGGCGATCCGTACGGGAGCCTGAAATTCAAAACGGCCTGCCGCACGGCTGAGGAACAGTCGCGGCGGATGAGAGGGTGGGCAGATGTTTCTCCAGCGCATCGGAAACAAGGGAATTCGGCTGGGTACGCTTTTCGACCGGGCCGCGGCCCGGCACCCGGCGAATCCCGTGATTCTCGACCATGATCTCGACGTCGCTCCGGAGCGCGGGCGCCGGATGACGCTGACGGAGGTCGCCGACCTCGTCGACGACCTGGCCTCGCGGCTGTGGGCGGCGGGCGTCCGGCCCGGGGAGCGCGTGGTCGTCCACAAGACCAACGGATTCGACATCACGCTCCTGGCCTGCTCCACGGCCAGGATCGGCGCCGTGCCGGTCCTGCTGTCCCCGAAGCTCGACGGCGCGACCGTGTGCGAGCTGGTGCGCCGGGTGGACCGGCCGTACCTGGTGACCGACCGGGACAAGCTGGACCACCATCTGCCCGCCGAGATCTTCGGCCTGGCCCGGAAGGTGCTGCTGGCCTCCGGCAGCCACGAGGAGGCCGTCGAGCTCGCCTCGCTGGCCGGCTCCGCCCGGGTCGCGCCGGTGACCATGCCGCCGGACCACCCGACGCTGGTCACCCACACCTCCGGCACCACCGGGACGCCGAAGCTGGCGGTGCACACCGGGCGCACCTTCGAGGCGCGCTACCGCCCCCAGGGCACGGTGGCGTCCCTGGTGGGCCGCAGCGAACCGGTGGCCATCCACGTATCGTTCGTGCACTCGCGGATGTTCACCGCCATGCCCATCACGATCCTCCAGGGCCACCCGATGATCATCCTGCGGGACGACGACCCGGAGGTCGTGGCCGAGGTGTTCGGGCAGGCCCCGCCGGGCCTGATCGAGGCGCACCCGAACACGTTCCTGCGCTGGGAGGTGCTGGTCGACGACCCGCGCCGGCCGCTGGCGAACGTGAAGTACTTCAGCAGCACCTTCGACGCCATCCACCCGCGCACCGTGCACCTCATGCTCAAGGCGTCCCGGCGCGACAAGCCGCAGTTCGTCCAGATGTACGGGCAGAGCGAGGTCGGCCCGATCGCCGGGCGCACCTACTCCAAGAAGCGCGGCGCGGACGCCGACGGCCGCTGCGTGGGCTCCCCGTTCCCCGGCATGACGGGCGTGCGGGTCGTCAGCCGGGACGGCAAGCGGCCCACCAAGTCCAACCCCGGCTACATCGAGGTCCGTTCCGACGGACGGATCGTCACCTACCTCGGCGAGCACGAGCGGTGGGAGAAGCAGGCCGACGGCGAGTGGTGGCGCATGGGCGACCTGGGCTACCGCACCAAGTGGGGCTGCCTGCACCTGCTCGACCGGGAGGTCGACGAGATCGAGGGCATCGACAGCACCCTGGAGATCGAGGACACCCTCTTCGCCCGGATACCGGAGCTGGTCGAGGTCATCATCGTCCCCGACGAGGACGGCAAGCCCCTGCCGGTGGTGTGCACCCGTGACGACAAGCCGCTCGACCACGCGGCCTGGAAGCGGGCGGTGGCCGGCCTGCCCGCGATGGCGGACCCCGTGCAGTGGAAGCTCGACGACCTGCCGCAGACCGCCACCACCAAGATCAAGCGGCTGGAACTGGCCCGGCTGCTGAAGGCGGAGCGGACGGGGGCGTAACCCCCGGCCCCCGCACCGCCGCCTCCCGGGGCGCGGGCCCATCCCCCCCCCGTGGGCCCGCGCCCCCGTCACGCCCCCGCACGGCGGCCCGCCACCCCCCCCACACACACACCCATGGCGGCCGTCACCCCCCGTACGGCGGCCCGCGCGCCACGCGCCGGGCCGCCGTCCCCAGCCGAGGAGTTGCCCCGATGACGGCACAGCGCGCCTCCCGACGCCGGATCGAGCACTGGGATCCGGAGGACGAGGAGTTCTGGGAGCGCACCGGCAAGCACGTCGCACGACGCAACCTCGTCCTGTCCGTCCTCTCCGAGCACATCGGCTTCTCGATCTGGAGCATGTGGTCGGTCCTGGTGCTGTTCATGTCCCCGGACATCGGCCTGGGCTTCGCCCCGAGCGAGAAGTTCCTGCTGGTGGTCACCCCCACCCTGGTGGGCGCGCTGCTGCGCCTGCCCTACAGCCACGCCGTGACCCGGTTCGGCGGGCGCGACTGGACCGTCTTCAGCTCGGCCCTGCTGTTCGTCCCCGCGCTGCTGGCGCTGTACTTCGTCCAGCGGCCCGGCACGCCCCTGTGGGTGTTCCTGCTCATCGCCGCGACCGCGGGCGTCGGCGGCGGCAACTTCGCCTCCTCCACCACCAACATCGCCCACTTCTTCCCCCGGCGGCACCAGGGCTGGGCGCTCGGCCTCAACGCCGGCGGCGGCAACCTGGGCGTCGCCGTCATCCAGCTCGTCGGCCTGCTGGTCATCGCCACCGCGGGCGACACCCACCCCGCCTACGTCATCGCCGCCTACCTGCCGCTGATCGCCCTGGCCGCCCTGCTCGCGGCGCTCGGCATGGACAACGTCGACACCGGCCCGGCCTCCTCCGGCGTGCTGCGCGAGGCGGCGGGCAACCCGCACACCTGGTGGATCTCGCTGCTCTACCTCGGCACGTTCGGCTCGTTCATCGGCTACGGCTTCGCCTTCGGCCTCGTGCTGCAGAACCAGTTCGGCTCCACCCCGCTGGAGGCCGTCGGCTACACCTTCCTCGGACCGCTGCTCGGCTCGCTGTCCCGGCCGCTGGGCGGCAGGCTCGCCGACCGCTTCGGCGGAGCCCGGGTGACGTTCTGGAACTTCCTCGCCATGGGCGCCGGCACGCTGCTGCTGCTGGTGGCCTCGGCCCACCACTCCCTCGCCCTGTTCGTCGCCGTGTTCACGGTGCTGTTCGTGCTCAGCGGCCTGGGCAACGGGTCCACGTACAAGCTGATCCCGGTCGTCTTCGCCGGGCAGGCGGAGGCCGCCGTCACCGCCGGGCACGACGCGACCGAGGCGTTCGCCCGCGCCCGGCGCCTGACCGGCGCGGTCATCGGCATCGCGGGTGCCGTCGGCGCGCTCGGCGGCGTCGTCGTCAACCTCGCCTTCCGGGCCTCCTACGGCAGCCAGGGCACGGGCGAGCCCGCCTTCTGGTTCTTCCTCGCCTTCTACGCGGTGTGCGTGAGCGTCACCCGCCTGGTGTACCTGCGCGCCCCGCACGCGACCGTGCCGGGCGGGACACCCGCCCCCCGCCGGGCCGGGCGCGGGGCCGCCGAGTCCTCGGAGGTCACCCGTGCCTGACAGCGCGCCGCGCCCCGGCGTGGCCACACACTGCCCGTACTGCGCCCTGCAGTGCGGCACCCGCCTCGGCCACGACGCCTCGGGGACCGTGGTGGAGCCCTCCGACTTCCCCGTCAACGACGGCCACCTGTGCCAGAAGGGCTGGACCGCGCCCGCGCTGCTCGACGTCCGGGACCGGCTGCGCCGGCCGCTGGTGCGCGGCGGCGACGGCCGTCTCGCCCCGGCCGACTGGGACACCGCGCTGGACACGGTCGCCGCGCGCCTGCGGCGGATCCGCGACGCGCACGGCCCGGACGCGCTCGCCGTGTTCGGCGGGGGCGGCCTGACCAACGAGAAGGCCTACCTGCTGGGCAAGTTCGCCCGGCTCGCCCTCGGCACCAGCCAGATCGACTACAACGGCCGGTTCTGCATGTCCTCGGCCGCCGCGGCCGGCAACGCCGCCTTCGGCCTGGACCGCGGACTGCCGTTCCCCGTCACCGACCTCGCCGCGGCGGACACGATCCTGCTCGCCGGCGCCAACCCCGCCGAGACGATGCCCCCGCTGATGCGGCACCTGCGCAACGCGGAGCTGATCGTCATCGACCCGCGCCGCACCAGGACCGCCGAACGGGCCGCCCTGCACCTGCAACCGGTGCCCGGCACCGACCTCGCCCTGGCCCTGGGGCTGCTGCACATCGCCGTGAGCGACGGCTGGTGCGACAAGGAGTACGTCCAGGAACGCACCACCGGCTTCGACGCGGCCTGGCGGCGCGCCGTCGCCTGGTGGCCCGAGCGCGTCGAGCAGGTCACCGGCGTCCCCGTCGCCGAACAGCGCGCCGCCGTGGAACTCCTGGGCCAGGCACGCCGGGCCTATGTGCTCACCGGCCGGGGCGCCGAGCAGCACAGCAAGGGCGCCGACACCGCCGCGGCCTTCATCAACCTCGCCCTCGCGCTGGGCCTGCCCGGCGTCGCCGGGAACGGCTACGGCTGCCTCACCGGGCAGGGCAACGGGCAGGGCGGCCGCGAGCACGGGCAGAAGGCCGACCAGCTCCCCGGCTACCGCATGATCACCGACCCGGAGGCACGGGCCCACGTCGCGCGGGTCTGGGGCACCACCCCGGACGCCCTGCCCGGCCCCGGCCGCAGCGCCTACGAGCTGCTCGACGCGCTCGGCACCGAGGGCGGCCCCCGCGCCCTGCTGGTGTTCGGCTCCAACCCCCTGGTGTCCGCACCCCACTCCGCCCACGTCGCCGACCGGCTGGCCGCCCTCGACCTGCTGGTGGTGGCCGACTTCGTGCCCTCGGAAACCGCGCGCACGGCCGACGTGGTCCTCCCCGTCGCCCAGTGGGCCGAGGAGGAGGGCACCCTCACCAGCCTGGAGGGCCGGGTGCTGCGCCGCCGCCGGCTGCACCCGCCGCCCGAGGGCGTGCGCACCGACCTGGAGGTCCTGCACGGCCTCGCCGTCCGGCTCGGCGAGCCGGCCCACCGCTACCCGACCGCGCCGCGCCAGGTCTTCGACGAGTTGCGGCGCGCCTCCCGCGGCGGCAAGGCCGACTACTCCGGCATCACCTACGAGCGGCTGGACGCGGGGGAGACCCTGCACTGGCCCTGCCCCGAACTCCCGGACGGCCGACCGCACCCCGGCACGCCCCGCCTCTTCCTCGACGGCTTCGCGACCCCGGACGGACGCGCCCGCTTCGCCGAGGTCGACCACCGCGACCCGGCCGAGACGCCCGACGCCGACCACCCGCTGTACGCCACGACCGGTCGCGTCCTCGCCCACTACCAGTCCGGCGCGCAGACCCGCCGCGTGCCCGCGCTCAACGACGCCGCCCCCGAACCCTTCGTGGAGATCCACCCCGACACCGCCGAACGCGCCGGGCTGCGCGAGGGCGACACCGCCCGGATCACCTCGGCCCGCGGCACCGCGGTCGCGCGGGTCCGGCTGGCCGACGGCCTGCGCACGGACACCGTGTTCCTGCCCTTCCACCACCCCGGCGCCGGCCGCGCCAACCTGATCACCAGCACCGCCCTCGACCCCCGCAGCAGGATGCCCGAGTTCAAGGTCTGCGCCGTGCGGATCGAACCCGGCACCGACGCGTCGTGAGGCCCGCCATGCCCGACTTTCCGCACATCCTCGTCGTGGGCCACGGCCCCGCGGCGCACCGGCTCGTCGAGCGTCTGTCCCGGCTCGGCCACCCGGGCCCGGTCACCGTCCTCGGCGCCGAGCCGCGACCGGCCTACAACCGGGCCCTGCTGACCTCCCTCCTCGACGGCACCCTCACCGAGCGGGACCTGGAACTGCCCGCCCCGCCCGCCGGGGTGCGCGTCCGGCCCGGAACCACCGCCACCGCCGTCGACCGCGCCCGCCGCCTGGTACGCACCGCCACCGGGGAGACGTTCCCCTACGACCGGCTGGTGCTGGCCACCGGCGCCCGGCCGCGGATCCCGCACCTGCCCGGCGTGCTCACCGGGGACGGCCGCCTCACCGAGGGCGCCACCACCCTGCGCACCCCCGACGACACCGCACGGCTGCCCGACGGGCCGGTGGTGGTGCTCGGCGGCGGCGTCCTCGGCACCGAGAGCACGCTCGCGCTGCTGCGCGCCGGCCGCGACGTCACCCTCGTGCACCCGGGACCGCACCCCCTGCACGACCGGCTCGACGACACGGCCGGTGCCCTGCTCGCCGACCACCTCCGCCGTGCCGGCGCCCGCCTGCGCCTCGGGCACAACGCCGTCGAGTACCGCCCGGGCAAGCTGGTCCTCGACGACGGCGAGGTCCTGCGCGCAGACGCGCTCGCGCTGTGCACCGGGGTGGTACCCGAGACCGCGCTCGCCCGCCGGGCCGGACTGGCCGTGCGCACGGGGGTGGTCGTCGACGGGCAGCTGCGCACCGGCGATCCGTTCGTCCACGCCCTCGGGGACTGCGCGGAGTTCGGCGGCGAGGTCCCCGGGCTCGTCACGACCGCCTGGGAACAGGCCGACACCCTCGCCCACGTCCTCACCGGCCACGACACGCACCACCGCGCCGGCCGTCCCGTGCTGCGACCGAGGACGCCCGGCTTCGACCTGGCCTGCCTCGGCCCGCCCGGACCGCCGGACGCCGAGCGGCACATCAGCCTGTCCGACCCCGCCCGCGGCCGCTACGCCGCGCTGGCCCTGTCCGGGGAGCGCGTCGCCGGAGCGGTCCTGGTCGGCCTGCCCCGCGCCGCCGCCGCGCTCGCCCAGCTGTACGCGCGCGACCTGCCGGTGCCGTCCGACCGGCTCGCGCTGCTGCTGGGCGTCGCCACCGGCAGCCGAGGCGCCCGCGTCGAACTGCCGGACGCGGCGGTGCTCTGCCACTGCAACCACGTCACCAAGGCCGACCTGCTCCGCGCCTGGCACGACGGCGCCCGCGACCTGGCGGGGATCGCCGCCGCGACCCGGGCCACCACCGGCTGCGGAGGCTGCGCGGACGACGTGCGCCTGGTGCTCGCATCCGCGACCGGAGGGAACAGCGACCCATGACCCCCACCCCGCGCACCCTGGTGGTCGTCGGCCACGGTATGACCGGCCACCGGCTCGTCGAGCACCTGCGGGCCCACGACCGGCACGGCGCCTGGCGCGTCGTCGTCCTGGCCGAGGAACCCCGCCCCGCCTACAACCGGGTCGCCCTGTCGTCCTACCTGGAGGGCAAGACCGCCGCCGACCTCACCCTGGCCGGCCACGACTTCCTCACCGACCCCCTGGTGGAGCTGCGCACGGCCGCCCCGGTGACCGGCGTCGACCGGCGGGCCCGCACGGTCACCACCGCCGACGGCACGCTCACCCGCTACGACGCCCTGGTGCTGGCCACCGGCTCACGGCCGTTCGTACCGCCCGTCCCGGGGCACGACCTGCCCGGCTGCTTCGTCTACCGCACCTTCGACGACCTCGACGCCCTGCGCGAGGCGGCACACGCGGGCGGGCCCGGGGTGGTGGTGGGCGGCGGCCTGCTCGGCCTGGAGGCCGCCAACGCGCTGCGGCTGCTGGGCGTACGGCCCCACGTCGTGGAGCTCGCGCCGCGCCTGATGCCGCTGCAGCTCGACGACGGGGGAGCGCGCGTGCTCGCCCGGCTCGTCACCGGACTGGGCCTGCGGGTGCACTGCGGCACCGCCGTCCGCGCGATCCGCGCCGGCGGCGACGGCCGGGTCGGGGGAGTCGCCCTCACCGACGGCACCGCGCTCGACGCCCGGCTGGTGGTGTTCTCCGCCGGGGTGCGTCCCCGCGACGACCTGGCCGGACCCGCCGGACTCGCCACGGGCGAACGCGGCGGCTTCCTCGTCGACGACCTGTGCCGCACCGCCGACCCGGCCGTCTTCGCCGTCGGCGAGTGCGCGGCCGTGAAGGGCCGCGCCTACGGGCTGGTCGCCCCCGGCTACCGGATGGCCGAACTGGTCGCCGACCAGCTGCTCGGCCGCCCCGCGACCCCCTTCACCGACCCCGACACCGCCACCAAGCTGAAACTCCTCGGTGTCGACGTGGCCAGCTTCGGCGACGCCCACGCCGAGAGCGAGGGCGCCCTGGAGTACGTCCTGCGCGACGACGGCGCCGGCACGTACGCCAAGCTCGTCCTCGACCCGGAGGGGCGGATCCTGCGCGGCGGTGTGCTCGCCGGCGATGCCTCCGCCTACCGCACCCTGCGCGCCCTGACCGGCCGCGAACTGACCGCTCCGCCCGACCGGTTGCTGTCCGCGCCCGGCCCCGTCGGCCCGCCGCACCGCACCGGCGCGGCGGACGCGGCCTGACTTGACGGAGTAGGGGCGGGCGGTTGGCGGCCGGCCCGGTACCGGAGCGACGATCACTGTGCCCCATCATGCGCGCCGCCCCCGACAACGCCGAGGCGGGAAGTGAGGTTCACCAGATGCCCAGTCGCACAGTGGTCGTCCGGACGACGGCGGGACGAGTGGCGGGGGAGCGCACCGACGGACTCACCGTCTTCCGGGGCGTGCCCTACGCGGCTCCGCCGGTGGGCCCGCTGCGCTTCTCCTCGCCCCGGCCGCCCGAGCCGTGGCAGGGCGTGCGGGACGCCACCGCCTTCGCCGCACCCTCGCTGCAGGGCGACTATCTGCCCGACAGCAGCGAGGACAGCCTGTACGCCAACGTGTGGACCCCGGACGTGGCCGGCCGTCTGCCGGTCCTGGTCTACATCCACGGCGGCGGCTGGCTGCTCGGCGCGGGCAGCGAGCCCGACTACGACGGCGCGCGCACCGCCGTCCACGGCCGGATGGTGGTCGTCACCTTCAACTACCGTCTGGGCGCCTTCGGCTGGGGACTGCACGAGGAGCTCACCGACCCGCACACGGGCTCCTGCGCCAACTGGGGCCTGCAGGACCAGGCCGCGCTCGTGCGCTGGGTCCGCGACAACGCCGAGGCGTTCGGCGGCGACCCGGGCAACATCACCGTCGCCGGCACCTCGGCGGGCGGCTCCAGCACCTGGCAGCTGGCCCTGCTGCCGGAACTGCGCGACATCATCCGCAGAATCGTCCCGATCAGCGTCAAACACGTCTGGGAGCCCGCGAGTTCGACCACCCCGGAGGAATCCCGCCGGGTCTACGAGCACCTCGCGCGCCGCTTCGGCACGACCGTGCCGGGACTGCGCGCCGTACCGGCCGCCGAACTGCGGGACGCCTGGGACGAGGTGTACGCGGGCCGCCCCACCGAACGGTTCGTGGAGGGCGGCCGGGAGTACCGGGGCCCCGTCGTCGACGGGCGCTGGATGCGCGGCTACGACCACGCCCTGCCCACGCCCGCCGTCCCCATGATGCCGATCTACTGCCGCACCGAGGGCTCCTTCTTCACCACCGGCCCCGGCTACCCCTACCCCGGCCCCCACCCGGCCGACGAGGCCGGACTGCGGGAGGCCGTCCGCGAGGTGCTCGAGAAGGGCGCCGCCAAGGTCACCGACGAGCAGGTGGAGGACTGCATCGCCCACCACCGCCGGGCCTCCGAGGCGGAGGGCCTGCCCGTCGACCCGGTGTCGGTGTGGACGCAGGTGTGGGGCGACGGCCTGTTCCGCTACCAGATCGTCCGGCTGGCCGAACGGCACGCCCGCGAGCGGGACGCCGCCCCGCAGTACCTGATGGAGTTCGCCCACCCCCTCCGGCCGCCGTACGCCGGCACCACCCCGCACGAGGCCGTCGCGAAGTTCCTCTTCGGGACGTTCGCGCTGCCGGTCAACGCCCCCTTCTACGGGGACGGGCCGCTGGAGCGCCGGATCTCCGACACGGTGATCGACCTGGTGGCCTCCTTCGCCCGCGGAGCCACTCCGAGCAGTGAACATGCCCCCGAATGGCCGGTGTTCACCCCCGACCGGCCCAGCGTGATGGTCCTCGGCGGTGAACGGGTGGCACGGATCGGCACGGTGTCGGCCCAGGCCCACCTGACGTACTGGGACCGCGCCGGCTGGGTGCCGCAGCCCTGAACACCCCCCGGCCCCACACCACCACAGCAACGAAAGGACTGCCACTTCGATGTGCGGACTCACCGGCTGGGTCGCCTACGACCACGACCTGACGGCCCACGGCGCGACCGCGTCGGCCATGACGGAGACGCTGGCGTGCCGGGGACCCGACGACCGCGGCGTGTGGACCTCACCGCACGCGATCCTCGGCCACCGCCGCCTCTCCATCATCGACCTGGAGGGCGGGCGCCAGCCCATGCACGTCACCGGCGAGACCGACGGCCTGCCCGTCCTCGCCTACACCGGCGAGGTGTACAACTACCGTGAGCTGAAGGAGGAACTCGCGGGCCTCGGCCACGCCTTCCGCACCTCCAGCGACACCGAGGTCGTCCTGCACGCCTACCTGGAGTGGGGCGAGCACTTCGCCGAACGCCTCAACGGCATGTACGCCCTGGCCCTGTGGGACCCGCGCACCGAGGAACTGCTCCTGGTCCGCGACCGCATGGGCGTCAAGCCGCTCTTCTACTACCCGACGCCCGACGGGGTGCTGTTCGGCTCCGAGGCCAAGTCCATCCTGGCCCACCCCGACGCCGAGGCCGTCGTCGACCGCGAGGGCCTGGCGGAGATCTTCGCCATCATCAACACCCCCGGCCACGCCGTGTTCAAGGGCATGCACGAGGTCGTGCCCGGCACCGTCGTGCGCTTCCACCGGGGCGGCCACACCACCCGCACCTACTGGCAGCTGGAGGCCCGTCCGCACACCGACGACCTCGACACCACCGTCACCCGCGTCCGGGAACTCCTCGAGGACATCGTCGAACGCCAGCTCGTCGCCGACGTCAAGGTGGGCACCCTGCTCTCCGGCGGGCTCGACTCCAGCGCCATCACCGCCCTCGCCGCCAAGGTCTTCCGCGACCAGGGCAAGCAGGAACGCATCAAGGCCTTCTCCATCGACTTCAAGAACAACGAGGAGAACTTCCGCGGCAACGGCATCTGGATGGACCCGGACACGCCGTACGCGATCGACGTGGCCCGGCAGTCCGGCGCCGAGCACGTCATCGTCGAGCTGGAGAACCACCACGTCCTCGACGAGGACGTGCGCATGCGGGTGCTGCGCGCCCAGGACCTGCCCATCTCCACCGGCGACATGGAGCACTCCCTCTACCACCTGTGCAAGGCCCTCAAGGAGCAGGTGACGGTCGCCCTGTCCGGCGAGACCGCGGACGAACTCTTCGGCGGCTACAACTGGTTCTTCGACAAGGAGGCCGTGGAGGGCGACACCTTCCCCTGGTACGACGCCTGGCGCCGGCTCGGCGGCCTGGACACCATGAAGGAGATCGGCCTCTGGGACCGGCTCGGCCTCGACGAGTACGTCGCCAAGCGGTACGCCGAGGCGCTCGCCGAAGTGCCGCGCCTGGAGGGCGAGTCCGCGCACGAGGCCCGGATGCGGGAGCTGTCGTACCTCAACATCAGCCGCTGGGAGAACTTCCTCCTCGACCGCAAGGACCGCATCAGCATGGCCGCCAGCCTGGAGGTCCGGGTGCCGTTCACGGACCACCGGCTGGTGGAGTACGTCTTCAACGTGCCGTGGGAGATGAAGACGTTCGACGGCCGCGAGAAGAGCCTGCTGCGCGCCGCCGCGAGCCACGTCCTGCCCGAGTCGGTGCTGGAGCGCAAGAAGAGCCCCTACCCGTCCACCCAGGACGTGGAGTACGTCCGGGCCCTGCGCGCCAAGGTCGAGGCCCTGCTCGACGGTTCCCCCGTGCTCGACCTCGTGCCGGCCGAGGGCATCCGCAAGCTGCTGGACAAGCCGGTCGAGTCCTACGCGGGTCTCGGCGGCCTGTGGGGCATGCGGGCCGTGATGGAGCGGCTGGTCGAGTTCGACGCGTGGGTGAAGGAGTACGACGTCCGCGTGGAGTGGTGACACTCCCACCGGCGCGGCGTGGGGGGCGCCGCCCCCGCCCGGCCCCCCCCCCCCCCCCCCCCGCCCCCCCCCCCCCCCCCCCCCCCCCCCCGGCCCGCGGCGGAGGCGCCCCCCCCCGGGCGCCGCGGCGGCCCGGCCGGCGGTCG
>NZ_JBITSK010000006.1:147309-247283 GCF_044540565.1 Streptomyces sp. NPDC085931
GCGGGCGTTGTTGGGGGGGTTGGTGGCGGGGGCGGGGGCGCGGGGCGGCCCCGGGGCGGGGGGGGGGGGGCCCCCCCCCCCGGGGGGGGGGGGGCGGGGCGCGCCCCGGGCGGGCCCCCCCCCCCCACCGCCGTGCGACCCGGCCCACCCCCCCGCACCGGCGGAAGGACGCTCATGGACACCTCAGGCCTGCCCCTCGTGGTCGACGACTCCCCGGAGTGGGGCAGCAAACACCTCGACCTCGAGGCCTACCTCGCCCGCATCGGCTACCACGGGCCGCGCGACGCCTCACTCGCGGCGCTGCGCGCCCTGCACCGCGCCCACCGGGACTCCGTCTGCTTCGAGAACGTCGACATCGCCCTCGGGCGCACGGTCTCCCTCGACATCGACGCCGTCCAGCGCAAGATCGTGCAGGCGGGCCGCGGCGGCTACTGCTACGAGACGAACCTGCTGTTCGCCGCCGCGCTCGACTGCTTCGGCTTCCCCGTCACCCGGCTCCTGGTCCGCATCCGCGAGGGCAGCGCCAAGCGCCGGTTCCGCTCCCACACGGCCCTGCTCGTGCGGGCCGCGGACACCGTGTGGCTGGCCGACCCCGGCTACGGCTACGCCGCGCTGATCGAACCCCTCGCCCTGCACCCGGAAGCGGAGAGCACCGTCGCCGGCTGGTCGTGGCGGCTGACGACCGAGGACGGCCACTGGCTCCTGCAGTACCGGCGGCCCGAAGGCTGGTTCGACATCTACGCGTTCCGCACCGAACCGCAGTACGCCGTCGACTTCGAGGCCGCCCACTACGTCAGCTCCACCCGCCCCGGCTCGCCCTTCGTGGGGCAGCTCGTGGTCCAGCGGGCGAACGACGAGGAGCGGTACCGGCTGAAGAACAACGAGTTCACGACCGAGTACCGCGACGGCGAGCAGCGGCTGCGCGTCCTGCGCCCGCACGAGACCGTGGACGTGGTGCGCGGCACCTTCGGGCTCCCGCTCACCCCCGAGGAGGAACGGCTGCTGCACGACTTCCTCGCCGCCCGGCAGTGACGCTCGCACACGAGAGAACTCCCCGCCGGACAGCGGGGAGTTCTCTCGTGTGCGGGCCTTCAGGCCCGCGCCGCTCGCGGGGCCAGCGCGGCCAGCACGGCCTCCACCACGGCCCCCGGAGCGCGCCCGGTGGTGTCCACCACCGCCCGGGCGACCTCCGTGTAGAGCGGGCGGCGGGCCGCGGCCAGCGTGCGCCAGCGCAGGTGCGGATCGCCGGCCAGCAGCGGCCGGCCCGGGTCCCGGCCGATCCGCCGGACCGCCTCGCCGGCGTCGACGTCGAGGAAGACCACCGGCCGCCCGGCCAGCAGCGCCCGGGTCCGCGGATCCAGGATCGCGCCGCCGCCGAGGGCGAGCACACCGTCGTGCCCGGCGAGGGCGCGGGCCACCGCCCGCGCCTCGATCGCGCGGAAGGCGGCCTCGCCCTCGCCGGCGAAGATCTCGGCGATGGTCCGGCCCTGCGCGGCGACGATGTCGTCGTCGGTGTCCCGGTAGGCCACCCCGAGCCGCTCGGCCAGCAGCCGCCCGACGGTGGACTTGCCCACGCCCATCGGGCCGACCAGCACGACCAGCGGGCCGCTCATCGGATGGCGAGGTGGTCGAGGTACGAGGTGACGTTGCGCCGGGTCTCGGCCACGCTGTCACCGCCGAACTTCTCCGCCACCGCGTCCGCCAGCACCAGGGCCACCATGGCCTCGGCGACGATCCCCGCGGCCGGCACCGCGCACACGTCGGAACGCTGGTGGTGGGCCTGCGCGGCCTCACCCGTGCCGACGTCCACCGTGCGCAGCGCCCGCGGGACGGTCGCGATCGGTTTCATCGCCGCGCGCACGCGCAGCAGTTCACCGGTCGTGAGCCCGCCTTCGGTGCCGCCGGCACGGCCCGACGCCCGCCGAACACCCGCCTCGGTCTTGACGATCTCGTCGTGTGCCTGGGACCCGGGAACACGGGCCAGGTCGAAACCGTCGCCGATCTCGACACCCTTGATGGCCTGGATGCCCATCAGCGCACCCGCCAAGCGGGCGTCGAGCTTGCGGTCCCAGTGCACGTGCGAACCCAGCCCCACGGGCACGCCGTAGGCCAGGATCTCCACCACACCGCCGAGGGTGTCACCGTCCTTGTGGGCCTGGTCGATCTCGGCGACCATCGCCTTCGAGGCGTCCGCGTCCAGACAGCGCACCGGATCCGCGTCCAGCCGCTCCACATCCCCCGGCGTCGGGTACACCCCCTTCGGCGCCTTGGCCGAGGCCAGCTCGACCACGTGAGAGACGATCTCGACGCCGGTGGTCTCCTTGAGGTACGACCGGGCCACGGCGCCGAGAGCCACCCGGGCCGCCGTCTCCCGCGCCGAGGCACGCTCCAGGATCGGCCGGGCCTCGTCGAAACCGTACTTCTGCATACCCGCCAGGTCGGCATGCCCCGGGCGCGGACGGGTCAGCGGCGCGTTACGGGCCAGCCCCGCCAGCACCTCCGGATCGACCGGATCGGCCGCCATGACCTGCTCCCACTTCGGCCACTCCGTGTTGCCCACCATGATCGCCACGGGCGAGCCCAGCGTCAGGCCGTGCCGCACGCCGCCGAGGAAGGTGACCTCGTCCCGCTCGAACTTCATCCGGGCACCGCGGCCATAACCCAGCCGCCGCCTCGCGAGATGGTCCGCCACCATGTCCGTGGTGATCGGCACGCCGGCGGGAAGCCCCTCCAGCGTCGCCACGAGTGCGGGACCGTGGGACTCACCCGCGGTCAGCCAGCGCAACCTGCTCAACGGTGCCGCGCTCCTTTCCCGTCGCGTCGGAGAGGACCTCCTTGATCAGTTCGCCGACGATGCGCACACCGTCCTGCGTGAGCACCGACTCGGGGTGGAACTGCATCGACGCGAAGTGCGGACCGCGCAGCGCGTGCACCTCGCCGGTCCCGGCGTCGCGGCTGATCTCCACCACGCCCACGCCCTCGCACTCGGCCTTGTCCTCCTCGGCGCGGGCGGCGAACGTGTTGTAGAAGCCGACCCGTTCGAGCGTCCCGAACAGGTCGATCTCCCGCTGCACGCCCTGGTTGGGCACCGCGCGGCGCACCAGCGGGAAGCCGAGCAGGGTGCACAGCGTCTGGTGGCTGAGGCAGACGGCGAGGAACGGGCGGCGCTCGTCCAGCAGGGTGCGCACCGCGGCCCGCAGGTGGGCGATCTTGGGGTGGTCGACGTCGCGCGGGTCGCCCGGGCCGGGCCCCATGACGACGAGGTCGTGACCGTCCACGGAGTACGGCTCGTCGAACCGGCGCACCGTCACCCGCAGTCCCATGGACCGCAGTTGCTGGTCGAGCATCGACGTGAACGTGTCCTCGGCGTCCACGACCAGCACCCGGCGGCCGCTCAGTACCGGATCCGGACCGGCTTCCCGGCCGTGACCGGCCAGCCAGAAGCCGGCCAGGGTGGCGTTGCGCTGTTCCAGCGCCGCCCGGACCCGCGGGTGGTGCGCGAAGCGGGAGGGACCCTCGCTCTCGATGGCCGCGAGCAGGCCCGCCGCCTTCGCCGCGGTCTCGGCGACCTCACCGTCCGGGTCGGAGTGGCGCACGAGCGTGGCGCCCACCCCGATCCGCAGCCGGCCGGCCTCGTCGATGTCGGCGGTGCGGATCAGGATGGAGGAGTCCAGCGCCCGCTCGCCGTGCTCGTCCCGGCCGATCAGCGCCACGACGCCGCTGTAGTAGCCGCGGCCCTCGGGCTCGTACCGGCTGATGACCCGGCAGGCGTTCTCCAGCGGGCTGCCGGTGACGGTCGGGGCGAACAGGGTCTCGCGCAGGATGTCGCGCGGGTCCCGTGTGCTGTGTCCCTCGATGAAGTACTCGGTGTGGGCGAGGCGGGCCATCTCCTTGAGGTACGGCCCGACCACCCGGCCGCCCGACTCGCAGATCCGGGCCATCATCTTCAGTTCCTCGTCCACGACCATGTACAGCTCGTCGGCTTCCTTGCGGTCGGCGAGGAAGTCGAGCACCTGCGGCAGGGTCGGGCCGGTGGCCGGGTAGCGGTAGGTGCCGCTGATCGGGTTCATCACCGCCAGGCCCTCGCGCAGGCTGATGTGGCGCTCGGGGGTGGCTCCGACGAGGGTGCGGGAGCCGGTGTGCACCAGGAACGTCCAGTAGGCGCCGCTCTCGCGCTGCAGCAGCCGCCGGAAGACCGCCAGGGCGTGACGGGGGGTGTAGCCGGTGATGTCGGCGGTGTAGGTGCGCTTGATGACGAAGTTGGCGCCCTCCCCGGTGCCGATCTCGTCCCGGACGACCCGGCGGACGGTGGCGGCGTACTCCTCGTCCGGGATGTCGAAGCGGCCGCCGGACAGTTCCACGGGCAGGTCGGGGACCCGGGTGAGCACCTCGGCGACGGGCACGGTGGCCTGACCGGTGACGGTCATCGCGATCAGCGGCGTGCCGTCGTCGGGGCAGTCGAACCCGCGCTCGGCGATCTGCCGGTAGGGCACCAGGGCCAGGACCTCGTGGCGGGGGCCGGCGGCCCCCTCCGGGGCGTCCGGCAGGGGCAGTTCGGCGAGGTTGCGCGGCTCGGTCGTCTCCCCGACGAGGACGTCCAGCAGGCCCGGGCCCGTCGTCTCGGGGCGGTGCAGCACGGCGTACGCGGCCGGGGGCCGGTCGCCCAGGATCCGGCCGAGCAGGTCGCCGGTCGCGGTGCCGGTCATGCCAGGACCTCCTTGGTGGTGACGACGACGGCGCAGCGCTGCGCCGCGTACTCCAGGGCCATCCGGTGGTGCTGCTCGGAGAAGTCGGCCGTCGCGTCGGCCACCAGGAACGGCTGGATGTCGTTGGTGAAGGCCTCGACGGCGGTCATCAGCACGCCCACGTGCGCGTACACACCGCACAGCACGAGCTGGTCCCGGCCGGCGGCCCGCATCCGCTGCAGCAGGTCGGAGCGGAAGAAGGCGCTGTAGCGCCACTTGGTGAGCTGCCAGTCGCCCTCGGCCGGGGCCAGTTCGTCGACGACCTGCCGGTCGGCGGGCGCCGTGCGCATGCCCGGGCCCCAGAAGTCCTTCAGCAGGCCCCGCTGCTCGTCGGTCATGCCGCCGGGCTGCGCGGTGTACGCCACCGGCATGCCGCGTCCGGCGCAGTGCTCGCGCAACAGCCGTGCGTTGCCCACGAGTTCCTCGCGCAGGCCCTCGGGCAGGGGCCGCAGGAAGTAGCGCTGCATGTCGTGCACCAGCAGGACGGCGCGGTCCGGGTCGACGGACCAGCCGGCGACGTTGCCGGGCAGGTCGCCGGCCGCCGGCATCGGGTAGGGGGTGATCTCGGGTATGCCTGCCATGGGCTTCTTCTCCTGGTGGCCTGACGTCGGTGGGGCTTGGGGGGCTAGGCGCCGAGCGCGGCGCCGCCGTCGACGGTGAGTTCGTGCAGGGTGATGTGGGACGCCTCGTCGGACAGCAGGAAGGCCACGGCGCCGGCGACGTCCGAGGGGCGGGCCACCTTGCCCAGCGGGATGCCCACCCGGAAGGCGTCCAGCCGCCCCTCCACCGTGTGCCTCGGGCCGGACTCGTCGTGCCACATGGACGTGAGCATCGGCGTGCTGGTGGAGCCGGGGGCCACCACGTTGCAGCGGATGCCGTCCCGGGCGACCTCCAGGCCCAGGCTCTTGGTGAACATGGTCGCCGCCGCCTTCGACGCGGCGTAGGCGGCCATCTGCACCCGCGGGGTGGCGGCGGCGTTGGACGCCACGGTGACGATCGCGCCGCGCCGACGCGGCAGCATGCGGTTGACGACGGCCCGCGACATCAGGAAGACGCCGGTGGCGTTGACGGCGAACGTCGTCGTCCAGTCCTCGTCGGTGAGGTTGCGCACGGTGCCCAGACGCAGCACGCCCGCCCCGTTGACCAGGTACTCCAGCGGGCCGAGGCGCTGCTCGGCGTCCCGGACGACGGCGTCGACCTGCGCGGCGTCGGTGACGTCGGC
Organism: Streptomyces sp. NPDC085931; assembly: GCF_044540565.1. Taxonomy (NCBI): domain Bacteria; kingdom Bacillati; phylum Actinomycetota; class Actinomycetes; order Kitasatosporales; family Streptomycetaceae; genus Streptomyces; species Streptomyces sp. NPDC085931. Next base: position 153,277 of record NZ_JBITSK010000006.1, read on the forward strand.
GGGCAGGGCCAGCGCCTCCAGGCCGTCCGCGCGCAGCTTCTCCACCACCTGCCGCAGCCGGTCGGCGTCCCGGTCCACGGCGGCCACCACCGCGCCGCGTTCGCCGAGGGTGCGGGCCACCGCCTCGCCGATGCCGCCCGCGGCTCCGGTGACGAGTGCGACCTTTCCGTCCATCTTCCAGACCTCCTCATCTGCGTGTCTGCCCGACGGCCGTGCCGGTGCCGTCCGGGGTGAGCGGGCCGAGCTGCCGGCGGGCCTGTCAGCCGAGCCAGGCCGAGGCCACGGCGACGGCCTGGCCGGGGTTGAGGCGCGGATCGCAGTAGGTCGTGTACTTGTCCGCGACGTGGTCGACGCAGGCGTCGTTGGGGACGCACTCGGTGACGTCGTCCGGGGTGGTCTCCAGGTGCAGCCCGCCGATGACGCCGCCCTCGGAGCGGACGGCCTCCTGGAAGTCCTGGATCTCCCGCTCGATCGTCTCCAGGTAGCGCGTCTTGAGCCCGCCGGGCAGGGTGACGGTGTTGCCGTGCATGGCGTCGGTCAGCCAGATCACCGGGTGCCCGGCCTCGCGGGCCGCGGCGACGAGCTTCGGCAGCCGGTCGCCGACCGTGGCCGCCCCCATGCGGGCGATGAGCGTGAGCCGGCCCTCCTCCCGGCCGGGGTCGAGCCGTTCGCACAGCCCGAGCAGCTCGTCGGGCGTCACGTTCGGGCCGATCTTGCAGGCGACCGGGTTGGCGACCCGGGACAGCAGGGCGACGTGGGCGCCGTCCAGCTGGCGGGTGCGCTCACCGATCCAGGGCCAGTGCGTGGAGGTGAGAACGAGCCGGCCCCGCTCGTCCCGGCGGACCAGGGGCAGTTCGTAGTCGAGGATCAGCGCCTCGTGGCTGGTCCACACGGGCGGCTCGACGGCGTGCCGCCGCCCGGTGTCCCGCCAGCCGAGGTGGGTCATGATCTCGCCGGCCGCCCGGTAGCAGTCCAGGATGCGCCCAGGCTCCGGACGCCGGCTCTCCGGGTCGGGCTCCGGGCCGTTGACCAGGTGGCCCCGGTACGACGGCAGTTCCACACCGCCCACCAGTTCCGTGGGGCTGGAGCGGGGCTTGCCGAACTGGCCCGCGATACGGCCCACGCGGATCACCGGCTTGTGCGTGATCATCTTCAGTGCGCCGGCCAGCAGGTCCAGCACGGCGGTCTTCCGGGCGACATAGCCGGGCGTGCACTCGGCGGGGTCCTCGGCGCAGTCGCCGGACTGGACGACCAGGGCCTCGCCGGCGGCGACCCGGGCCAGCAGCGAACGCAGCGTGTCGACGTCGGCGGCGTCGACCAGGGCCGGGCGGCGGGCCAACTCGTCCGTGACCTGCCGCACCCGTGCGGCATCGCCCCACTCGGGCTGCTGCCTGGCCGGTTTGTCCTTGATGTCGAGCAGAGCGTCGTCCACTGGTGTCTCCTTCGGCGAATGGCATGACGTCGGCGCGCCATCGCCGGGGCAGGGAAAACCCCGTGACTGCGCAGCCGTGCGGGTCTCGGGCGTGGGCCGGCGGGCCCGGACGCAGCGCGCCGGGCCGGGGCCGCCGGTCGTCGGACAGGCCGCACGAGCGGCGCCGCCGCGGTCCGTGCGGGCGGTGCCCGTCCGCGCGCCGCGGCGCGACGACCGCCGCATTGTCCGGCACGCGTAATAGCAGGGGTGATAGCTGTGGTGAGGGCTCTGGTGATGACTCGGTGAAGACTCGGTGCTGACTCCGGTCGTGCGATAGGGCGCGGGAACGCCGCGGGCGGAATTGCTCGCATTGCGGTGGACCCCGGCACCGGGACACACAATGGCGCCTGCGCGCAAATGCGTTACCGGCCGGGAGGTGACACATTCCCGTTCATCCCGCGCCGGCGGCCGGCGCGGAAACCGGAACGGCCGTCACGCGGCCGTGCCCGGACCGGCCCGGCCGGGGGCCGAGGAGCCGGCCGAGCACCGGCCGGCGAGGAGCCGCCGCCGGGCCCGCCGGGTGAAAACAGGTCGTTCGCCCAGGTGACGAGCCCCTCGGTGCCGCTCCGCGTACAGGGTGCGGACGGATCCCGTGCAGGGCCGTCGAGGACGGCGGTGTGACGCGTGCACGCGGTGCTCCCTCGGCAGACGAAAGTGGCCGAGCCGGACGTCGGACCGGCTGTTCGCTCCGATCCTGTATCGAAAGCGAAGGCCGGCCCAATGGCGATCGACGGACTTCGTCAAATAGCCGGTACTTCATCAAGTCGATGTCGGAACCACTTTGCGCCAATGTGCCACGTCACCCGTAGTTCATCTCGGGTGCATGCGAATAACCTGACCGTGACGCTGGAACTCGTGACATATCGGCAAGGAGTGACGACCCGTCATGTCGGACCGTCTGGGGCAACCGGGCGTGCTGGAGCTGGACGAACTGGTCGCGGAGGGCGTCTCGCCCTGGCTGGACGGACTGAACCGCGGCCACCTGGTCTCCGGAAGCCTGAGCCGTCTCATCGCGCGCACCGGCGTCCGGGGCGCCACGTCCGACCCGGCCGCGCTGGCCGCGGCCGTCGGGACCGGCGACGCCTACCGCGAGCAGCTCGCGACCCTGGCCGGCGGCGACGTCTGCACCGCCGACGCCGTACGCGCGGTGCTGGCCTACGACGTCCGCTGGGCCTGCGACGTGCTGCGGCCGGTGTACCAGGCCACGCGCGGCCTGGACGGCATGGTGTCGATGGACCTGGACCCGAGCGTCGCGCGCGACGCCGAGTCGGCCGTCGCGGAGGCGGAGCAGGCGCTGCGTGCGGTGAACCGGCCGAACGCGATGGTCAAACTGCCCGCCACCGCCGAGGGGATCGCCGCGATCAGGGAGTGCGTCGGCGAGGGCTTCCCCGTCCACATCACCGCGGTCTTCTCGGTGTCGCGCTACCGCGAGGCCCTGGACGCCTATGTGGCGGGCCTGCGGCGCGCGCTGGCCGACGGCCGGCGGCTGCGCACGATCCCCTCGGTCGTCTCACTGCCGGTGGGCCTGCTGGACGCCGAGGTGGACGCGCGGCTGGAGGAGCTGGGCACCCCGGACGCCCTGGCGCTGCGCGGCGAGGCCGCCGTGGCGCGGGCCCGCCACCTGTACCAGCTGTACGACGACTGGTTCGGCGGCGCCCACTGGCGGGACCTCGCCGCCGCCGGGGGCCACCCGCAACGGCTGATGTGGACGTCCACCACCGTGACCGACCCGTCCTCGTCCCCCACCCGGTACGTGGAACGCCTGGTCACCTGGGGCACGATCACCTCGATGACGCCGCCCACCCTGGAGGCGGCCGCCCGCCGGCTCGCCCTGTGCGGCGACACGCTGATGGGCCGTCACGGCGCGGCCGTGGAGGTGTGGCGCCGGCTGGAGGACCTCGGCATCGACGGCGACGAGGTCGCCCGGAAACTGGAAGCCGACAGCGCGCGGCGGCTGGCGGCCGCCTGGCGCGACCTGCACGCGGCGGTGGACGCGGGCCGGAACCCGGCCCGGCCTTAGGACCTGCCGGCGCCCGGCCCGGCCTTAAGGACCTGCTGACACCCGGCCGGCCTTAAGGACCTGCTGACACCCGGCCGGCCTTGAGGACCCGCCGGCGCCCGGCCCGGCCTTGAGGACCCGCCGGCGCCCGGCCCGGCCTTGAGGACCCGTCGGCCCGCGAGTCCGCGGCGTGATCCGAGCGAGGGGGCCCCGCCGCCCGGGCGGCGGGGGAGTGGCGTGGCCGGGGACGTCACCCACCCCCATGGGCGACGTCCCCGGCCTCTCCCCCGGTGCCGGACTGTGGCTCAGGCGTCCGTGCGGCGGGCGTGTGCCGTCACCAGCACATCACCGCCGTCTCGCCGGCACCCCACGCGGAGTACAGGCGTATCCGGACGAGGTAGCGTCGGCCCTTCACGAGCCGGACGCCGATCGTGGCGTTGTGCCGCGTCCCCCCGTCGTCCCGGCCGGCGAGGTAGCGCGGTTCCCCGTCCCGCTCCTCGAAGACCACCACGACGGCGTCGCTGTCGCCGAAGGTGCCCAGCGTGTACCTGCGGGTCTCCGGCGGGTCCACGACGAAGTCGGCCTGTCCGCCCGGGCCCAGGCCCAGCGGCACCGACCGGAACGGCACCAGCGCGTCCGGCTCCCGGTCCGAGGGCGGATACCAGCGGAGCGCGAACTCCTTGTCGGCGGCCGACAGGGTGCCGGGCGGGTCGATGCCCGCGCGGTACCGCTCCGGCTCCAGGATCAGCCCCGGCGGGAACGGGAACCCCATGATCGACTGCGGGTCCCAGACAGGGCCGTTGGCCTCGTCCGCACCCAGCTTGCCCAGGATGTTGCGGTCCGTCCGCTCCCGGCTCCAGTGGTGGGGCGCGCCCGCCAGTTCGGCGTACACGGCCTCGTCGTCCCAGTGGATGCCGGCGAACGGGCTCTGGTGCTCGTGCAGCATGCCGAGCGCGTGCCCGATCTCGTGCAGGGCCGTGCCGCGCTCCCCGGGCGCGGTCAGGTCCCAGCCGAAGTTCATGGTGCGCTCGTGCCGGCCGGCCAGCAGCGCGTCGCGGCCCACCGCCGACCAGGAGCCGTCGCCGCACTGGAAGCCGATCCGCAGCTCCGCCTCCGAGCGGTCGTCGACCTCGGTGAAGGAGACCCCGAGGCCGAGTTCCTGCCACTGGCGGAAGCACGCGCGCACCACGTCCCGCTGCTCCTCGGCACCGCCCCACGGCACCCGTCGCGTCATCCCCGTCCCCGGCACGGGGATGACGGAGGCGTCGGTGTCGCCGTCGAAGAACCAGTAGTGCAGCGCGGTGCCGTTGACCCACATCCGCCGCCCGCCGCGCAGCGCGCTCAGCCGCTCGGCGGCCAGCCCCGGTGCGAAGGCGGGCGCCGGCGCCTGGGCCAGCGAGCAGTAGCGTGCGGTCACGGGCCCCAGCCTGCCGTGCCGCCCGGCCCGGGCACCTGAGTCGAGGGCTACTCAAGTCGCCCTGTATCAAACGTGAGCAGGCGCGCTCATGTCTGTGTGACGACTTACCAGAGGGACGTGACGACGCTGGAGCCGGCCTGGCCGTTCGCCGGGCGGGAGGACGAACTGGAGCTGGTGCGCCGGTCCCTGACCGGCGGCCGCCGCGGCATGGTCGTGACCGGCCCCGCGGGCTGCGGCAAGACGCGCCTGGTCACCGAGGCGGTCCGCGGCACCGACTGCGCCCGGGCGGCCGGCACCCCCGAGAGCCGGTCCATCCCCTTCGCCGCTTTCGCGCACCTGCTGCCCGAACCGGTCACCCTGCACCGCGCCGTGCACCTCCTGGCCGGTGCCCGCACCCTGCTGGTGGACGACGCCCACCTGCTCGACGACGCCTCCGCCGCCCTGGTCCACCAGCTCGCCGTGGACGGCCGGGTCCGCCTGCTGGTCGTGGCCAGGGACGGCAGCCGCACCCCCGGCGCGGTCTCCCGGCTGTGGACCGGTGAGCTGCTGCCGCGCCTCACCCTGGAGCGGCTGCCCGAGGAGGAGACCGCCCGGCTGCTCACGGCCGGCGCCGGACCGCTGGACCCGCTCACCGGGCGGCGGCTGCGGGACCTGGCCCGGGGCGACCTGCGGCTGCTGCGCGACCTGCTCGGCGCGGTCCGCACCCGGCTGACGCCCGTACCGGGAACCGGCGAACGCGCCTGGCGGGGCCCGGTGCCGCTGACCCCCGCCCTCCGCGAACACACCGCCCCCGTCCTGGGCCGCGCCTGCCCGCGCCAGCGCGAGACCCTCGACCGCCTCGCCTTCGCCGAACCCCTGCCGGGCGACCCGGACGGGCTGGACCTCGACGCCCTCGAAGCCCTGGAGTCCGACGGCCTGGTCGCCGTCGACGACCGGGGCGCCGTGCGCCTCGCCCACCCCCTGTACGGCCCGGTGCTGCGGGCCGCGGCGGGCCGGCTGCGGGCGCGCCGGCTGGCCCGGACGCCGCAGGAGCACGCCTCGGCCCTCGACGCCGAACGCGCCGAACTGGCCCGCCGGATCGCCCGGGACGACGTACGGCAGACGCCGACGCCCGTGGGAGAGTGGCTGGTCGCCGAGGGCGGCCCCCTGCCGGGCGGGTACGCCGCCGTACGGGCCCGGTACGCCCGGCTGCGCGGCGAGGTGCGGGAGGCCGCGGCCTGGGCGCGGGAGGGCCTGCGCGGCGACCCCGAGCACACCGCCTGCCGGGCGGAACTCGCCCGGGCCTGCGACCCGTCGGACGGCCGGGGCGGCCTCGACCCCACCCTGGCGGTCCTCGCCGACCCCTACGACGCCGTCCGGCTCGGCGCCCCCGAGAAGGTCATCGACCGGCTGAGCGGCGTGTTCGCCCGGCACGCCGACGCGCTCGCCCGGGCGGACGGCCCCGCCCTGGACGAGGTGGCCGGGGAACTGGAGCGGCGGGGCTTCACCCTGTTCGCCGCCGAGGCGCACGCCCAGGCCGTGGGGGCCCACCGCGACCCGCGCGCCGCCCGGCGCTCCCGCGCCCGGGCCGTGGCCCTGGCCCGGCGCTGCCAGGGCGCGCGCACACCCGCCCTGGCCGGCCTCGCCCTCGGTGAACTCACCGCCCGGCAACGGCAGATCGTCACCCTCGCCGCCGCGGGCCTGAGCAACCGGCAGATCGCCGAACGCCTCACCCTGTCGATCCGCACCGTCGGCAACCACCTGTACGGCGCCTACGCCCGCCTCGGCACCGGCGACCGCGCCGCCCTGCCCTGGCTGACGGACGCCCCCGAGGCCCAGCCGGCCTGACCCGCCCGAACCGGCGGTCCGACCCGAACAGGGGACGGGTCGGACCGCCCCGGGACTCCGGCCGCCACGCGGCGGAGCCGATCCGGGCCACCGGTCCCGCCCGGCCGGTCCCGCGGCCCGGGCCACCGGTCCCGCCCGGCCGGACCCGCCCAGCCGGTCCCGCCGCAAGCCCGCGCAAGTCCTCTCAAGCCGCCCCGAACGCCGAGAACGCCCAGCCCGTCGCCTGGTGCAGGGCGTCGCCCGGCAGGCCCGCCCGGGCGTCGCGCAGGGCCTCCGCGAGGGACAGGCCGGCGCCCAGGCCCTTGTGCAGGGCCAGCATCAGCGGCACCACCGCCGCGTCGTTGACCGGGGCGCTGCACGCCACCACCCCGGCCGTCCCCAGCGGCAGCAGCGCGGTCACCAGGCCCAGCAGCTCGTCCGCGCCGACGGACGCGAAGCGGGCCGTGTCGCAGCAGGACAGGATGATCCGGTACGGGCTGCGGTCCAGCCGCTCGAAGTCGTGCACGACGATCGGCCCGTCGGCCATCCGCAGCGCCGAGAACAGCGGGCTGTCCGCGCGGAACGTGCCGTGCGCGGCGATGTGCGCCAGCGCCGCCCCGTCCAGCTCCCGCAGGACCCGGGGCACACGCGCCCGCGCCTCCTCCAGGACCGTCGCGCCCGGATACCGGCCGGCCAGCTCGGACACCTCGGCGCCGCCCGTCGCCAGGCCCGGCCCGCGCACCAGCACATGACGGCCCTCCGGCGGCGGGACCGTCTCCCGGGCGCGCACCCAACTGCCCGCCGACGGCGACACGCTGAGCACCCGCTCGCGCAGCGACGGCAGCAGCGCCCACGGCACCCGGTGCAGCCGCCCCGGTGGGACGATCACCACCGGCCCGCCGCCCAGCCGCGCCGCGGCCGGCCCGAGCAGCAGCTCCTCCAGCCGCCGCCCGGCCGCCTCCACCACCGGCAGCCGCGCGTCGGCCCCCGGGTGCGCCAGCCGCCGCAGCCCGGCCTGCACGTGCTCGGCCTCCCGCTCCGCCTGCGCGAGCAGCCCCGCCTCGAACCGGCGCACCCGCCCCCGCCCGCACAGCAGCACCTGCACCCGCCCGTCCAGCACGGCCAGTTCCACCAGCAGCGTCTCATCGCCGAGGTGCGCCAGCAGGCGGTCCACGTCGAACCGGTCACCGCCCCCGGGCGCCTCGCCCCGCATGTGCAGGGTGCGGGAGCGGATCGCCCGCTCCAGCCGCCGCTGCTCCCGCTCCAGCGCCACGACCGGCCGGCCCTCCATCCGCGCGGCCTCCGCCCGCGCGACGATCTCCCGGAAGGCGGTCATACCGCTCAGCAGCTCCGGGTCGGCGGGCGGCCGGGTCGGCGGCGTGGCCAGCACGGTGGCCCGCCAGCGCTCGCTCCACACCAGCAGCCGCCGCGGCCCGCCCGACACCAGACTGACCCGCTGCGCCAACGCGGCCAGCTCCGCGCCCTGTTCGGTGGCGCGGGCCCGCAACTCGGAGGCGCCCAGCGTCATCCGGTGGTCGTCGAGCACGTCCAGGCCCCGCCGGCAGGCCTCCAGCACACCCCTCGCCGACCCGGCCGCCCGGGCCCGCAGGGCCTGCGCCGACCAGCCCGTCAGCCGCGCCAGCGGCGGACCGCTGCGCCGGCTGCGCGCCGCGACGGCCAGGTGCCGCTCCGCGTCCGCCGTCCAGCCCAGGTCCAGCGCGATCCGGCCCGCGAGCAGCGACGCCTCCGGCGCGGCCGGGGCCCCGAAGGACGCCAGCTTCGCAGCCACCGCGGCGGCGTCCGCGACCAGCCGCCCCGATGCCCGCCCGGCCACGTGCCGCGCCTCGATCAGCACCAGCCGGGCGTGCGTCTCCCACCAGGTGCGCCGCTGCCCCGCGAACAGCCGCACCGCCAGGGCGGCCCGGGCGATCGCGGTGTGCGGGTCCCCGGCCAGCCGCGCGGCCCGCGCGGCGGCCAGCAGCAGCTCCGCCTTGCGGGTGGACTGCCCGCCGATCCCGTCGAGCCTGCCGATCGCGGCGTCCGCCTCGGCCAGCGCCTCGGGCGCCAGCCCGGCCGCCATCAGCACCTCGCAGCGCCGGATGTTCAGCATGAACGTCGGCGTGCCCAGCCGCGCGTACCGTTCCTCCGCCTCGTCCAGCAGCCGCAGCGCCGCCGGCACGTCCCCGGACCGGAACGCGGCGAGCCCCCGGCTCTCCACCGCGTCGGCCTTGTCGTGCTCCTGGCCGGTGGTCTCCCACAGCGCCTCGGCCGCGGTGAAGTCCGCCTCGGCCCGTTCCACGGCGCCGAGCGCGAGGTGCACGGTCGCCCGCAGGGTCAGCGCCCGCGCCGTCCAGATCACGTCCTCCGCCTGCCGCAGCACCGGCACGGCACGGCGTACGTCCTCCAGGGCCTCGCGGTGCCGGCCGAGCACCCACCACACGTACGCCCGCCGGTACAGCACCCGCGCCCGGGTCAGCCCGCCACCGCGCGCCACGCCCCGCTCGAACGCCGCCAGGCCCTCCCGGGTGCGGCCCGCGTGCACCAGCGCCACGCCCGTGGTGGCCAGCACGTCCGCCTCCCGGTCGGCCGAGCCGGCACGCGCCGCCAGGTCCCGGGCCCGGCGCAGATGGTGCAGGGCGAGCCGCAGATCGCCGAAGTCCCGCTGCCAGATGCCGATCACCTGGTGGGCGACGCAGGCGTGCAGCGGCGCGGGACGGGTGTCCAGCAGCGCCCGGGCCCGCGCGAGGGCCTCGCCCGGGTCGGCGAACACCATCGGCAGCAGGTCCAGCACCGAGTCGCTTCCCGCCGTCACCTCTCGGATGGTAGTGGCACCCCACGGCACCCCACAGGTGCGGAGCTGTATCAAAAACCCGCCCGGCGACTCTTGTTCGTCAGAATCGACGCCCGCGCCGCGCACCGACCGACGCCGTCGCACCAACGGGAGGACACGCCATGGCACCTCAGCGCTTCCACGAGCAGTTCGCGCAGATCCAGCGCTCGATGCCGGGCGTCCCCCTGGCCATGGGGCCCGACGACTCGGCCGAGTTCCTGTACGAGAAGGGCGTCGTCCTCGTCCGCGACGGCGAGGAGGCACAGATCGTCGAGGACACGGTACGGGCCCACTTCACGGCGGCGCCCGACCTCGACCAGGAGCAGGTCCGCCGCGCGGGCCCGGCGGCCAACCGCAGCGGTGTCACCCGGATCCGGGTCGGCGACCCCGGCGAGGGACACCCCGGAGCGGACCGGGCCGTCGCCCACGCGCTGCGGTCGGTGCGCGCGCACGAGGCGAGGGCGGGGCGCCGGATGGTCGCCCGCAACCACGTGGTGCACATCGCGGTCAACGCCTGCCCCGGCGACGAGCCGGCCCCCGCCCCGCTGAGCGAGCCGCCCAACCCGGCGCCCGCCGGCACCCCCCACGATCCGGCGACCGCCGTGGGCGTCCTCGTCGTCGACACCGGCCTCACGCACGACTTCCGCTCCTGCGGGCTGCTCGCCCACACGGACGGCGACGCCCAGCTCCAGGAGTGCGACGAGCAGGGGATCCTGCGGCCGTACGTCGGCCACGGCACGTTCATCGCCGGGCTGGTCGCCGCCGTCGCGCCCAACACCGACATCACCGTCCGCGGCACCCTCAACGACGCCGGCGCCATCCTGGAGTCGGAGTTCGGCGAGAAGCTCTTCGAGGCCGTCGACGCCGGCGGCTGGCCCGACGTGCTCAGCCTGTCGGCGGGCACCTCCAACGGCCGCACCGACGGACTGCTCGGCGTGGAGAACTTCATGCGGGAACTGCGCGCGCAGCGCACCCTGCTGGTCGCCGCCGCCGGCAACAACGCCGCCGCGAGCCCCTTCTGGCCCGCGGCCTACGCCGACCTGCCCGGCTGGGAGGACGCGGTGCTGTCGGTCGGCGCGCTGCGCAGCGACGGCGAGCACGGCGCCTGCTTCACCAACCACGGCCCCTGGGTGAAGGTCTACGCCCCCGGCGAGCGCCTCACCAGCGCCCTCACCGGCTTCGACACACCCGTCCCGTACGTCTACCAGCACTCCACCTACGACGCCTGCCGCTACGGCTTCACCTACGACTGCACCTGCCGGCACCCGCGGCACAGCGGTGTCCTGAGCGACGAGGGCAACGCCGCCAAACCGGACCAGGTGATGTTCGAGGGGTACGCGCAGTGGAGCGGCACCTCCTTCGCCACCCCCGTGACCGCGGGCCTGATCGCCGCCCACATGACGGCGCACGGGGAGACCGACCCGCGCGCGGCCCGGCGCCGGCTCCTGGCCACGGAGGCGGCAGGGGCCGAGGTGCGCGGGGCGTACGTCCCGGCCCTGCGGCCGCCCACCTGGCGCCCGGTGCCGGTCGTGCGCCAGGCTCCGGGCCTGTGAGGGCCGCTACCGCCCCCTCCTCGGCGTACGATGACGTGCCGTACACGAGGGGTGGGGCTGCCGTGGACCGTACTGATGCCGGCGCGCTCGTCCAGGCCGCGGCCGACGGCGACGCGGCGGCCTGGAAGGCGCTCGTGGAAGGGCTGAGCCCCCTGGTGTGGTCGGTGGTGCGGGCCCACCGGCTCTCCGACGCGGACGCCCACGAGGTGTACCAGACCGCGTGGTTCCGCTTCGCCCAGCACCTCGGGCGGCTCAGGGAGCCCGACAAGGCGGGCGCCTGGCTGGCGAGCACGGCGCGCAACGAGTGCCTGAAGGTGATCAGGAGCGCGCAGCGGCTGACGCTGACCGACGATCCGCGGCTGCTGGACCGCGTCAGCGAGGACGGCACGCCGGAACAGTCGCTGCTCGACTCCGAGGAGGCCGCCGCCCAGAGCGAGCGCGTGCGGCGGCTGTGGCAGGAGTTCGAGGAACTGGGCGAGCGATGCAGGCAGTTGCTGCGGGTGCTGATGGCCGCACCGCCGCCCAGCTACCAGGAGGTGTCCGCCGCGCTCGGCATCGCGGTGGGCAGCGTCGGACCGCTGCGCCAGCGCTGCCTGCGCCGGCTGCGGGCCCGGCTGGAAGCACGGGGGGCGAGGTGAGCGGCATGGACGGCACGGACGACGAGGGCCGTATGAACGGCGGGCACCACGGCGGAGCGGAGCCCGGCGGTGAGGGCCTCTTCGGCGCAGTGGACTTCGACGACGGGGACTTCCGTGACGGGGAGTACGACGACGGGGAGTTCGACGACGGTCTGCTGGAGGAGGAGCTGCGGCGGGCCTCCGCCGTCCTCGACCCGGTCCCCGCGGAGCTCCAGCACCTGGCCGTCGAGGCCTACGCGCTGCACGACCTGGACGCCCGGGTCGCCGAGCTGACCTTCGACTCGCTGGTCGACGCCCTCCCGGTCCGGGGCGCCCCCGCAGCCCCCCGGATGCTGACCTTCCGGGCGGGCGAGGTGACGGTCGACGTCGAGGTGACGCGGGACGGGCTGCTGGGCCAGGTGCTGCCGCCGCAGCCGGCCCGGATCGAGATCCTGGGCGGTCCGGCCCCCGGCGCCCCGTTGACGGCGGACGACCTCGGCCGCTTCACCGCCGACGCGCCCCCGTCCGGCCCGTTCGCGCTGCGGCTGCGCACGGACGCGGACGTCGTCGTGACGGAGTGGCTGCGCGCCTGAAGACCGGGGGCGCGCCCCCGCATCACCAGGTGCAGGGCAGGGTCCGCGGCCCGCGGATCATCGTCCTGCGCCGCCAGGCGACCTGGTCCGCGGGGACGGCCAGACGCAGGTGGGGCAGGCGCTCCAGCAGCGTGGTGAGGAGCAGTTCGGTCTGGAGGCGGGCCAGGACCGCCCCGGTGCAGTGGTGCGGCCCGTTGCCGAAGGCCAGGTGCGGGTTGGGCGCACGGTCCGGGTCGATCCGGTCCGGCTCGGGGAACACCTCGGGGTCGCGGTTGGCGGCGAGGTAGGAGACGTACACCGGGTCGCCCGCGCGGATGCGGTGGCCGTGCAGGTCGACGTCCTCCAGGGCGATCCGTGCCAGACCGACGGAGCTGCGGTGCGGGACGTAGCGCAGCAGTTCGTCCATGAGGGCGGCCCGGGCCTCCGGCCGCTCCCGCCACGCCCGCCTCAACTCCGGCCGGGTGAGCAGCAGATAGAGCATCTGCCCGCAGTTGTGGGTGACGGCCTCGCCGCCGATCTGCAGTGGTCCGGCGAGGCCGACCGCCTCCGTCTCGCCGAGGTCGCCGCGCGCCACGGCGGCGCCCAGCAGGGAGTAGACGTCCTCGCCGGTACCGTCCGCGCGGGAGCGGACCGTCTGCGTGATCCACCCGTAGAGGCCGGCCTTCGCACGGTCGGCGGCCTCGGCACCGCCGGAGGTGGAGATGATCTGCCGGGTCCAGGCGTGCACCCGCTCCCGGTCGGCCTCCGGCACCCCCATGACCTCGCTGACCAGGGCGATCGGGAACGGTTCCAGGACCCGCTCGACCAGGTCCGCGGGCGGTCCGTGCCGCACCACGCCCTCGACCAGCTCGTCGAGCATCTCCTGGGCGCGGGGCCGCAGCCGCTTCATCGCGCTCACGGTGAAGGCACCGGCGACGGCCTTGCGCAGCCGGTTGTGGTCGGGCTGGTCGGCGAAGGCGAGCGAACCGGGCCGCGGCTTGAAGTGCGGTGCCATGCGCGTCACCTGACGATGCGTCACCTCCGCGCGGCTGAAGCGGGGATCGTTGGTGATCAGCTTCACGTCCGCGTGGCGGGTGGCCAGCCACGCCCAGCCCTCACCGAACGGCAGCCGGATCCGGGTCAACGGGCCCTCGCGCATCAGCTCCGCGAGCACCGGGTCGAAGTCCGTCCCGTCCAGATCGAGGGCGGGCCAGTCCCGTACCGGGGGCGGGGACTGGCCGGTCAGCGTGGTGGTCTCCTCCGTCATGCACCCACCCTCGCCGCGCCCCCGCCCTCTTGTCGCGCGGGAGTGCTCCAGCCGGTGACCGCGACGGCTCAGCGGGACACCGCGTCGACGAGCCCGGCGAGCGCGTCGGCCAGCCGCTCCAGACCGGGCCCGGCCGGACCGCCCGGCTCGGTCATGTAGGTGTCCCGGCGGATCTCCACCATCAGCGCCTCCACCCGCGCGTCGAGCCCGTGGAACTCCAGCGGCACGTACGCCCCGCTGAAGGGGCTGTCGAGCCCCGTCTCCCCGAACGCCTCCCGGGCGGCGTCCAGCAGTCCCGGCGAGGTGTGGAAGGAGTCCGTGCCCAGGCACACCGGCGGCCGGGGCCCCTCCCCGTGCAGCTCGTAGGGCAGCCGCCGGCTCGGATAGGAGTGCACGTCGATGATCACGGTTCGCCCGGTGGCCGCCAGCCGGTCCGCCACGGCCCGCGACATCGCCCGCGCGTACGGCAGGAAGTACCGCTCGACGAGCGGGCCGGGCTCGAAGCCCTCGGGCCGCAGCACCGCGCCGTGCGTGGTCCGCGTGTACACCGCGCCCATGCCGACCGCGCGCATCTCCTCGCGCTCGTCCGGGAACCGCTCCGGGTCGACGACCAGCCGCGAGAGCCGGTTCACGAAACGCCAGGGCGTGACCCCGGCCCGCCCGGCCGCCGCCTCGGCGAGCCGGTCCGTGTGCGCGTCGGTGATGTGGTCCAGCTCCCGCGCGAGCGCCTCGTCGTCGAGCACGATGCCCGCCCGGACGTCGTCCGGCAGGGCGCGGGCGGAGTGCGGCACGTGCAGGATCACCGGGGAGCGGTCGTCACCGGCCAGCAGACCGAAGGACGGTACGGCAGGGGTCATGGGGCGGCTCCGGGGCGGTTGTCAGTGGCCTGGTGCATGATCGCAGCATGTCTCTCCGCAACCACGACGTGGCCACGCACCCGTTCCTGAAGGCCCTCTACGCCGACGACTACTACCCCGGCCACGTCCTGGACCGCGGCCGGGAGATCCTGCTGCGGCTGTGCGCGCGCATCGAGGCCGAGCGGCCCGCCGGCCTGCCGGAGCTGTACCCGCTGACCCAGGCCGCCACGGAGGAGTTCAACGACCTGCAGAGCGCCTTCGAGGAGGCCGGCAGTGAGATCGAGACGGTGGCGCGGGAGGCGATAGCGGAGGACTTCTGGTTCGTCGCCCGGGCCTACGGCTTCGCCGACGCCGACGTGGAGGAGCTGATCGCCACCCGCGACTGGTGAGACACGCCCGCGCCCCGGCCGGGCGCGAGGCCGGCCGGGGCGCGGGTCAGCGGCCCGAGAGGGCCCGGGGCGTCAGCTCAGGGACGCCAGGGCCTCGTTCCACGTGGCGGACGGGCGCATGACCTCCGCGGCCTTCGCCGGGTCGGGCTGGTAGTAGCCGCCGATGTCGACCGGCTTGCCCTGCACGGCGCCCAGCTCGTCGACGATCTTCTGCTCGTTCGCGGCGAGCGTCTCGGCGAGCGGGGCGAAGGCCTTCGCCAGGTCCGCGTCGTCGGTCTGCCGCGCCAGCTCCTGCGCCCAGTACAGGGACAGGTAGAAGTGGCTGCCGCGGTTGTCGATGCCGCCGACGCGGCGGGTCGGGGACTTGTCCTCGTTGAGGAAGGTGGCCGTGGCCCGGTCGAGGGTGTCGGCCAGCACCTGGGCGCGGGCGTTGCCCGTGACCTTGGCGTACTGCTCGAAGGACGGCACCAGCGCGAAGAACTCGCCGAGGGAGTCCCAGCGCAGGTAGTTCTCCTTGACCAGCTGCTGCACGTGCTTGGGCGCCGAGCCGCCGGCCCCCGTCTCGAACAGGCCGCCGCCCGCCATCAGCGGGACGACCGACAGCATCTTGGCGCTGGTGCCCAGCTCCAGGATCGGGAACAGGTCGGTGAGGTAGTCGCGCAGCACGTTGCCGGTGACGGAGATGGTGTTCTCGCCGCGGCGGATGCGCTCCACCGACAGCTTCGTCGCCTCGACGGGGGACAGGATCCGGATGTCCAGGCCCTCGGTGTCGTGCTCCGCCAGGTAGGTCCTGACCTTGGCGATCAGGTTGGCGTCGTGGGCGCGGGTCTCGTCCAGCCAGAACACCGCCGGGTCGCCGGTGGCGCGGGCGCGGGTGACGGCCAGCTTCACCCAGTCCTTGATCGGCGCGTCCTTGGTCTGGCAGGCGCGGAAGATGTCGCCGGCTTCGACGGCCTGCTCGATCAGCGCGGTGCCGTCGGCGTCGACCAGGCGGACCGTGCCCGTGGTGGGGATCTCGAAGGTCTTGTCGTGGCTGCCGTACTCCTCGGCCTTCTGCGCCATGAGGCCGACGTTCGGCACCGTGCCCATGGTCGAGGGGTCGAAGGCGCCGTTGGCCTTGCAGTCGTCGATCACGGCCTGGTAGACGCCCGCGTAGGAGGAGTCCGGGATCACCGCGAGGGCGTCGTGCTCCTGGCCGTCCGGGCCCCACATGTGGCCGGACGTGCGGATCATCGCCGGCATGGAGGCGTCGATGATGACGTCCGACGGCACGTGCAGGTTGGTGATGCCCTTGTCGGAGTCGACCATCGCCAGCTGCGGGCCCTCGGCGAGCTCGGCGTCGAAGGAGGCCTTGATCTCGGCGCCCTCCGGCAGGGCGTCCAGGCCCTTCCAGATGCCGCCCAGACCGTCGTTCGGGCTCAGGCCGGCCGCGGCCAGCTTGTCGCCGTACTGCGCGAACGTCTTCGGGAAGAAGGCGCGCACCACGTGGCCGAAGACGATCGGGTCGGAGACCTTCATCATCGTGGCCTTCAGGTGCACGGAGAACAGCACGCCCTGCGCCTTGGCCTCGGCGACCTGCGCGGTGAGGAACTCGCGCAGCGCGGCGACGCGCATCACGGAGGCGTCGACGACCTCGCCCCGCTGCACGGGTACGGACTCGCGCAGCACGGTGGTCGTGCCGTCGTCGCCGACGAGCTCGATGCGCAGCGCGCCGTCCTCGGCGATCACCACGGACTTCTCGGTGGAGCGGAAGTCGTTCTCGCCCATGGTCGCCACGCTGGTCCTGGACTCGGCGGTCCAGGCGCCCATGCGGTGCGGGTGGGACTTGGCGTAGTTCTTCACCGAGGCGGGGGCGCGGCGGTCCGAGTTGCCCTCGCGCAGGACCGGGTTCACGGCGGAGCCCTTGACCTTGTCGTAGCGGGCGCGGATCTCGCGCTCCTCGTCGGTCTTGGGGTCGTCCGGGTAGTCCGGCAGCGCGTAGCCCTGGCCCTGCAGCTCGGCGATCGCGGCCTTGAGCTGCGGGATGGACGCCGAGATGTTCGGCAGCTTGATGATGTTGGCGGCGGGCGTCTTGGCCAGCTCGCCGAGCTCCGCCAGGGCGTCCGGAATGCGCTGGTCCTCGGTCAGGTACTCCGGGAACACGGCGATGATGCGCCCGGCCAGCGAGATGTCGCGGGTCTCCACCGGGACACCCGCCTGCGAGGCGTACGCCCGGACCACCGGCAGGAAGGAATACGTCGCCAGGGCGGGGGCCTCGTCAGTGTGCGTATAGATGATGGTCGAGTCAGTCACCGGGTGCTCCGCTCCACGTCTGCAACATTGCTCGACATCAAGATATCTCGTGATCGACCTCGTCTCGACAGGGGTCGGCGACCGGTTTCGGGCAACCGGCCCGCCTGCCGTGACCGGCCGGCCACGCGGCGTCGCCGGCCGCCGCACCCCGGGTGCGGTCCCTGGCCGGCGACGCCGTACGCGACGCCATAGGCGGTGCCGTGCGCGGTGCCGTGCGCGGTGCGCGTCTAGTCGAACCGGACGGACGCCATCCCGCCCGCCTCCACCTCGCCGCTGCGCTGCTGCGGGATCGCGACCGCGCCCTGCTGCAGGGTCACCGTGCGGGCCGGTGCGGGGATGCGGATGCCCTCGGCGCGGTACCGCTTGTGCAGGCGCTTGATGAACTCGTGCTTGATCCGGTACTGGTCGCTGAACTCGCCCACGCCCAGGATGACGGTGAAGCCGATGCGGGAGTCGCCGAAGGTGTGGAAGCGGATGATCGGCTCGTGGTCGGGCACCGCGCCCTCCACGTCCCTCATCGTCTCGGCGATCACCTCGTTGGTGACCCGCTCCACGTGCTCCAGGTCGCTGTCGTAGGCCACACCGACCTGGAGCAGGATGGTCAGCTGCTCCTCGGGGCGCATGAAGTTGGTCATGTTCGCCTTCGCGAGCTGACCGTTGGGGATCACCACGAGGTTGTTGGACAGGTTGCGGATCGTCGTCTGCCGCCAGTTGATGTCCTCGACGTAGCCCTCCTCCCCGCTGCTGAGCCGGATGTAGTCACCCGGCTGGACGGTCTTGGAGGCGAGGATGTGGATGCCCGCGAAGAGGTTGGCGAGGGTGTCCTGCAGGGCCAGCGCGACCGCCAGGCCGCCGACGCCGAGGGCGGTGAGCAGCGGGGCTATGGAGATCCCCAGCGTCTGCAGCACGATCAGGAAGCCGATCGCCAGGACCAGGATCCGGGTGATGTTGACGAAGATCGTGGCCGATCCGGCGACCCCGGAGCGGGACTGGGTGACCGAGCGCACCAGCCCGGCCACCACCCGCGCCGCCGACACCGTCGCGACGAAGATCAGCAGCACGGTGAGCACCTGGTTGGTGTGGTGCTGCGCCGTCCGCGTCAGCGGCAGCACCGCCGCCGCGCCCGCCGCGCCGCCCACCACCGCGGCCCACGGCACCACGGCGCGCAGCGCGTGCACGATGACGTCGTCGCCGCTCCAGCGGGTGCGGTCGGCGTGCCCGCCCAGCCAGCGCAGCAGGATCCGCAGCGCGAACGCAGCCAGCAGGCCCGAGGCCAGGGCGATGCCGGCGAAGAGCAGATCGTCCACGGTGAGCGCCCGGTTCACCGGCCACCCCCGGCGAGGAGAAGTGCGGCGAAGGCTGTCGTCGCCGGCGGTCGGATGTGCAGTGTCGTCACGTCGTCCCCTGCTCGTTTCCGAAAATCCCCGTCGGTGGCCGACCACCCTGACCCGCGGTCGGCCCGACCGTTCATCCTGCCGCATCCCGCACGGGGGTTCGTACCGCGGACGGGGGTGAGGGGAGCGTGAATCGGCGCACATGACGTACTGTCACGTGGCCGTCCTCACAGGGCGCCTACGACCCGTGCCGGCCGGAGCCCGCGGCGGAACGGGCGGCGCCCCCCAGGCTTTCGGCAGTCACGTCCCTTCCGTGCGACGGGGTCGGGTCCGTGCGACGGGGTCGGGCACGCCATCGGTTCGGTCAGATCACCTTCAGCCGCACCAGCGCGCCCAGGGTCAGCGCGCCCGGCACCAGCGGCAGCCAGACCGTGACGACCCGGAAGGCCAGTACCACCGCCGTGGCGACCGCGGCCGGTCCGCCGGCCGCGACCAGCGCCACCACCAGCGCCGCCTCCACCGAGCCGATCCCGCCCGGCGTGGGCACCAGCGCCACCGCGCAGGTCGCCGCCAGATAGGCCACCGCCAGGTGCGCCGCCGGCACGTCGAGGCCCAGCGCCCGGCTCACCAGCACCAGGACGGACGCCTGCAGCGCGGGGAACGCCAGCGCGCCGCCCCACAGGGCCAGGACCCGGGCGGGGCGGGTGTGCACCTCGCGGGCCTCGCCGAGCGCGGTGCGCAGGAAGGACAGCAGAGCCGTCCGCAGCCGCCGGACCAGGACGAGCACGGCCACGGCGATCACCAGCACCGCCCCGGCACCGCCCAGCAGCGGGCCGAACGCCGTAGGCGGGACGAGCGCGCCGAGCCGCAGCGCGTCGGGGAACGCGAGGAACAGGGCGGCCAGCAGGGTCACCCGGCCGACGCTCTCGGCCAGCAGGTACAGGGCGAGGGCGGCCGAGGAACGGGCGAGCGGCAGCCCGCACACCGTCATGAACCGCAGGTTGACCGCGCTCGCGCCCAGCCCGGTCGGCAGCAGGTGGTTGGCGGCGCCCGCCGCGAACTGCGTGGCCAGCAGCCGCCGTCGGGGCAACCGCTCGACGACCGCGCCCTGCCGGGTGCAGGCGGCGGCGACCCAGGTCAGGCAGGTGGTGCCGACCGCGGCCAGCAGCCACGGCCAGGCGGCGGTGCCGAGATGGGCGAACCCCTCGGCCAGCACCGAGCGGTGGCGCACCGCGACCACCGTGACGAGCAGGAGCGGCAGCAGGCACAGGATCTGCCGCAGGCGGCGGACCGGGACGCGACGGGGGAGTCGTCCCGGGCGGATGTCGGGGAGTTGGACCGCTGTCACATCCGCAGAGGGTTCCCGGGCCGCGCCAACGGCGGGTTGCGGAAGCGCTGCCTGGGGGTTGCCTGCGGGAAGCGGCTGGGTGGGAAGCGTCATCGGGGCCTTCGCGCGGACAGTCGGGGGAGAGGGGGATCGGGCCGATTGTGCGGGATGCCGGGGGCGCGGCGCGAGCAGGTGCGGCGCAAGCCGGTGGCGTTCTTCACACCCACTGGTACGGGCGCCCCCGGCTCCCGGCTCAACCACGACGTCGTCACAGCCCGGTGCGTCCTGGGCGCCGCGTGGCCGGCGGCCTGGTCACGCCGGCGCCCTGAACGCCGCGCCGGGCCGGTCCGTACCCCCTTCGAGTGCTCACCGACGGCCCGCACCCGGAGAGGCGACGTGTCCCAGCAGCGACGACCGACCGTACGAACCACCCCCCGGACCCCGTCCCGTCCCCGGCGCCTGCGCGCCGTCGCGGCGGCCGGGGCCTTGGCCGTGCTGCCCCTGGCCGCGTCCTGCGGCGGCGGTGGGGACGGCCGGGCGGCGGCGGGACCGAGCGCGTCCGGGGCACCCGCCGCCGGGGTCGTGGCACCGGCCAAGGTGGAGGTGATCGCCGGCCTGGCCGGCTGCACGGCGACCATCCGCACCGAGGCGGACGAACTGCGCGAAGGCGTGTGCCGCACCCCGAAGGGCGACTTCCTGATCACCACCTTCCCGGAGGAACGGCTGAAGGAGACCTGGCTGGAGTCGGCCCGCGTCTACGGGGGCACGTATCTGGTCGGCATGCGCTGGGTGGTCAGCGCCGAGCCCGGGATGCTGGAGCCGCTCCGCGGGAAACTCGGCGGCACCATCCGGGAGTTGTCGGGCACCGGCCCCCGCCCGGGCCGCTCCTGAACGCATCGCGGGCCGCTCATCCCTTCCGGTTCGCGCAGGTGGGCGTCATGATGGTGCGACTCGGCACATGAGCCGCCCCCCTTGTGTCGGCATCGCAGATTGAGTCCACCGTGGTCGCCACCTTCCGTCGCCACTCGCTCGCGGGCGAGATGCTGGTGCTCCAGCTCGCCATCGTCGTGGTGGTGCTGCTGGCGGTCGCCGCCGTCTCCCTCGCCCAGTCGCGGGCGACGTTCAACCGTGTCGAGGGGCGCCGGGTGAGCGCGCTCGCCGAACAGCTGGCCGCCAACCCGCTGGTGCGCAGCCAGCTGGTGCGGCCCGCCCCCGGGGAGGCGCTCGCCCCGCTGGTGCTCTCCACGCAGGCGCAGTCCCAGGTGACCTCGGTGACGGTCGCCGACGCGGGCGGGCGGATCGTCAGCTCGACGAATCCCACGGTGATCGGCGAGCGCATGCCGCTCGGGCCGGGGGCCGGCCGCGGCCGGGGCTGGTCCGGTGAGCTCACGCTGGACGGCGACCGTCAACGGGCCGCCCAGGTCCCGGTCCTCGGCGCGAGCGAGCACAACCTCGGCCGGATCCTCGGCACGGTGATGATCGGCGAGTCCGAGCCGACGGCCTGGCAGCGGCTCGGCGGCGCCTCCTCCTCCCTGCTCGTCTACCTGGGCGTGGCCAGCGGTCTCGGCGTCGCCGGTTCCTGGCTGCTGGCACGGCGGGTGAAGCGGCAGACGCTCGGACTGGAGCCGCGCGAGATCGCCGGGCTCGCCGAACACCGCGAGGCCATGCTGTACGGGATCGCCGAGGGTGTGGTCGCCCTGGACCCGCAGCAGCGGCTCACGCTCGTCAACGACATGGGGCGCCGCCTGCTCGACCTGCCGGAGGACTGTGTCGGCCAGAGCCTGGACGGCCTGGGCGTCGAGGGGCGGCTGCGCGACGTGCTGGCCGGGACCGCCGCGGGCACCCGGGACGAGGTCGTGGTGCGCCGCGGCCGGGTCCTGGTGATGAACCGGATGACCGTCACCAAGGACGGCCGGCTCCTCGGCTCGGTCACCACCTTGCGCGACCGGACCGAACTCGCCCGGCTGGAGCGGGAGATCGGCTCCTTCCGCAGTTCCTCGGAGCTGCTGCGCGCGCAGGCCCACGAGTTCGCCAACCAGCTGCACACCATCTCCGGGCTGATCCAGATCGGCGAGCAGGACGAAGTGGTGCGCTACATCCGGGCGTTGAACCAGCGCCGCCAGTCCCTGGACGTCACCCTCAGCCGCCGCGTCCGCGACACGGCGGTGGCCGCGCTGCTGATGGCGAAGGCGTCCCTGGCGGCCGAGCGCAAGGTCGCCCTGCGGATCTCCGAGGACACCGCGCTGGAGCGACTGGCCCCGGAGGACGCCGCCGACGTGGCCACTGTCGTGGGCAACCTCGTCGACAATGCCGTCGACGCCGTGGACGCCGCCGCGCAGGACGACCGGGCGTGGGTGGAGGTGGCGCTGCGGCAGGACGCCTCCGGTGTGGAGATCGTGGTCCGCGACTCCGGCCCCGGCGTGGCTCCCGAACTGGCCCGCGAGGTGTTCTCCCACGGTTTCACCACCAAGGCCGCGCGGGAGGGCGAGCGCGGCATCGGACTGGCCCTGACCAAGCTGGTCTGCGAACGGCACGGCGGAGAGATCTCGGTGTCCAACACCCCCGACGGGGCCGTGTTCACCGCACGCATGACCGTCGGGCACCTCATCGGCACGGTGGCGGAAGGAGCGGACCCATGACCGCAGCACAGGATCCGGCGCGGGGCCCGGCCCCGGACCCGGCCCGGGCTCCGGCGCGGGGCGGCACGGACGTGATCGACGTGCTCGTGGTCGACGACGACTTCATGGTGGCCCGGGTCCACCGCGCGTTCGTCGAACGCGTCGAGTCGTTCCGCGTCGTCGGCGTCGCCCACACCGGAGCCGAGGCCATCGAGGCCGTCGACGCGCTGCGCCCCGACCTCGTCCTGCTCGACCTGTACCTGCCCGACATCTTCGGCCTGGACGTGATCCCGCGGCTGCGCAGCGCCGGCCACGACTGCGACGTGATGGTGATCAGCGCCGCGCAGGAGGCCGGCACCGTGCGCGGCGCGGTCCGCCGCGGCGTGGTCGACTATCTCCTCAAGCCCTTCGACTTCCAGGACCTGCGCGCCCGCCTGGAACGCTACGCCGCCCAGCGCGGCCGGCTGCTGACCGCCGTCGTCCGCGGCCAGGCCGACGTGGACCGGGTCCTGGCGGGCGCGTTCGCCCCGGCGGTGGTCCACGCCCTGCCCAAGGGCATGAGCGTGGAGACCGCCGACCTCGTCGAACGGGCCCTGCGCGCGGCGGAGGGCACGCTCTCCGCCAGCGAGTGCGCGGCCCTGACCGGCGTCTCCCGGGTGAGCGCCCGCCGCTATCTGGAGTACTTCCACAGCACGGGCAGCGCGGAGGTCTCCCTGCGCTACGGCGCGGCGGGGCGCCCGGAACGCCGGTACGCCTGGCGGGCGTGAGGCCGAACGCCAGTGCATGGGGCCGCGACGCCGGTGCGCGGGGCCGGAACGCCGGGAGGGCGGGGGGGGGGGGGGGGGCGGGGGGGGGGGGGGGGGGGGGGGGGGGGGGGGGGGCGGGGGGGGGGGGGGGGGCCCCCCCCCCCCCCCCCCGCCCGGGGGCGGATCGTGGTCGGCCGCGGGGGCCGCCTGGCTACTTGGGGTCGCGCTCGAAGAGCGACTTGGACCAGAAGTAGCCGAGGACGGACAGGCCCACGCACCAGGCGATGGCGAGCCACCCGTTGTGGCCGATCTCGGTTCCGAGGAGCAGTCCGCGCAGGGTCTCGATGGCGGGGGTGAAGGGCTGGTACTCGGCGATCGGCTGGAACCAGCCCGGCATGGAGTCGGCCGGGATGAAGGCGCTGGAGATGAGCGGCAGCAGGATCAGCGGCATGGCCATGTTGCTGGCCGCCTCGGCGTTCGGACTGGCCAGACCCATGCCGACCGCGATCCAGGTGAGCGCCAGGGCGAACAGCGCGAGCAGTCCGAACGCCGCCAGCCACTCCAGCGCCGTCGCGTCGGTGGACCGGAAGCCGATGGCCACGGCGATGGCCCCGACCAGGATCAGACTCATGAGCACCTGCAGCACGCTGCCGACCACATGCCCGATGAGCACCGAGCCGCGGTGGATCGCCATGGTGCGGAAGCGGGCGATGATGCCCTCGGACATGTCGGTCGAGACGGAGACCGCGGCCCCGATGACGGTGCTGCCGATGGTCATCAGCAGGATGCCGGGGACGATGTAGGCGACGTAGTCGGAGCGGTCGGCGCCGCCGCCGCCGATGCCCGCGCTCAGCACGTCGCCGAAGATGTAGACGAAGAGCAGCAGCATCATCACCGGCGTGAGCAGCAGGTTCAGCGTCAGGGACGGATAGCGCCGGGCGTGCAGCAGATTGCGGCGCAGCATCGTGTTCGAGTCGCGGACCACGAGGGACAGGGCGCTCATCGGGCGGTCTCCTTGTGCTTGTCGGTGCCGCCGGTCAGGGCGAAGAAGACGTCGTCGAGGTCGGGGGTGTGCACGGACAGCTCGTCGGCCTCGATACCGGCCGAGTCCAGCCAGTCGAGCAGGGAGCGCAGTTCGCGCTGGGTGCCGTCGCTGGGGATGCGCAGGGCCAGCGCGTCGTCGTCGCGGTTGGCCTCGTGCAGCGTGGCCACGGCGGTCTGGTAGGCCGCCGGGTCGGTGAAGCGGAGCCGGACGTGCCCGCCGGGGATGAGCCGCTTGAGCTCCTCGGCGCTTCCCTCGGCGGCGATCTTTCCGTCGTTCAGCACGGCGATGCGGTCGGCGAGTTCGTCGGCCTCCTCCAGGTACTGGGTGGTGAGGAAGACGGTGACGCCGTCGGCGAGCAGCTCGCGGATGATCTGCCACATGTTGTGCCGGGAGCGCGGGTCGAGGCCGGTGGTGGGTTCGTCGAGGAAGATGATCCGCGGGTCGCCCACCAGCGTCATCGCCAGGTCCAGTCGGCGCTTCATGCCGCCGGAGTAGGTGGAGGCGGGCTTCTTCGCCGCGTCGGTGAGGTCGAAGCGCTCCAGCAGCTCCGCGGCGACGCGCCGGCCCTCCTGCCGGGGCAGATGCTGCAGGTCGGCCATGAGGAGCATGTTCTCCTCCCCGGTGATCAGACCGTCGACGGCGGAGAACTGCCCGGTGACGCCGATCGCGGCGCGCACGGCCTGCGGTTCGGTGGCGACGTCGTGGCCGCCGACGCGCAGCTCGCCGGCGTCGGCGGTGATGAGCGTGGAGAGGATCTTGACGACGGTGGTCTTGCCCGCGCCGTTCGGTCCGAGCAGGGCGAACACGGAACCGGCCGGGATGTGCAGGTCGATGCCGTCGAGGACGGTCTTGTCACCGAAGGACTTGCGCAGCCCGACGGCCGAGATCGCGGCCGGGGGCGGCGCGCTCTCACCCTTCCTGGACGTGGGCATGACAGGAGAAGACATGGAGCACTCCCTTTCGGAGGCTGTCGTGACGGGGGATGAGCGGTGTGCGGGTGGTGCTCAGGGCCGGGCGCGCCGGATGTCGATGTTGCCCCAGTTGGACCGTGCGTGGACCCGGACGGTCTCCTCGGTCTCCTCCGGCGCGTCGGACGCGGACAGCGTGTTGCGCACCTGACCGCGCTTGGAGCTGACGTCGAGCCAGGCGGCCGTGCCCTCGCGGATGCCGACCTCGATCGCGCCGTTGGAGGTCTCCAGGTGGACCGTGCCGCGCGCGACGTCGTTGACGCGGAGGTGGCCGTTGGTGGTGGTGCCAGTGACCGACGACTCGACGCGCGCGATGTCGACGCCGCCGTTGACGCCGTTCACACGCAGTTCGCCGGTCACGGCTTCGACGGTGGTGCTGCCGTGGGAGTTCTTCAGGACGGCGGGCCCGTTCACGACTCCGATGCGCAGATGGCCGGAGTTGGTGGTGATCTCGGCCATGCCCTCGACCCGGTCCACGGTGATGGAGCCGTGCGAGGCGGACAGGTGCAGCGGTCCGGTCGTGTCGAGCCGGACGTCGCCGGCCGCGGTCTTGAGGCGGACCTCGCCCAGCCGGCCCTCGCCGAGCACCTCGGCACTGGCGCCGGAGACGTCGATGTGCGAGCCCGTGGGCAGTTCCACCGTCACGTCGACGGTGCCGGAGCGCCCGACGAGGTTGGCCTTGGGGGTCCTGATGGTCAGGGTGCCGTTCGCGTAGGAGACCTCGGTCTGCTCCACCACCCGCGCGTCCTGGTCGCGCTTGGGGTCGCGCGGCTCCACCGCGACGACGGTGTCGGTGCGGTCGCCGGCGGTGAACCGGACGGATCCGGAGTAGACGTGGGCCGTGACCGAGATGGGCTCGGGCGTGTCGAAAGAAGGCATGGCGGTACTGTCCTCGTGGGTCGTCGGGCCGCCCCCGCTGGTGGGACGTGATGTGGGTGGTGCGGTGCGGACGCGAGCGGGCTAGCGCACCCAGCCCGTCAGGCTCTGTCCGACCGTGCGGGTCTTCTCCGTGGTGCGCGCCGGGGTGCCGCCCTCGACCGCGGCGGCCACCGCCCGGACCAGCCAGGCGTTGACCGAGAGGCCCTCGCGGTTCGCCGCCTCCTCGGCGCGGGCCTTGAGGTGGGCGGGCAGGCGCAGGTTGATGCGGGCGGGGCCGCCGCCCTCGCTGTCGGCGGGCACCTGGGTGACGGGTGGTTCGACGCTCGTGACCGGTTCGGTGGGGGTGTCGTCGGCGGGCGGGGGTGTCACGACGAAGTCGGGCTCGAGACCGCGCAGCCGTACGTCGACCGAGCCGGGGGCGAGCTCGCGCGTGATCTCGTCCATCGCGGCGGACAGGACGTTGAGCAGGGTCAGGCGGGTCGCCGACTCCAGCGGGGCGGTGAGACGCTCGGCGAGCTCGCGAGCTTCCTCCCCTCCGGCTTCGGCGGCCACCGCGAGTTCACGGCGGAGGGTGTCGACATAGGGGCTGAGGTCCATGCCGTCAGCATGGCACCACAATGGCGCCGTGCGCAAGCCTGAATGGCGCTATGTGGGTGACAGGTTTCCGGACGGATGCCCTCTTCGCTGCGCGGACAGGCGCGCGGGGTGCTGGTGGCGCCCCTGGCTGCTGCGGGTTCTCCGGTGCGGGTGGACGCGCCGGGTGGCAGCGGATGGTGCCGCGTGGTGCCGCGTGGTGCCATCCATGTCGCCCAGTGATGTCAGCGCTGCACCCGGCGCCGACCGGACGGGCGCCGCGCCCCGCGACGATCAGGCGCAGCAGGGAAGGTCCCGGCCGCGGACGGCGCCCGAAGCGGCGACGGACCGGTGCGATCGCGGGTCAGCGCGATCGCACCGGTCCGGGGTGCGGCGGGGCGAGGGGCCCGGTCCGGGCCCGCCGCTCACCGCCGCTTGCGGGCGGGAACCACGTAGCGGGCGTAGACGAGGTCCCGCATGATGTCCTCGCCGCCCTCGACGATGGCCACGTACCGCATGTCGCGGACGAGTTTGCCGATCGGATGGTCCTGGGTGTAGCCGAGGCCGCCGAACAGCTCCGAGCCGGTCGACACCACCTCCCAGCCCGCCTGTCCGCAGAAGAGCTTGGCGGCCAGCGCCGACCGGAGCGTGCCCACCCGGTGCAGGCCGGTTCCTCCGCCCGCGGCCGCCTCCAGCAGCCGGTCGAACTCCGCCGCGGCCGCCCGGCACTGGTTGCGCATCACGTCGATCAGCGTCTCCATCTGCCCGAGCTTCCCGGCGAACACGGCGTTCTCGGTCAGCGGGGCGCCCCTGAGCCGCTTGCCGGCCGCGTAGTCCATCGCCAGGTCCCGCACGCGCCTGGCGATGCCCACCGCGCAGGCGGCGATCAGGATGCGGCTGGCGTTCAGACTCGCCTCCAGGATGCGCAGCCCGCTGCCCTGGAGGCGGTGCGCGGCGGGAACCGCGCAGTCGTCCAGACGCACCCGGTAGGTTCCGGCGCCCCGGACACCGAGCAGGTCCCAGCGCTTGACGATCTCGACCCCGGGCGTGTCGCGCGGTACCGCGACGACGGCGAAGTCCGCGGCGTCGTCGGCGGACCGGGCGAGGACCAGCAGCAGGCCGGCGGCGTCGGTGTTGGTGGAGAAGTACTTGTCGCCGCTGAGCACCAGCCGGTCGCCCTCCTGGCGGAAGGTGGTGGTGATGCGGACCAGCTCGCTGCCGGCCTCCTCCTCACTGCCGAGCACGGCGATCCGGCC
The DNA here is from genome assembly GCF_044540565.1 of Streptomyces sp. NPDC085931. NCBI lineage: Bacteria > Bacillati > Actinomycetota > Actinomycetes > Kitasatosporales > Streptomycetaceae > Streptomyces > Streptomyces sp. NPDC085931. The sequence goes on from NZ_JBITSK010000006.1 coordinate 181,093, forward strand.
GCCCTCGGCCACCAGCGACTCCAGGGCCGGACGGGCCAGCTCCTCGCCGCCGAAGTGCTGGAGCATGACGCCGCCCAGGACCGGCAGGAAGGCTCCGAAGGCGAACCCGGCGTCGCCGTAGGCCAGTTCGGACACGACGTCGACGCTGTCCGTCACGGACAGACCCAGCCCTCCGTACTGCCGGGGCACCCACCAGTTGGCCAGGCCGAGGTCGTGCAGCCGGGCCGCCTCGACCGTGGGCTGCTCCGGCAGACCGTCGAAGTGCTCGTCCTTCCCGGCCAGCTCGGTCGCGGCGAAGTCCCGTACCCGGGCGAGCAGTTCCGCTGTCATGGCACCTTCTTTCCTCGGACCGGTCAGACCGGGTTCACGTGGTACATCGGGAAGTACGAGGTGATCCGGCCCCGGGCGTAGTCGTCGGCCAGTTCCGGCACCCGGTCGAAGTCGTAGACGACCTCCGAGCCCTTCGGCGCGATCCAGCCCTCGGCCTCCTGGAAGTCCCGGATGGCGGGCGACTCCTGCAACTGCCACACGTGGGTGTTGACGAGGATGTGACGGCTGATGGACTCGGCGCCCCGCAGATGGGTCAGGCGCATCCCCGCCTTCCAGCCGCAGGTGGTGACGACCCCGGCGCGGGCCAGCGAGGCGAGGGTGATGTCGTACAGGGGCTGGCCGATGTTGTCCACGAAGATCGCCACCCCGTGGCCGTCGCTCAGCTCGTCGACCAGCTCCCGGAACCTGCGCACCGAGTCCCGGCGTCGCTGGTGGCGTTCGCGGTCGGTGCGCTGCTCCCGGGTCGGCAGCGAGAGGTCGGGGAACAGGCGGCGGTCCACCGGGGTGATCCCGTTCTCGCGCAGGAAGGCGACCCGCTCGTCCGAGCCCGCCGTCATCGCCACCCGGAACCCGGCGCGCTTGGCCAGCAGCAGTTCGGCGAAGGCCACCCCGCCGCCCCAGCCGAACACCAGGTGGTTCGCCGGATCGTCGGCCACCTGGGTGCGCCAGCAGCCGTAGGCCTTGTGCCAGTTGTCCCAGGCCGTGTAGTAGCGCCCGTACGTGGCCCACTGCGCCAGTGAGTACGGGGTGCCGTCGGGGATGGGCAGCAGCACCCGCACGTCCATCTTCGACCGCTTGGCCAGCAGGCCGATGGTGTGCGGGGCGTCGTAGGCGTAGGCGAGTTCGGCGTAGCCGAAGCGGTCGAGCTTGCCGAACGGCATCAGCATGCACAGGTCTCCCTCGCGGACCGGGGTGTCCCGGCCGCCCGCGTTGACCTGGAGCACGCGCACCACTCCCATGTTGCCGACCACCACCACGTCCTCGCCGCGGCTGCTGCACACGTCGATCGGTGAACGGGCCAGCGCGTGGTCGACGTTGGCCTCCCAGGAGCCGAGGATCGGCTCGACCAGGGCCTCGCCCTCCTCCAGCGGGCCGAAGGTGAACACGTCGCGCTGCAGCGCGCCGCCGGGACTGCCGTCGTGAGGGCCGGTCATCGCGCCGGAGCGCAGGACCCAGGCATCGGGCGAGTAGATGACAACCTCCTGAGTTCGAGTACGGGTCCAAGACGGGCGCGGTCAGCGGGCCGCGGTGTCCGGCACCCGGTAGTCCACCGCGACCCCGCCCCACGCCTCGCCGGCGCCGTAGGCGACGGCTCCGAGCCGGCCCGAGCCGGGCAGGGAACCGGAGTCCAGCTCCTCGGCGAAGGCCAGCGGGATGGAGGCGGACGAGGTGTTGCCGGAGTGCTCGATCCGGTTCACGAAGGGCACGCCGAGATGGGTGGTGAAGCCGCGGACCTGCTCCAGGATGCGGCCGTTGGCCTGATGACCGACCAGGACGGTCGGCGCGGGGCCGTGGTCGAAGAGGTACTGCGCGGACTCGGACATGCGGCGCACGGCCCGGTCGTACACCTGCATGCCGTCCAGGTGGATGCCGCCCTCCTCGGTCTCCCGCATGAGCGCCTCCTGCGAGCCGTCGCAGCCGGCGACCTGCCGGAAGGGCGCGAACGGCGCCCGGTCCTCCAGCAGGACGGCCGCGGCGCCGTCGGCGAAGATGCACGCCGTCTGCCGGTCCGTGCGGTCCACCAGCCGGGACATGGCCTCCACCGAGCACACCAGCACCGACCGCGCCTGCCCGGACTCGCACAGCGAGAGCCCGGTGACCAGTCCGTAGACGAAGCCGCAGCAGGCCGCGTTCATGTCGAAGGCCAGCACCGCGGAGTCCAGCCCGGCCTGCCGCGCCACCTGCTGCGCGATGCCCGGGACGCGTTGGCGCACCGACGTGCTGACGACGACCAGGGCGCCGATCGAGGAGGGGTCGGACAGCCGGGTCACGATCGGTGCGCAGGCCTCCGCCGCGACGTCCGCCAGCGGCATCCCGTCCGGCAGCCACGAGCGGGACGCGATGCCGCTGCGGCGCCGGATCCACTCGTCGGTCAGGCCGATCGACGCGAAGTCGTCGTTGGGGACGGTCCGTCCGGGCTTGGCCGTGGCGACATCGACGATGCCGGCGCTCACCGCCCGTTCGCCAGCTTCACGAAGTAGCTGCTGAAGTCGTCCAGGAAGGCGAAGGCCGCGGTCTCCTGCAGGTCGCCCTTGACCTGGAGTTCGCGCTCCAGCTGCTGGTGCAGCTCGACCAGGTCGAGGGAGTCGAGGTCGAGGTCGGCGACCGGCCGGGTGAGGTCGTCGGGTCCCAGCGCCGGGTCGCGCTCGCGCAGCTTGGCCAGCATCGTGTCGGTGATGCGGGTCTCGATGTCACTCATGCTCGTTCTCCGTTCGGGGAAATGACGCACAGGGCTGGGCTGTCGGGCATCTCATGCGGGGCCGGGCTGCCCGGCCGCCAGCCGGTACAGGGGCTCACCGGACTTCAGGACCGTGCCGGCCGTCGCGGAGTGGGCGGTGACCCGTCCCGCGCGTTCCGCCACGATCTCCGTGCTGGCCTTGTCGGTCTCCACGACCGCGATGACGTCCCCCCGCTCGACCAGGTCGCCGACGGCGGCGACCCACTCGACGAGCAACGCCTCGCCGAGACCGTGGCCGAAACGCGGTACGTACATGTCCACCGGGGAGTCGCTCACTTCGTCATCACCCGCACCTCGTCCGTGATCTGCTGCACACCGATCAGGTAGTCCTTCTCGAAATCCGCCGGGGGGTAGGCCCGGCGCGCGGGAGCCAGCCGGCGGACCGGGGCGCGCAGGACCCCGAACCCGTGCTCGGCCACGAACGCGGCGACCTCGGCGCCGATGCCGACGTCCTTGGACCCCTCGTGCACGATCAGCAGCCGCCCGGTGCCGGCCACGGACTCCATCACCGTGTCCGTGTCGAGCGGGGCCACCCAGCGCAGGTCCACCACCTCCACGTCCACCTCGGGGGCGAGGGCGTGCGCCGCCCGCAGCACCTCGTGGGTGACCGCCCCGAAGGTGACGATCGTCAGGTCGGTGCCGCGCCGCACCACCCGGGCCGCGGTCGGCGACTTCGCGGGCCGGGCGTCCCGGACGGGCGTGTTCCGCCGCCAGTACAGCCGGATCGGTTCGTACACCACCACGGGCGAACCGAGCCGTACCGCGTGCCGCAGGATCTGGTCGGCGTCCTCGCCCGTGGACGGGCACGCCACCGACAGCCCCGGGACGCGGGCGAACAGGGCCTCGTTGGACTCGCTGTGGTGCTCCACGCCCCGGACGCCGCCGCCGCTCGGGATGCGCACCACCAGGCTGGGGCTGACCTGCCCGTTCCACCGCTCGCCGATCCGGGCCGCCTGCGTCACCAGCTGGTTCACCGCCGGATAGGTGAACCCGTCGAACTGGATCTCGCAGACCGGGACCAGCCCGCTCATCGCCAGGCCGACCGCCTGTCCGACGATCGTGGACTCGGCGAGGAGCGAGTCGCGCACCCGGTCCGCCCCGAAGCGGTCCCGCAGACCCCGGGTCACCCTGAAGACGCCCCCGAGCCGGCCGATGTCCTCGCCGAGCAGCAGCAGGGCGGGATCCTGGTCGAGGAGGTCGGCGAGGGTCGCGTTGATCGACTCCGCCAGGGGCACGGTCGTCGCGGTGCTCATCAGGTGTACTCCTTCATCAACTGCTCGCGCAGGACCCGCACTTCCGCCTCGACGCCGTCGAACCAGGCGTCGTCCACCAGGCCCGAGTCCCGCAGCCGGGCCGCGTAGCCGGTCACCGGGTCCGCCGCCCTGGCCCGTGCGATGTCCTCGCCGGTGCGGTAGATCTCCTGGGCGTCGGAGGTCGAGTGGCCGTGCATGCGTGCCACCTGGATCTCCACCAGCCGCGGCGAGCGTTCGGCGCGGACGTGGGCGGCGGCCCGCGAGCAGACGGAGAAGACGGTCTCCGGGTCGCCGCCCGCGATCCGCACGGCCTCGATCCCGAACCCCCGGGCCCGCTCGGCCAGCGAGGTGCGCATCTGCTCCCGGGCCGGCTTGGAGATGGCCCAGCCGTTGTTCTGGCAGACGAACAGCACCGAGGCCGACTCGACGGCGGCGAGGTTCATCGCCTCCGACATGTCGCCCTCGCTGGTGGCGCCGTCCCCGATGTACACGACGACGAAGTCCTCGCGGCCCTGCAGCCGTTGCCCGATCGAGTAGCCGACGCCGTGCAGCGTCTGCGCGGCCAGCACCAGGGTGTAGGGGAAGAAGCGGAGGCCGCGCGGGTCCCAGCCGCAGAAGGTCCGGCCGCCCCACTGCGCGACCAGCTCGGCGGGCGTCACACCGCGCAGCAGGGCGACGGCGTGTTCCCGGTAGCTGGGGAAGACGGTCGGGTCCGGGCCGACGGCGAGCGCGGAACCCACCTGGGCGGCCTCCTGCCCCTGGCAGGACAGCCAGAGGTCCAGCGCGCCCTGCTTCTGCAGTTGCCGGGCCTCCTCGTCGACGCCCCTCGCCACCAGCATGTGGCGCAACAGCGACCGCCGTGTGTCGTCGTCTGGATCTGTCGTGTACGCGGATTCTGACGTCAAGTCCGATCACCAGTCGTAGGTCCGTCGAGGGGCTTTCTGCCGTCATGCGTGCGGAAGCGCCGGAGGGATTTCCCCGGAAAAGGGAAACCGGGCGGCGCGGACCGGACGCGTCATACCGGTGAAAAGGAGAAACCGGTGCTCGCGCGCAGGTGGGGCGTACGTCGGTGCGTATCCGGGCCGGCCTGCCGTCCGGTGCGGAACGGTGAAAAGGAAAACCTTCGGCCGGCCGTTGTCCGGGACGGTCCCGGCCCGGTGCGGAAAAGGGCCGGTCCGAATATGGGTGCGCCCGTCCCGGGCCGCTGATCGGTCATGGTGGCACAAGAACCCCGGCGGATACAGATTGCGGCGGGCGACCGGGAGACCGGTGTTCTTCCGCCTTGTGAGGTCGGCGGCCGAGACCTAAGTTGGCGTTGGCATTCCGGGGGCGCTGCGGATGCCGGGATGTCCCGTCGACGGGACGACGCCCATCGGTGAACCCGCCCCCGACCTTTTCCCGAACTCGGCCCGGCGTTCATTCCTGCCGAGTCCCCCGCGACCTTCGAGGACGGTGGCATGAGCACGAACCCTTTCGATGACGAGGACGGTCGCTTCCAGGTGCTGGTGAACGACGAGGACCAGCACTCCCTGTGGCCGGTGTTCGTCGACCCGCCCGCGGGCTGGCGGGTGGTCTTCGGCGAGGCGTCCCGGGCCGAGTGCCTGGAGTACGTCGAGCGGAACTGGACGGACCTGCGCCCGAGGAGCCTGCGCGAGGCGATGGCGGAGGGCTGACCTCCGGCCGTACGGACGGCGGTGGGGACACGACGGCGGGGAGGGCATCCTGTGACGACGGTGAGCCGGTACACGACGACCATGGCGGGAGCCGGCGGGGGAGGCGCGCCGCGTGAGGCGGTGCTGTCCTTCGTCGGCGGACAGGCCACGGTGGGCACGTCGGGGATGACCTTCCCGCAGGGCCTGCCGGAGCGGTCCTGGGAGCGGATCGGCAGCGGCCTGCGCGAGCTCACGAACTCCTCGGCGTGGTGGCTCGGCGACTGGCTGATCTACGGGGAGAACACCTACGGGGCGCGGCGCTACCGGGAGGCCGTCGAGCGGACCGGCCTCGACTACCAGACGCTGCGCAACTACGCGTGGGTGGCCCGCCGGTTCGAGCACCACCGCAGGTGGGACGGGCTCAGCTTCGCCCACCACGCGGAGGTCACCAGCCTGCCTGCGGCACAGCAGGACCACTGGCTGCGCGAGGCCGACCGGCTCAAGTGGTCGCGCAACGAGCTGCGCAGGGCGCTGCACGCCGTAGCGGCCGGCGACGGCACGCGCCGCAGGGAGTCCCGGACCGACGCCCCGGGCGCCACCGCCGAACCGCGCGGCGAGGTCGCCACCCTCACCATCGAACTGTCCGCCGGGCAGCTGGACCACTACTCGCAGGTGGCGGCCGCGCACGGCCTGCCCGTGGAGCAGTGGGTGACCCGGATGCTCGACGCCGCCGACCGGCGTACCGCCTAGTGGCGCCGGCCACGGTCTCTTCCCCGGTGGCGTGCGGCCGGCCGGACCGGCCCCACGCCCCTCACATCGGAGTCAGTTGATGATCCTTCAGGGCAAGCGGGTCGACCTGCCCCCGGAGCCCGTCGTCCACCGGCGGTTCGAGGCGCACGCCGAGGCCACCCCCGACGCCGTCGCCGTCTTCTGCGCCGGGCGCCGGATGACGTACGCGGAGCTGAACGCGGAGGCGAACAGGTTCGCCCACGTGCTCTCGGCCCGCGGACACGGGCGGGGCGCCAAGGTCGGGATCTGCCTCGACTACTCGACCGACATGCTCGTCGCCGTCCTCGGCACGCTGAAGGCCGGGGCGGCCTACGTGCCGCTCGACCCGGCCTACCCGGCGGCCAGGCTGCGGTTGCTGCTCGGCCAGATCCCGGACCTCGCCCTGATCGTGGCGTCCCCGGAGACGGCCCCGCTGGTCGCGTCGTCCTCCGCCGAGGTCGTCGACCTGCGCCGGCTGCCCGGCCCCCCGGCCGGCCACCCCGCCGCCGGCCCCGACGTCGAGGTCACCGGGGACGACATCTGCTACGCGGTGTTCACCTCCGGCTCGACCGGGACGCCGAAGCTCACCGCGATCCGGCACGAGGGCTGGTACAACCTGCTGAACTGGCTGACGGACGAGTACGGACTGCACCGCGGCTCGCACCACCTGGTCGTCAGCGCCTTCGGGTTCGACCTCTCCCAGCGCAGCCTGATGGCCCCGCTCTTCTGCGGCGCCACCCAGCACCTGATGGCGAGCCGGAACGTCGACGTGATGATGGCCTACCGCATGCTGACCGACCACGACATCCGCGTGGTGCACTGCGCCTCCAGCACGCTGTACCTGCTGGTGGACCGGGAGACCGCGCGGGGCGGTGACGCTCTCGCCCGGCTGGACTACCTGCTGTTCGGCGGCGAACCGCTCAAGAGCGAACGGATCGCCGACTGGGCGGCGCGCGCGGGCACCACCTGCACCCTCCTGCACCAGTACGGCGTCGCCGAGTGCACGGACGTCGCGACCTCCTACGACCTCGCCGGGCACCGGCCCGGCGACGGGCAGGCGGCCCCGGTGGGCCGGCCCGCGCACAACACGGACATCCTCCTCCTCGACGAGCGGCTGCGCGGCGTCGCGCCGGGGGAGCGGGGCGAGATCTGCATCGCCGGGACCGGGGTGGGCGCGGGCTACCTCAACGGCTCGGGTCCCGAGTCCGAGCGGTTCACGTCGGCCGAGGTCGGCGGCGTGCCCCGCCGGCTCTACCGCACGGGCGACCGCGGCTATGTGACGGAGGCCGGGGACCTGGTCGTCCTGGGCCGGATCGACGCGCAGGTGAAGGTGCGCGGCATGCGCATCGACCCCGCCGACGTCGAGCGGGCGCTCGGCCGTCTGGCCGGGGTGCGGGAGGCCGCGGTCGTGGTCGCTCCCGGGGAGTCGGGCGAGGCCGAACTGACCGCGTTCGTCGTGCCGGAGGGAGACGGCCTCGCCGAGGACGCGGTGCGCGAGGGCCTCCTGCGGTCCCTGCCGCGGAACATGGTCCCGGCCCGGTTCGTCGCGCTCGCGCAGATCCCGCTCAGCCCGCACGGCAAGGTCGACCGCGCGGCGCTGCTCGACACGTTCCGCGACGGCCCGGCCGGCCGCGGCACGGCTGCCTGACCCGCGGACCGCGACGACGACGAGGGGAACCCGATGATCACCGACGACGTGCGCGCCATCTGGTGCCGGGAACTGCGGCGCGACCACATAGCGGACGACCAGAACTTCTTCGCCCTGGGCGGCCAGTCCCTGATCATGGCGAGGATCCAGGGCGCGTTCGCCGACGAACTGGGCGTCGAGGTGCCGATGGACCGGTTGTTCCTGAACCCGACGATCGCCTCGATCTCCGCCTACATCGGGTCCATGGACCCGCCCGCCGCGCCGCACCGGACCTGAGGGGTGTCCGCGTCACCCGGGGCCGCCCCGGACAACAGACCGCCCGGCAAGGAAGGCGCCATGTACGACGTCATTGTCATAGGTGCCCGGTGCGCGGGAGCGCCGACGGCCATGCTCCTGGCACGTCAGGGCTACCGGGTCCTGCTCCTGGAGAAGGCGCGCTTCCCGCAGGACACCCTGTCCTCGCACTACATCCACCAGCCGGGCGTGGCCCTGCTCAACGAGTGGGGGCTGCTCGACGAACTGCGCGCGGCGGGCTGCCGCCCGATCGACCACCAGAGCTACGAGGCACCCGGGGTCCGCCTGGACGGCTTCTCCCTGCCGGTCGACGGCCAGCGCACCACCTACGCGCCCCGGCGGTACGTCCTCGACCCGATCCTCGCGCGCGGCGCCGTCGCGGCCGGTGCGGAGTTCCGGGAGTCCTGCGCCGTCACCGACCTCGTCTTCGAGGGCGACCGTGTCGTCGGCGTGCGGCACACCACGCCCGGCGGGGCCACGGCCACCGAGCGGGCCCTGCTCGTCGTGGGCGCGGACGGCATGCGGTCGCTGGTGGCCCGCAAGGCCGGCGCGCACAACGTCGTCGAGCACCCGCGGCAGACCTGCACCTACTACAGCTACTGGGCCGGGGTGCCCGCCCACTTCGAGTCCTACGCGCGCCCCGGCCGCTGGATCGGCGTCATCCCGACCAACGACGACCTCACCCTGCTCATGGCGTACTTCCCGCAGGACGAGTTCTCGGGGGTGCGCAAGGCGGTGGAACCCGCCTACCTCGACGCCTTCCGCACCACGGCGCCCGAGCTGTACGAGCGGATGCGGGCGGGCGAGCGCGTGGAGCAGCTGTACGGCACCGGGCACCAGGAGAACTTCTTCCGCAAGGCCCACGGCCCCGGCTGGGCCCTGGTCGGCGACGCGGTGAACCACAAGGACTCCATCACCGCCCGCGGCATCACCGAGGCCTTCCTCCAGGCCCGGACCCTCACCCGGCACATCGGGGACCGGCTCCACGACCCCAGGGCGCTGCAGGCGGCGCTGGAGCGGTACGAGGAGGACCTCGACGAGGACCACACCAGCTTCTACCAGGCCGCCCTGAACGTGGCCGAGCTCAAGCCCGAGGGACGCACGGACATGCTCCGGAAGCTGGTCGGCCACCAGGACCTGATCGACCGGTACTTCTCGACCCTGTCGGGCGCCTGCTCCATCGACGACTTCTACAACACCGACCTGCTGACGCTGCTCGACCAGAGCTGACCGACGGCTCGCTGCGCGGCGGCCCCGCCGATTTTGGAGAAACAATGATCCCGTTGTCGTTCGCGCAGCGTCGGCTGTGGTTCGTGCACCAGTTCGAAGGTCCGTCGTCGACGTACAACGGCGCCTTCGCCCTGCGGCTGACCGGTGACCTGAACGTGGGCGCCCTGGAGTCGGCGCTCGGCGACCTCGTCGACCGGCACGAGGTCCTGCGCACGGTGATCGCCGAGGACGACGACGGCGTCCCGCACCAGCGGGTGCTGCCACCCCAGGCGGCGCCCCTCGCGCTGCCGGTCGTCGACGTCGCGCATGAGGCGGAGCGGGCGGCGGCCGTGCACGACACGGCCACCACCCCCTTCGACCTGGCCGCCGACGTCCCGCTGCGCGCCCGGCTGCTGCGCTCCGGACCCCACGAGCACACCCTGGTGCTCGTCGCCCACCACATCGCCGTGGACGGGGAGTCGTTCGGGCCCCTGTTCCGAGACCTCGCCCTCGCCTACGGAGCCCGCCGGGCGGGCCGGGCCCCGGCGTGGCAGCCGCTCGCCGTGCAGTACGCGGACTACACGCTGTGGCAACGGGACGTGCTCGGCGACGAGTCGGACCCCGCCAGCCTGGCCGCCCGCCAACTCGAGTACTGGCGGCGGGCCCTGGCCGGGCTGCCGCAGCCGCTGGCCCTGCCCACCGATCGCCCCCGCCCCAAGGCCGTCGGCCCGCACGGCGACGTGGTCCGCTTCACCGTGGAACCCGAACTGCTGCGGTCCGTCGAGCGGTTGGCCACGGACCAGGGCACCACCGTGTCGATGGTCATGCACGCGGCGCTCGCGGTCCTCCTGCACCACCTCGGCTGCGGCGACGACATCCCGATCGGCGCGCCGATCGCCGGCCGCACCGACGAGGACCTGCGCGACCTCGTCGGCTTCTTCGTCAACACCTGGGTGCTGCGCGTCGACCTGTCGGGCGACCCGGCCTTCCGCGACCTGCTGGAGCGGGTACGGGACACCTCCCTCGCCGCCTACGACAACCAGGACATGCCGTTCGAGCGGCTCGTGGAACTGCTCAACCCCGAACGCTCCGCCGCCTACAACCCGTTCTTCCAGGTCATGCTCTCCTGGCAGCCGCCCGTGCCGGACCTGGAACTGCCCGGTCTCGGCGTCCGGGCCGAGCGGCTGGAGACGGCGACGGCCAAATTCGACCTGTTCTTCGACATGCTCCCGGACAGCACCGGCGGGGCACGATGCCGCCTGGAGTACGCCACCGACCTGTTCGACCCCGCCACGGCCGAGTCCCTCGCCCACCGCTTCGTCCGCGTCCTGGGGCGGCTGGCGGCCGACCCGGGGCAGCGCGTCGGCGGGCTCGACGTGCTCGACGCAGCCGAACGCGACCTGCTGCTCGTGCGGCTCAACGACACGGCGACCGCGGTGCCGGAGGTGACCGTCCCCGGCCTGTTCGAGCACCAGGCGGCCCGTACGCCGCACGCCCCGGCCGTCGTGTGCGACGGGCGGACGCTGACCTACCGGGAGCTCGACGAACGGGCCGACGCCGTCGCCGGTGAACTCGGCCGCCTCGGCGCCGGCCCCGAGGACCTGGTGGTCCTGGCCCTGCCGCGCACCGAGGACCTGGCCGCCGGTCTGCTCGGCATCCTCAAGTCCGGTGCCGGCTACCTGCCGATGGACCCCCGGCACCTCGGCGGGCGGGCCGCGACCGTACTCGCCGAAGCACGCCCCCGGTTCGTCGTCACGGACACCGCGACGGCCGCCGCCCTGCCGCCCCACACCATGACGGTCGTCGACCTCGACGACCGCGCCCGGTGGGACGCCCCGGCAGCCGAGCGGACCGGCACGCCGCACCCGGACAACCTGGCGTACGTGATGTACACCTCCGGCTCCACGGGCACACCGAAGGGGGCGGCCGTCACCCACCGCAACGTCGTCAACGGCGTGCGGGCCCTGGCCCGGGTGCTGGACGCGCCGGCCGGCTTCCGGATGCTGGCCGCCACCTCGGTCAACTTCGACGTGTCGGTCTTCGAGCTGCTGTCCACCCTGACCACCGGCGGCACGGCCGAGATCGTGCCGGACGTGCTCGCCCTCGTCGAACGCGGCGGCTGGGACGGCCAGGTGATCAGCGCGGTGCCGTCGGTCCTCGCGGAACTGGTCGGCCACCTGGAGCGGACGAGCGGCGTGCGCAGCGTCGTCCTGGCGGGCGACGTCCTGTCCTGCGCCCTCGTCGGCCAGGTGCGCGCGGCACTGCCGGGCGTGCAGGTGGTGAACTCCTACGGCCAGAGCGAGAGCTTCTACGCCACGACGTTCTCCCTCGCCGCCTCCGAGCAGGCGCCGCAGGGCGACGTCGCCCCCATCGGCACCCCCCTGGACAACATGCGCGCCTACGTCCTCGGCCCCGGACTCGCCCCGGTGCCACGGGGCGCGACCGGGGAGCTGTACGTGGCGGGAACCTGCCTCGGCCGCGGCTACCACGGCCGCCCCGGCATGACGGCCGAGCGGTACGTGGCGAGCCCGTTCGGCCCGCCGGGGGAGCGCATGTACCGCACGGGCGACCTGGCCCGCTGGAACGCGCGCGGAGAGCTGGAGTGCCTGGGCCGGGCCGACGGCCAGGTGAAGGTGCGCGGCTTCCGCATCGAGACCGCCGAGGTCGAGGCCGCCTGCCTGCAGCACCCGGGGATCAGCCAGGCCGTGGTGATCAGCCGGGAGGCCCCGTCGGGCGGCCGGCGGCTCGTCGCGTACGTGGTGCACACCGGAGAGGGAGCCGTCGGCGACGACGGCGCCGGCGGCATCGGCGACGTGGACGTGATGGCCGGAGCCTCACCGGCCGAGCTGCGCCGCTTCGTCGCGGCACGGCTGCCCGACTACATGGTGCCGTCGGCCTTCGTGGCGCTCGGCCGGATGCCGCTCGGCCCGACGGGCAAACTGGACCGCTCCGCGCTGCCCGAGCCGGAGTTCACCGGGGAGACCTACCGGGAGCCGCGCACCGAGGCCGAGGCCGTCATCACCGCCGCGTACGCCGACGTGCTCGGGGTGGAACGGGTCGGCGCCGACGACGACTTCTTCGCGGTGGGCGGGGACAGCCTGCGGTCCATCCAGGTGGTGGCGCGGGCCCGGGCACGCGGCCTGCACCTGACCACCCGGGAGATCTTCGAGTGCCGCACGGCGGCCCGCCTCGCCGAGGTGGCCGCCGCCCGCCGGGACCGCGCCCCCGCCCTCGCCGAGGACGAGGACGGCGGCATCGGGCCGATGCCCCTGCCCCCGGTGGCCCGGCACGTCTTCGACCACGGCGGCGGCATCGACCGGTTCGCCATGGCGATGACGTTCGAACTGCCCGCCGGCATCGACGAGCACGGGCTCGCCGCGACCCTGGACGCCGTGCTCGACCGGCACGATCTGCTGCGTGCGCGGCTGGTGCCCGGCCCCGAACCCACCCTCCTGGCCCGCCCCCGCGGCACCGTACGGGCGGCGGAGCTGATCCACCGGGTGCCCTGCGACGGCCGCTGGGACGAGCCGGCCGCGCTGCGAGCGGCCAGGGCGGAGCTGGACGCGGCGGCCGGGCGCCTGGACCCGCGGGCCGGGGTCCTGGTGGACGCCGTCTGGTTCGCCGCCCCGTCGGGAGCCGGCCGGCTGCTGCTGGTCGTGCACCACCTGGTGGTGGACGGCGTCTCCTGGCGCGTCCTCATGGCGGACCTCGCCGAGGCGTGGCAGCGGATCCGGGCCGGCCGCACCCCCGAGCTGCCCGAGGTCGGCACGTCCGCCCGGCGCTGGGCGGCGGCGCTGCAGGAGGAGGCGTACTCCGAGCGGCGCGAGGCCGAACTGCCGTACTGGCTGGACCTGTTGGAGACGCCCGACCCGCCGCTCGGCAGCCGGCCCTTCGACCCGGCGGTGGACGTGACGGCCACCGTCGACACCGTGCGGGTGGAACTGCCCGCCGAGGTCACCGAGGCGGTCCTGACCACCCTGCCCGCGGCGTACCGGGGCACCGCCACCGACGTGCTGCTGGCCGCGCTGGCCCTGGCGGTGGACCGCTGGCGCGGCGAGGCCCGCCCCACGCCGGTCCGGCTGGAGGGACACGGCCGTGAGACGGACCTCGTCCCGGGAGCCGATCTCTCGCGCACCGTCGGATGGTTCACCAGCATGCACCCGGCCCGGATCGACGTCCGGGGCGTGCCGTGGGCCGAGGTGCTGGCGGGCGGCCCCGCGGCCGGGACCGCGATCAAGCGGGTCAAGGAGCAGCTGCGCTCCGTCCCCGACAAGGGCATGGGATACGGGCTGCTGCGCCACCTCAACACCGACACGGCCGAGCAGCTGTCCGGGTACCCGGCACCGCAGATCGGGTTCAACTACCTCGGCCGGATCTCCGGGGCCGACGTGCCCGAGGCGCTGCGCGCGGACGGCTGGGGCCCGTCACCCTGGTCCACCGAACTGGTCCCGGCACCCGACCCCGACCTGCCCGCGCTGTCCGTGCTGGAGGTCAACTCGGTCGCCACCGACTCCGCAGACGGCCCGCGGCTGCAGACCGCCTTCATGTTCGCCTCGGGCGTGCTGTCGCGTGAACGGGCCGCGGAACTGGCCCGGTTGTGGGTCGAGGCGCTGCACGGCATGGCCGGGCACGCCACCCGCCCCGAGGCCGGCGGACTCACCCCCGCCGACGCACCGCTGGTCACCGTGGGACAGGACGAGATCGAGACCTGGGAACAGCGCTACGGCCGGCTCGCCGAGGTGTGGCCGCAGGCCCCCGGACAGTCCGGCATCCAGTTCCAGGCCGCGCTCGCCGACGGCTCCTTCGACGTCTACCACATGCAGTTCGTACTGCACCTGTCCGGCCGGGTGGACCCGGAGCGCATGCGCGCGGCCGGACAGGCCCTGCTCGACCGTCACCCCAACCTGCGGTCGGCGTTCCTCACCGCGCCCGGCGGCGAGCCCGTGCAGGTCGTGCCGGAACACGTCCGGCTGCCCTGGCGGCACATCGACCTGACCGGCCGGGACGCGGCCGAAACGGACGCGGCGCTGGAGCGCGCCCTCGCCGCGGACCGGGCCGACCGCCTGGACCCCGCCCGGCCCCCGCTGCTCCGCCTCGCCCTGCTCACCTGCGGGCCCGCCCGGGCCAAGCTGATCATCACCGCCCACCACACCCTGTTCGACGGCTGGTCCTCCCCGGTGGTGATCACGGACCTGGTCCGGCTCTACGCCGGCGGCGAGGAACTCGCCCCGGTCCGCAGCTACGGCGACTACCTGGCCTGGCTGTCCACCCGGGACCGCGACGCGGCGGCCGCCGCCTGGGCCGCGGCGCTGGACGGATTCGACCAGCCGACGCTCGTCGCCCCCAACGCCCCCCTCCAGCAGGACGTGTCCGCCCTCGGCCGCGTCGAGGTGCCCCTGTCCATCGACAAGGGCCGCGGACTCGCCCGGCGCGCCGCGGAGCTCGGCGTCACCCTCAACACCCTTCTCCAGGGCGCCTGGGGCCTCCTGCTGTCGACGCTCACCGGGCAGCAGGACGTGGTGTTCGGTGCCGCCGTCAACGGCCGCCCGGCGGACGTACCGGGCTCGGACGGGATGGTCGGCCTGTTCATCAACACCCTGCCGACGCGGGTGACGATCCGGCCGGACCGCAGCGTGGGGGACCTCGTCAGCGAGCTCCAGGACCGGCAGACCGCGCTGCTCGACCACCACCACCTCGGTCTCGCCGAGATCCAGCGCGGCGCCGGGCTGCCCGCGCTGTTCGACACGATCGTCGTCTTCGAGAACTACCCCGTCGACCGCGAGGGCATCGTCGACGCCAACCTCGCGGCCGGCTTCACCATCGACGCCATCCGCCCCTTCGCCGGCTCCCACTACCCCCTCACCCTCAACGCCTCCGACCCCTACCTGCGGCTCTCCCTCGACTACCAGAACAACCTCTACGACCGCGCGGACGCCGAGGTGATCGCCGCCCGGCTGGTCCGGATCCTCGACCAGCTGCACGACGATCCGACGCTGCCGGTCGCCGCGGTGGAGGTGCTGTCGGCGGGGGAGCGGGAGTGGTTGCTGCGGGGGGTGAACGACACGGCGGTGGCGGTGGAGCCGGGGACGCTGCCGGGTGCGTTCGAGGCGCAGGTGGCGCGGGATCCGGACCGGGTGGCGGTGATCGCTGAGGGTGAGTCGCTGACCTACGGGGAGTTCAACCGGCGGGCGAACCGGCTGGCGCACTGGCTGGTGGAGCGGGGCGCGGGTCCGGAGCGGCTGGTGGCGGTGCGGGTGCCGCGGTCGGTGGAGCTGCTGGTGGCGGTGTACGCGGTGGTGAAGTCGGGAGCGGCCTACGTGCCGCTGGACGTCGACCTGCCCGAGGACCGGGTGCGGCATGTGCTGGACGGTGCACGGCCGTTGCTGGTGCTGGAGGGGGACCTGCCGGATGTGTCGGGGTATCCGGAGACCGACCCGGTGCGGGAGCTGCTGCCGGACCACGCGGCGTATGTGATCTACACGTCGGGTTCGACCGGTGGCCCCAAGGGGGTGCCGGTGGCGCACCGGTCGATCATGAACCGGATCCGGTGGGGGCTCGACCACTTCGACGTCGGCGTCGAGGACCGGGTGCTGCTGAGCACGTCGGCGAGCTTCGACGTGTCGGTACCGGAACTCTTCGCGCCGCTGCAGGCCGGCGCGGCGGTGGTCGTCTCGCGCCCCGACGGGCGCCGGGACCCCGCCTACCTGGCCGAGCTGATCCAGCGCGAGCGGGTGACCGGCGCCGACTTCGTGCCGTCCCTGCTCGCCGCCTTCGTCGCCGAGCCGCTCGCCAAGCAGTGCACCAGCCTGCGCTGGATCGAGGTCGCCGGAGAGGCCTTCCCGGCCGAACTCGCCAACCGCTTCACCGAACTGCTGCCCGGCTGCTCCGCCCACAACCTCTACGGCCCCACCGAGGCGTCGGTGGAGGTCACCCGATGGCAGCACGTCCCCGGCTCCGACCGGGTGCCGATCGGCGCGCCCATCTGGAACACCCAGGTCTACGTCCTCGACGCCGCGCTGCGCCCCGTCCCGCCCGGCGTCGCCGGCGACTTCTACCTCGCCGGGGCCGGACTGGCGCGCGGCTACCTGGGACAGACCCCGCTGACCGCACACCGGTTCGTGGCCTGCCCCTGGGGCGCGCCGGGCACCCGCATGTACCGCACCGGCGACGTGGCCCGGTGGAACGACGACGGCCAGGTCGAGTACCTCGGCCGCAGCGACTTCCAGGTCAAGGTCCGCGGCTTCCGCATCGAACTGGGCGAGGTGGAGGCGGCGCTGACCGCGCACCCCGGCGTCGCCGGCGCGGTCGTCGTGGTCCGGGAGGACCGCGCCGGCGACCAGCGGCTGGTCGGGTACGTCGTACCGGCCGGCGGGAGCGACCCGTCCGCCTTCGACACCGAGGCCCTCACCGGCCTGGCGCGGGAGCGCCTGCCGGAGTACATGGTCCCCTCCGCGATCGTCCCGCTCGCCGCGTTCCCCGCCACACCGAGCGGGAAGCTCGACCGCGGCGCCCTGCCCGCGCCCGGCCACACCGAGGCCGCGGTGGGACGAGGACCGCGCACCCCCGACGAGGAGGTCCTCTGCCGGCTCTTCGCCGACCTGCTCGGCGTGGACGAGGTCGGCGTCGACGCCGACTTCTTCGACCAGGGCGGGCACTCCCTGCTGGCCACCCGGCTGGTCGGCCGCATCCGAACCGAGTTCGACGTCGACGTGAAGGTCACCACGGTGTTCCGCAATCCGACCGTCGCCCAACTGGCGGACCGGATCCGGAAGCTGACCCGGTCGAGCCGTCCCCGACTGCGCCAGATGACCGTAGAGGAGAACCGTCGATGATCCCGTTGTCCTTCGCCCAGCGCCGGCTCTGGTTCCTGCACCGGCTGGAAGGCCCCTCCGCCACGTACAACATCCCGTTCGTGCTGCGCCTGGAGGGCCCGCTGGACACCGCGGCGCTGGCCGCCGCGGTGACGGACGTCGTCACCCGCCACGAGAGCCTGCGCACCCTGATCGCCGAGCACGCCGACGGCACGCCCGAACAGCGGATCCTGCCCCCCGAGGAGGCAGCCTTCCCCTTCCGGGTCACCGACGTCGCCGCGGACGCGGTGGACGACGCCCTGCACGAGACGGTGAGCGCGGGATTCCGCCTGGACGCCGAACCGCCCCTGCGCGTCACCGTCCTGCGCGTCCGTCCCGAGGAGCACGTGCTGGTCTTCGTCTTCCACCACATCGCCGCGGACGGGGCCTCCATGGCGCCCTTCCTGCGGGACCTGGTCACCGCGTACACCGCGCGCCGCCGGGGCGCCGCGCCCGCCTGGGCTCCGCTGGCGGTGCAGTACAAGGACTACACGCTGTGGCAGCGGCAGATGCTGGGCGACGCGGACGACCCGGACAGCGTCGTGGCCGAGCAACTCGCCTACTGGCACAAGGAGCTGGACGGCGTGCCCCAGCCGGTGCAGCTGCCGCTGGACCGGCCGCGGCCGACGGCGGCCGACCACCGCGGCGGCCACGTCGACATCGCGCTCGACGCGGACCTGCTCGCCGGGATCAGGAAGGTGGCCGCCGACCGCGGGGCCACGGCCCCCATGGTCGCCCAGGCCGCGCTCGCCGTGCTCCTGCACCACCTCGGCGCCGGACCCGACCTGACCATCGGCAGCCCGATCGAGGGCCGCGCCGACGAGCAACTGGAGGACCTCGTCGGGTTCTTCGCCAACACCTGGGTGCTGCGCGCCGACCTGTCGGGCAACCCGGCCTTCGCCGACCTGCTGGACCAGGTGCGCGACCGGGCCCTCGCCGCCTACGACCACCAGGACGTCCCCTTCGAGCACCTGGTGGAACTGCTCGACCCGGACCGCACCACCGCCTACCAGCCCCTGTTCCAGGTGATGCTGGCCTGGCAGTTCGCCTGGTCGGACGTCGAACTGCCGGACCTGCGGGTCACCCCCGTCCCGGTCGGCACCGGCACCGCCAAGTTCGACCTGTTCTTCAACATCGTCCCCGACCCCTCCGGGGGCGCCCGCGGACGCCTGGAGTACGCGACGCACCTGTTCGACCACACCACGGCCGAGAGCCTCGTCGAGCGCTACGTACGGGTGCTGCGGCAGGTGGTCGGCGATCCCGGGACACGGCTCGGCGCGACGGACGTGCTCACCGGCGCCGAGCGGGACCGGCTGACCCGCCCGGGCGAGCCGGCGCGGCCCCGGGACCTCGCGACGCTGCCGGAACTGGTCGCCGCCCAGGCCGCCCGGACCCCGGACGCGACCGCGGTGGTGTCCGGCCGCACCACGCTGACCTACCGGGAGCTGCAGACCCGCGCCGCCCGGCTGGCCGCGGTCCTGCGTGACAACGGGGCCGGCCCGGACGTGCTGGTGGCCGTGGCGCTGCCGCGCACGGCGGACCTGGTGGCCGCCCTCCTCGGGGTCCTCCAGGCGGGCGGCGCCTACCTGCCGGTCGACCCGGACTACCCCGCCGAGCGGGTCGCCCTCCTGCTCGACACCGCCCGGCCCGCCCTGGTGCTGACCGACCGCGCCACCGAGGCGGCCGTCGCGGGCTGCCGGCCCCCGGTGCTGCGCCTCGACGACCTGGCCCTCGACGGCCCCGCACCCGGCGCGCCGGACGTCCGCCTCTCACCCGACCACCTCGCCTACGTGATGTTCACGTCCGGATCCACCGGGACGCCCAAGGGCGTCGGTGTCACCCACGCCTGCGTCGTGCGCGGTGTCGCGGACCTGCGCCGCGTGACGGACGTCCGGGAGGGCTCCCGGATGCTCGCCGCGACCTCCGTGAACTTCGACGTCTCCGTGTTCGAGATCTTCACCGCGCTCACCACCGGAGCCTGCGTCGACCTCGTCCACGACGTGCTCGAACTCGGCACCCGCGACGGCTGGTCCGGCACCACCGTCAGCGCCGTGCCGGCGGTCTTCTCCGCGCTGCTGGACCAGATCGCCGCCGACGGCGTCGCCCTGCACGCGGACACCGTCGTCTTCGCCGGGGAGGCCCTCCCCGCCGACCTGGTCCGGCGCGTGCGCGAGGTCATGCCCGGGGTCCGCGTCGTCAACGCCTACGGCCAGACCGAGAGCTTCTACGCCTCCACCCACACCGTCCCGCCGCGCTCCGGGACGGACGGCGCGGTACCGGTCGGCCGGCCCCTGACCCACATGCGCGCCTACGTCCTGGGCCCCGGACTGACCCCCGTCGCCCCCGGGGTGACCGGCGAACTGTACGTCGCCGGGCTGCTCGCCCGCGGCTACCACCGGGCCGGCGCGGCCACCGCGGAACGGTTCGTCGCCTGCCCCTTCGGCCCCGCCGGGGCGCGCATGTACCGCACCGGCGACCTCGCCCGGTGGGACCGCGACGGCCTGCTGCACTACGCGGGGCGGGCCGACACCCAGGTCAAGGTGAACGGCATCAGGGTCGAGCCGACCGAGATCGAGACCGTGCTCGCCCGGCACCCCGCGGTCGCCCGGGCCGTGGTGACGGCCCGTGAGGACCCCACCGGCGCCAGACGGCTCGTGGGCTACGTGACCCGGGCCGGGGACGGCGGCGAGCCGACCGGCTCCCCCTTCCCGGTGGCCGACCTGCGCCGGCACGCGGCCCGGCGGCTGCCGGACTACATGGTCCCCGCCCACCTCGTGGTCCTCGACGCCCTGCCGCTGACCGCCAACGGGAAGGTCGACCGGGGCGCCCTGCCGGAGCCGGAGTTCGGCGGCGGCGCCTACCGGGCACCGCGCAACGCCACCGAACAGGTCCTGGCCGAGGTCTACGCCGATGTGCTCGGCGTCCCGCGCGTGGGCGTGGACGACGACTTCTTCACCACGGGCGGCGACAGCATCCGCTCCATCCAGGTCGTCGCCCGGGCCCGGGCGCGCGGCGTCACGGTCAGCACCCGCGAGGTGTTCGAGCACCGCACGGTGGCCCGCCTGGCGGAGCTGGCCGGGGAGCGCGGCGACGAGGACCGCGCGGTCCTGGCCGAACTGCCCGGCGGCGCCGTCGGACCGGCCCCGCTGCCGCCGACCGCGGCCCACGTCCTGGCCCTCGGCGGGGGCCTCGGCCGGTTCTGCATGTCCGCACTCCTGACCTTGCCCCCGGACATCGACCGCGCGGGACTCGTCGCGACCGTCCGGGCGGTCCTCGACCGCCACCCGGTCCTGTGCTCCCGGCTCGACCGCGAGGGGCCGGGACTGCTGATCGGGCCCGCCGGCGGTGTCGACGCCGACGCGCTGGTGCGGCAGGCGGCCTACGACCCGGCCGGAGTGCAGGCCGAACTGGACGCGGCCGCCGGCCGGCTGGACCCGGACGCGGGGGTGACGGCGCAGTTCGTGCACCTCACCTCCGCCACCGACGGCGACCGGCTGCTGATCGTGCTGCACCACCTGGTCGTCGACGGCGTCTCGTGGCGGATCCTGCTGCCCGACCTGGTGGCCGCCTGGCGGGCCGTGCGCGAGGGCCGCGCCCTGCCGGCGGCCCCGGCGGGCACCTCCCTGCGCCGGTGGGCGCACGCCCTGGCCGAGGAGGCCGCCGCCCCCGCACGGGTCGCCGAACTGCATCTGTGGCAGGAGATCCTGAGCGCGGACGAACCGGTCCTCGGGACCCGGATGCCCGACCCCGGGCGCGATGTCGCCGCCACCGTGGACACCGTGCGCGTCCAGGTGCCGGCGCACGTCACCCGGGCCCTGCTCGACACGCTGCCCGAGCTGTACCGCGGCGGGCCCGACGACGGGCTGCTGGCCGCGCTGGCCCTGGCCCTGGCGCGCCGCGGGCGGACCCGGGCCGGCGGCTCGGCGGCCCTGGTGCGGCTGGAGGGACACGGCCGGGAGGAGCACCTGGTCCCCGGCGCCGACCTGTCCGGCACCGTCGGCTGGTTCACGGCGATGTACCCGGTGCGCCTCGACCTGGCCGGCATCGACATGGCGGACGCCTTCGCCGCCGGCCCGGCCGCCGGACAGGCCGTCAAGACCGTCAAGGAACAACTGCGCGCCGTGCCGGACCACGGCCTGGGCTACGGCCTGCTGCGCCACCTCAACCCGCGCACCGCCGGAGAGCTGGCCGGGCTGCGTGAACCGCAGATCGGCTTCAACTACCTGGGCCGGTCCTCCGGCGCGGACCTCCCCGAGGACCTGCGCGGCCTGGGCTGGGCCCCGGACACCGCGCACCGGGACCTCTTCGCCGCGCCGGACCCCGACATGCCGGTGCTGTCGGCGCTGGAGATCAACGTGGTCGCCACCGCCACCCCCGACGGCGACGAGCTCACCGCCTACTTCGGCTTCCCCACGGGCGTGCTCACCCGGGACGAGGTGAGCGATCTGGCCGGGCTGTGGGTCCAGGCCCTGACCGCCCTGGCCCGGCACGCCACACGCCCCGGCGCCGGCGGACTGACCCCGAGCGACGCGCCCCTGGTCACCGTGGACCAGACGGAGATCGACGCCTGGGAGGCGCGGTACGGACCGCTCGCCGCGGTGTGGCCGGCCACGCCCGCGCAGTCCGGCATCCTGTTCCAGGCGACCCTGGCCGGCGCCTCGTTCGACCCCTACCACATCCAGCTGGTGTTCCACCTGTCCGGAGAGGTCGACGCCGAGCGGATGCGCCGGGCCGGACAGGCGCTGCTGGACCGCCACCCCGGCCTGCGCGCGGCGTTCGCCGACCGCGCCGACGGCGACGTCGTGCAGGTGGTGCCGGCCGCGGTGACCCTGCCCTGGCAGCACCTGGACCTGACCGGAGCCGAACCGGACCGGCGCACCGAGGTGTTCGAGCGGTTCCTGGAGGAGGACCGCACCCGGTACTTCGACCCGGACACCCCGCCCCTGCTGCGGCTGGCCCTCGCCGTCCTCGAACCCGGCCGGCCCGAACTCGTCCTGACCGCCCACCACGCCCTGTACGACGGCTGGTCCACCCCCCTGCTCATGCGGGACCTGCTGCTGCTCTACGCCTCCCACGGCGACCGGTCCGCACTGCCCGCCCCACGCGACCCCGGGCCCTTCCTCGACTGGCTCGCCCGGCAGGACCGGGACGCGGCGGCACGGGCCTGGGCGGACGAACTCGACGGCGTCGAGGAGCCGACCCTGCTCGCCGCCGGCGCGTCCGGCACCGACGACGGCGCCCGCGGCCAGGTCGACGTCGCCCTCACGCCCGGGGAGGCACGCGCGCTGACCCGCCGCGCCACCGAGCTCGGCCTCACCCTCAACACCCTGGTCCAGGGCGCCTGGGGGCTGCTGCTCGGGCAGCTGACCGGCCGTCAGGACGTGGTGTTCGGCACCACCGTCTCCGGCCGCCCGCCCGCGGTGCCGGACGTCGAGTCGATGGTCGGCATGTTCATCAACACCGTTCCCGTGCGGGTGACGTACGGGCCGGGGGAGACCGTGGCCGCGCTCCTGGCCCGGCTGCAGCGGCGGCAGGCCGGGCTGGCCGAGCACCACTTCCACGCCCTCGCGGAGATCCAGCGGGCCACCGGCCTGCAGTCGCTGTTCGACACCCTGTTCGTCTTCGAGTCGTACCCCGTCGACCGGGCGGGCCTGAGCGCCGCCACCGACGCCGCGGGCGGCATCTCCTACACGGGCCTGCGCCCGTCCGCGGGCAACCACTACCCGCTGTGCCTGCTGGCGGCGGCCGACCCGCACCTGCAGCTCACCTTCCAGTACGCACCCGGCGTCTTCGACCGCGGCGCGGTGGAGACGTACGCGGCCCGCCTGGCCCGTGTGCTGCGGCAGCTGGCCGCCGACCCCGGGCTGAGGGTCGCGCAGATCGACACCCTGGGACCGGGCGAACGCGCGCGCGTCCTCGGCCTCTTCGCCGACGCCGTCCCGCCCGCCCGCGACACGATCACCGCGCGCGTCGCGGCACAGGTGGCGCGGACCCCCGACGCGATCGCCGTGCGCTGCGGCGACGCCACGCTGACCTACGCCGAACTGGACACCCGCGCCGAGCGGCTCGCGGCCGGGCTGGCCGGGCACGGGATCGGCCCGGAAAGCGTGGTCGGTGTGGTCCTGCCGCGCACCGCGGACGCGGTGGTGGCCCTGCTGGGCGTGCTCAAGGCGGGCGGTGCCTATCTGCCCGTCGACCCGGCCTACGCCACCGCCCGCCTGCGGCACGTCCTGCCCGGCGCCCGCCCGGAGCTGCTCCTGGCCGACGAGGAGACGCGGGCGCTCGTGCCCGCCACGGACATCCCCCTCGTCCTCCTGGACGACCTCGTGCTCCCGGCCGGGCCGCAGGACACCGCGGCCGCCCCGCGGCCCGCGGCCGGCCCCGACCACCTCGCCTACGTCGTCTACACCTCCGGCTCCACCGGCGTGCCCAAGGGCGTGACCGTCACCCACCGGACGGTCGTCAACGCCGTGGACACCATGGTCGCGCAGGCCGGAGCCGCACACGGGGCACGGATCCTGGTCGCCGCCTCGTTCGGTTTCGACGTCGCCACCTTCGAGACGTTCGCCGCGCTCACCACGGGCGGCAGCGCCGAGATCGTCCGCGACGTGCTGGAACTGGCCGAACGCGACCACTGGGACGTCGACGTCGTCTGCTCGGTGCCCTCGGCCCTCGCCGAACTCGTCGACCAGTTGCCCGGCCGGATCGACCCCACGGCCCTGAACATCTCCGGGGAGGTGCTGACCCCGGCCCTCGCGGCGCGCGTGCGCTCCCTGTGGCCCGCGGCGCGCGTCATCAACAGCTACGGGCCCAGCGAGACCTTCTACGCCACCAGTCACCTCCTGGACCCCGACGAGCCCTACCCGGGCGGCGTCCCCGTGGGCCGTCCCTTCCCCGGTGTCCGGGCGTACGTGCTGAGCCCCGCCCTCGCCCTGCTGCCCCCGGGCACCCCGGGCGAGCTGTACCTGGCCGGGGCGGGACGCGGCTACCACCGCCAGCCCGGCATGACCGCGGACCGTTTCGTCGCCGACCCCTTCGGGCCGCCCGGCTCCCGCATGTACCGCACCGGCGACCTCGCCCGCCTCACCCCGGACGGGGAACTGGACCACCTCGGGCGCATCGACACCCAGGTCAAGATCCGCGGCTACCGCATCGAACCGGGAGAAGTCGAAGCCGCCCTGACCGCCCACCCCGGCGTCGCCCAGGCCGCCGTCGTACCCCGGCAGGCCGGCGGCACCCGGTACCTGGCCGCCTACGTCGTCCCCGCCCCGGGCGGGAGCGCCCCGGACCCGGCCGGACTGCAGCGCCACCTCGCCGAGCGGCTGCCGGACTACATGGTGCCCGCCGCGTACGTGCCGCTCGACCGGCTGCCCCTGTCGCCCAACGGCAAGCTCGACACCAAGGCCCTGCCCGTCCCCGACCTCACCCCCACCACCGCCTTCCGGGCCCCCCGCAGCGCCCGGGAGAAGGCGCTGGCCGTCCTGTTCGCCGAAGTGCTGGGCGTCGGGCGGGTCGGCATCGACGACAACTTCTTCACGCTCGGCGGGCACTCCCTGCTCGCCACCCGGCTGATCAGCCGGGCGCGCGCCGAGTTGGGGACCGAGATACCCATCCGCACGATCTTCGACCTGCCGACCGTGTCCGCGCTCGCCGCGTGGTCCGAGGAGTCGGCCGTACCCCTTCGCCCCAACCTCCGCCAGATGACCGTCGAGGAGTGAGACCCGTGATTCCGCTGTCGTTCGCACAACGCCGCATGTGGCTGACGCACCAGCTCGAGGGAGGGGCGGAGACCTACAACATCTCCCCGGCGTTCCGGCTGACCGGGCCGCTCGACCCGGACGCCCTCGCGGCGGCCGTCCGCGACGTGGTCGGCCGCCACGAGACCCTGCGCACCACGTACGTGACCGACGAGGACGACGAGCCCCACCAGCGGATCCTGGCGGCCGCGGACGCGCCGGTGCCGCTGCCGGTGACCGACGTGACCCCCGGGGAGCTGCCCGCCGCGATCGACGAGGTCATCGCCCACCGCTTCGACCTGGCCGCCGAGATCCCCTTCCGGGCGCACCTGTTCCGCTGCTCGCCCGAGGAACACGTCCTCGTGCTGGTCATCCACCACATCGCCTCCGACGGGGTCTCCGGAGGACCGCTGGCGCGTGACCTGACCGCCGCCTACACCGCCCGGCGCGAGGGCCGCGCGCCGCAGTGGACGCCGCTGCCCGTGCAGTACAAGGACTATGCGCTCTGGCAGCGCGAACTGCTCGGCGACGTGAACGACCCCGGCAGCCTGGCCGCCGCGCAGATCGACCACTGGCGCAGGGAACTGGCCGGCGTGCCCCAGCCCCTGAACCTCCCCCTGGACCGGCCCCGGCCCGCCGAGCGCAGCTCCCAGGGCGAGGCCGTCGACGTCGTGGTGGACGCCGCGGTGGCGGCCGGCCTGCAGCAGCTGGCCGACGAGCGCGGCATGACCATGGCGATGGTGCTGCAGGCCGCGGTGGGCGTGCTGCTCGGCAAGCTCGGCGGCGGGGACGACATCACGATCGGCGGCCCGATCGCCGGGCGGACCGACGAGGCGCTGGCCGACCTCGTCGGATTCTTCGTCAACACCCAGGTGCTGCGCGTGGACCTGTCCGGCGACCCCACCTTCGCCGACCTCCTCGCGCAGGTCCGGGACAAGGCGCTGACCGCCTACGAGCACCAGGACGTGCCGTTCGAGACCCTGGTCGAGCAGATCAACCCCGAACGCTCCCTGGCCTACCAGCCGCTGTTCCAGGTGATGTTCGCCTGGCAGAACTTCGCCCGGCAGGACTTCGAACTGCCCGGGCTCAAGGTCGAGTTCGAGCAGTACCTCACCCAGACCGCCCTGTCCGACCTGTTCTTCAGCATCGCGATGGACGACACGGGCGCCCTGCGGGGCGACCTGCAGTACGCCACCCAGCTGTTCGACCGGGACACGGCCGAAGCCGTCGTCGCCCGGTTCGTCCGCGTACTGGACCAGGTGGCCGCCGACCCGCTCCGGCCGGTGAGCGCGGTGGAGGTGCTGTCGGCGGGGGAGCGGGAGTGGTTGCTGCGGGGGGTGAACGACACGGCGGTGGCGGTGGAGCCGGGGACGCTGCCGGGTGCGTTCGAGGCGCAGGTGGCGCGGGATCCGGACCGGGTGGCGGTGATCGCTGAGGGTGAGTCGCTGACCTACGGGGAGTTCAACCGGCGGGCGAACCGGCTGGCGCACTGGCTGGTGGAGCGGGGCGCGGGTCCGGAGCGGCTGGTGGCGGTGCGGGTGCCGCGGTCGGTGGAGCTGCTGGTGGCGGTGTACGCGGTGGTGAAGTCGGGAGCGGCCTACGTGCCGCTGGACGTCGACCTGCCCGAGGACCGGGTGCGGCATGTGCTGGACGGTGCACGGCCGTTGCTGGTGCTGGAGGGGGACCTGCCGGATGTGTCGGGGTATCCGGAGACCGACCCGGTGCGGGAGCTGCTGCCGGACCACGCGGCGTATGTGATCTACACGTCGGGTTCGACCGGTGGCCCCAAGGGGGTGCCGGTGGCGCACCGGTCGATCATGAACCGGATCCGGTGGGGCCTGGACCACTTCGCCGTCGGCGTCGAGGACCGCATGATGGTCAGCACCTCGGCCTCCTTCGACGCCTCGGTGCCCGAGATGTTCGCCAACCTGCAGATGGGCGCCAGTGTCGTCGTCGCACGCGCCGACGGGCACCGCGACCCCGCCTACCTGGCCGAGCTGATCCAGCGCGAGCAGGTGACCGGCGCCTTCTTCGTGCCGTCCCTGCTGGCCGCCTTCGTCGCCGAGCCCCTGGCCAAGCAGTGCACCAGCCTGCGCTGGATCGAGGTGGCGGCCGAGGCGTTCCCGGCCGCCCTCGCCAACCGCTTCACCGAACTGCTCCCGGGCTGCTCCGCCAACAACCTCTACGGCCCCACCGAGGCGACCGTCGAGGTCACCGGATGGCAGCACGTCCCCGGCGCCGACCGGGTGCCGATCGGCGCGCCCATCTGGAACACCCAGGTCTACGTCCTCGACGCCGCGCTGCGCCCCGTCCCGCCCGGCGTCGCCGGCGAGCTGTACCTGGCCGGCGTGTGCCTGGCCCGCGGCTACCTGGGACAGACCCCGCTCACCTCGGAACGGTTCGTGGCCTGCCCCTACGGAGCGCCCGGCACCCGCATGTACCGCACCGGGGACCTGGTGCGGTGGACCAAGGACGGCCAGGTCGACTACATCGGCCGCACCGACTCCCAGGTCAAGGTCCGCGGCTTCCGCATCGAACTGGGCGAGATCGAGCACGTGCTGACCGGCCACCCCGCGGTGGCCCAGGCGGCGGTCGTCGTGCGCGAGGACCAGAAGGGCGAACAGCGCCTGGTCGCCTACGTGGCGCCCGACCCGGACGCCGCGGTGGCCGACGCCGAGGCCCAGGTGGACGAATGGCGCCAGGTCTACGACGAGAGCTACGCCGACTCCGCCGAGAAGGCCTGGGGCGAGGACTTCCAGGGCTGGAAGTCGGTGTACGACGGCGAGCCGATCCCCGAGGAGCAGATGCGCGAGTGGCGTGACGCGGCGGTGGCGCAGGTCCTGCGCTTCGCCCCGCGCCGGGTGCTGGAGGTCGGTGTCGGCTCCGGCCTGCTCCTGGCCCGGATCGTCGGCGAGGTCGAGGAGTACTGGGGCACCGACATCTCGGCCACCGTCGTGGACCGGCTGCGGGCACAGACCGCGCGGGCCGGCCACGCGGACCGGGTCCGGCTGGCCGCGCAGGCCGCCCACGACGTCTCGGGGCTGCCCCGCGGCGCCTTCGACACCATCGTCGTCAACTCGGTGGTGCAGTACTTCCCGAGCGCCGCCTACCTGGACCTCGTGCTGGGCGAGCTGATGGACCTCCTCGCCCCGGGCGGCCGGCTGATCGTCGGTGACGTCCGCAACGCCGCCACCCTGCGGCTGCTGACCACCGCGGAGAAGCGGGCCGCGCAGCCGCACGCCTCGCACGAGGAGATACGCGCGCTCGTCGAGCAGGCGCTGCTCGCCGAGCGGGAGCTGGTGGTGGCGCCGGAGTGGTTCACCGAATGGGCCGCGGACCGTGCCGCCGGCGTCGACATCCGGCTGAAGGAGGGGCACGCCCACAACGAGCTGACCCGGCACCGCTACGAGGTCGTCCTGCACAAGCGGCCGGCCGCCCTGCGCGACCTGGCCGGGGTGCCCGCCCTGGCCTGGGGCCGCGACGTGACCGACTGGGCCCAGCTGGCCGGCCGCACGGGCGGCGGCCCGGTCCGGGTGACCGGGATCCCCAACGCGCGGCTGGTCGCGGAGGCCGCCGCCGCGGCCGCCTCCGGCGTGAGCGCACCGAACGCCCCGCAGGGCACGGCGGTGGATCCGCAGGAGATCGCCGACAGCGCCCGCCGGCACGGCGGGGAGGCCGTCCTCACCTGGTCCGCCGAGGCCGCCCACTGCTTCGACGCGGTGCTGCTGCCCGAGCCGGAGGCCGTCGGCGGGGTCTTCGTCCCCGGCCCGGCCACCGGACGCATGCGGATCAACGCCCCCGCCCTGGCCAAGTCGATCGGCCCCCTCCTGACCGAACTGCCCGAGTACCTGCGCGAGCGCCTGCCCGACTACATGGTCCCGGCCACCGTCGTACCGCTCGCGGAGATCCCGCTGAACCCCGCCGGCAAGCTCGACCGGCGCGCCCTGCCCGCGGAGCACACCACCACCGTGAGCAGCGGCGAGCCGCGCAACTCCCACGAGGAGAAGCTGTGCGCCCTGTTCGGCGAACTGCTGGGCCTGGAGCGGGTGGGCATCGACGACGACTTCTTCGTGCTCGGCGGGCACTCCCTGCTGGCCACCCGGCTCAGCGCCCGCATCCGCAAGCAGTTCGGCCTGGACGTGCCGCTGC
The DNA here is from genome assembly GCF_044540565.1 of Streptomyces sp. NPDC085931. NCBI lineage: Bacteria > Bacillati > Actinomycetota > Actinomycetes > Kitasatosporales > Streptomycetaceae > Streptomyces > Streptomyces sp. NPDC085931. Next base: position 210,440 of record NZ_JBITSK010000006.1, read on the forward strand.
GGACGATCATCCAGTACCCGACCGTGGCCGAGCTGGCGGCGCTGGTCCTCATCGGCGGCATCCCCGACGACCACAACGGTTCGTTCGAGGTCGTGCTGCCGCTCAACCGGGACCCCGGCACGGGCAAGCCGCCGGTGTGGTTCCTGCACGGCGGCGGCGGCCTCGGCTGGGCGTACTTCACCTTCGTCCCCTACGTCCAGGACCGCCCGGCCTACGCCCTGCAGTCCCGCGGCTCCAACGGCACCGACCCGCTGGCCGGTTCGGTCCAGGAGATGGTCGACGACTACCTCGCCGAGATCCTCCGCATCCAGCCGGAAGGCCCGTTCCACCTCGTCGGCTGGTCCTACGGCGGCCCGATCGCGCACGCCCTCGCGGTGGAACTGGACCGGCTCGGGCACCGGGTCGACCTCGTCGCCGTCCTGGACGCCCAGCCCGCGACCACCCACCCGGAGAGCGGGTTCAAGCAGGTCTCCGGCAGGACACCGGACCTGTACCGGGCCGACGTCGAGGAAGTCTTCGGCCAGTTCATGAACACCCGCAGCATGGACAGCTTCCTGGACACCATGTCGAAGGTGGGCGCCAACAACCTCAACAAGATGGGCGACTTCGAATCACCCGTCTACCGCGGCGACCTGCTGTACTTCAACGCCAGGCTCGACAAGACCGAGGAGGTCTCCTCCTGGGGGCCCGACTGGCGGCCGCACGTGCTCGGCTCCATCGAGGAGCACGCGGTGGACGCCACCCACCACGACCTGCACATGCCCAAGCCCGCGGGCCAGATCATGAGCGTCATCGCCGAGCGGCTGGCGCGGTGACCGGCACCGCGGGGCCCGCACCGCAGCGGGACCGGAACGTGCTGGTGTGCGCGCCGTTCGCCGGAGCGGGTCCGTCCTTCTTCCACCCGTGGCGGGCGCTGTCCGGCGGCCGGTGGCGCGTGGTCCCGGTCGAACTGCCCGGCCGCGAGCGGCTGATCCTGCGGACGCCGTACCGCAACGTCGCGGAGGCGGCCCGCAACACGGTCGACGACCTCGTCGCCGAGGCGGGCCCCGGGGCGCGGATCTCCCTGTTCGGGCACAGCCTGGGCGCCGTGCTCGCCTATGAGCTGACGCATCTGCTGACCGCGCGCGGCGTCGCCGTCGAGCGGCTCGTCGTGAGCGGCTCGCCCGGCCCGTGGACCCAGCGGGCGCGGCGCGCCACCGGCCTGCCCGACGAGGAGTTCCTCGCCCGCGTCGAGGAGTTCGCCGGCTTCCGGCACGAGGCCCTCGACCATCCGGAGATGCGGGAACTGATCCTGCCCGTGCTGCAGGCCGACTGCGAGATGCACGAGAACTACGTGCCGAGCACCGACGAACCGGTCACCGTGCCGATCTGCTCCCTCCGGGGCGCCCGCGACGGCCTGGTCAGCGCGGACCAGGCACACGAATGGCAGAAGGCGACCACCGGCTCCTTCCGCTACGCGGAGTTCCCCGGCGACCACATGTACCTGGTCGACCACGGCCGCGAGGTCCTGGACCTGATCGAGGCCGAGTCCGCGCAGGACAGCCCCTAGCGGGGCCCGCCGGCCGCGGTGCGCACACGGCGCACCGCGGCCGGCGGCACAGCCGCGCGCGGGTCCGCCCCAGCCTGCCCACCGTTCGACGAGGATGCCGAGGAGAGCACCCCATGGACGAGCCCATCGTCAGCCTGACCGACCCCGAGTTCGTGGAGGACCCGGTCCGCGCCTACGCGCGCCTGCGGGAGCGGTCCCCGCTCGTCCGCGTCGGATTCCCCGGCGGGCCACGCGTGTGGCTGATCACGCGCAACGAGGACATCAAGACGGCCCTGAACGACCCGCGGCTCGTCGTGGACCACAGCAACGTGCCGGGCCACCGCGGACCGAGCCTGGTGGACCAGATGGTCGCCTCCCTGGACCTGCCGGACGAGTTCCGGGACTACGTCGCGGCCAACATGATGCTCAAGGACGGCCGGGACCACGCGCGCCAGCGCCGCCTGGTCACCCCGGCGTTCACCGTCCGGCGCATCAAGCAGCTGCGCCCGCGCATCGAGGAGATCTCCGCCCGCCTCCTGGACGACCTGGCCCGCAAGGGGAGCGGTGACCTCATCGAGGACTACTCCTCCCCCCTGACCGGGACCGTCATCTGCGAACTCATCGGCATCGACGAGGCCGACCAGCCCCAGGTGCGCACCTGGATGAACGACTACGCCGACGCCGACGCCGACCTCGCCGGGAGCGCCCAGGGCATGGTCGACTACGTGCGCAAGCTCATCGTGCGCCGCAGGGCGGACCCCGCGGACGACATGATCTCCACCCTGGTGCAGACGAGCGACGAGGACGGCGACCGGCTCAGCGAGGCCGAGATCATCTCGATGGTGCTGCTCGTGGTGAACAACGGGCACCACTCCACGTCCCACTTCATCCCCAACGCGGTCCTCGCCCTCCTCGACAACCCCGAGCAGCTGGCCCTGCTCAGGGCCAGGCCGGAGGCGCTGCCGCACGCCGTGCACGAGCTGATGCGGGTGGCGAACCCCGTCCCGGCCGCCGGCCCCCGCTACGCCACGGAGGACCTGGAGTTCGCCGGGACGCCCATCCGCCGGGGCGACGCCCTCATCGGCTCCCTGGTCTCCGCCAACCACGACCCGGACGTCTTCCCCGAACCCGGACGGTGCGACGTGGAGCGCGTCCTGCCGCGCGGGCGGAGCCACCTGGCCTTCGGCGCGGGCCCGCACTACTGCACCGGCGCGGCCCTGGCGAACCTGGAGGGCGAGATAGCCCTCGACCACCTGATGCTCCGGCGCGACACCCTGGAGGTCACCGTGGACCGCGCCGACCTGACCTACACCGAGGCCACCCCCGGCGGCGCACGGCTGCTCGACGCGCTGCCGGTCCGGTTGTGAGCGGCTGACCGGCCCCTGGGACACCGGGCCCCCGGACGCGGCGGCGTCCGGGGGCCCGGCTCACGGGCGGCGGCGCGTCAGCGCCCCCGCTGGTCCTTCACGAGGTCGCCCAGCCGGTCCACGCCCAGGCCGATCTGCTCCGGGGTGAGCACACTGAAGGAGAGCCGGGCCTGGTGGAATCCCGAGGTGCCGGCGTAGAAGTGGTGCATGGGCGTCCACAGCACGCCGAACTTGGAGGCCGAGTACTCCAGCATCTCCTCGTCCGCCACGAACGGCAGGGTGACGACGACGAACATCCCGCCCTGCGGCGCGTTCCACGAGACCTCCCGCGGCCGTCCGGGCACCGGCGGGAACACCGACGCGAGCCGGTCGAGCACGGCGGCCAGGTTCCGCCGGTAGACCCCGGCCTCCCGGGCGGTGGCGCGCTTGAGGCTGCACCCGTTCTCGATCAGGTAGCCGCCGATCACCGCCTGGGCGACGGTCGAGGTGTTGAGCGTCACCATGCTCTTCAGCTTGGCGAGATGGTCGGCGAGGAGCACGGGGCCGGCGGCCCGGTCCCCCGCCGAGGACACGGGCTGGTCCGCGATGATGTACCCCACCCGGGCACCGGCGAAGGCCGACTTGGCGAAGGACCCGAGGTGGATCACCTGGCGGTGCTCGTCCAGGGACTTGAGCATGGGCAGCCGCGCACCGCCCGCGGAGAAGAAGGAGTAGGGGTTGTCCTCCAGCACGAGGATCCGCTCCCGCCGCGCCAGTGCCAGCAGGGCGACCCGGTCCGCCGTCGACATGCTCGCGCCGCTCGGATTGGCGAAGTCCGGGACGACGTAACAGGCGCGCGGGCGCAGTCCTTCACGCCGGGCCGCGGCGATCTGCCGCTCCAGGTCGGCCAGGTCGATGCCGCCCGGGCCCTCCCGGACCGGACGCAGGGGCGCCCCGGCCACGCGGGCCGCGCCGATGAACCCCACGTAGTTGGGCTCGGCCGCCAGGATGACGTCGCGGCCGTCCCGGACCAGGGCGCGCAGCAGGATCACCATCGCCTCCTGGCAGCCGGTGGTCACCACGATGCTCTCCGGGTCCACCGTCAGGCCCTCGTCGACCTGCAGTTGACGGGCGATCAGTTCGTGGATGAAGCCCTTGGTGCGGCCGTACTGGAAGAAGGTGCGCCGCACCTGCTCGGCGGGGAGGCCGACCTCGTCCTCCAAGTGGCGCCGGAACGTCGTGAGATGGCGGGAGAGGTCCTCGACGTCGTAGAAACCCTCGAACGGGCGGCCGGCGGAGAAGGAGACGGCGCTCGGATAGCGTCCGGCGAGTTCGTTGAGCAGGGTCATGGAGGTCAGCGCGGGGTCGTCCACCGACTCGTGCAGGTCCGTGATGCTCAGGAACGCGGGCGCCGGGTGTACGGCCATAGTCACGCCATCCTCATCCGTTGGACACGTTGGACACGTTGGACACGTTCGGCACATCGGGCACGTCGGGTGGGGCCGGAGCTGTGGGGACGGCCCGGCGGCAGGAGGGAACAGCCGCGCGCTCGGCCGTGTGCCGCACCGGGGAGACGGGAGCCGCCGCGGCGCTGGGCCCGCTCGGATGCGAGGCCGCCTCGTCGGGCCCTCATAGTAGACGCGCGGCGTGACGCACCGCAGTGCTTCGCCGCGCACACCGGACGGGCGGCCGCGCCCGTGCCTGTCCCGTCAGCGGGACACCGGGAGGAAAGAGACCGCTCTCCCTTACCGGAACCGCGGGGGACGGCCGGGGAACATTGACACCATTCCGTGCGGCGGACAGAGTGTTGAACCGCCGGGGAACCGCCGGGGAACCGGCGAAAAGGCGCGGGGGAGTTCCGCTGCGACCGGCCGGCGGCAGCCGGCCGAAGGATGGCCGGCGGACCCGCATTCCGTTCCCGCACGCCGTGAACGTGACACGTGAACCGCGTCCGCCGGTACGAGACTTTCATCGCCGGGCGGTCGCCCCCGTCGACCACGCCCGAACTGCCGGTGAGACCGCGCCGGCACCCCGGCCCACCACTTTTCCACGTCCGGAGCCATGAACCGCCGAAGCCCGTGAAGCGGGAATCCGCGACGGTTTCGAGAACGTGTCCCGCAAGGCGGCATCACCTCACAACCCGAAAAGGAAGTGACGCATGAACACACTGGGCGAGGGCGTTCTGGAGAAAGCCGCGGCGGAATACGCCGAACAGGGCTTCTCCATCATCCGCGGTGTCGTGCCGCGCGATCTGCTGGACGAGGTGCGTGCTCACGTCGACTGGCTCACCGGAAAGTACCCGGACTTGCGTCCCGAGCACTTGCACCACCCGTTGATCCGCAATGACGCCTTCTGGGCCCGGCTGGTGTCGGACTCCCGTCTGGTGGACATCGCGGAGTTCTTCCTGGGGCCGGATCTCGCGTGCTTCACCGCCCACTACATCTGCAAGCCCCCGTACGACGGGCAGCCCGTGCTGTGGCACCAGGACGGCGCGTACTGGACGCTGAGCCCGATGCAGGCGCTGACGGTGTGGCTGGCCGTCGACGAGAGCACCACCGAGAACGGCTGCCTGCGGATGATCCCCGGCAGCCACGAACTGCCGCTGCACAAGCCGCAGGTGCGCACCGACCAGCCCAACATGCTCTTCTCCAGCTCCGACGAGACCCTGGTACGGGAGTGGGCGGACAAGCGCGGTGTCGTGGACATCGAGCTCCAGCCGGGTGACGTGTCGATCCACCACCCCCACCTGCTGCACTACTCGGAGGCGAACACCTCCGCCAAGCGGCGCTGCGGTCTGGACATCGGCTACATCTCGACGGCGACCCGGATCCACAGCGAGGGCATCTATCTCGACCCGCTGCTCGTGCGCGGGACCGACGCCGCCGGCCTCAACCAGTACCGCCCCTTCCCGGTCTACCAGGAGGGCGAGACGATCCCCTTCGCCGGCCGGGAGGAGTGGAACGACAAGGTGGCCGTGCGCAACGAGGCGCTGCCGTCGAGCTCCTTCGCCCTGGCGCAGGAGAGCCCGATCGAGACGACCCGGCACATGATCGACCGGCTGCGCGAGGGCACCGTCAAGAGCTGACCCCCGCACACGGCCGATGGCCCGCCGCTCCTTCGCGGCGGGCCATCGGCCGGTCGGTGCTTGCGGCGGCGGGCCGTCCGCGGGCCGGTTGCTGCGGCGCGGCGGGGCCGCGTCGCTCACCAGTCGAACGTCTCCCCGTCACCCCGCTTCTCGACGCAGTACGTCCGGAAGGCCCTGGCCTTGGCCACCATGCCGTCGTCTCCGGTCAGCCGGGCGGCCTCCACGTACCAGTCGAAGGCGGCCGTGGCGTGCGCGTGCCGCTCGAAGTGCAGCTCGGCGAACCGGCGGAAGGCCGGCCGCATCGTCTCGGGGGTGAAGTCCCGCCCCGACTCGATGAGTTCGCGCAGCTCGGCGTCGGCCGGCTCGGGCCGCTCGACGATGCGGACCGGCTCGGTCGCGGGGACCGCGTTGCGGATCTCGACCGGCTCCTCGGAGTCCGCGAAGTCCAGGCACAGGGACAGCCGCGCGGTCCGGGAGGTGCTGCGCGCGGAGTGCGGGTCGGTCGAATGGATCTTCCAGACCTCGCCGCGGCGGATGTGGTAGACGGACTCGTTCTCGGAGTGCAGGGACTCCTCGCTGGTGCGCAGCGGGACCTGCAGCCGGGTGCCCGGCTCGGAGAACTCCAGGAAGTCCACGTGCGGCGAGATCAGCCCGTCCCGGAGGCTGAAGACACGCACCCACTGCAGCCGGTCCAGGGGGAAGTTGTCGGTCACCAGCGCCATGATGTTCGGCAGCCGCTTGCCCAGGTCCGTCAGGGTCAGCCGGCCGTCGTGCGGGCGGAACGCGGTGTCGGAGTCGGCGCCCGTGCCGTTCGCCAGCACATGCGACGACCACGAGCCGAAGGTGAAGGCGTCGTAGTCTCCTCCGTAGTCGTGGTGGTCCACGACGGACAACTCGGATTCCAGGTCGTACGCGTCGATGGGCAGCACCGCGAGCCGTTGCGACTTGAGCAAGGAAATCCCCTCCGGCAGATGGTCGTTCGATGAACGCGGAGGTTCGTGGGCGCCCTCCGGGGCGTCACAGTAATTCTTCGAAAATGCGATGGCAATGACGTGCCCGCCGGGGCCGCGCGTGGCCCCCGGGGCCGGTCCGAAACGCCGATCCGCTCGCCCGGGAGGGCCAGGGATGGCACGATGGGCAGCCTGAACTTCCCCTGGTGGACGCCGTTCCCGGGGTTCGTCGCCGCATTGTCCCGGCGCCCCCGCGGTGTCCCGTCGGCGGGACAACCGGCCGCCCGGGCGAAGGTCCGCGGCGCCCGGTCCGTGTCTTTCGCAATTCAATTCCGGGCTTTAACCTCGTCCGGTGACCGAAATTCTATGAACGTCCCGCGCGGCATGTGAATGCCCTCTGAAACGGGCTTTTGTGTCCCTCGGAGAAAGGAAAAGGTGGCGATGGAATCGCGACCGCGGGCTCACCGGCAAGGTGGACGACACGAGGCGACCGAGGCGCGCACGGCACCCGACGGTGCGCCCGAGGCGCTGGTGCCCGAGGCACTGGTGCAGGAGGTCTGCGCGCTGTGGGCGGAGCACCTCGCCGGCTGCGAGGTCGGGGCGGACGACGACTTCTTCGCACTCGGCGGCAACTCCCTGACCGGGATCGCGATCATCGACCGGGTCAAGCGCGACCACGGCGTCGAGCTGTCGGTGCGCGACTTCTACCTGGCCCAGACCCCCGCCCGGGTCGCCGCACTCATCGAGCGGGGAAAGGCGCTGACATGAGGCTGACGCCCGGCGCCGCGCGCGAGGTCGACCTCGACCGCGTCGACCTGTTCGACCTGGACCTCTACACCCACGGCGACCCCCACCCCGTCTGGGACGCCATGCGCGCCGAGGCCCCGCTGCACCACCAGGTCCTGGCCGACGGACGGGAGTTCTGGTCCGTGACGCGCTACGACGACGTCTGCCGGGTGCTCGGCTCCCACCAGGAGTTCACCTCGGAACGCGGGACGGTCGTCACCCACCTCGGCGTCGACGACGTCGCTGCGGGCAAGCTGATGACCTCCACCGACCCGCCCCGGCACACCCAGGTCCGCAGGGCGATCGGCTCCCGGCTCACCGCGCGCGCCGTCGCCCCCTGGGAGGACCGGATCCGGCAGGCGATCGTGCGGTTCCTCGAGCCGGCGCTCGACGGGGAGGTCTTCGACCTGGCCGAGCAGGCGCTGCGGCTGCCCGCCATCGTCACCGGGCCGCTGCTCGGCATCCCGGAGCGCGACTGGGACGAACTCGTGCAGCTGACCGCCATGGTGACGGCCCCCTCGGACCCGCACTTCCGGCAGGGCAGCGAAGCCGCGACGCTCGCCATCTCCCACCACGAACTCGTCGCCTACGTCACCGCGTGGGTCACACAGCGCCGCGCGGCGCAGGACGAGGACACCAGCCTCCTGGACCACCTCATGAACGCGCGGGCGGGCGAGGCGCCGCTGACCGACGAGGAGATCGCCCTCAACGGCTACAGCATCCTCCTCGGCGCCAACGTGACGACCCCGCACACCGTCTCGGGCACCGTCCTCGCCCTGGTCGAACGGCCCGAGCAGTTCGACAAGGCCCGGGCCGACCCGTCCCTCGTGCCGAACCTGGTGGAGGAGGGGCTGCGCTGGACCTCGGCCGCCTGCAACTTCATGCGCTACGCCGTCGCGGACACCCGGATCGGCGGCGGCACCGTCCCGGCCGGCGGAGCGGTCGTCGCGTGGATCGGCTCGGCCAACCGGGACGCCGCCCAGTTCACCGACCCCCACACGTTCGACATCACCCGCAGCGGCGCCAAGCGCCAGGTCGCGTTCGGGTTCGGCTCGCACTTCTGCATCGGCGCGCCGCTGGCCCGGATGACCCTGCGGGTCTTCTTCGAAGAGCTGCTGCGGCGCTGCGGATCGATCGACGTCGCCGGCGAACCCGAGCACCTGCGGTCGTACTTCATCGCCGGCATGACCCACCTGCCCATCGTCGTCGGGAAACGCAGGACGCCATGACATCCGGATCCGCCACCGCCACCTCACCCTGGTTCGTCCGGCCGCCGGCCCGCACCGGCCACCCCGCCCGGATCTTCTGCTTCCCCTTCTCCGGAGCCGGCGCCTCGGCGTTCGGCGCCTGGCCGGCCGCGATCGACGGGGCCGAGGTCTGCCCGGTGCAGTTCCCCGGCCGGGAGAGCCGGATGGCCGAACCGCACTACGGCACCTACGAGGAGCTCGCGGACGCGCTCGCCGAGGCGCTGGTGCCGCTGCTGGACCGGCCGTTCGCGTTCTTCGGGCACTGCGCGGGAGCCCTGCCCGCCTTCGAGACCGTGCTCCGCCTCGCCGACCGGGGGCTTCCCGTGCCGCAGTGCCTGTTCGTGTCGGGCCAGCCCGCGCCGCACCACGCCTCGCGCGACCGCATGCTCGCCATGACCGAGGCGCAACTCAGGGCCGAACTGGAGTCCTTCCTGCGCGACCGGGGGATCGAGCCGCGGCCGGACATGGTGGACATGGGCCTGGCGGTGCTGCTGCGCGACCACGCCGCCGCGGGCGCCTACCGGCGCACCGAACCGGTGACGCTCCCGTGTCCGGTCGTCGTCCTGCACTGGCGGGACGACCCCGACGTGGACCCGGACGACCTGCGGGCCTGGCGTCCCTACGCGGAGTCGGTCGACGTCCGGGTCGTCGACGGCGGTCACTACGACTTCATGCACGCGCCCGAGGCACTTGTGACGTCGCTGGGCTCCTGGCGCTGAACACGGCGGACCGCCCGTGCGCGCCACGGGCCCGGCAACCGGAAAGGATTCGTATGAGTGGCCCAGCCACCGGCATCGCCGTCATCGGGATGTCGTGCCGCTTCCCCGGAGTGAACGGCCCGGGGGAGTTCTGGCGCCTGCTGCTCGACGGCCGCTCGACCGTCGGCACGTTCCCCGAGCAGCGGGCGGCCGGCGTCCCGGATCCGGCCCACGCGGACGCCGGCACCCTGCGGGCGGGTTCGTTCTTCGACGCCATCGACGCGTTCGACGCGGAGTTCTTCGGCCTGGACGGCGCGGAGGCGGCCGCCATGGACCCCGTGCAGCGGCTGGGACTCGAACTGGCCTGGGAGGCCGTCGAGGACGCCCGGATTCCGGCGGGCGCGCTCGCCGGGCGCGAGATCGACGTGGTGGTCGGCAGCGCCCCCTCCGGATACGACCGGTTGCGCAGAGCGTCGGGCAGCGACCGGGACGACCACCACGCCGCGCTCGGCTCGGCCGGCGCGCTGATCGCCAACCGGATCTCCGGCCTGTTCGACGTCCGCGGCATGAGCTACTGCGCGGACTCCGGCCAGTCCTCCTCCCTGGTGGCGCTGGCGCTGAGCTGCGACCGGATCAGCAGCGGCGCCGTCGACACGGCGCTGGCCGGCGGCGTCGAGCTGATCGCCGATCCGGAGTCGGGACTGGCCCTGGCGAACATGGGCGCCCTGTCGCCCGACGGCCGCTGCTTCTCCTTCGACTCCCGCGCCAGCGGCTTCGTCCGGGGCGAGGGCGGCGCGTTCGTGCTGCTCAAACGGCTCGACCTCGCCGTCGCCGACGGCGACCACATCTACGCGGTGGTGCGGGGCTGGAGCGTCGGCAGCGCGGGCGCCACCGCCCGGATGCCGGATCCCAGCCCCGGCGCCCAGGCGGCGACCGTGCTGTCGGCGCTGGCACGCGCGGACGTCCCCTTCGACACCGTCGACTACGTGGAGGCCCACGGCACCGGCACCCGCCTGGGCGACCCGGCCGAGGCGGCCGGTCTGCGCGAGGTGTTCCGGGCGACCGGCCGCGAACGGCCCCTGACGCTCGGCTCGGTGAAGACGAACGTCGGGCACCTGGAGCCCGCCGCGGGCATCACCGGTTTCGTGAAGGCGGCCCTCTGCGTGGACCGCGGCCTGCTGGTGCCGAGCCTGAACTTCGTCTCGCCCAACCCCGCCATCGCCGACTTCCACCGCGACTTCGAGGTCCCGGGCACGGCCCGGCCCTGGCCGGGCCCGCCCGGACGGCCGCGCCGGGCGGGCGTGTCGTCGTTCGGCATGGGCGGGACCCACGCCCACGTCGTCCTCGAACAGACCCCCACGACACCCGCGGCCCGCGATGCCGGCACCAGCGTCCGCCCGCCCACGGCCCGCGCCGGGTCCGGGTCCGGCCTCCGCCCGCCCACGGCCCGCGCCGCCGGCCCCGGACCCGGCCCGGGGACCGCGCAGGTGCTGCCGTGGGCGCTGTCGGCCCGGTCCGAGGCGGCCCTGCGCGAACAGGCGCTCCGGCTGCGGGACTTCGTCGCCGCCGACGCCTCCCTGACCACCGCCGACGTGGGCCACTCGCTCCTGACGACCCGGACCGCGTTCGCGCACCGGGCGGTGCTGCTCGGCGGCGACCGCGACGAGGCGCTGGCCGGCCTCGACCGGCTGGCGGCCGGCACCGCCACGGCACGGACCGTGCGGGGCACGGTTTCCGGGCCGGCCGGACCGGTCGTCTTCGTCTTCCCCGGGCAGGGCTCCCAGTGGCCCGGCATGGGCCGCCGGCTGTACGCGCAGTCGGCGGAGTTCGCGCGGGGCATCGACGCCTGCGCCCGGGCACTTGAGCCGTGGGTGGACTGGTCGCTGGTGGACGTGGTGACCGCCGCCGAACCGGCCGTGGCACTGGACCGGGTCGACGTCGTCCAGCCCGTGCTGTTCGCGATGATGGTGTCGCTGGCCCGGGTCTGGCGCTCGTTCGGGGTGGTGCCCGACGCGGTGGTGGGGCACTCGCAGGGCGAGATCGCCGCCGCCTGCGTGGCCGGCGCGCTCTCCCTGGAGGACGCGGCGCGGCTGGTCGCCCTGCGCAGCCGCGCACTGACCGCGCTGGCCGGCACCGGCGGGATGAGCGCGGTGTCCGCGCCCCCGGAGTGGGTGCGCGAACGGCTGCGGCAGTGGCCCGGGCGGCTGTCCACCGCCGCGGTCAACGGACCTGCGTCGGTGGTGGTCTCGGGGGACGACGAGGCGCTGGAGCTGTTCGCCGCGCGGGCCGCCGAGGAGGACGTGCGGGTGCGCCGCGTCCGGGTGGACTACGCCTCGCACTCCCACCACGTCGAACACATCCGGGACCGGCTGCGCACGGCTGCCGCGGACCTCGCGCCGCGACCCCCCGAGGTGGAGTTCTGGTCCACCGTCACCGGCGGGCCGCTCGGCACACGGCCGCTCGACGGCGCGTACTGGTACGACAACCTGCGCTCCACCGTGCGGTTCGGCGAGGTCGTCGACCGGCTGATGCGCGCCGGGTCCGGGGTGTTCGTGGAGGTCAGCCCTCATCCGGTCCTCGAAGTGGCGATGGCGGAGACGGCCGACGCGCTCGCCGTCTCCCCGGTGACGGTGGGCAGCCTGCACAAGGAGGACGGGAGCCACGCCGACCTGCTGGCCTCGCTCGCCGAACTGCACGTGCGGGGAGCGCCGGTGGACTTCACAGGGCTGTTCGCCCCGCACCGGCCGCGCCGGGTCGCGCTGCCCGCCTACCCGTTCCAGCGGCGGCGCCACTGGCTGACCCCGCCCGACGAGCCGGGCCCCGCCGCCGGCGCGGACGGCACCGCGGGCGCGGGGACGGCCCGGCCGGACTCGGAACCGGCCGCCCTCGGCCTCGTGTGCGCCGAGGCGTCGGCCGCCTGGGGCGCCGAGGGCCCGCGCCCGACGGCCGGCGATCTCGCGGCACGCCCCGACAGCACCTTCAAGGACCTGGGCTTCGAATCCTCGACGGCGGTGCGGCTGCGCAACCGGCTCACCGCGGCGACCGGCGTACGGCTGCCGGCCACCGTCGCGTTCAGCCACCCCACGCCCCGCCGGCTGGCCCGCCACCTCCTCTCCCTCCTCGCGCCCCCGCCGGCCGCACGGTCCGCCGGACCGGAGGGGACGAGCCAGGAGGCCCGCAGCGACGACGAGCTGTACGCGCTCATCGAGCGCGGCTACGTGTAGCACCGCCCGTCCGCCCCGTCATCGGTGAAGGAGACCCAGTGGAGGAAGTCGACAAGCTCCGGTCCTACCTGCGGCGCGCCGTCGGTGACGCGCAGGAGCTGCGCGAGCGGGTGCGCGCGTTGGAGGAGTCGGCTCGCGAGCCCGTCGCCGTCGTGGGCGCGGGGTGCCGCTTCCCGGGCGGGGTGACCTCGCCCGAGCAGCTGTGGGACGTGGTGTCCGCCGGTGCGGACGCGACGGGCGAGTTCCCGCGGGACCGCGGATGGGACGTGGCGGCGCTGTACGACCCGGACCCCGAGGCGTCCGGCAGGACGTACACGCGCCGGGGCGGGTTCCTCGCCTCGCTCGCGGAGTTCGACGCGCCCTTCTTCGGCATCAGCCCGCGCGAGGCGCTGGCGATGGACCCCCAGCAGCGCCTGATGCTGGAGACCTCCTGGGAGGCACTGGAGCGCGCCGGGATCGACCCCGCGACCCTGCGGGGATCGGACACGGGCGTGTTCACCGGCGTCTACGGGGTCGACTACGGTCCCCGGCTGGGCAGCGGGACGGCGGCCGGGGTGGAGGGCTTCGGGATCGCCGGGACCTACACCAGCGTCGCCTCGGGCCGGGTGGCGTACGTGCTGGGCCTGGAGGGCCCGGCGGTCTCCACCGACACGGCCTGCTCGTCCTCGCTGGTCGCCGTCCACCAGGCCGTGCGCTCCCTGCGGTCGGGGGAGTGCGCGCTGGCCCTGGCCGGCGGGGTGTCGGCGCTGCCGAGCCCCGGCCTGTTCGTGGAGGTCTCCCGGCAGCGCGGCCTGTCCGCCGACGGGCGGTGCAAGTCGTTCGCGGAGTCCGCCGACGGCACCGCCTGGGGCGAGGGCGCGGGTGTGCTGGTGCTGGAGCGGCTGTCCGACGCGCTGCGCAACGGGCGGCGGATCTGGGCCCTGATCCGGGGCTCGGCCGTCAACCAGGACGGCGCGTCCAACGGTCTCACCGCGCCGAACGGTCTCGCCCAGCAGCGGGTCGTGCGCGCGGCCCTGGCCGACGCGGGCCTGGCCCCCCGGGAGGTGGACGCGGTGGAGGCCCACGGCACCGGCACCAGGCTGGGCGACCCCATCGAGGCGGAGGCGCTGCTGGCCACCTACGGGCAGGACCGGGAGCCCGGCGAACCGCTCCGGCTGGGATCGCTCAAGTCGAACATCGGCCATACGCAGGCCGCGGCCGGGGTCGGCGGCATCATCAAAATGATCATGGCGATGCGGCACGGCGTCCTGCCGCGGACGCTGCACGTGGACCGCCCCACCCCGCACGTCGACTGGACGTCCGGAGCGGTGGAGCTGCTGACCGAGCCCGCGCCCTGGCCCGCCCGGCCGGGACGGCCCCGCCGAGCGGGCGTGTCGTCCTTCGGGGTCAGCGGCACCAACGCGCACCTCCTCCTCGAAGAGGCGCCCGGGGCCGCGGAGGGCACCGCCCGTCCGTCCGGGGCCGGGGAAGGCACCGCCCGTCCGTCCGGGGCCGGGGAAGGCACCGCCCGTCCGCCCGCTGCCGCCGCCCCCGCACGGGTGTCCACCGACGGGGCGGCCCTGCCCTGGGTGCTCTCCGCGCGGTCCCAGCAGGCCCTGCGGGAACAGGCGCTGCGCCTGCTCGACCGGGTCGCCGGGGACGCCGGCCCCACCGCCGCGGCCGTGGGACACGCGCTGGTGGCGACCCGCTCGCTGTTCGAGCACCGCCAAGTGCTGATCGGCGCGGACCGCGACGAACTGCTCGCCGGTCTGACGGCCGTCGCCGCCGGGGACCGGCACCCCCGGGGCGTGGTCACCGGCGTCGCCCGGCCGCCGGGCGGCACGGTCTTCGTCTTCCCCGGCCAGGGATGCCAGTGGCCGGGCATGGGACGCGAACTGTGGGAGACCAGCCCGGTCTTCGCCGAGCAGCTGAACGCCTGCGCCGAGGCGCTCCGGCCGTGGATCTCCTGGTCGCTCGTCGACACCGTCTGCGGTGGCCCCGAGGCGGCCGACCTGGACCGGATCGACGTCGTCCAGCCCGTGCTGTTCGCGATGATGGTGTCCCTGGCGCGGGTCTGGCGTGCGCTGGGTGTCGAGCCGGACGCCGTGGTCGGCCACTCCCAGGGCGAGATCGCCGCCGCCTGCGTGGCGGGCGCTTTGTCCCTGCCGGACGCGGCCAGGATCGTCGCCGTGCGGTCCCGGCTCCTGGCCGGTGCCACCGAGGACGGCGGCATGGCCGGGATCGTGGCGACCGAGGACCGGGTCCGGCGGCTGATGGAGCCGTGGGGACCGCGCGTCGCGATCGCGGCGGTCAACGGGCCCTACTCGACGACCGTGTCGGGAGAGGCCGACGCGGTCGCGGAACTGGTGGCGGCCTGCGAGGCGCAGGGGGTGCGCGCCCGGCCGATCCCGGCCGGAGTGCCCGGCCACTCGCCGCTGATGGACCGCTTCGAGCCGGCGCTCCTCGACGAACTCGGCCCGATCCGGCCCGTGTCCGGCCCGGTGGCATTCCACTCGACCGTCACCGGTGGAACTCTCGACGGCTCCGCACTCGACGCCGCCTACTGGTTCCGCAACATGCGCGAGCCGGTCCGCTTCGACGCGGCCATGAGGAGCCTGCTCGCCGCCGACCATGGAGCCTTCATCGAGGTCAGCCCGCACCCGCTGCTCATGGTGAACATCCAGCAGATGCTCGACGACACCCCCGGGGCTCCCCGCGTGGCGACCGGCTCGCTGCGCCGCGGCCAGGGCGGCTTCACCCGGCTGTACCGCTCGGCGGCCGAGGCCTTCGTGGCGGGCGTCCCCGTGTCCTGGCCCGCCGCGCTGCCCGAACCGGACGGCGCCTGGGCGGAGTTGCCCTCCTACCCGTTCCAACGGCAGCGCTACTGGCTGGACACACCGCGCGAGACGACCACCGCCGCCGCCCTGTCGGAGCATCCGCTCCTCGACGCCGTGATCGACCTGCCGGACGACGCGGACAGCGGCGGCGTGGTGGCCCGCGGGTTCCTGTCGCCCGAGCGCCACCCCTGGCTCGCCGGGCACCTCGTCCACGGCACCGCCCTGGTGCCGGGCACGGTGCTGCTGGAGATGGCCGTGTGGGCCGCGCACCGGGCGGGCCACGACGTCGTGGACGAACTCGTCCTGGAGGAACCACTGGTGCTGTCCGGCCCGGCCGGGCGCGAGGTCCGCGTGGTCGTCGACGGCACCGGCGTGATCGGCGTGCACTCGCGCGGTGACGGCGACGCCGGATGGACCCGGAACGCCTCGGGCTTCGCCGGCTCCGACACCGGCGGGGCGCCGCGCCCGGACGCCCTCACCGCCTGGCCCCCCGCGGACGCCGTCGCCGTGTCCCCCGAGGCGGTGTACGCCCGGCTGTCCGCCCTCGGCTGCACGCCCGGGCCTTCGAACCGGGGCCTGCGGGAGGCCTGGCAGGCCGACGGCGCACTCTTCGCCCGGGTGGAGCTGCCGGCGGCCGCCGGGGCGCACGGGGCCGGCGGCTTCACGATCCATCCGGTGCTGCTCGACGCCGCGTTGCCGGCCACCGTCCTGGCCCCGGCCGCCGGCGACCGCGCACCGGGCCTGCCGCACCGGTTCCGGGGCGTCCGCCTGGCCGCCGCCCGCCCCGGCGCGCTGCGCGTCCGGCTCACCCTCACCGGACCGGACACGGTGTCCGTGACCCTCGCGGATGCCACCGGGGCACCGGTCGGCGGCATCGAAGCGCTGACCCTCAGGCCCGTGGACACCGCGGGACCGGCCGAGTTGGGCCCCGGCCACCCCGACGCCCTGTACCGGGTGGACTGGGTGCCGGCGCCGCACGCGCCGCACGGGACCGGGCGGTACGCCGTGCTGGGCGAGCCGGACGCGCTCACCGCGTCCCTGGCGCGGGGCGGGCCGGTCCCGGCCGGACCGGCCGAACTCGCCGCCTCCGGCGCCGCCATACCCCCGGTCGTCATCGCCGTGCTCAACGGCGCGGGCACCGACGGCGACACCCCGCCCGCGGCCGCCGGACACCGGCTCCGCCGGGTACTGCGGTGGACCCGCGAGTGGCTCCTGGACGACCGCTTCTCCGCGTCACGCCTGGTGGTCGTCACCGGTGAGGCCGTCCAGGACGGCCCGGAGCACCGCAGCGACCCGGCCGCGACGGCCGTCTGGGGTCTCCTGCGCAGCGCGCAGACGGAACACCCCGGCCGGTTCACGCTCCTGGACACCGACGGCCGCGCCGACTCCTGGGCCCGGGTACCGGCCGCGGCCGAAACGGGCGAGGACCAGCTCCGGATCAGGGCGGGCACCGTGACCGTTCCCCGGCTCACCCGCCCGGCCGCCGCGCCCCGTCCTGCCGGCCCGGACGGGGACCGTCCCGCCCTCGGGTCCGGGACGGTCCTGATCACCGGCGGCACCAGCGGCCTCGGAGCGCTGCTGGCCCGCCACCTCGTGGAGCGGCACGGGGTGCGCCGCCTGCTGCTCACCAGCAGGCGGGGGGCCACGGCCCCGGCGGTGGACGGACTGCGCGCCGCGCTGACCGGGGCGGGCGCCCACGTCGAGGTGGCGGCCTGCGACGTCACGGACCGCGCGGCGGTGGCCGCGCTGATCGCCGCCGTCCCGGACGAGCACCCGCTGACCGCGGTGGTGCACTGCGCCGCCGTCCTGGACGACGGCGTCGTCGAGTCGCTGACGGGCGACCGCGTCGACGCGGTGCTCGCTCCCAAGACGCACGGCGCCTGGCACCTGCACGAGGCCACCCGGCACCTGGACCTGTCCGCGTTCGTGCTGTTCTCCTCGATCGCGAGCCTGCTCGGCACGGCCGGACAGGCCGGCTACGCGGCGGCGAACGCCTTCCTCAACGGCCTCGCCGAGACCCGCCGGGCCCAGGGACTGCCCGCCACCGCCCTGTGCTGGGGCTACTGGGCCGAACGCAGCGAACTGGGCGCCGGCCTCGGGGAGTCGGACCTCGTGCGCCTGCAGCGGCAGGGTGTGCTGCCGCTGCCGTCGCACGAGGGCCTGGCCCTGTTCGACGCGGCGATCGCACGGGAGGAGGCGGTGCTGGTGCCCGCCCGGCTGCACCTGCCCGGGCCCGGCGCCGCGCCCACCGGCCGCACGGTCTCGCCACTCCTGCGCGATCTGCTCACGCCGTCCGCCGGTACGGACCGTCCGGACCGGGAGGAGGAGAGCCACAGCGTCGAACTCGCGCAGCTGGTGCTGACGAAGCCGGCCGCCGAGGCGGAGGCGGCGGTGCGTGACATCGTGCGGGCGCAGACCGCGCTCGTCCTCGGTCACGAGGACGGTGAACGGGTCGGGCCCACCGTCGCGTTCCGCGACCTCGGCCTCGACTCGCTCACCGCGCTGGAGCTGCGCAACAAGCTGTCGGCGGTGACCGGTCTGAAGCTGCCCGCCACGCTGGCGTTCGACCACCCGAACCCGGACGCCCTCGCACGGTTCCTGATCGACAGCGCCACGCCCGCCCCCACCGGTGCGCACCGCACCCCGGCCGACCGGCTGGCCGAGGAGATCGAACGGCTGGGCGCCCGGCTGGAGGAGGAGTTGCCCGCCCTCGCGGACGAGGAGAGGGCCACCCTGTCCGCCCTGGTGGGCCAGGTGCAGGGCCGGGTCCGCGCGAGGGCGGGCGAGGCACCGGTGACCGGCATCACCGACCGGATCAGCACGGCCTCAGCCGGCGAGCTTCTCTCGCTGCTGGACCAGGAACTCGGCTAGGGGAGAGCGATGAGTGACGACAACAACGCCGAGGTTCTCGACTACCTCAAGCGGACCTCGATCGAGCTGATCGAGACCCGCCGGCGGCTGGAGGAGCTGACGGAGGCCGCCGCCGAGCCCATCGCGGTCGTCGGCGCCGCCTGCCGCTTCCCGGGCGGGGCGGCGTCCCCGGAGGAGCTGTGGGAGCTGGTGCGTGCGGGCCGCGACGCGGTGGCCGGCCTCCCCGAGGACCGCGGCTGGGACCTGGACGCCCTGTACGACCCCGATCCGGACCGGCCCGACACGAGTTACGCGCGCTCCGGCGGCTTCCTGCCCGACGCGGGCGACTTCGACGCGGAGTTCTTCGGCATCAACCCGCGCGAGGCGCTGGCCGCCGACCCGCAGCAGCGGCTGCTGCTGGAGACCTCCTGGGAGTCCCTGGAACGCTCCGGCATCGACCCGCGGACCCTGCGCGGCAGCGCCACCGGTGTCTTCGCGGGCCTCGCCTACTTCGGCTACGGCGACCACCACACCACCCCCGAGGTCATCTCCGGCTACGGCCAGACCGGTTCCCTGCTGAGCGTGGCGTCCGGACGCGTCGCCTACGTCCTCGGCCTGGAGGGACCCGCGGTGTCGACCGACACCGCGTGCTCGTCGTCCCTGGTGGCGATCCACCAGGCGGTGCAGTCGCTGCGGCAGGGCGAGTGCGGGCTCGCCCTCGCCGGGGGAGTCACCGTCATGGCGACCACACAGGTCCTGCGTGAGATGTCCCGGCAGCGCGGACTCGCGCCCGACGGCCGGTGCAAGGCGTTCTCCGACACGGCGGACGGCGCCGGGTTCTCCGAGGGCGCCGGGGTCCTGGTCCTGGAGCGGCTGTCGGACGCGCGGCGCAACGGACGCCGCGTCTGGGCGCTGATCAGGGGCTCGGCGATCAACCAGGACGGCGCGTCCAACGGCCTGACCGCGCCCAACGGCCCGTCGCAGCAGCGGGTGATCCGCGCCGCGCTGGCCAACGCCCGGGTGCGGGCGAGCGACGTCGACGTGGTGGAGGCACACGGCACGGGGACCAGGCTGGGCGACCCGATCGAGGCGCAGGCGCTGCTCGCCACCTACGGGCAGGACCGCGAGCGCGACCGGCCGCTGTGGCTGGGATCGCTGAAGTCCAACATCGGCCACGCGCAGGCGGCCGCCGGCGTCGGCGGGGTCATCAAGATGATCATGGCGATGCGGCACCGGACCATGCCCAAGACCCTGCACGTGGACCGCCCCAGCACCCATGTGGACTGGTCGGCCGGGGCGGTGGAACTGCTGACCGGGGCCATGCAGTGGCCCAGTGCCCCGGGCCGCCCCCGAAGGGCGGGGGTGTCCGCCTTCGGCGCCAGCGGCACCAACGCGCACCTGATCCTGGAGGAGGCCCCCGCCGAGGTGACGCCCGCCGCCGCGGACGAGCCGGCCGGCGAGGCACCCGCCGGGGGCGCGTCCACCGCCGGCCGCCCGACGGGGCAGGCCGCGGAGCAGGCCACGGTGGTGCCGTGGATCGTCTCCGCGCGTTCCGCCGGGGCGCTGCGGGCCCAGGCGCGCAAGCTGCACGGCTTCGCACTCGCCGACCCGCGGGCCGACATCGCCGCCGTGGGACGCTCGCTGGCGTCGACCCGGGCCCGGTTCGAGCACCGCGCGGTGGTGCTCGGCCACGAGCGCGACGATGTGCTGCGCGGTCTCACGGCGCTCGGCGAGGGCACCGAGTCCGCCGACGTGGTGCGCGGGATCGCCGGGGAAAGCGGCGGCACCGTCTTCCTGTTCCCCGGGCAGGGCTCCCGCTGGGCCGGCGCGGCGGCACGCTGGTACGACGCCTTCCCGGTCTTCGCCCGGAGCCTCGACGAGGTGTGCGCCCGCTTCGACGCCCATCTGCCCTTCGCCCTCCAGCCCTTGCTGCTGTCCGACCGGCCCGCCGACGACCTGACCGACCGCACCGACCTCGCCCAGCCGGCGCTGTTCGCCCTCCAGGTCGCCCTGTACCGCCTGATCACGCACTACGGCCCGCCCCCGGGCCGGCTCATCGGCCACTCGGTCGGCGAGATCGCCGCCGCCCACGTCAGCGGCGCCCTCGACCTGGACGGTGCCACCCGGCTCGTGGCCGCCCGCGGCAGGATCATGCAGACCGTCCGGGAGCCCGGCGCGATGCTGGCCGTACGGGCACCGCAGGACGAGGTGCGGGCCCTGCTCGCCGGCTACGACCGGGTGGGCGTCGCCGCCGTCAACGGCCCCGCGTCGGTCGTCGTCTCGGGCGTCCGCGACCAGGTCCACGCCCTGCGCGACCGGCTGGTCGCGGGCGGAACCTCCGCGAAGCTGCTCGCCGTCGGTCACGCGTTCCACTCCCCGCTGATGGACCCCGTCCTGGACGCCTTCGCGGCCTCCCTCGGCGAACTCGGCGGCGGCGCCGCGCGGATCCCCGTGGTCTCGTCCCTGCTGGGCCGCGAGGCCACCGCCGGGGAGCTGACGTCCGTCGCGCACTGGGTGCGCCACGTGCGCGAACCCGTCCGCTTCCACGAGGCGCTGCGGCACGCCCGCGAGTCCGGCGCGGACGTCTTCGTCGACGTGGGCCCCGGCTCCGCGCTGGCGGGCCTCACCCAGGAGGCCTTCGCCCACGAGGGCGCCGACGACGTGCTGGTCGTACCGGTGTCGCGCCGGGACCGCGCACCGCGGGAGGCGTTCGTCGCGGCACTGGCCCGGCTGCACGTGCGGGGCGTGGACGTGGACCTCGGCGCCCTGCTCCCGGCGGGCGGAGCGGTGGACCTGCCGACGTACGCCTTTCAGCGGCAGCGCTACTGGCTGGACTTCCGGGCCGTCGCGGGCCGGTCGGACCTGTCCGCCGCCGGGCTCAGCGCGGCCGATCACCCGCTGCTCGGAGCCGAGGTCGACCTCCCCGGCACCGGCGAGGTCGTCCTCACCGGCCGGTGGTCCCTGCGGACGCAGGCCTGGCTGGCCGACCACACCGTGTTCGGCGCGGTCGTCGTACCGGCGACGGCCCACCTGGACCTCGCCCTGTCGGCGGGCCGCCGGGCCGGCGCACCCGCCGTCGAGGAACTCTCCCTCGAAGTGCCCCTGGTCGTGCCGGACTCCGGGGAGGTGCGGGTGCGGATCGTCGCCGGCGCCGCCGACGAGACGGGACGCCGCCCGCTGGAGGTCTTCTCGCACTCCGGCGAGGACGGCCCGGCACCCGGTGGCTGGACCCGGCACGTGACGGGCCGTCTGGCGCCCGCCGCGGCACCCGGCTTCGGGGACGGCGAGGACGCGGCGCCGCTCGCCGTGTGGCCCCCGCCCGGCGCGGGGCGGATCGACATCACGCAGCTGTACGACTCCTTCGCGGACGCCGGCTTCGACTACGGCCCCGCGTTCCGCGGCCTGCGCGAGGTGTGGCGGCGGGGTGAGGACCTCTTCGCGACCGCGACGCTGCCGCGGACGGACGGCACGCCGGCCGGCGACGGCTTCGCCCTGCACCCCGCGCTGCTGGACTCCGTGCTGCACGCGGTGGTGGCCGGCGAGGTCATCGCCGTGGACGGTGCCAGGGGCTGGATGCCCTTCTCGTGGAGCGGGGTCGACGCGGCCGGGGAATGCGGCCCGGCCGTGCGGGTGCGGATCTCCCCGGCCGGGGACGGCGCGGTGTCCGTGCTGGTCGCCGACGATCAGGGGCGGACGGTCGCCCGCATCGGTGCGCTGACCTTCCGGCCGGCCGGCCCCGAGCAGGTCCGCGCGGGGCGCGGCGCGCACGGGTCCGCGCTGTTCGCGGTGGAGTGGCAGCCGGTCCCGCCGGGCGCGGGCCCGGCCACCGGCGGGACGCGGATCGTCGTCGGTGCGCCGGACGGCCTGGCGGCCCGGGCCGCCGGTGCGGCCGGCCCGTCCGCCGTGCGGTGCCGGTCCCTGGAGGACGCCGTGTCGGGCGGTGCCCTCACGGGCGCGGAGCCCGCGCAGATCGTCCTCTGCCTGGACGACGACGGCCCGCACGACCCCGAAGCGGCCCCCGACGGCACCGAGGGCACCGATCGCACCGACGGCACCGACCGCACTGACGCCCCCGACGGCCCCGGCGCGGCCGGGGACGCCGGTCCGCTCGGCGCGGTCCGCCGCACCGGCCTGCGCGTCCTCGACGCGGTCCAGCGGTTCCTCGCCGACGAACGCTGCGCCGGGGCCACCCTGGTCCTCCTCACGCGCCTGGCCCAGGACACCGGCGGCCTCCAGGGCGGCGGGAGCCTCCAGGGCGCCTCCGCCTGGGGCCTGCTGCGCTCCGCCCGGACCGAACACCCCGGCCGGTTCCGGCTGGTGGACATCGACGACGAGCAGAGCTCCTGGGACCGCCTCCCGGACGCGCTCGCCCTCGACGCGGACCAACTGGCCCTGCGCGACGGGCAGTGCCTCGCCCCCCGCCTGGCACCGGCCGCGCCCGCGCACGGCCGGATCGAGCCGCCCCCGCCCGGACCCCACCGGCTCGGCATCCCGGACAAGGGGACACTGGAGAACCTGGCCTGGGTCCCCTGCCCCGAAGTCGAGGCGCCCCTCACCAGCGGGCAGGTACGGGTCGCCGTGCACACCGCGGGGCTCAACTTCCGCGACGTCACCATCGCCCTCGGCCTGGTGGAACGGACCGCCATCGACGCCGGACTCGGCAGCGAGGGCTCCGGGACCGTCCTGGAGGTGGCGGACGACGTGCCGGGCCTGACCCCGGGCGACCGGGTGACCGGCATCTTCACCGGCGCCTTCGGCCGTGTGGCCGTGGCCGACCACCGCCTGCTCGTCCCCGTCCCCGACGGCTGGAGCCACGCGGAGGCGGCGTCCGTGCCGGGCGCCTTCCTCACCGCGTACCACGCGCTCGTGCACCTCGCCGGGCTGGAGAAGGGGCAACGGATCCTCATCCACGCCGCGGCCAGCGGTGTCGGCATGGCCGCCGTCCAGCTGGCGCGGCACATCGGCGCCGAGACGTACGCCACCGCGAGCCCCGCCAAATGGCCCGCCCTGCGGGCCATGGGGCTGGACGACGACCACCTCGCCTCCTCGCGGGACCTGGAGTTCGCCACCGCCTTCCGGCGGGCCACCGGCGACCGCGGCGTGGACGTCGTGCTGAACTCCCTCGCACACGCCCACGTCGACGCCTCGCTGACCCTGCTCCCCGCCGGCGGCAGCTTCATCGAGATGGGCAAGACCGACATCCGCGACCCCGCCCGGGTCGCGGCCGACCACCCGGGCGTCACCTACCAGGCCTTCGACCTCTACGAGGCGGGCCCGGACCGGATCCACGCGATGTTCCGGGCCGTCATGGACCTGTTCGCCCAGGAGCGGCTGCGCTTCAACCCGGTCTCCGTCCGGCACGTCCGCGACGCCCGCGGCGCGTTCCGCGAGATGAGCCAGGGACGGCACACCGGCAAGCTCGTCCTGGAGCTGGCCGACGACTTCGGCGGCGGGACCGTCCTGGTCACCGGCGGGACCGGGGGCGTGGGATCGCTGGTGGCGCGCCATCTCGTGACGGCGCGCGGGGTGCGCAGCCTGGTGCTGGCCAGCCGCCGCGGCATGGCCGCCGAGGGAGCCGCCGCGCTGGTGTCGGACCTCGTGGCCGCGGGCGCGACGGTGAAGGTCGTGGAGTGCGACGTCTCGGACCGGGCCGCGGTGGCGGAGCTGCTCGCCGGCCTGCCCGCTGCGCCGACCGCGGTCGTGCACACGGCCGGGGAACTGGCCGACGGCACCGTCGCAGCGCTCACCGCGGACGGGCTCGACCGGGCGCTGCGCGCCAAGGCCGGCGGCGCGGCCCACCTCGACGAACTGACCCGCGGGCGCCCGCTGAGCGCGTTCGTGCTGTTCTCCGCGCTCGCCGGCACGCTCGGCGCCGCGGGACAGGCCGCCTACGCCGCGGCCAACGGCTTCCTGGACGCCCTGGCGGTGCGCCGCAGGGCCGCCGGCCTTCCCGGCACGTCGCTGGGCTGGGGCTGGTGGGAGCAGCGCAGCGGCATGACCGGGCATCTGGACCAGGCCGACCTGTCGCGGGTGAGGCGGATGGGTGTCGCCGCCATGCCGACCCCCGACGCGCTGGACCTGTTCGACGCGGCGTGCGCGCACGGCGCGCCGGTCCTCGTCCCGGCCCGGCTGGACCTCGCCGCGCTGCGCGCCCTGCCGCGCGACGAACGGCCGCCCCTGCTGCGCGAGACGGCCGACGCGGGCCGGGCCCGCCGCCCCCGGACGGCCGCCCCCGAGCGGGCCCTCGCACCCGGACTGCCCGCCGCCCTGGCCGCGCTCCCGGAGCACGAGGCGCAGACCGCCGTCCTCGACTTCGTCCGGGACCAGGTCGCCCTGGTGCTGGGGCACCCCTCCGGCACGGCCGTCGACGCGGACCAGGCGTTCACGCCCATGGGATTCGACTCGCTCACCTCGGTCGAACTGTGCAACCGCCTGGGCGCCGCGACCGGACTGCGCCTGCCGACCACCCTGGTCTTCAGCTACCCCACGCCGCGCGAACTGGGGCTGCACCTGAGCGGCCTGGTGCGCCCGGCGGCCCGGACCGAACCGGACGAGGACGCCGCGATCCGGGAGGTGCTGCGGACCGTCCCGATCGACCGGCTGCGCGAGGCGGGGCTGCTCGAACCGGTGCTGGCCTGCGCCGGCCCCGCCCGGCCCGGCCCCGAGGCCGGGCACGACCCGCAGGACGGCCCGGGCGCGGCGGCGCTGACGGGTCTCGACATCGACGCCCTGGTCGACCTGGCCCTGGACGAGACGGGGAAGTGACATGGACGACTCCGCAGACCGCACCGCGGACGGCGCGAACGACGCGGACCGGGTGCAGCGCGCACTGCGCACCCTGCTGCACGAGCGCGACCGCCTCCGCCAGGAGAACGAGGCACTGAAGGCCCGGCACACCGAGCCGATCGCCGTGGTCGCGATGGCGTGCCGCTACCCGGGAGGCGTCTCGTCGCCCGAGGACCTGTGGACCCTGGTGCGCGACGGCGTCGACGCCGTGGACGAGTTCCCGCAGGACCGCGGCTGGCGCGACGTCTACGACCCGGACCCCGCCGCCGTGGGCCGTTCCTGCACCCACGAGGGAGGCTTCCTGGACGGCGTGGCGGACTTCGACGCGGGGTTCTTCGGCATCAGCCCGCGCGAGGCGCTGACGGTCGACCCGCACCACCGGCTGCTGCTGCAGACCTCCTGGGAGGCCTTCGAACGGGCCGGCATCGTCCCCGCCGACGTGCGCGGCACCGACGTCGGCGTCTTCACCGGCGTCAGCTCCTCCGAGTACGGCTGGCGCTTCCTGGAGGCGCAGCACGGCGAACTGGAGGGCCATCTGCTGTACGGCAGCGCCCTCAGCGTCGCGTCCGGCCGGGTCGCCTACCACCTGGGCCTGACCGGACCGGCGGTGTCCCTGGACACCGCCTGCTCGTCGTCGCTGGTCGCCCTGCACATGGCGGCGCAGTCGCTGCGCTCGGGGGAGTGCTCGCTCGCGCTGGCGGGCGGGGCGTCGATGATGCCCACCCCCGCGATCTTCGTGGAGTTCTCCCGGCAGCGGGCGCTGTCCCCCACCGGGCGGTGCAGGGCCTTCGCGGACGGGGCCGACGGCACCGGCTGGGCGGAGGGCGCCGGCGTCCTGCTCCTCGAACGGCTCTCCGACGCCCGGCGCAACGGCCGCACGGTGCTGGCCGTCCTGCGCGGCAGCGCGGTGAACCAGGACGGGGCCAGCAACGGGCTGACCGCCCCCAACGGCTTGGCGCAGGAGCAGGTGATCCGCACGGCCCTGGCCAACGCGCGCGTCTCCGCCGCGCAGGTCGACCTGGTCGAAGCGCACGGCACCGGGACCGTCCTGGGCGACCCCATCGAGGCGGGCGCCCTACTGGCGGCCTACGGGCAGGACCGGGAGCGCGACCGGCCGCTGTGGCTCGGATCCCTCAAGTCCAACATCGGCCACGCCCAGGCCGCGGCCGGGGTCGGCGGCGTCATCAAGGCCGTGCTCGCCATGCGCCACGGCTGGCTGCCGAAGACACTGCACGTGGACACGCCCTCCCGGCACGTCGACTGGTCGTCCGGGGCGGTGCGGCTGCTGGAGGAGGGGCGCGCGTGGCCCGAGCGGGACGGTCCCCGCCTGGCCGGCGTGTCGTCGTTCGGCGTCAGCGGCACCAACGCCCACGTCATCCTCGAGGAGCCCCTGCGGGAGCCGGCGGAGCGGGGCGGCCCCGGCCCGGCCCCGGCCGGTGGCCTCGTGCCGTGGGTCGTCTCGGGCAGGGACGCGGCGGCCCTGGCACGGCAGGCGGGCCGGCTGCACGACTTCGCCGCCGCCGGCACGGACCTCGCCGATACCGCCTGGTCGCTGGTCTCCGGCCGCTCGCGCTTCGCGCACCGCGCGGTCGTCCTCGGCCGCGACCGGCGGGAACTGCTGAGCGGCCTGGCGTCGCTGCGCGACGGAACCGACGCCGGCGCAGTGGTGCGCGGGGTCGCCGCCGACCTCGGCCCGGTCGCCTTCATGTTCCCCGGCCAGGGCTCGCAGTGGGCCGGCATGGGACGGCAGCTGTACGCCGCGTTCCCGGAGTTCGCCCGCTCCCTCGACGCGTGCGCGGACGCCCTGGCCGAGTGGACCGACTGGTCGCTGCTCGACGTGGTGCACGGCGCCGAGGGGGCACCCACGCTGGACCGGGTCGACGTGGTGCAGCCGGCCCTGTTCTCGGTCATGGTCTCCCTGGCCGCCCTGTGGCGGTCCTGGGGTGTCGAACCGGCCGCGGTGATCGGGCACAGCCAGGGCGAGATCGCCGCCGCCCACGTGTGCGGCGCGCTGTCCCTGCGCGACGCCGCCAGGGTCGTGGCGCTGCGCAGCCGCGCCCTGACCGCTCTCGTCGGCCACGGCGGCATGGCGTCCGTCACGGAGTCCGCGGACCTGGTCCGGGCGCGCCTGGCACCCTGGGGCGACCGGGTGAGCCTCGCCGTCGTCAACGGCCCCCGCTCGGTGGTGGTGTCGGGGGAACCGCAGGCCCTCGACGAGTTCGTCGGGAAGATGACCGCCGAGGGCGTCCAGGCCCGGCGGATAGCCGTGGACTACGCCTCCCACTCGCCGCAGGTCGCCCGGGTCCGCGACCAGGTGCTCGGCCGGCTCGCCGGCGTGACCCCGAGGACGTCCGCGCTGCCCTTCTACTCCACCCTGCACGGCCGCAGGACGGACACCGCGGAACTGAACGCCGGTTACTGGTACGCCAATCTGCGCGAGACCGTCCGCTTCGAGACCTCCGTGCGGCAGCTGGCCGACGACGGGTTCCGGGTGTTCGTGGAGATGAGCCCCCATCCCGTACTGACCTATCCGGTGCAGGAGATGGTGGAGGACCTGGACGACGCCGTGGTCCTGTCCTCCACCCGGCGCGACCGGCAGGAGGCCGACGCCGTGCTGGACTCGCTGGCCCGACTGCACGTCCGCGGCGGGCGCGTGGACTGGGAGGCTCTGGTCGGCGGGGGGCGGCGCGTGGAACTGCCGACCTACGCCTTCGACCGGCAGCGCTACTGGCTGAGCTCCGCGCACCCGGCCGTGACGGTGGAACTGCCCCCGGCGACGGACCAGGCCCCCGCCGACGGCGCCCCGGTCGCTCTGCCGGAGCTGCTGGCCGGCCGGTCCGGCGGCGACGCGGAGGCGATCGTCCTCGGCCACGTCCTCGACCGGGCCGCAGCCGTCCTCGGCCACGCCTCGGCCGACGCCCTGGACCCCGACGGGGAGTTCCGGCAGTTCGGGTTCGACTCGCTGCTCTCGGTCGAACTGAGCAAACGCCTCGCCGCGAGCACGGGACTCAAGCTCCGCGCGAACCTGGTGCTGCGCCACCCGTCTCCGCGGCTGATCGCCCGGCACATCCTGTCCACCCTGGCCGAAGGCGACCCCGCGTGACACCGCGCGCCCTGCCGGGCCCGCGGTCCCTGCCCCGTCCGTACGTTCCGTGCGGTCCGTTCACTCCGGTAGTTCCGTTCGTCCCGTTCCATCCGTTCGTTCCGTTCCATGGCCTGTGCCGAGGGGTTGATTCGCGTGCCTTCGTTCGATGCGTCGTCCGCGCACCAAGGAATGTGGCTGGCGCAGCAGATGGCGCCCGACCTGCTCAATCACGCGCTGGCCATGTGGGAGGTGGACGGTGAACTGGACATCCCGGTCATGGAAGCGGCCATGCTGCGCGTGCTGGACGAGGCGGAGGTCCTGCGGGTCACCTTCCTCGACGACGGCGGCGGCCTGCGCATGGTCCCCCGGGAACTCGGCGACTGGCGGCCCTTCCACCTCGACCTGAGCGGTGAGACCGACCCCGAGCAGGCCGCGCGCGAGGCACTGGCCCGCATGGTGCGCCTCCCCTACGACCTGGAGCGGGACCTGCTCCTGCGGCTCGGCGTGGTCACCCTCGCCCCGGCCAGCTCCCTGGTGGTGATCTCCTACCACCACCTCGTCTCGGACGGCTACGGCGCCGGCGGTCTGCTGTCGCGCCGCATCGCCGAGGTGTACACCGCGCTGGCGGCGGGCTCCCCGGTGCCCGACCCCGCCCACCCGTGGGACGTCGCCTCCTACGCGGCCCTGGCCGAGGACTACACCGCCTCAGGGAAGGCTGCCGAGGACACCGCGTTCTGGCGCGCCCACCTGGCGGACGCGCCCCCGCCCGCACAGGTGCCGGGCGTGGCCCTGTCCGACGCCCGGCGCGCCCGGCTCTCCGAGCCGCTGAGCGGCGCCGACCGCTGGTCGGAGGTGGCCGGGGCCATCGGCATGGTGAGCCGGACGCTGACCGTCCCACGGGCCGAGGCGGATGCCTGGACCGAGACCGCCAAGTCCCTCGGCGTGTGGATGTCCTCGCTGCTGACCGCGGCCGCCGCCGTCTTCCTGCGCCACCGCTGCGACCGCCCCGAGTTCCTCCTGTCGCTGGCCGTGGGGAACCGCGCGGGGGCGGCGGGCCGGACCCCCGGTCTCGCGGTCAACGTGGTGCCGCTGCGGATGAGCGTGCCGCTCGGAGCGCCGTTCGCACGGATCGCCGACGCGGTGGTCGACGAGACGTACGAGGTCTTCGGGCAGACCGGCTGCCACTACTCCGACATCCAGCGCGCGTGCGGCACCGTCCTCAGCGGCCGGGGCAGCTTCGGGGCGGTGCTGAACGTCGTGGACTTCGTGGAACAGCTCCGCTTCGGCGGGCACCCGGCGCGCTACTTCTCCGCGACCACCGGCACCTTCGACGAACTGTCGATCGGCTTCTGCACCGACGGGAGCCCCGACAGCGACCTGTTCCTGCGGCTCGACGCCCCGGCGGACCTGTACTCCCGGGCCGAGCTGCGTGCCGTCGGAGAGGACCTGCTCGACCACGTCCGGGCCGTCCTGGCCGCCCCCGCGCAGACCCCGGTCGGTGCCCTGCGCGCGCTGCGCGGCACCGAGCGGCACCGGCCGCCGGTGGCGGAGGGCACCGGCACGTCCCTGCCGGGGGCGACGGTCCTCGACCTGTTCGACCACCAGGCCGCCCGCGCCCCCGGCGCCGTCGCGATGGTGTCCGGCGACACCACGGTGACGTACGGCGAACTCGCCGAGCGCTCCGGCCACCTGGCCCGGGCGCTGCACGCCCGGCAGGTCGGCCCCGAGACGGTCGTGGCGGTCGCGCTGCCCCGGTCGGTGGAACTGGTCGTCGCCCTGCTGGGGGTGGTGCGCGCGGGCGGCGCCTATCTGCCCGTCGACCCCGCGGGTCCGGCGTGGGGCGGCACCGCGGCCGGGCCCGGCGTCCTGCTCACCGACGCCGCGACCGCCGCGGCGCTCCCGGCCGGTCCGCAGCGCACGGTCCTGCTCCTGGACGAGCTGTGCGCCGAGACCGGCGACGACGGGACGGACACCGCCCTGCCGGCGCCGCACCCCGGCCGGCTGCTGGCCGTGCTCCCCGGTCCGGCACCGGACGGTTCGGTCGCCGAAGTCGCCGTCACGCACCGCACCCTGGAGCGGTTCGTCCTGGACCGCCACTGGCGCGACGGGGCCGGCGGGACCGTGCTGTGGCACGCCCCGATCACCGCCGGCGCGGCCGCCCTCGACGTCTGGGCGCCGCTGGTCCACGGCGGCCGGATCGTGCCGGCCCCGCCGGGCGAACTGGACGCCGACGCCCTGCCCGCACTGCGGGAGACCCACCAGATCACCACCGTACGGCTGACCGCGGACGTCTTCTCGGCGCTCGCGGCCGACCGTCCCGAACGCCTGGCCGGGCTGCGGGAGGTGTGGACCGGTGGGGAGCGTGTCCCGCCGGCCGCGGTGCGGCGCGTCCGCGAGGCCTGCCCGGACCTGACGGTCGTCGACGTCCACGGCCCGGTCGAGGCGGCCTCGTTCGCCGTGCGGCATCCCCCGGCCGCCGAGGCGCCCGGCCACTCGGCACCCGCCGGCGGCAGGCCCCTGGACCACACGGTGCCGCACGTCCTGGGCCCGGGGCTGGTGCCGGTCCCGCCCGGGGTGGCGGGGGAGCTGTACCTGGCCGGGCCCGGCGTGGCGCGCGGCCGTCCGGGGCGGCCCGGGCAGACGGCCGCGCACTTCGTGGCCTGCCCGTTCGGCCCGCCCGGCGGGCGCATGTACCGGACGGGGCACCGGGTGCGCCGGGACGAGGAGGGCCGCTTCGCGTACGTGGGACGGGCCGGCGCCCGGGCGGACGTACGCGGTTTCGGCATCGAGCCGGCCGAGGTCGAGGACGCCCTGGCCGAGTACCCCGCGGTGGCCCGGGTGCTCGCCGAGGTCACACGGGACGAGGCCGGGCAGGACAGGCTGGTGGCCTACGTGGTCGCGGGCGGTGCGGCCGCCCCGACGGCCGAGGAGCTCCGCGCGTTCGCCGCCGGGCGGCTGCCGGAGGCGATGGTCCCGTCGGTGTTCGTGGTGCTGGACCGTCTGCCGGTCACCGCGGACGGACGCACGGACCGTGCGGCCCTGCCGGAGCCGTGGTCCGGCGGCGACTCCTACCGGGCGCCGCGCAACCACACCGAGCGGGTCCTGGCCGGGGCGTTCGCCGACGTGCTGGAGGTGGCGCGGGTCGGCATCGACGACGACTTCTTCGACATCGGCGGCAACTCGCTGCGGGCGATCCGCCTGGTCGGCCTGATCCGCGCCGAGCTGAACCAGGAGGTGTCCATCCGCAAGCTGTTCGCGGCGCGCACCATCGCCGGTCTCTCGGACCTGTGGGGGGACGTGGCCCCGTCGAGCCGGCCCGCTCTGCGCCGGCGGACCAAGGACGGCCAGGTGCTGTGAGCGCGCGGGCGGACCGCCGCCCATTCCCCCTCCCCGTCCGGCCCGGGACAATGGGAGGAGACGACTTCGCTGTCCCGCCGACGGGACAGACGCCGGCCGTGTCCGGCGCGTGAAGGCCCCTCGTGCCGCACCGGGCCGGCGGCTCCCGAGGGACGTCACAGCCCGCCCCCACGTCGGTTCTGCTGGGCGCGGAAGATCACCGGTCGACGATGCGGACGGCGCATCGCGCCGCCATGCCAGCGGGAGAGTCCTCTATGAGTCAGCGTGAACACCACATCCACGACGTGGTCGGCATCGGGTTCGGTCCGTCCAACCTGTCGCTCGCCATCGCCCTGCGGGAACACTGGACGAGCGGTCAGGAGGGGGAGGTCAGCGCCCTGTTCCTGGAGCGCCAGTCCTCCTTCGGCTGGCACCGCAACATGCTGCTGCCGTCGGCGACCATGCAGATCTCCTTCCTCAAGGACCTGGTCACCTTCCGCAATCCGACGTCGAGTTACAGCTTCGTCGCGTTCCTGCACGCCTCGGGGCGGCTCCCGCAGTTCGTCAACAACCAGGACTTCTTCCCCACCCGCGAGGAGTTCCACCAGTACCTGGAGTGGGCGCAGGCCCGCGTCGCCGACCGGGTCCGCTACGGCTCGGAGGTGACGTCGATCCGGCTCGTCCCGGGCGACGTCCCGCAGGACGACCGCCTGCGGCTGGAGATCGCGGACGGGCAGCACCGGGCCGGGCGCGTGATCGAGACGCGGAACGTGGTGGTCTCCACGGGCCTGGTCCCGAGCATGCCCGAGGGCACCGAGCGGGACGAACGGGTGTGGCACAGCTCGGAGTTCCTCGACAAGTACCGCCGGATGGACCCGTCGGCGCTGCGCCGGGTGGCGGTGGTCGGGGCCGGCCAGAGCGCCGCCGAGATCACCCGCTTCCTCTACGACGAACTCCCGCACGCCGAGGTGTACTCGGTCATCCCCTCCTACGGGTACTCGGTCGCGGACGACACGCCCTTCGCGAACCAGATCTTCGACCCCGGCGCCGTCGACGACTACTACTTCGGCACCGACCAAGCCCGTGAGGCGTTCTGGCGCTACCACCGCAACACCAACTACTCGGTCGTCGACGACGAGGTGATCCGGGACCTGTACCGCAGGGCGTACGACGACGAGGTGCGCGGGTTCAAGCGGCTGCAGTTCCTGAACCTGACGCGGGTCACCGGCGTCAAGCGCGTGGGCGCCGAGACGCGTGTCTCCCTCCAGGTGGGGCCCGAGGCCGAGGTCCGTGAACTCGACTGCGACGCCCTCGTCTGCGCGACGGGGTACAAGGGCATGGAGCCCACGGGCCTGCTCGGCGAGCTCGACCGCTACTGCGTGCGCGACGGTGCCGGCCGCTACCGCGTCGAGCGGGACTACCGTGTCGTCACCGACCCGGAGTTGAGGTGCGGCATCTACCTGCAGGGCGGCACCGAGCACAGCCACGGGCTGACATCCTCGCTGCTGTCGAACATCGCCGTCCGCAGCGGCGAGATAGCCGATTCGATCGTCGCCCGGCGTGCCGGGCGGATCGCCGGAAGTCCGGTCGCCGTTCCCGCCGAGGTCGGTGGCGACTTCCTCTGAACGCCCGACCGACGAGGGGAACGCGATGAGCAGCCTGGCCGAAGAACGGTGGATACGCCGCTTCCACGACGACGACGGGTGCGCGACGAAGCTCGTCTGCTTCCCGCACGCCGGCGGATGGGCGAGCGCGTACGGCGGCTGGAGCGCGCGGCTGCCGTCCGATGTCGGCGTGCTCGCCGTGCGGTACCCGGGCCGCGAGGACCGGCTCGGCGATCCGTTCCCGTCCGGGCTGGAGGCCCTGGCGGACGAGGTGACGGAGGCACTCGACGAGCTGTCGCGGCACCGGCTGGTGCTGTTCGGCCACAGCATGGGCGCCTCGGTGGCCCACGAGGTGGCGGTGCGCCTGCACGCGCTGGGGCGTCCGCCGGCCGCCCTGTGCGTGTCCGGCAGGCGCCCGCCGCAACTGCTGGACGGCCGGCGCCGCCTGTTCGGCACGGACGAGGAGATCGTCGAGGGGCTCGTGCGCTTCGACGAGAGCAGGGCCGCGGTCTTCGCGGAGCCGGAACTGCGCGAGGTCCTGATGCCGGCGATCCGCGCCGACTACCGGATGGTGGACGAGTACACCGGGGGCGACCACCCGCCGCTGGACTGCCCGGTGTACGGCTACACCGGCGAGGACGACTCCGAGGTGACCCCGGAGCAGATGCGCGGCTGGGCAAAGGTGACCAGGGGTGCCTTCCGGCTGCTGGTCCTGCCGGGCGGGCACTTCTATCTCCGGGCCCAGGAGCCCGCCGTGCTGGCGGGCCTGCGGGACGCGCTGCGGCCCGTCCGGAACCTCGTGGAGAAGGCGTAGACGCGGGCCCCGGAGACCGGGGGATATGTCTCTCCGGGGCCCGCGCGTACGGCACCGAGCCGTGGTGGCGCGGTGGTGTCATCATGGCACCTGTTTGGCTCCATGGCAAGCCCCGTCGCTGCGGGGGTCGGGCGCGAGGCGCGCACGCCGAGGTCGAAGGCGGTTCCATGCGCACCCGGTGAACTGCGGTGTCTCCTGGTCATTGGGCTGCCGTTGCCTCGATGCCGTCGGTGTTGCGCCAGGGTGGCGCAATCCGGTGCTAGACGTGGCGCCAGATGATGTCATCATGGCGCTGGTTCGGCGTGCCGCCGATCGTCCGCACTCACCGGAGTTGAATCGCCTTGGCCACCTTGCTCTACCGCATCGGCCGCTTCGCCTTCCGGCGGCGAGGCCTCACCGTCCTGCTGTGGTTCCTCGTCCTCGGCGGTGCCGGCGCCGCGGCCTCGACCGCGCCGCCTCCGCCCGCCGACACCTTCTCCATGCCGGGTACGGAGTCGCAGCGGGCCGTCGACCTGCTGAACGAGAAGTTCCCGGCCGCCGGCGCCGACGGAGCCTCGGCCCGGGTCGCGCTCCGCGCGCCGGGCGGCGGCAAGGTCACCGATCCGGAGGTCCGCAGAAGCGTCGCCGCGCTCGTCGCCGACCTGAAGAAGGCCCCCCAGGTGGCCGCGGCCACCGATCCGTTCGCGTCGGACGCCGTCAGCGAGGACGCCACCACCGCCTACACGGTCGTCACCTACGAGGTGAGCGCGCTGGAGGTGTCCGACACGGCGCACGACGCCCTCCTCGAAGCCGCCGACGACGGCCGCGCGCGCGGGCTCACGGTCGAGATGGGCGGCGACGCCGTCCCCGTGGAGCAGGCGGCCGGCGGCACCGCCGAGAGCATCGGCGTCGCCGTCGCCGCCCTGATCCTGCTGGTGACCTTCGGCTCACTGGTGGCGGCGGGCATGCCCCTGCTCACCGCCGTGATGGGGGTGGGCATCGGCGTCAGCGCCATCGGCGCCCTCGGCAGCACCCTCGGCCTCTCCTCCACCAGCACCACCCTGGCCTTGATGATCGGCCTGGCCGTCGGCATCGACTACGCCCTGTTCATCGTCTCCCGCTACCGCACCGAGCTGCTGGAGGGCCTGGACCGGGAGGAGGCCGCGGCGCGGGCGGTCGGCACCGCCGGCTCGGCCGTGGTCTTCGCCGGCCTCACCGTCATCGTCGCCCTCGCCGGCCTCGCCGTCGTCAACGTCCCGATGCTCACCAAGATGGGTCTGGCGGCGGCCGGCACCGTCCTGATCGCCGTACTGGTCGCGGTGACCTTCGTCCCCGCGCTGCTCGGCTTCGCCCCGGTCCGGGTGCTGCGCCGCGCCGACCGGCACCTGATCACGGGCAAGCCGCTGTCCGAGCGCCGGCAGCGCAAGGCCGACCGGGCGGCGGCCCGGCAGCGGCCGAACCTCGGTTCCCGCTGGGCGGGTTTCGTCCTGCGCCGCCCGCTCGTCGTGCTGCTGGTCGGCGTGGTCGGCCTCGGTGCGGTCGCCGTGCCCGCGACCCGGCTGGAACTGGGCCTGCCCGGCGAGGGCACCATGGCCCCCGACACCACCCAGCGCAAGGCCTACGACATGCTGTCGCAGTCCTTCGGCCCCGGTTTCAACGGTCCCCTGCTGGTCACCGTCGCGGCGGACGGGGCACGCGGCGTCGGCAAGGACGTCGCCGCCGAACTGTCCAGCGAACCCGGAGTCGCCGAGGTGGGCCCGGTCGTGCCCAACACGTCGGGCGACACCGCGATCATCAACGTCGTGCCGGAGGAAGGGCCCACGGACGACCGGACCCGGCAGCTGGTCGAGAAGCTGCGCGACGACCTGTCCGGCTTCGCGCGCACCCACGACGCCGAGATCCTGGTCGGCGGGCAGACGGCCATGTTCCTCGACTTCTCCCGGACCCTCGACGACGCGCTGCTTCCGTATCTCGCGCTCGTGGTGGGCCTCGCCTTCCTGCTGCTGGTCCTCGTCTTCCGCTCCCTCACCGTGCCGCTGAAGGCCGCCCTCGGATTCCTGCTGTCGGTGTCCGCGGCGCTCGGTGCCGTCGTGGCGATCTTCCAGTGGGGCTGGTTCGCCGACATCGTCGGCGTGGACCAGCCGGGCCCGATCATGAGCACCATGCCGATCATCATGATCGGGGTGGTCTTCGGACTCGCCATGGACTACGAGGTCTTCCTGGTGACCCGGATGCGCGAGGCCTTCGTCCACGGGGAGCCGACCCCCCAGGCGGTCGTCACCGGCTTCCGGCACGGCGGCCGGGTGGTCGCCGCGGCGGCGCTCATCATGACCAGCGTCTTCTCCGGGTTCATCGTGGAGGACAACGTCTTCGTGCGGATGATCGGCCTGGGGCTGGCGCTCGCGGTGCTCTTCGACGCCTTCGTCGTCCGCATGGCCATCGTGCCCGCCCTCTTCGCCCTCCTCGGCGACCGCGCCTGGTGGCTGCCGCGGTGGCTCGACCGCGCCCTGCCCGACATGGACGTGGAGGGCGAGAAGCTGGCGCACCGGCCCCCGGCCGCACCCCGGCAGGTGCCCGTCCCGTGACCGGCCCGCGCGGCGGCCGCCCCCCCGCCCCCCCCCCCCCGGGGCCCCCCCCCCCCCGGCCGGGCCCCCGCCGCGGCGGCCCGCGGTGCGCGGGGCCCCCCGCCCCCGGGAGGCCGCGGGCGGGG